>NZ_CP013611.1:2400000-3105000 GCF_001482385.1 Pseudoalteromonas rubra
TCAAACTTCGCAACCAACACATCACCGTCGTAAACGTTCACCGGCACACGATACTTAGCTTTACCCTCTTCATTAAGCGCGCTCAACTCACCACTGCAATCGACCAATGTGACCGTGGCACTGGGAGCTGTGGTTAAGGGTTTCAGATATTGAATATTAGCATCTGCCAGCACAATATTGCCTTCCAGAGCCAATTCTTTCAGCGCCAGATACGTCGCCCCCCACCCAGTTAAGGTGGCCATGCTGTAAACCGATCCCGCAAACATCGAATTATGTAGATTCAGATTCGCTTTCAGATCTGCGCGAGTTGAGAATTGCCAGTCAGTGTAACTTTCAACCTTAATCCCCATCGCATCACTAATAGGGATCGACTCTCTCCAGGTATTCTGTAACACTTGGGTCCACTGTGGATGGCGGAACCAGCCAGGCTCTGAGGGCCGCTGTTTCACCATTTTCCAGTGTTGTACATCACCATAAGAAAGATGGGCTTTTTCGACCATCTGATAACCGTGGCGCTCATAAAAAGCCAACGCACGTTCACGGGCAAACAACACCAACTCTTCGGCCTTCTGCGTCCAGGCAATTTTCTCCAGCTCGTGCAGTAATCGACTGCCAAGATGATGGCCTCGATGCGCTTCGTCAACGGCCATATAACGAACCTGCGCTTGCTGCTGATTATTAAAATGCAGGCGTGCCACACCCAGCACCTGACCTTCGTTGTTTTTGATATAACGATGCTCTGCTTCCTGCTCCAGATCATCCTGTTCGCTACCTCTGGGTTGATCCCAGGGTGCCCGCAAAACCTGCCATCGTAGTTGATAATACGCTTGCCAATCTTCACTGCTCTGTGGCGCTGTTATTTGAAACATGGTGACTCCTGTACTTTTCCTGTCGCTGCGGGGTGATGTGCCCGGCTCATGCAAACTGGTCCCCCATTTTTGCGGGGAACTTTTGTCTAATTTATGGACCTTACCTTACAAGAAAAGTGTGCAACAGGGAATGATCGGCCAGATTTGGTCAATTTGTCATGTAAATTCAACGAAACGCGGTGGCAGAACTGTGAAGCCAAGCTATGCTGATGTAACTATGCAAGATTTTATTACTGAACCCGGTACCATCAGTAACGAGTTTGTGCACCAGAGTCATCAACTCGGGCACCTGCTGTATTGGCATAAGCATGGCAAGATCAGCATACAGGTACGCCAGGAAAAAACCTTACGCTGGTTACTGATAAACGACACACTGCAATCCGTGATTGAGCTCAATCATCCGGAGAGGCTGCTTTTTCCGCATTTACAGATATTAGCAGCGCTGTGGCAAAAATGTCCTGCCCCAGGCAAAGTGCTGGAATTGGGGCTGGGTGCGGGTGCTATCCGGGATTATCTGCACATCAGCTACCCGGATTGTCAGATTACCTCTATCGATAATAACCCTGACATTATTCATTGTTATAAGCGCTATTTTGGAGGTGATCCTATCTCCAATGTCAGTTGTAGCGATGCCTATCAGGCACTGGAGAACAATGGCCGTTATGACTGGATCATCCTGGATTTATTCAGTCAGCTTGATGCCCCCCGATTTTTGTACGAACACAAGTTTTACACACAAATTCGTGCCACCCTCAGCGAGGGTGGCAGGTTGTATATCAATTTTCTTGCCGAGCACGATTCGCAGCTAAAACAGCTCGAGCACCTGCTTATTACTAACTTTGGTAAAAAACCTTTTGTACACAAAGTGCCCGACTACGCCAATCACATTATTTCTTTGACGCGCTGAGCACGGCCTGCTTATACCAATTTCACTTAATACCTGGCCTATTTGAAGGAGCAAATAGGACGCTAACAGCGTTAAAAATTTCTCATTTAGAACCTTATACCTTAGACATAGGTTCACAAATTTTTGCCTCGCCTATAGGGATGTAGGTGCCTCAGCGGTAGCAGGACGCGGGAGCGGTGTTATCGACACTATTTTATCGCCTCAAAATAGCTCACTTAATTAAGCAAATTGGTATTAAACCGATAAATTAAAGGTCACAGGACCATCATTACACAGGCTGACCTGCATATCTGCGGCAAAGCGGCCAGTCGCGACCCGCAACCCAGACGCCTTTGCCTGAGCCACGAAATACTCGTAAAGCGCCTCAGCCTGGGCTGGCGTGGCAGCAGAAGAAAAACTCGGTCGCATGCCTTTTTTGGTATCCGCAGCCAGCGTAAACTGAGACACCACCAGCAACTCTCCTTCTATGTCTCTCAGACTCAGATTCATTTTGCCCTGTGCATCTGTAAAAATACGATAGTTACTGATTTTATGTAGCAAGCTGTCAGCACTTTTTTGCTCATCGGCCTTTTCCACGCCGAGTAATACCAGGATCCCCTGACCAATTTGACCAACACACTCACCTTCGACCACCACACTGGCCTGACTGACTCTTTGAATTAATCCCTGCACTGTTACCTCAATGGTTTGCGGATATGATTGATAATGCGCCTAATGTGCCAGCTTACACAGCAGCAGATCAGCCGCGCGACGTATGGCTTCGGAATATACTGCATTTGTGGCGCAGTGCCCAACTTCTTCAAGGATCAATAACCGTGCATTCAGTTGCTCAGCGAGTGCCTGCGCCATCGCAAAACGACAGACGTAATCGTGACGGCTATGGATCATCCAGACTGGCAGACGCTTGAGTTTGTCAGCATACGCAAAGATCTGCTGCTCCTCGATAAAACAACGTGAGTGGAAATAATGCACCATGATCCGGGCCTGCTGAACAACCGCCTGTTCATGGTCCAGCTGATAACGCAATGCCTGGCTGCCAATGCTCAACTGACGATCCCAATCATGCCATTGCTGGGCAGCCCGTCGCACGGCCACTTCATCTTGGCAATGCAGCAACCGGGCATAATGCGCCAACACCGCCTTATAATCTCCTTCCCCCTGGCTAAAAATTTGATAACGCTCCGGATAAAATTGCGCCCCCACACCGCTCACACCATAGAGCCACTGTAAATCGCTCTGGCACCCCAGAAAGGTTGCCCAGAGAACCAAACCCTGCACGCGCTCCGGGAAGCGCTGTGCGAACAACAGCGCTAATGTGGCACCCCAGGAGCCACCCGCCAGCACACACTGCCTGATCCCTAAATAAGTCAGCAGACAATCTATGTCCTGCAGTAAGTGCTCTGTAGTGTTGTGGGTAAGTTGCTGAGGCGAAGACTGACCGCATCCGCGCTGGCTAAATAAGATGATCCGATAGCGTTGCGGGTTAAAATAACTGGCCGAGCTACGGCACAATCCGCTACCCGGGCCACCATGGCAGATCACCACAGGCAACCCGCTCTCCAACCCAAACTCTTCAATATGTAGCTGGTGCCCATCGGACACCGCCAGGTGAAAACTACGTCGCGGAGACTCCAGCCGATATAATTGAGTCATTGCACACCTCTTTATTCTGGTGTGTCTTGTTCCTCACATTCCTTTTCGGACAAACAGGCAGTAAATTCAGCACCTAACAGCACCACCATCCAGGACAAGTAAACCCACACAAACAAAATAGGCACTGTCGCCAAGGCACCGTAGATCACCTCATACGAGGGGAAATGGCTGATATACAGGGCAAAGCCTTTTTTAGTCAGCTCAAACAATAAAGCCGCAAAAAATGCCCCGGGTATCGCTGCCTGATAAGACACGCGTGTATTTGGTACTAAAGTATAGAGCATAAAAAAGCCTGCCATGGAAATAACATAGGGCAAAAGCTTCAATAAAAAGCCACTAAAGCCCGGGATCCCCTGATCGGCAAACGATACCAAAGACACAATATAAGAGGTCACCCCAATACTGGCTCCCAACAATACCGGCCCCAGTGTCAGTACCATCCAGTATATCGCGAAGGAAATCATCATCGGCCGGGACTTTTCCACTCGCCAGATACGATTGAGGGCAGCGTCCACATTGCGGATCAACAACAGGGCAACGGCTGTCAAAAAGCCAATCCCCACCGCAGTCATCTGATTGGCATTGCCGGTAAAAGCACTGATATGGGCTTTAATGGTGTCAGTCGAAGTCGGCACAAAATTCGTAAAGATGAAATGTTCTATGGCGTCTCGTGTATCCTGAAAGCCCGGGAACGCCGTAAATATCGCCACCCCAACCGCCACCAGCGGGATCAAAGACAGCAAGGTGACGTAGGCCAGATAACCGGCATTGATCATGAGCTGATCTTGCTGGCAGCGCTGGTAAAAACGCAGCCACCAGAGCGGCTGAGCGCTTAAAAATAGCTTGCCCTGCTGCCTCAGATGCAACAGGCGCTGTAACCACA
Source organism: Pseudoalteromonas rubra (assembly GCF_001482385.1). Taxonomy (NCBI): domain Bacteria; kingdom Pseudomonadati; phylum Pseudomonadota; class Gammaproteobacteria; order Alteromonadales; family Pseudoalteromonadaceae; genus Pseudoalteromonas; species Pseudoalteromonas rubra. The sequence continues at coordinate 2,404,313 of NZ_CP013611.1, forward strand.
ATTCATTCATCATTACACAGGTTTACAGAGTGAGTTTTGCACATCTTACCAATCCCAGTCATAATTCATAGAGTCTCAATTAAGTATAAGCCGTTCTGTTTCAACCGCATTAGGAAAGCCGATGAACAATTCTGTGATAAAAAAGAGCCTCGTCATCTTCACCCTGTGTTTGCTCAGTGCCTGTCAAAGTGCCTACTATGCCGCCTGGGAAAAAGTGGGTGTGCACAAGCGTGAAATCTTAGTCGATCGGGTGGAAAATACCAAAGCAGCACAGCAAGCCACACAGCAGGAATTCCAGTCTGCACTGGAGCGCCTGACGGCCCTTATCAACTTTAACGGTGGTGAGTTGCAAAGTGTCTATGAACAACTCAATGATGACTATCTCGCCAGTGAAGCCGCCGCGCAGGATGTCCGTACCAACATAGACAAGGTCGAGGATGTTGCAGAAGCCTTGTTTGCTGAATGGCAGGACGAGCTGACGCAGTATTCAAGCGCCAAACTGAAACGTCAGAGTGAACAAAAGCTCCGTCAGACCCAACGTCAATTTGATAAGCTACTGCGTTCAATGCGTGCCAGTGAAGCAAAAATGCAGCCCGTACTGGATTCTCTAAAAGACAACGTGCTGTACTTAAAACACAATCTCAATGCGCAAGCGATTGCTGCCATCAAGGGCGAGTTTAGTGGATTAAAACGCGATATTCAGTCGCTGATCACCGATATGAATCGCTCTATTGAGGATTCAAATGCCTTCATTGCCAGTATGAATAATGCCAACCAGCCATAAACGAGACGCCATGTTCAGCAACGGTTAGCGCTGTCTGTTCGCCGTTGCTGCTGGTTATTCAGCATAGATCACCTGCAAATCACAGTTAAAAATGGGAATGGCTGCATAACTGCGATGGCCCATTACCTGGTATGTGACCGCAGGTTTCTCACCAAACCTGGTTTTCACAGTATGCGAAGTCATCTGATAGGCTTGTTGCATCGCGCCACGACCATCATTCCAGATCAGCGTTAAATAGGGGGCATTGTATTGCCACTGCCCTTGCGTCGCAGTCCCGGAGAGAACCCAGTCTCCGCTCGTCTTCAGCTCAATCTGAAAAGCGTCCATCGCGCAGTCGTGGGAATGGAGCACTTCTGGCAAGCTCACCGACGTCTTATTACCCGGAAAGTACAAACCGTAGTTGCCCTCGCTGAAACGATGAAATTCGCCGTTAAAATCCTGCACATCGAGCCCAGCGTATCCTAACGCATGGACCATCTCAGACAATTGTGAGATCAGAACCACATTTTGGTCTGCGGGAAAACGATTCAGGCGGACAGTATCACCATCACTGTTGTATTCTGGGGGCACCGGCAGGTCATTCAAGACATAGTGTATATTGGCCTGCTCTAACTGGCTGACCAATCTTTGCTGTTGTGTGTCGTCCAAAGATGTGTGGAATACGTGTACCACAGGGTGTGTACTGCAGGCGCTCAATAACACACATCCAGCCACTGACCATACTTTCATGAAAGATCCCTGTTCTTGTTATTATGGTCTGAGTAAACCACAGCAGCCTGACACCGGTCCATTGGGTCATCGCCACTCCCGGCATCAGTGGCTGCGCGTCAGCCAATTTTGTACCGCCGATTTGGGATAGACAATTTCTTTAAACAGACGGTGGCGCTCAAACGTCAGGTCACTTTCCTGGCTGGGTAAGCCGGCTTGTACCTGGCTATGATGTTCATTGAATCGTGAGATCAGTGTCAATTTGTCCAGGCCCTGATTGAGCTGAGTATTGAGATAGCCACGCACATCATCTGCTGTCATTAATCCGGATGCCTCTAAGTTCATCAGATCTTTTTTTAATACAGAACGGATCCCCATGGTGTGTCTCCTGTTGTCATAATTTACAAAAGCCGCAGCGACTGACTGCTAAAAGCGACGGCTCAAAACCGCCCGACTCCGATCGGCGTGCAAGATACACACCAAATGCTGCAATTACATTAAAGACACTGTGATCAGCGAAAAAGTTTCGTGGTTCACCGCAGCGTCGCGCTATACTGTCGCAAAACATCCAGTGAGGTTGTGATATGAATCAAGAATATATCGAAATAGAGCTTGAAGAAGAGCCAATTGAACTTTGTAACCTGTTAAAAGTATTAGACTTTGCAGAGAGTGGCGGACAAGCTAAGCAGCTGATTGCGGCTGGATTTGTGGGTGTCAACGGCGAGCTTTGTACGGTTAAACGCAAGAAGCTATACGCCGGAGACACCCTCTATTTTAACGAAGAAACCTTTATGCTGACCCTGGCAGAGGGCGCCGTGCCCGCCGAGCGCAGCCAGCCTAATCCACCCGCGGCGCACCAAAACAGTGCACCTCAAGCCTCTGACAAAGGCAAAAAGCCAAGCCAGTCTGGCAAAAAGAAACGCAATAAGCGAAAAAACAACGTCGACAGCGTGACGGGTCGAAAGCCCATTTCGTTCGGATAACCGGGAGCACACGGAGTGAGTATCTGGTACCGCCCAATTACGTTAGCACAATGTCAAACGCTGGATGAAGGACTTCATCAAAAAGGCACGCTCATGCAAACGCTCGGGATCGCCATCAGTGAAATTGGCGATGATTATTTGGTTGCCACCATGCCGGCAACCCCTGCACATCATAACCCGCTGGGCATGGTACACGGTGGCGCCAACGTCGCACTGGCCGAGACCGTTGCTAGTTATGCGGCCAACTTTGTAGTCGACTTTGAGCGCTTTTACTGTGTCGGGCAGGAGATCAACGCGAATCACCTGAAAGCATCACGCAATGGCATCCTCACCGCAACGGCACGGCCTTTACATTTGGGCCGCCGTACCTCCGTCTGGGAAGTGAAAATCGTTAATGCCCGTGGCGAGCTCTGCTGTGTCGCCCGTATGACTGCTGCAGTCGTTGAACGTCGATAACAATAACGTCTGTTTGATGTAGCGCAACGCTTTTTATTGTTTAAAACCGCACAATGAACTTAGCCCAAACCCGGAGGCTAAGATCGTGAGCACACAAAAACGTCTGATTGTTATTCTTCACTGTGTCATTGTGTGTGGACTGTTGCTCATTTTTACAGGCCACACGCTGCTAAGTGCACAGTGGCTGACTGAGCTGGGGCCCACAGGTTACGTATTGGGCGCAGCCTGTATTGCCGTTGGCCTGATCTGTTCATTACCAACCAAGATTTACCTGACAATTTTGCTGATGCGCAGAGAAAAGCCAGACTGATTCGGGTTACAGGATATCTCCCATCCAGCCAGTTTTTGCCTAAGCGCAGGCATTTCGTTACACTTTTGCCTTTCAGCCGCTCACTCACACAGTATCATGGACCATGTAGAAACAGTCATCATTGGCGCAGGCGTTATTGGCCTAGCCATTGCTGCACGCCTCAGTCAGACCCGCTCCGTCCTGGTCATCGACCAGATGGGGCAATTTGGCGAACACACCAGTAGCCGTAACAGCGAAGTGATCCACGCCGGGCTCTATTACGACGAACACAGCCTCAAAGCACACTTGTGTGTCCGCGGTAAGGCCTTATTATACGCCCATTGCGCGCGTTTCCATGTACCTGTAAAGCAACTAGGTAAAATCCTGTTTGCCCGCACAGCGGCAGAATACGATAAACTGGCTGCCATCGAAGCGCAGGCAAAACGCAATGGGGTTGACGATCTGACGCCGCTCAGTCAGACCCAGGTTGGGGATATGGCACCAGGATTATCTGCCAGCGCTGCGCTGTTTTCTCCATCCACAGGCATTATCGACAGTCATCAGTTTATGCTGTCACTGGTTCATCAATTAGAGCAAGCTGGTGGCAATCTGGTCTGTCACACGCGTTTTGATTCTGCTGAACACACAACCAGTGGGTTTCACATTACGCTGGATTGTGACGGAGAAGCCTTTGCGCTTAGCTGCGATACGCTGATCAATGCTGGAGGTCTGTTTGCACAGGATAATGCTAAACGCATCAATGGGCTGAGAGAACGCCACATTCCACAAAGCCACCTGTGTCGCGGTCAGTATTTCTCTTATCAGGGCCATCACCCATTCAGTAATCTCATTTATCCGATGCCTGAACAACATGGTTTAGGGATCCACGCAACGTTAGACATGGCCGGCCAGCTGAGATTTGGCCCTGACACACACTTTATTGATCACCTCGATTACCAACTTGACCCCGATGCCAAGGCCCGCTTTGTTGAGGCCATACAAAGCTACTGGCCCGCGCTGGACCCTGAGCGGCTAAAGCCGGACTATGCCGGGATCAGGCCTAAGCTGTCTCGGGACAAAGGACAGGATTTTGTAATTGAGGGACATCAGCACCATCAGATCAATGGACTCATCAACCTGTTTGGTATCGAATCACCCGGACTCACCGCCAGCCTGGCGATCGCCGAGTATGTCGAAGCGCAGCTCTGAGGCTATAGTTCCTCCAGCTTTTTACTGCGTTCCTGCATCAGTTTTTCGATGTTCTGCGCGTCCTGCACCAACTTTTTGATGTCGGCCGGGCTCATGTTCGCCGGCAGATCTTTGGGAATGCGGCCGGCATCCTGCTGCACTTTAAGCTGTTTAAGAATGTCGGTATTTTCGGCTGCCATAATGGTTATTTTGCTGGGGTCTAAAGTCATTTCTTCACTTTGCCCACGGGCATTCGGTCGATCTGAATAGTGCCAGTTGCCCTGTGCATCTTGCCATTTGTAGATTTTACCAGGCTGCTTCTGTGCTGCCTGCGCATCGGAACTACTCACCATATCCACGGCTTTGTCCAGCTGCTGCTTTGACTCATCGAGCATGTGCTGAGCCTGAGTTTGCGCTTTACCCAGAATATCATCCAGGCTCAACCAGGTACGCCCGTCTGGGCGCTTGAGAACGAACAGCGACGCCACGCCGACCAGCATCACCATAATTAACAGATAACTTGCGTACTTCATTGCGGCACTCCTTTTATATCGAGGCCATACTTTAACAGTATAGAGTGATATTCGGTAGAGTGACGAAAGCGCACAAAGAAATCACGAAATTGCGCACAGCCACGTAACCCCAGTTTGGAATGATTAAATTGTAATTGCAAAGGCGCGGTATCCACCACGTTATGTACCTTGAGCGCACTGACAAACTTAGGGTTACTCAATTGCAGCCAGCGAATTGCAGGCAAACTCATCACAGCAAAGCGCCGATCCTCTTTTACCGGCGAAGCCAGCGCAGCCAGCATCTCTCGCTCTGAATAAAACAGTTTCTGTTGCAACTCCCCCCGTGTCAGTGCCTGCTCAACGGTCGGGTAGGTATAACCAAACCGGCCAAGCATAATAAACCCCAGATAGTCCTGTTCGGGCGCTCTTGCCCCCTGATGTGTAACCAACACATCCTCTACCCAATATAATCCCGGGCTCCAGCACATGGGCTTATTCCCGCGATACCAGGATTCAGACTCCATTCGTACATGTATCTGCTCCTGGCTGATCAGCTTTTTCGACCGCTCTTCCGGGATATACGCTATCTGAACCGGCTGACCATCCAGAGTAAAATTGGCCAACAGCTCGGGTAACACGCCAGGCCGGGCTGGGTCACCGGTGACAAACGGTGGAAACGCGTTATACGGTAAAGCGACACGCAAGACCGGCGGGTCAGCCCCACTCAATGACTGAGCACTGAGGCTTCCCGATACCAACCACCACAACAAACCAACCAGACAGTAAATTGGGCGCATCTCATTTACCTGCTCATTTCCTTCATGAGTCACAGTGTAGCTTTTGTGACTCAATAGTGACAAAAAAGCGGACTGAGCTAAGTTGCAAAGTCCGCTGTTTATATGCTTTCAGACAATACGATTGCTATATACCGTCGCCATCAATGTGCAAGCCACACTCCCGGTTCAAGCCAAAGAAACGTGTATCTTCCTCGCTCATGCCCGGCTCAAGTTTACGGGTGGTATGAACATCGCCCATAGATACATAGCCTTCATCCCATAGCGGATGGTAAGACAAACCATGTTTAGTCAGATACTGATACACATCGCGGTTGTGCCAGTCGATGATAGGGTACACTTTCACCGTGCCACGGCTGATCTCTAAGATCTGCTTGTCCGCGCGGGTCGAAGATTGCTGTCGACGTAAGCCACTAAACCAGGTCCCGGCCTGTAGTTCGTTCAGTGCACGAGTCATCGGCTCAACCTTATTCAAGGTGTTATAGCGCTTGATGCCCTCTTCACCCTGCTCCCACAGCTTGCCATATTTGGCTTCCTGCCACGCCGGCCCCTGTGCAGCGCGATACACTTTCAGATTCAGCTGCAGCTGTTCCGTCAGTTCATCAATAAAGCGATACGTTTCCGGGAACAAATAGCCGGTATCTGTCAGAACCACCGGGATATCCGGACGCTGACGGGTTACTAAGTGCAGCATCACCGCTGCCTGGATCCCAAAACTGGATGATAAAATGGGGTTATCTGGCAAATTTTCCAGTGCCCAGATAACGCGATCTTCGACACTTTTTTGCGCCAGCATGCCATTGGCATCATTCAATAAAGCCTGTTGTGAGGCCTTATCCAACGTCAGGATTTGTTTAAAGTCACTCATTACTCATTCCCAGTATTCCACCACCGCTAAAAGCCGTGGTCAGGGGCGCTGAGCGCCCACTTCATTATGCATGGAAGTCGGTTTTAGACACCTTCACTTCCGCCACAATTTCCTTACGGATCACAAAGTCACCAAAACACTCTTCCGGCTGACGCTCTTTGGCCCACTGACCAATCAACTCGTCCAGCGCTGGCAGGTATACGTCTTCACCCACGTTTTCTAAATACAGTTTCGGGATCCGCGTACCTGCACGATTACCACCCAGATAAACGTTATACTTTCCAGGTCCTTTACCGACAAAGCCAATTTCTGCCAGCATGGCGCGGCCACAGCCGTTCGGACAACCGACAACACGTAAAATGATGTCATCATCAGCAATCTCATGCTTCGCCAGGATCGCTTCGGTTTTTTCAATCAGGTCAGGCAGGTAACGCTCTGCTTCCGCCATCGCCAACGGACAAGTCGGCAATGAGACACAGGCCATTGAGTTCTTGCGCTGCTCTGTATGCCCCTCATCAATCAGACCGTGTTCGCGTGCCAGCTGTTCAATTTCTGCTTTTTGCTCTGCCGGCACACCCGCGATGATCAGGTTTTGGTTTGCTGTCATGCGGAAATCCCCCTGGTGGATCTCGGCGATCTTGCGACACCCTGTCTTCAGTGGTTTATCTGGATAATCCAGGATCCGGCCGCTTTGAATAAAGACCGTCAGGTGGTGCTTACCATCTATCCCTTCTACCCAGCCAATGCGGTCACCACGGTGGGTGAACTCATACGGACGGCTTGGACCAAATGTCACACCCGCGCGCTTTTCAACCTCCGCTTTGAACGTATCCGTACCAAAGGTATCCAGCGTATATTTGGTTTTTGCATTCTTACGGTTAGCGCGGTTACCCCAGTCACGCTGAACACCAACTACATGCTCAGCCACAGCTAAGGTGTCATCCAGGCTGATAAAGCCAAAGTCATCGGCCTTACGTGGATAGGTATTTACGTCCCCATGGGTCATGGCCAGACCACCGCCCACCAGGACGTTAAAGCCCACCAGCTTGCCATCTTCGGCAATGGCCACAAAGTTCAGGTCATTGGCATGCACATCCACTTCGTTATTCGGCGGAATAGTCACTGTGGTTTTGAACTTACGCGGCAGGTAAGTGCTACCTAACACAGGCTCTTCTTCAGTGGTTTCCTGCTTTTCGCCATTGAGCCAGATCTCGGCATAAGCACGGGTTTTTGGCAGCAAGTGCTCTGAGATGCGTGCCGCCCACTCATAAGCTTCCTGATGCAGTTCAGACTCAACCGGGTTGGTGGTACACAGGACGTTACGGTTTACGTCACCTGCGGTGGCGATGGAGTCAATGCCCACATCGTTCAGAGTCAGGTGCATCTCTTTAATATGTGGCTTCAACACACCGTGGAACTGGAAAGTCTGACGCGTGGTCAGACGAATGCTGCCATACTCAGTTTTTTCTTCCGCAAATTTGTCGATCGCCAGCCACTGATGTGGCTTGATGATCCCGCCCGGCATCCGCGCACGCAGCATCACGTTGTGCATCGGCTCAAGCTTCTGCTTGATACGTTCAGCACGGATATCACGGTCATCCTGCTGATACATGCCGTGGAAACGGATCAACTGGAAATTGTCGGCAGTGAATCCACCGGTCAGCTGATCGCCCAGGTCGGTTTTAATGGTGCCACGCAGCAGGTTGCTCTGAGTTTTCAAACGCTCGTTATCAGACAGTTTGGCGTTTGGGTCGAGCTTACTGTTGGGTTTGTAATCGCTATTGCTCATCTTTATTCCTAAATTCTTACACTGTGACGGTGTGTACAGACTAATCCCGCAGGATTAGTACACGTCTTTTTGATAGCGACCCGCGCTGCGTAGCTCTTTGAGATACTCTTCAGCTTCCTCGTCGCTCTTACCTGCATACTGCTTAACGATGTCCACTAATGCCTGATGAACGTCCTTGGCCATACGGCTGGCGTCTCCACATACATAAAAATGCGCACCATTTTGCAACCATGTGTATACGTCCTGACCCTTCTCACGTAAACGGTCCTGAACGTAGATTTTGTCCGCCTGATCACGGCTAAAGGCCAGATCAATGCGATTCAGTACGCCCGATTTCACGTACTTTTGTAATTCAACCTGATACAGGAAGTCCTGAGTAAAGTGTGGGTTACCGAAGAACAACCAGTTGTCGCCCTCAGCATCACGCGCTTCACGTTCTTGCAGGAACGCACGGAATGGTGCGATACCGGTACCCGGGCCTACCATGATCACCGGTGTATTGTCGTCTGCTGGCAAACGGAAATTGTCGTTATGCTCGCTGAACACTTTAATTTGCGTGCCTTCCTCAACGCGATGCGCCAGGTAGCCAGAGCAACCGCCCTGATGGGTTTCACCAAAGGCGTCAAATTCCACCAACCCTACGGTCAGGTGCACTTCTTCCTCAACCTCAGCCTGGCTCGATGCAATAGAGTACAAGCGTGGCTGGATCTTACGACAGCTGTCCACCAGTGCCTGTGCACTCAGCGTGCCTGCCTGTTGTTTGATGATATCGAAAATCTGGCGCGCTTCGATGTACTCGCGCAGCGCCGCTTTGTCGCTCACCAATGCACTCAATTCTTCATTACTTGTTGCTGCCGCATATTTTTCGACAAAACCAGGGTAAGACTGCGTGAGTTCCAGTTTTTCAATCAGCGCAGTGCGCAGTGTTAGCGTCTCAGTGCCCAGTGTGACTTCGCTATCCCCTTCCAGCGCAAGCAAGGCGATAACTTCGTCGACACGCTGCTCATCGTTAAGGAAGAAAACGCCCAGTGAATCACCTGGCTGATACGCAATGTCAGACCCTTCCAGTGAAATCTCTACATGGCGTACATCTTTGGTCGAGTCACGACCGGTGATCTTCTGTACCACCGAGATTTCTGCGCTGAACGGATTCTGCTTAGTGTATTGACTGGCATGGGCACCGGCCGTTGCCAGTGGCATAGCGACCACATTAGCACCGGCATCCGCCTGTTGTGCTTTCAGCGCAGGCTCAAACGCGTCCAGGGCACTGTCAATCCAGGCTGTTGCCTGATCTTCGTAATCGACATCTAAATCAGCACGTGCAACGACAGACTCAGCACCCAGTTTTTGCAGGCGCTCTTCAAAATCAATGGCAGTCTGACAGAAGAACTCATAGCTTGAATCACCCAGGCCCAGTACAGCCACTTGAACACCATCCAGTTTCGGGGCTTTTTTACCGGCCAAAAAGGCATGCAATGTCTCAGCATCTTCAGGTGGTTCACCCTCACCGTAGGTGGATACCGCAACGGCAATAAACTGTTCTTTCTTCAAGGCTGAAGGCTTGTAATCAGCCATATTAACCAGCTTGGTTTGCAGGCCACGTGCCTTTGCCGCACTCTCTAACTGAGCCGCAACGCCTTTGGCATTACCCGTCTGCGAGCCATATAAAATGGTCAAAGGCGCCGCTTCAGAAACCGCCGCTGGCGTCTGTCCTAAACTCCCCGCAAGCGCGGCGGTGTTTGCATTGGCAGCCAGGTAACCACTGACCCAAGCTTGCTGGATCGGATTAAGCTCCGCCACTAACCCCTGTAATTTTTGCAGTTGTTCTTGTGTCAGCGGACTGGCCGCGGCACTGAGTTGACTTAACAACATGATGATTGTTTCCCCATAACCCTTATATAGCTTGCCCCGCCGAATTGCCCCGGCGGTTCCACCCGCGCACATAGATGCAATTCGGTCATTTTCTTAGCATGCAGGATACGCAACTCACCGCGCGACAAAAAGAACAGTATCTGCTTTGTTATTCCATTTGGTTATGGATATTCAAAAACTCCAAATAAAACAGATTAAAAATCATTGTACCGATTTGCACAATACAAAAGTTAACGACAATGTAACAAAAACCCTTTAAACTTCCACTCGGTTTTTTACAACCAAACAACAATGATAAGTACAAAATAGAACACGGGAATAATAAAATGATTACAAAAAAACAGGCTTCGTGCCTGACAAAGAGTCTGGCTGGCAGCGCCTTAAGCTTGCTCAGCACCATGACATGGGGACAGGTAAACAACGGAGATTTCGAACAATGGCAGCTGGGCAAGCCCAGTAACTGGACCACCATTGACTCGGGTATCTCTTTGACTACCGAACAAAATCGCGTTCAAAGCGGACTGACAGCGGCGGCCGTCAGTGTGCTGACCACAACGCAGGGAAATACGGATCTGACACAATCTGTATCCGTAGAGGCCGGTAAGACATACACCTTCAGTACCTGGGTGTATCATACGGAAGGCGGCGTCAGAGCTCGCCTGGTAGCCGACGGTTATCACAATTATTCAGACCCACAGCAATTAAACCAATGGCAACAACTACGCCACGATTATACGGCCACCAGCAATGGTCAAATCACCGTGGGCCTGCGTTTTTACGATGTCAGCGGGTTTGACGGCAACGAAATTGTCTATGTCGATAACTTTCAGCCCAGCGGCGCGTCAACCACCCCGCCGCCAGATGGTGGAAGCTGCCAGGATCACGCGCTCACCTTCAGTCTGACCACAGACAGGTATGGCGAAGAAACCAGCTGGGTTATTAAGAACGCGTCGAACGCGACTGTGGCCAGTGGTCAAAATTACGGGGCCAGCCAGAACTACAGTGAAGCGGTATGTTTAACAGCTGGTTCATACACTTTTACGATATCTGACAGCTATGGTGACGGTATTTGTTGCAGTTATGGAAACGGCTCATATCGCCTGACAGGACCATCCGGAACGCTGGCGTCGGGTAGTCAGTTCACTTCATCAGCTTCGCATAGCTTCACGCTGGGCACGGACAATGGGGGTGGCGACGGCGGTGGTGATACCCCCACCGGTTACTACAGTGCAGCAGCAGGTTTAAGCGGTTATGCACTTAAAACTGCACTTCACAACATCATTGCCAGCCATAACAATCAGGGCTATAGCGCTATCTGGTCGTTCATCGATCAATACGAGCGTGACCGCTACTTCGAGAACAATGGCACTGTACTGGACCGTTACTCAGAAAAACCAACCGGCACTGACAGCCACGAGTTTACGGCGGTGAGCGACCAGTGTGGTACCGCCCGTACGGAAGGCGACTGCTACAACCGCGAACATTCGTTCCCGAAAAGCTGGTTTGGCGGCAAGATTGAACCAATGAACTCGGACATACATCATATCTTTGCGTCCGATGGCTATGTGAATAATCGTCGCAGCAGTTTCCCGTTTGGCGAGGTTGGCAGCAGTACGTATGTCTCCAGTAATGGCAGCAAAGTCGGGAATGGTTCTGGCATCGGATACAGTGGCACTGTATTTGAACCTATCGACGCGTTCAAGGGAGATTTTGCCCGCGCCTACTTCTATATGGCAACCCGTTACCAGGACCGTATTGCCAGCTGGCAAAGCTACTCCACGAATGGAGATGCCGTGCTCAATGGCAGCAGTGATCAGGTCTTTGAAAGCTGGGTTATCACTATGCTCAAACGCTGGCACCAGGCAGATCCGGTTGATGCACTGGAACGTGCCCGCAATGACGGCGCATATCAGTTCCAGGGCAACCGTAACCCATTTGTTGACCACCCTGAATTTGTAGAGCAGATCTGGTAACGCTGAACACTGTATCAAGAGCAATGGGGTTCAGCGCATCAGGCGATGGCTGACCCCAGTCAACAAAGGCAGACACCTGTCTGCCTTTAATCCACTTTCAGTCCACCGCCACGTAAAATCAGTCGGACTGTCTGCGTCACGGTCTGAGACAGTATCCCCTGACGGGTTGTCAGCCAATGGAGCAGCGCCCCCACTAAAGCATTGAGCAATGCCTGACTCACCACTTCTATGTGCTGAGCGTCGCCTCGCGGGCCCGACCAGTGTGCCTCATCCATATCACCCATGAAGGCCGCGAACGTATCCCGCGCTTTCTCCAGATCATCTTTGTCCCGTTTAAGCAATGCACTGAACTCATCAGTATATTCACACTTAAACAAGATCACTTCCTGAAAGGCAATCAGCGCCTCTGACTGCTCCAGCGTTTCAAAATAAAAGGCGATTGCATCAATCAGATTTGCCGGGCTGGGGGTCAGGGTTTCCAGCTTTTGCTGCGCGGCCTCATCCAGCGGCAAGGCGTATTCCTGAGTGATGGCCTCCAGCACTTCCAGCTTATTTTTGAAATGCCAGTAAAACGCCCCTTTGGTGACGCCAGCAGCCTTGGAAATATCCATCAGGGTGGTGTGCGCGACCCCTTTTTCACTGAATAATTGCAGCGCCGATTTGATCAGCGCCAGTCGTGTCTGTTCGGCTTCTTCTTTGGTTCTTCTGGGCATTAGTTTGTTCCAACACACTGTTAAGCAGGCTTTTCGGTTACTGGTCGCGAGACTAGCATGTACATTGCCGGTATGACAATCATGGCTACCAGTGTCGATGCCAGTAAGCCAAAGATAATCGCAAAACACAGCGGGAACCAGGTTGGGTCGCTTAATCCCAGCGGCACTAATCCGACGATGGTGGTGATGCTGGTGCCGATGATAGGCCTCAGGCGATCTGCTGCACCACGCGCGCAGGCTTCGCGTAATACCACACCCGCTTTGATATGGCCGTTAATGGTGTCAAGCATCACTATCGCGTTGTTGACCACTATCCCCACCAAGGCTATCAACCCTATCATGGCCGGGAAAGAAAACGGAATTTGAAACATCCAGAATCCGGTGAAGGTGCCTATCAAAGCCAATGGGATCGTAAACAGGACCACCAGAGGTTGTTTAAAGGATCCCAGCGCCAGGGTCAGGACTGCAAACACCATCATGATCGCCAGTACAAACACCATCCCGGCAGAGCCATAGGTTTCCTCCGCATTTTCAGCTTCCCCTGCGTAACTATAGTAATACCCTTGTGGCCAGTTTTGTTCCCAGGTATGCAGCTGCGGTTCAAGCTGCGAGATCACTTCCCCAACCGTGATGCCGTCCACTTTGGCTTTGATGGTGATGGCACGCTGAGTCTGCGCGTGGGTGTAAAGTGGCGGCACCGCATCAATCTCATACTCAACCAGGTTGCCGCCCGGTACCAGCTCACCGCTGGGTGTGAACAGGCTGATCAGGTTGATCTCAGCATGAGATTTTGGTCCGCCAATGTCCTCATCGCGACTTTCCCAGTACGTACTGAGCCTGATTTTCAGGTCATCTTCGGTCCCTGTCAGTTTAAATTTCCCGAACTCATCGGCTTCCGTTGCCAGGCGCAGTTGACTGGCAAAGTCTTGCTCTGTAATACCATGAAAATTGAGTGCTTCCCTGTCAGCTGTCAGCCTGACCTGACTTTGCCAGGCGCCGAGGTTGTTACGCACGTCAGTAACACCATCAATGGTTGCCAGCAGCTGCTGAACCTCGCTGGCATACGCCGACAATTGCGCCATATCCGGACCACTGAGTACAATTTGCACCGGATCATCATTACTCGACCCCCCTACCTCCGGTGTAAACAGCACCGTGACACCCGCCACACCTGCCAGCGCTTCGTTGAGGCCCGCTCTGAGCTCAGGCACATATTCATAGGCTAACTGCTCCCGTGCATGCTTTGGCACAAATAAGGCCGAAAAGCCGACCAAATTCGGGTTTTCATTGAGTAATAGTTGTTCACTAATAGAACTGATTGCCCGGGGACTCTTTTTACCCACGTACATGGTCACGTTTTCAAAGTATGGTTTGGTGGCCAGGTAATCCCCGGCACGTTCAGCCACCAGACGACTTTGGGCAAGCGTTGCATTAGGCCCCAGCTCAATCGTAATCGCCAAATTGCGGCCATCCCCTTTTGGATAAAGCAGTGAAGGCAACGTGCTCATCAGCCCAATTGATATCACCCATACCAGTACGCTGCCAGCCACCCAGGCACCGGCCTGACGGCGGCTACCCAGCGCAAACCGACCGAGCCAGCGCTGTAACGCCTGTCCAGCTGTCTGAGTCAATGTGTCAACCTGACTCATCTGTGTCTGTTTGGCATCACGCAACAGATACTGCGACAAAGGAATGCAGATTAAAAAGGCTATCAGGTAACTCAGCACCAGACACAATACAGCGGTAATGGGAATAAGACGGATGAATTTTCCATCCACGCCGCCAATTGCCATCATCGGCGCCATTGCCAAAATGGTAGTCAGCTGGCCAGAAAATGCTGGCATGGCATAGGTTTTAACGGTTGCCAGCGCCGCGTCCTGAAAACGCAGCCGTTTGCGATGCAGGTTGTCGTGCATGCCTTCCATCACCAGAATGAACACATCAACCAGCATGCCCAGAGCCAGTACCATACCGATGATCATCATTGTATTCAGGGTATAACCGAATAGACCCAGGATCATAAGCGCGCCGAGAAACGTCAGTGGAATGGCTGCCCCCGCGATCAGTGCCTCCCGCCAGGTGAGTAACACCATCAGAATAATGAACACGGCCAGCATAGCCTGCCAGATATTGCCAAACACATTGGCAAACGACTCATCAATCAGAGCACTCTCATCACTGATGATCTGCACCTTCAAACCCTCCGGCCAGTACCCCTGCGTCTGATAGTCCGCCATGGCGGTTTTCACTTCATTGATCAAGGTAATGGTGTCAACGCCCGGGCGCTTTTTCACACCCAGTGACACCCCCTGTGTAAACGCCTCCCCCTGTTCGGAAAAGTAGGTTTCACTTTTCACTTTATCCAGCCCTTTATAAACCAGCGCCACTTCTTCCAGGCGCACTAAGCGGTTATCGCTAAGCCTGGCTACCGGCAATTGCTGCAACGTTTTGATATCATCAAAACGACCCGCAAGATAAAGACGGTGAATACGATTCCCATTGTCATACTCACCCCAGCTGGTATCCAGGTTGGCCTCTTCGATGCGCTGACGAACCAGACTCGGCGATATTTTCAGCGATCTTAACCTGTCCGGTAACATCCGCACATGCACCACGGTTTCGCGATATCCGCCCTTATCAACCTTTTTCACCCCAGGCTTGGCCTCAAGGCGCTTTTCAATGGTTTTAACCACCCGACTGAAGCCAGTATCGTCCAGCGAGCCATACAACATAAATTCAATGACAGGCGTATCATTGACCGACACTTGTTCGATCAGTGGCGTTTTCACTGCACTGGGGAACTCCGCCTTCCCCTCGTCTACCTTGGCCCTGAGGCGCTGCATTGCCTCGCTCATCGGTTCGTCAGACTTAAACTCCACCGCGATCACAGCGTAAGAAAATTGCGAGCCACTTTGCAGCTTTTTCAGCCCTTGTAAGCCATTAAGCGCATCTTCCAGCGGTTTAGTCACTTCCTTCTCAACCTGCTCGGCGGCGGCACCTGGCCATTCCACCGTGATAATAGCTTGAGGGATTTCCAGGTCTGGGTAATTTTCTTTCAGCATACCGGAGTAAGCCAGAACGCCACCCACCAGTAAAATCGCCAACAACAGCGTCGAGATGACTTTGTCGACAAACAGCTTATACGCCAATCCCTCCTTATTCATGGGCAGCTCCGACAATGCGTATCTGGCTGCCGTGCACTAACAAGTGCTCACCATTCACCACCACACGCTGGCCCGCTTTTAGGCCAGCCACAACCTCAACCCGATAGAGGTCTTCAATGCCCGTTGCAATTGCTGTCAAATGCGCTTTGTTGTCTTGATTAACCACGTACACAAAAGGTTGATTATTGCGCATCATCACTGCCTGATGGGGCACACTCAGGGCCTGTGGTTTCTCTGCAACGTTTATCCAGGCGCTCACGTGCATACCATCCTTAAGGGTATCGGCACCCTGAAACGTATGTACTTTGACCTCAATGGCACGCTTGTTCAGGCTAATACTCGGGCTGACCGAAAAAATTTTGCCAAGACTGATATCCTGTGTGGTAAATCCACTACGTGCGGCATTCAGCAGCTTCTCATTGCTCCAGCTCAGGTACACAGTTTGACCCTCAGCCAGCTTATCCGCTGCATAGTAGGGAACGTTGAGCGTGACTTCATACTGACTGGTATCGATCACCACCATAGCCGCATGCATTTCTCGTTCTTTATCTGACATAGCTGCCGCCGGACCTGCCCAATAATCCCCCTGACGAATGTTGACGGCTCTGAGCTGGCCATCAAACGGTGCGAAAATACCGGTTTTCTCCAGGTTGACCTTGCCCTGATTCAGCTGGGCCTGTGCAGCCAATTTCTGACTTCGGGCAGCAGCCAGTGCCGCTGATGCATTATTCATCGATTGCTGGGTGTTAAGCAGGTCGGTTTTTGCTGCCTCATAGCGCTCTTTGGAAATGAGCTCACGCGCCCACATAGATTCAGCACGCTGAAAGTTAGTTTGTGCAAGGTGATGATTATTTTGTGCCTGATGCAACTGTGCCTGAGCCTGTTCAATACCTAATATGGCACTACGCAAAGACGCCTCATACCCTTTTACGGCTTCCGCGCCAGTACGCTCATCAATCCGCGCAAGCAACTGGCCAAAGCCCTCACCTGATTTAGGACCGCTGACAAAGCTGCCAGGGCGTAAACGATTGCCACTGTGATCATCCGCCAGAAACACCACTTTACCGCCACTTTCAAAGTTCAGGTATTCACGGCGGATCCCCTGCGCAATCCCCTCGGCAAATGCCCAGTCTCTTACCGCTTGATTGCTCACCGGGCTGACTTCAACGGCATAAACATCCGGCGTGCTCTGCGCATAAACAGGCTGAACGAACCACAAACTCATCATCATGGTTGCAATAACTGGATACGATTTCACATTCACTCTCACTTACATACCAACTGGAATGCTTGAATTATATACATACCGGAACGTATGTAAAATGATTTTGTGTGTTATGTACGCGCCTCACACGGATAAACGCGCTCCACATTGAAATGTAAACAGGCAGCATTAGAGTGAAGACTCTATCAATAACGAGATAAGGCACTGATATTAATAAACAAAAAAACAACTCCGGACATTTAAATCCACACTCTCTCCATAATTATATGGGTATAATAAAGCCCCCTTCTTTATACGAATAAATTATGCGCAAGATACTCTTAAGCCTGAGCATATTGGGTGCTCTTACTGCCTGTGGCGATCAGGAATCACACAGCATTGTTCAACCCACATCGAATGATGAGGCCACGCAACCCGTTGCCAACGTGCGTTTGGACAGTCTTAGCAACCCGCAGCAAACAGTTTTGCAGCCCGGACAGCCACTGCAACTGGATTACACTATCCACAGTACCTTATTGGAAACACAACACGTGGGTGTCACCTTTATGGCCATTGCTCAGGACAAAGTGGCGCAACTGGACAGTGAGGTAGAACCACAAGGCTATGACCTAGGTACCCATTATGTTCCTCAACTATCCGACGGTGAGCACACCTTTACAGCCGAGCTGATGCTGCCCAATGAAGACATGCCAAGCGGGGACTATCTGATCGCCGCCTACGTTGACAGCGCCCAGAGTATCGAAAATGAAGCCGACCTCAGCGATAACCGCTCTCGCAATGTTGACCAGGGAGATCTGACCACCTATGCTCAGATCAGCATAGACAGCACCTATTATCATGACTTTGTCATGGACACCCTTGTGGTCGGTGACGGTTTTGCCATGTTCCCGGATAAAGGCAAACGTGAGATCACCTCTCAGGGTGCGCCCGAGCACAAACGTTCTGACATCATCGGCCATTTTGATGCCAGTAAATTTGGTCACCTGGTCAGCGATGCCAGAGTCACCGCCACACTGAACGTTGCCGGGACCGACTTTGATGCACATTTTTGGCAAGAAGGGCAGGACAAATATGCTGACAGTATGCTGATCAAGTTTGCCGACCATACGCAAAGTCATTATTTCCCTTACGATATCGCTATCAATGGTGTACTCCTGGATAAACTGCAGCAAAGTTATGACAGCAATGCAGAAGAGAACACCTTTGAGCTGACGCTCACGTTGCACGATCTGTCGACGCATTCTGAAGCAAATAGTGAGAACAACAGTCTCACCATCACAGTGCCCTACTCCCTGTACGATCAACAGCAGCCCGATCAGAGCTGGCTGGACGATCATGATCTCACGGCCCCGGCAACGGTGAGTACACCAGCAGTCAGCCAAAAGGCCGCTAATTACGCGCTAAACACAGACTCGCAGGGGATCTCCGGGCTGCTGAGTAACAGTGACACGCTCTGGGCATTTGAAATTTTTAGTAATACGTATGGTGATAAGTCTAAAGTTGCGATCGTGCCCTCCTTCTTGTCCTGGGTGTTACTCCAGTCCTCCAATGGTGGCCTGGCATGGACCGTCGCCTCTGGTGGTTTTGACTTGTATATGTTCGATAAAAGCACCGATCTGTTTTCCGCCGGTGCGTCAGGCATCGCCTCCGGTGCAGACGGCACTGTGACCTATTCAATGGGGGTGTCTCTGCTGGGCAACAGCCTGATCAAAGAGGGCGATACCGTCTCTGCCCTGGATGAATCCTATGGTTATGATTGGGAAGAAGAACAGAAGCTGTTCTCGACCACCTTTACGATTGTGATTGTCCCGGTCTCTGTATCTGCCGGCGTAAAAGGTTCTGTCGGTGTAAATACCGACCTCAAATACGAAGATCAAAAGTTCAGCATTGGGGGTGACGTACTCACGGCGAGCCTGGACGCCTACGCCACTGCGGGGATCGATCTGCTGGTTGCGAGCGGCGGGATTGGTGTAGACTTCCTGATCATCTCAGACACTTTATCAGCCGAAGCCTATGTCGATATCAGCAAAGCAATTTCTGACTCTGAAATTGGTTACGGCATTGATGTCAGCAACCACATGAAAGCGATTGAAGGTGAGTTCTACCTGTGGGTGAAATACCCGGGATATGAGTTCTGCTGCTCATTCCCAACTAAAACGGCCACCAAAACTTTGTATAATACTGGCGCCTTGTATAATAAAACCTGGCAAATGCTGGATTATAGCGACAGCTTTAAGTTTTGATGATGACAACCATGACGATTGCACGTTTTCTTCTCGCCTGTGCGCTGCCTCTGGGCAGCCTGCAGGCGCAGACGCAATGCACCTTCTGGGGCGACTTTAAGACCGTCGCCGAAACCAATATGCTGACGCTCAATCAGCCAAGCAGTAATCATCTCACGCTGGACGGCCAACTGGTGTATCGCCCTCTGATGCGCACTGAAAAGTACTATTGGCTGGGCCTGCAACTGGTGAAACCTACACTGCGGCTTGACCAGCAAGCGGTTGAAGCCACCCTGTATAGCGTACCCTTTGCGGTGAAAATACATGCCCAGACCAAGCAACTGATGGCACATCACTTTGCCGGTAAGCTCAAAAGTGCAGATCAGCAAAAGCTACTGGCGATTTATCAAAGCCTGCACAGCGAACACCTGCAATCGCTGGACTTGTCCGTGCCCAGCACACAGCAAGAACAAGACAATTTGGGACAATATCAGGTGGTCTACAGCCGCAACGCAGATCACTCCATCCGTCGCGCCAAACTGGCCTATCTAAGCACCAAGGCCAGTGCAAACTTGCTCGAATTCAGACTCCCGCAAGTCCGGGCAGATCAGTTTACACTCACATTAGACAAGTGTGGCTTAACCCGGCTCAGCGGACAAAATCATACCCAGGTTGAAAGCAAGCAAGGCGACATCCGAATTGACGTAAAGCAACAGATCCAGTTCCGTTATAACCCAACCCCCATCCCGGCCACTACTTTGCTATTAACACTGGGCGATGACCCGACCCTGTGGCCGCAGCTCAGCGAAGCACAACTCTATCCCAGGCCACCCGCACAACCGTTAAAAGATGCCCAGCAGTTCGTTACCTTGTTGCAATCTCAAGATATCAGCACATTGAGCTCAGATGCACTGGCTCAACTACTGTATGACAACCAAATTTACCTCGGGGCGCTGAAAGCACTGATCAAATCACAGAGCCTGTCTGATCAGGCATTGAAGCGTTTGTTTATGATGGTTGGCAAAAACGATTCAATCTACGCACATCAGTTACTGGTGGATGTGTATTTAGACCCGGAAATACAAGGTAAGCAACGCTTCAGAAGCCTGATGGGTCTGAAATATGCGCAGCAACCACTCAACCCTGAATTAGTCGAGCTGGTCATGGAATCCGCTCGCCAAACGGGCAACGGGGAACAACGCCGTCTGAGTAACAGCGCCATGATGGTACTGGGTGTTATTGCGCACAATCAGCAAGGCAGTGAATTCGCCAGCGATGTTGCGCAGCGCCTGACGCAACAGCTAAGACAGACCTCACACAGCCACCGTCAGGTCAGCCTGCTGGCTGCGCTCGGCAACAGCGGTGATGCAAGCCAGCAACAGTATATTGCCCCCTTTTTGCAAGCCAGTGAACCCAGACTGAGACAACAAGCCGCCGAGTCTTTGGGTAAAATGCCTAACCCACAGAGTCTCGATTACCTGACGACTCAACTCTCTCAGGAGCAAGATCAAGAGACTCAGGCAGCGCTACTCAAAGCCATTGGCAACAACGAGCTCACCAGTAAGCAGGTCGATGGTCTATTCAGCTATAGTCAATCTCAGCCTCAGACAGTGCGACTGGCTGCGGTCGCGGCGTTGGCACAACAAACCAAAGCCAACCCGGCGCTCAAGCCACGCCTCAAAGCGCTGGTGAAAAAAGAAAAAGATCAGCAAGTCCTGCGCGCGCTGATGCAAGCCATCTACTCACACTAATACCAATTTGCTTAATTAAGTGTTCTATTTGACATTGGTATAATTACTCAGCGACGGAAACAAGCGAGCCTGCACTATGGCAGGCTCGCGGGAGAATAAAAAAACCGGTCTAGTCCATTAGACCGTAACCTACTCAACGGGTTGTGAGCTTAAGAAGTGAGGCAATAGACACGCTACTGACGCTTATCTTGGCTCGATAGTTAAGGGAGATAAGGTGATTTTTGCGTTGTTGCTGGCACCCATATAACCGCTGTAATTCTGACCTTCAAATAAGGTATAGAACACATCGACGTAGTCATCGTCATTGCTGAACCAATGATCTGGCATGGCTTTAATCAACTGATTGGTCAGCTGTGGGATGATCGCATAACCCTGTACATTCGGATCCGGTATAGTGCGCATCACCTGCGTCACAATATCTAAAAAGGTCGTCGCTAAATCTTTGTAATTGGTGTTGTCATCCTGCTCCATCAGCAGCACGTCAGCAGCCTGCCAGCGATAACGCTCCCAGTGGATAAGGATTTGGTTAGGAGTGTAGTCTGTACCATCATGGTCCAGGTAGGGCATATCAACGATATCCAGTACGGGTTCGTCACGTGATGGGCTCACCCCGGTGACAATCCCATACACTTCTGCTTTACCCAGCACCCAGGGTTCCTGATCATTATTAAGGCGAATACGCTTTAAAACACTGGTCGAGATCGCGTCAGACTGAATACGCACCTCATTGGTTTGCAACATGTCCTGTGCAAAACGCTCAACGGTCTGGGTCTGTCTGGCACGGCTGAAAATGTCCTGCATCACCGCTAATCCTTCGCGTCGCACCTGCTGTTGATCCAACTCCAGGACCAGCACCGGACGCTGTGGCATTTGCTGCGCATCCAGCAAGTGTAGCTGGCCTTCGCTGTCATAAGCTTCAACATGGATCCAGGTTTTATCATCGCCTTTAGGAGCAAAGGCGATCAGAGGCGTTTCACCTTCCTGCCATTGGTTCAGCATAGTGTCAGATGCCAGACGCAATTGATATAAATTGCTGTCGCTTTGTGGCAACCCTTTTAATACCCGTGTCTGTGTACTTGCCTGACCAATCAGTGACTGTGCCTGAGCAGATACGCCCATTTCCTGCACAGTGAGGCGAGACTGGCTCGCCAGGGTTGACTGCCAGCTCGGACCTTGCTGTGCCAGTTCCTGAGCCAGTGATTTCGCCATCACTTTTTTGATGTCACTGACCTGAAAAGCCTGCGGGTTAAAACGGTCAATCTGCGTCAGTGGTGCTGCCAGATTATTCACAGCGTCAATCGGGGCTGCGGTTGCATTTGCCGCTGCACTCAGGCTCAAAGCCAGTGCAGATAAGGTCATCTGAGATATGCGTTTCATTGTTATAATTCTCCAGAAATAATCCTGTTCTGGCCTCACCTGAACCACGGGAAGCCACCTCTCGTGTGCCAAGTCAAGATAAAACACGAAAATCAAATTATCAACACATTAATATAAATTTTACACGTAAAAATTAACATAAATAGAGTAAATCCATGTTTTTAAAAGGATTTAAATGTTAAAATTAAAATAAGTTTTAGATCTGGATTTAAACAAGAGTGAAGACTCTATTTTGTTTGATTCATTATTTTTGGTTGGGAAACAGTGACAGGCAAACGATACAATGGCAACCAAGACCTGTGCAACTGAACAGGCCCGGCTCTCTAAACGAGTGAATGTAATTGATAGGCGTTGTTATTTTTCAACAGGGTAAAGCGTAATTTCCATACCCGCACCGATCGCGGAGATACGTAACAAGGTGTCTGCGTGCAGCGCCTGAGAATAGCACTTAGGCTGCTCGCCACTGCTAAAGCCGATATCAAAGGTGCGTTTAGAACACCCCAGCCACTGCTTGAGCGCAGCTTTAGAGCATGATTCGATCAATTCACACAAGTGATTGATGGCTTTATCCGGACTCGTCACTTCGGCACTGGCCTCAATTCTGGCCAACTGGCGATACTCATCCTTATCGTAATGCAGTATCACTGCGTTCTTTTTAAGATCCGCAACCAGGGCAGAAATATCCTGCTTGGATTCTAACTCTAAATCGACATTTAAAAACTGGATTTCTGACATGACGGGACATTTACCTTGTTTCTTTATGAGTGGTTCGCTGCCATACCTGCGTCATGTTCAAGCGCCAGAACACATTCGATTGGCAGGTGCGACAATATGTCACTATTGATTTTACGCGAATTCTCATAAGCTATCAGCAATTTTGACGAAAAAACAGCACTATGAATAAATCCCGCTTCAAACCCATCCGAAAATTCCATAAGATGACAGGCTACCTACTGGCATTACAGATCTTCGCCTGGCTGCTCGGTGGTCTGGTCATGAGTGCCATACCACTGGACATGGTGCATGGTAAGCACCTGGCCAAGCGTGCGCTGGACAACCCGTTTAGTCAGACTGATTATCGCGCCGACCTTAATCACCTGGCACACTCTGTTAATGGGTTTAACACACTAACATTTAGTCACTTTCTGGATCAGCCAATGATCATTACCAATGGCGAAGAACGTGCCTATTTCACTGCCACAGGGGCACCGTTTCCTGCTCCTACCGAAGCGCAGATCCGTGCCAATGCACAAGCCCACTTTCTCGGTGATAGCCCCGTCGACTCCGCACTTCTGCTCTCTACAGGCCCCCGGGAAGTGCAATATCGCCCTCACATATGGCAGGTCACCTTTGCCGACACACTCAGCACGACTCTGTACCTGGATGCTCGTAGCGGTCAGGTGATCACGGTCAGAAGCACGTTGTGGCGCATTTTCGACTTTTTTTGGATGTTACACATCATGGATTATGACGAGCGTGATGATTTCAACAACCCCCTACTGATCACATTTGCTGCCAGCAGTGTCGCGTTTTGCCTCAGTGGTATGTTGCTGTTGTTACAATCGCCCCCCTGGCGCAGGCGCCGCCAACACGCCCGTTAAGCGCCCTGTATAACATCTGACCCACACCGGACAAAGAGTGTGCGAAAGCACGCTCGCCTCAGGTTCCTGCCTATTGGTCGTGTCATGCTGTCGCTTTGTTCTTGCCTTAGCTGGCTATGTTAAGTTTTAATGACAACTTACAGTAAACGCACTATTTTTTTAGGTTTCATTTTGGCCCGATTGCATGGATACACGCCAATTGATGCCTGCGCTTACTTTAACTTGCACCTTTGTTATAAAGGAAATAACACCCAGAGGTGATGTAGCTATTTTATAAAAGTAAAACGGAATTCGAAGATGTGTCGTTATGTATCGGATAACCAAGCAAAGCTCAGTATCTGGCTCCAGTCTTTTTATCATATTGCGCTCAGTGGTAGCTTTTCCAAGGCTGCAAAAAAGTTAGGCCAATCGCGCAGTACCCTCACAAATCATGTATTTGAACTTGAGTCCTTGTATTCCGTGCGGCTAATCAACAGAACCACAAGAAGCTTTTCCCTGAGCCGTGAAGGCGATGCCCTATTTGAGCAATGCAAACGGCTCAATATGGCCATTTCAGAGAGTCACGAAATGCTCCGTGATTTCTCACAAAACAGCGAAGGGCTACTCAGGGTTAAAATCCCCAGCGTCCTCGATAACAAAGTCTTTCATGCCCTCCTCAGTCAATATAAAAAAAGCCACCCCAACGTCATTTTAGATATTATGGTCGACAACAACCTGGGAGACCTGGTCGCAGAAAAAGTGGATGTTGCTTTACACCTGGGGGAGTTACCCGACAGCAACTATATTTGCAAACGCCTTACGACATTTAATACTTATGTTGTTGCCAGTAAAGAGTACTGGCGCACCCACCCAAAACCCAGCCACCCAAGTGAGTTAATTAATCATCCGTGTATTCGCTATCGCCACTGTAAAACCGGTAATAAGTGGAGTTTCAGTGATATTGGAAAGCAGTTTTTAGTTGATATAGGGACGTCCCACATCTGTGACAGTGATGAAATGCTCATCTCTTTCGCACTAGACGGCTCAGGTATTGCCACCGCGTTAGACTTTACATCGAAGCAATACATTGAAGATGGGACGTTAGAGACATGTCTTGAGGAGTGGACGCACGAAGTGCAACTCAATGCCTTGTTGCAGCACAGAGACAATATGTCGAGCCGCGTAAGAAACTTCATCGATGCACTTATCACACTGATACCGAGTCTAAATACCTAACCGGGCAGGAGTGATAATTATATCACTCCGCAACATGATTATTTTTTTCTCTTTATAACACAAAAATTTAACACAGGCTGATATACTATATCAGCCGAATAGCATGCCTCCTCCCCTTTTTTTGTCTGTACATATATTCCACTGATTGTTCCACTTAGTAACATCTGATGTATGAGATTCTGAACATTACTTCAAGTACCCTTAACCTCAACATACAAGCTCATAATTGAGAATTAACATCATTGGAGGTTAAGGCAATGAGTATCAGCGCAGTTCCAAAAGGACGAGGATTGGAACTTAACTTCAGCAAAGGGCTGACCAGTTCAAATGCCGTGCACAGTTATTTGCAAAGCAACTTGAGCAATTATGATCAGGAAATAGAGCCTTACGTTATTAGTGAAATTGCAAAGCACGTAATACGGCAAAAACTATTTGAAAATCAATCTATCTTACAAAAAGTAGAAAACTTTGCTGAAGACAATGAATATGACTGGATAATCTTTAACAACTGTTTTGATACATCAGGTATTCCATCGACGCCTTGCAATGATAATCCACCTGAACATAAAACATGGAAAATGCCAGCGGCAACATTAATGGGATTGATTTCTCTAACTGGACACAAAGTTGCCAGTTATAAAGGTGAAATGAATGGGCGTTTAGCCCACATGGTGATGCCAGCAAAAAATAACCCGTTATATCAAAGCCGCTCAACAAAACAGCTCAAACCTCACACCGAAGTGGTGAATGGACTTTGGCCTGAAGAAATAAAAGCCAATACAGACAAACACTGTATTGCACCCGACATATTTGGCCTGGCCAGCATCAGAAACCCAACCAATTGCGCTACACGGGTTTGGTATTTGCAAGATCTGCTGGATAGCCTGCCCTACTCAACCATTCGCAATTTAATGCGACCTGAGTTTAGAACCACCAGCCAGTCTAGCTTCGACATTAACTACGTCAACGAAGGGGTGAGCGTCATCAAAGAAATCAATGGCAAGCTCAACATTCGCTTTAGCTATAGCAAGCTAGAAGGGCTAACGCCACGTGCCAAATCCGCACTGACGGAACTCAAGGCATACCTTGATGATGAGCGTACCGTCACACGTCTCGTGCTCAAACCCGGACAAGTACTGATCCTGAATAACAGAACACTCCTGCATGGCAGAGACAACCTCACCAATCACGCCCTATACGATGGCAATGACAGGTGGTTAATCCGGATGTATGGGTTTAGTTATGATGGCTGGAGAAAACTGCCGAAAAATGAACGCCTTCAACATGTAGCAACCGTATAAAAGAGAAGAAAAGGGAAAAAAATGATTTCACCGTTAGTAGGAAGTGATAGGTACTTTGCCAAGAATGATGCACCTATTTTATTTAAAAAGGCAAAGAACTACACAGTGACAGACCAAAATGGCAACCAGTATATCGACTTCATTCTGGGCCTGGGACCTGTCATATTAGGCCACTCTGATGAAGAATTTGTCCGCAGAATATCAGAACAACTAAGCAATGGCCTGTCATTTCCTGGTTTTGCCGATGTGCATACCGAGCTTGCTAAAGTGTATGAAGCCCAGTATCAGGATATGCGTGTCGTCACCCTATTCAAAACCAGTTCAGAAGCCGTAACCGCAGCAATGCGCTGTGCCATGCTGGAAACAGGTCGCAGTAAATTCATTCGCTGTGGCTTCTTAGGATGGCACGACAGCCAGATTGCCAACACACCAAGCTGGCACGAGTGGCCAGGCAGTGAAAAACGTGAAGCACTGAGATTCTCACAAGGTATGCGCGGGATTGATGGTGAGCAGGGCGTATTTAACTGGACAGATGGCGATATCAAGAGTCTGGAAGCACTTCTGAGCGAACATGGAGACACCACAGCCGCCTTTGCCATTGATGTCTATCAGCTGGCATTCATGACCACGGAAACGTTGCAGCAGGCAACCGCACTGTGTCGTCAATATGGCGTAAAAATCATCATCGACGAAACAAAAACAGCCGGCAGAACAAATCCGGCAGGCATGCTTGATACACAAGCAATTCCGGCAGATTACATCATCCTTGGCAAAGCCGTGGGCAATGGGTTACCACTGGCAGTGCTACTTGGCAAACCAGAGCACATCAAAATTTATCAAAGCGCGAGGATTGGCGGTACCCACACCAAAGAAGTCCTGTCAGCACACGCCGGGATCATAGTCGCCGACATAATGCAGCAACGAGAAGGCTATGCGCGCCTGCCACTCATCTGCCAAAAGATTGTTTCAACCATCAATGCCGCCATCACGCATTCGGCCACAACAGAGTTACTCAGCGCAACCAGCTTATTAAACGACACCCTGTTTGATCTGCGCTTTTCAGACCATATTCTGAACAACTTTGCGGCCAGAGAGCAGCTGAAACAGACCATGATTGCTGAGGGTATTTTCATGTTGCAGGGGCACAACTCATTCGTGTGTTTAGCCCATGAGCAAATCGATTTTAGCCAACTGGAAGACACGTTAACCACAGCGCTGCGCAACTGGTCAACACAACTGTAAGCTTACCAAGGAAGATTCATGAACAAAGAAAATACAATCAATGAATTACAGGGTTTGTTGGAAAACTACGCGACTACATACGAGATAGAGGCGCAGTATCGGGAGCACATGTTGTCATTCCTGAAAAGCAGTGACGACCCCATTTATAGTAGCAATCAGGCAGGACATTTTACCGCTTCTGCCTGGGTCTTGTCGCATGACCGCCAACACGTGTTGCTCACTCAGCATGCCAAAATTGGCAAGTGGTTTCAGCTTGGTGGACACATTGAGCCAGAGGACTGCTCTTTTATTGATGCCTGCTTACGAGAAGCAACCGAAGAAAGCGGCATCACCTCACTGTCATCAGCAAACACCTTTGTGCTCGACATCGATATTCACGATATCCCGGAATACAAAGGAATACCGCAGCATCCGCACTATGATGTGACCTGCTACTTTGTTGCCCCGGCGCAGGCAAAAGCAATTAAAAATGCAGAATCGACACAGTTGCAATGGATACCACTCGATCAGGTGAAAACACTCACCGACGATCCGGCGATCCACAGAATGGTCGAGAAAACACTCGAACTAGAGACCTATAAAGACCATGCTTAAATACCATTTACAAGGTATATCCGCAAACATCATTTGGGGTTCTCTGCCTTTATATTTTTATTTCTCTGGCGAGTACCCCCCGCTTTTCTTCTTGCTGGCACAAATTATCAGCACCTTTATATTGCTGGGTTTGTATCTAAAAGTGATGAGAGCAGAGGAAACGCAGCGCTTTAGCTTAAAGCTAAACCTGCTCCCCGCATTATTATTAATGCTGAATTGGGGTGGATATGCCGTAGCAATAAAGTCGGGTTATGTAATAGAGGCAAGCTATGCCTATCTTTTACTCCCTATTTTATTGCTGTCAGTGAGTATTTTTAACGGCGAAAGTAATCAGAAAAAGGATTGGTTCTTTTTCTCACTCTCCCTCTTTATCGTTTTTCTTGAGTTCTATATTAGCGGCAATTTTCCATTTATAGGCCTGCTGATCTCAATACCATTTGTGCTGTATTTACTGTGGCATAAAAAGCATAACATCGATCCGTTAACAGGGTTATTTAATGAAACTAAAGCGATGCTGCCCCTGTGTTGTTTATTGTGGTTCTTCATTGATTTTGGCTTTTTAGAAAGTGTGAAATTAAATGACTGGGCAATGCTATTAATGCTGGGCCTTATTACCCTTTTACCGCTCACTTTATTTGTGAGTGCAAGTAAAAAGGTGAGCTTCAACGTGTTGTCTTTGTATCAGATTATGTCCCCTATTTTAGGCATGATCATCGGGTTTCATTTATACCATCAGGACTTAAGCACTTATAAATTTATCCTGTACTCATCACTGGCTTTGACCTTGATTGTGTACAACATGACAAATCAAATTGGGACAAAAAATGAATCTTACTGATTTACTTGATGAAGTAGTGAAAATTGCAAAGGAAGCTGCACAAATAATAGAGAAATCTAAGCTCAATGCTGAGTTCTCTATGAAAAGTGATAACACGTTTGTCAGTAAAGTGGATATTAATGTTGAGGAGTTCATTAGCCTGGCGCTTAAATCCCTTGATTACAATATACCGGTGTTTGGTGAAGAGCTGGGTGTATCAGGGATGGAGACACACGACACTTATTGGCTCATCGATCCCATTGATGGCACTGCCTGGTACCGGTTGGGTGTGCCAATTTATGGCTCACTGATCAGCCTGATTGATAAGGGCGAACCCGTATTAGGGTGTGTGGCGTTACCTGGGATCAATGAGGTGTGCTACGCCGCTAAGGGGCATGGCTGTTTTATTGAAACACCTTATCAAGCCGCCACCAGAGTCTCAATTGAGGATCCGGTCACCTCAGTCAAAGAGGCGGTGATCACCGCATCGGGTATTCATGGCACCAGCCTGTGGCTTGAAAATGGCAAGTATCCGTGGCGGATCGATAACGTATTTCAGGAAGCACGACTATTTAAACTGTCAGGTGATTGCATTCAACATGTTCAGGTCGCCTGCGGCCGAGTCGATGCCGCCATCGACACCATCATGAAGCCCTGGGACAGCGCCGCGCTGATTATCTGTTTGCGAGAAGCCGGTGCTGTGGTCATGGACTTACATGGCAACCAGGATCGGTTATTACAACGCGACTCCCTGTTGTCAGCGGCTTCTCTGCCACTGGCACAAGAACTGTTAGAAAAACTTTCATATCAATAAGCAAAAAGCGGCGCGGATAACTAGTCCCGCGCCGTCACCCCAGATCATAAAACATAACGATAAAACTCTTAGAGACGAGGTTGGAATGAACAAGGAAATTTTAGAACTAGCACAACAGCAACAATGGACTCAGCTAACCACACTTTTGCAGGCAGACAGCACAGTAGTCAATGTGCAAGACGAAAAAGGGTACTCCCCCTTACATTATGCAGCGATTCAGGGGCAGTGTGCGGTCATCGACGCTCTGGTCGCCAAAGGCAGCGCACTTGAGGCTGCGACTGGCAACGGCAGTACCGCGCTACATAAAGCAGCCACCTTTGGACAGCTTGATGCTATCCATACTTTACTCTCGCTGGGCGCCGATTTAGAAGCCAGAACCAACAACCCGGATGTGCCTTCATTTAGTGCACGTACCCCTTTGCATGAAGCCGCAGTGGAAGGCCATGCCGACGCAGTCACGCTGTTACTTTCACTTGGCGCTGATCAAAACGCGCTGACAGACGCACAGGAAACCGCGCTTGATCTAGCCGTATATTATAAACATACCGACGCCGCAGCGGCCTTGTCGCGTTCTTAACCTTAAGAGAACGCATTATGTTTAGTGAAATAAAAGCCAAACATTGGCTGTTTGACATTGACGGTACAATCGCCTTTAACAACCAACCCGTCAGTACGGCGTTGACCGATGCGCTGCTCGAATTGAGCGACGACAGCGACGTGATCTTTGCCACTGCCAGGCCGTTTCGAGATGTATTACAGGTACTGCCAACTGAGCTACGCAACAATACTATCTCTTGTACCAACGGGGCTTTACTGTTTAAGCAACACAAAGTTTATGCTAAACAACACCTCGGTAAGAACACCTGCATCCGCTTGATACATTTACTCGAGGATCTGGATGCGCCTTATATTCTGGATTGTGCGCAGGGATTTTATCTGAGTCGCACCAGCCACCCCTTTTTTGAGTACACTCAGGGGAGTTACAAAGCACCCAAAATCTCCCAGCAAGCGGCACTGGCCCAGGGTATCAATAAAATTCAGGTGTTTGATACGCAGCTCATTGAACTGCTGAATAGAGATGCTGAGCGACTTGGGATCACGGTCTACCCTTATGCTGGCGTCGACTTTTTTGATATCTCTCCAACCGGATGTTGCAAATCCAACCTGTTTCAGCAGCTCAATATCGACCCGCTCAATAGCATCGCCTTTGGTAATGATTCAAACGACCTGCACCTGATCAAGCAAGCACAAGTGGGCGTCTGTATAGGGTCGCACCCGCAACTCAATCAGGCTGCCGATCTGACGCTTAACCTGGCCTGCCCGGAGCAAGCATTAATTAACATCATCAGGGAGAGAGCTTTTGAAAACCTATAAGCTAGTCACGTTCGACTTTGATGGTACCTTATGTGACACCGCACCTGCCATTATCAGCACACTTCAGCAACTATTTCCCGGTACTGAACAGGCACACATAGACGCGCAGTTATCCGTGGGTACCCCGCTTAAATCGGTGATTGCCCGGTTACATCAACACCCTCTGTCTGCCGCTGAGCTGGATGCACTGTGCCGTCAATATCGGGCGCTGTACAATCAGGAACCCCATCAGTTACAAGTACCATTTCCTCATGCCAGAGACACCATCACGGCATTCAGACAAGCCGGTGCACAGTGCCTGATCGTCAGCAATAAGGGCGAAGCCGCACTGAATGCCTTCGTACAGCAGTATGCATTCACGTCGCTCTTTGACGATGTGATAGGAGAACGCGTCGGCATAGCAGGCAAGCCGCAACCGGATGTCTATGAGCAAGTGATTCGCCCGGCTTACCCAGGCATTAAACCCGAGCACATATTGCATATTGGCGACACCACAGCAGATCTGGCATTTGCTCATGCTATCGGTGCCGACAGCGCCTATCTGACCCATGGCTTTGGCGATGATGAAGCAGCCCTGGCGATGCAGCCGACCTGGTATTGCACTCACTTTGAGGAACTCACCCAACAGTTGGAATTAGGGGGACAGCATGTTTGATTATAGCCCCGCTAAGCTGCCGTTTGTAAATCAAGCTGACAGAGTGCTGAAGCATAACCATTTCGTCAAATCGCTATTCTGGCAAAGCTGGCATGACTGCTTTGAACAGCATGCACTGCCCAAGCTACCTGAGCCAATTGCAAAGTTATGGAGACACTCCCGGGAAATATTTCAGCTTGCCTTTATCGCCCACCGTTATGGCATGATCTTTTTTGCTTCGCGACGTGAAGTCTCCGCACGGTTGGCGACAATCACAACAAAGAGCCAGCAGATCGATGAGGTTTACCAGGTTTTGTCACAGCGACAACTACTCAATACCATTTACAACCTGACCATCAATCACTTTGTCTTTAGCTGGCCTAGTAAAGCCGCGTGTGCGCAGATGATTGCACCAAACCAGTTTCAGCTCAGCAAAGAACAGGTGCTGTACTATCGCGATGACGCATTTTACAGACACAGCGAGCAGGTAAAGCGGCTGGGTGATGAGGTGGTGTATGATCTGCATGATTTTGCACACCTGGTCAGCACCCTGTGTAAGCCCACCTTATACGGTTGCTATTATCATGACTTGAGTGCCAAGATCACCAACAAGCAGTTTCGCAATATGATTTCTCTGCCGGGAAAACGTGACCTGGACAGTCAAATTGTCGCCGACGGGTTTGTCTACACCTGCCTGACCAGGCATCTCTACGACACCCTGGTAACTGAGCCATTTACAACCCCGGATGATCTGGTCGAAGCCATCGCAGAACAACTCAGCCACTACTATCTGGCAGAGCAAACCCTCACCAGCGCGCAAGATGGCAAAACCTACCGGTTAAATGCCCCCATTGAAACCGGTCAGCTTGTGATATTGGCCCTGAATAAGCTCTATGAACACTCGGCATCAGAAGTCGAGCACTCCGTATTTATCCGCGCAGAGCAAGACAGTGGGGTACTTGAGCTCTCCCCCTCAAACCGCTTGCAAGCACTGGCCGCACCGCTAAAGTGGCTGTATCCCGAGGCGCGCAATACCATTCGTCATCGTGCCCATGCACTGTCTTACATTAAAACGGCCAAAGCGCTGATCCCCATGCGCCCGGCGGAAGCCTCAATTTTAGACCAGGTTGTGCAGTTGCTCGGTGCTGACCCCGCGGCACTGCGTACAATTTTAGAGCTGCTATCACTTAACTCCACGCTTAATAAGGAAGAATTACTATGATCTCACAACACATTGCCATCGTGCAGGACCACCCAAAACCAGGCATTAAATTTCATGATATTACGTCGTTGTTGAGTAACGCCAATGAAAGAGACCGCGCCATCACACAGCTCACCGAACACTTCCGGGGCAAAGTAAACTGTGTAGCAGCCATTGACGCACTGGGTTTTATCATTGGCGCGATGGTGGCCGACCGATTGAATTTAAAATTTGTGCCGATCCGAAAGCCCGGCAAACTACCGCGTGAAACCATCAGCACCGATTACAGCAGTGAATATGCACACAACAGTCTGCACATTCACAAAGACGACATTGACCAGAATGACCATATTCTGCTGATTGATGATGTGTTGGGTACGGGCGGGACGTGTCTGGCTGCCATCAAGCTGTGTGAACAACTGGGTGCACGTGTCGTGGGTGCCGGCTTTTTGCTTGAACTGCCCAGCCTTGGCGGACGCCACACCCTGGAAGGCTATCACCCTGTTTGCTGTGCCCAGCTGTAACCCAGTGACGCTATGACTATGTATGATCACTACACCCTGCCAGAGCAGCACCAGCATTTGATCCGCACTGCAATGACACAGCGCATCGACCAGGCAAGTCCGGCTACGATTGGCGAGATCATCGCACACATGCAATCACTGAACTGGTCGGTGTTTATCTCAGGCGGTGCACCCAGAGACTGGGTTGAAGGCCAGCAAGCACAAGACATTGATCTGTCTGTAAACACCAGCTTTGCCGACCTGTATGCGTTTTGCCTTGGTATATTTCAGCCCCATCAACTGCTCACTGACCCAGATTTTGGGTTAGTGACTGTGCTCGGCTCAGAGTACAAATTAGACATTAATATACTACGCGAAGCCGCCTTCACCATGCCCGTACCGCCCAAAGTCGGTCTATCTCAGTCACACCAGCATGACGTGAGCCAGTCAGCAACCACCGCTATCACACGCCTGCAAGCTGATGTCCTGTCACGGGACTTCGCCGTCAATGCGCTCTACTATTGCTGTGACAGCGGGCACATTCTCGACCCTTCAAAGCAGGGCTTGTCTGATCTCAAACATCGTCGCTTATCTTTTGTCATGTCTGCACAGCGGCTGGCCCACGACAATGTGGTCTGTATCAGGATTTTACAGTTCATCGCACGCGGCTTTGAACCCAATGAGGAAGTAAAAACCCTGCTTTGTGCGCGGCTGGAAACCGCCGTCATGCAACAGCAAGAGTTTCAGGCATGGCTGGCAGTCTATATCGGGACGCATAAAGCATACTACCCACAGTTTAAGGCCTGTGCCTATCACTATGCTGCCAGTCAAACCGTCAAAAACCGACTTCAACACTATTTTAGCAATATGGAATCCGAGTCGTGAGTAGTCTCTCCAAACGCAATAAAGCCATTGCGATGTTTATTTTTATCCTGATCACCACAACCACAGTCTGGGCCGTTGCATACAGCCGACTCTACCTGACTATAGACAATGCCCGGGTCAGTGCGGATCTGATCACCATCCGCAGTGAAAGTGATGGTCGCATCGTGATGGCAGATGCGGCACTGCGCTCAGAGCGGGTGCCCAAAGGCCAGCAGATCATCGCTCTGGACGCGCGGGAAATCCGCTTGCAGTTACAGGTTGCTGACGCTGAAATCGCTCAGATTGAAGCCGAAAAACAACTCAACCAGCAACGCTATGAGGTCGCCATTGCCAACAACAAAGAGCAAGCAACGCAGTTTATCTGGCAACAGGAACTGCTCAACCGGGAACTGGCACTCAAACAAGAAAGCACCCGCTTACAAATGGAGAAAACCGACAATATTCAGGATCTGGCAACCACAGCGGCTGTCTCCAGACAGGATAAAATCACCGCCCAGTCAGCACTTCAGCAGGCGTTATTAGACATAGATATTCATCAAGCGAGAATTGCAGAACACGCCGTCAATCAGGCCTTACTCAGCAATGAGAAGCGCCAGGCCGACTTAATCTTGCATGAGATTTCCCGGTTAGAGAATCAAAAGCAAGCCGCCCAGGCACAACGCGCACTGCTTGAATATCAATTGGAAAAATTAACCTCTTCGGCACCATTTGATGGCGTGATTGATGAAGTCTTTGTCCGTCATGGTGAATATGTCGAAGAAGGCCAGCGTCTGTACATGATGCATGATCTCAACAGCCTGAAAGTCGAGGCCAACATTCTGGAAAGTGACCTTGGCAAAGTGCATCTGGGGCAACAAGTCGAAGTCCAGTTAAGCTATCAACCCGGGCAGACGATTTCGGGGGTGATCACCCGGATTGCATCAGTCAGCAATGACAAACTCGCGCTGATCCCCACCAGTCAAATGAGCAGCGATTTTGTCAGAGTAAAACAAAGGTTCACGCTGGATATCAAATTAGATAACACCACCTCAGCCATGGTCGCACCGGGCATGATGAGTACCGTGATAATTCCACTGTAAAGGACCCTTATGTTTAACAGGCAAACCGTTGCATGTATTTTTACGGTTGGACTCGGCAGCTTTTCAACCTTACTCAGCAGCACCACCATCGAGGTCGCATTTGTGCAGGTGATGGGGGAGCTGGCCATGGACCTGAGTGAAGCGCACTGGACCGTATCGTTGTACATGGTGGTGATGACAATTGCGATGCTATTAACCGCGGACTTGGTGAATCGCATTGGTTGCAGATACACGTATATCGTCAGTTTCATCATCATGATCTCAGGCTCACTGATCGGGGCTTTAGCAGATGGCCTGTTCAGCTTGTTGTGCGGCCGTGCCTTGCAGGGGTTTGCGGCCGGATTGCAGGCCCCACTGGCTACTATCATATTGGGGCGCATTTTTGCCAGAGAAAAAATGGGCATTGCGATGGGCTTTTTTGGCGCGATTATGCTGTTAGCCCCTGCGCTTGGTCCGGTTATCGGCGGTTATTTAATCGATTTCATGTCGTGGCGTGGCCTGTTTGCGTTTCAAATTCCGATGGCAGCCCTGTCCCTACTATGTGCACTGATCTTTTTAAATCCCGATAAACCACTGCAGGCAGCTTACGGTTACGACTGGGCGGGTTTGTGTATTCTGACTGGCGTACTGTCTGGCTTTTTCATCAGTTTACAACTGGTTGAAGAGGTCGGTGTGTATGCCACTGAGTTTGCATTAAGCTGCGGCGTCAGTGCTCTGCTGGCGCTCATGTTCTATTTTTATGAAAAAAAGACCGCTCAGCCACTGGTCAATTTCGCACTGTTTAGGGACACCGTGTTTAGCGTCAACATTGTGGTGATCTGCGTGCTGGGTATTTTTCTCTTTAGTTCCATCTTAATAGTACCTCTTTACTTGCTTGAGATCAGAGGACTCAGTGCCCGTCAGGCTGGCGAAGCCCTGCTCATTCCGGGTCTTATCATGGCCTTTATGGCGCCTTTTTCAGGCTGGTTATCCGATCGCTTCCCACCCAGAGAAATTATTTTGTGTGGTCTGCTGATCAATGCATACGCCATCTGGCTCACCGCAAAACAAGATGTTTCAAGTGCGATTATTGCCATTGTGGTGGCCACATCCCTGTCACGCATTGGTATGTCAGTGATGCTTCCCAGCTTATATGTGAGTTCGCTCAGGCACCTTGAAGGACCTATGCTGGCTTATGGTTCAAGCATGATCAACTTTGCCCGACAAATAGGGGGGGCGCTGGGTGTAATGCTATTTAGCTTGTTATATGAACGTGGCAAGCACATTGCTTCAGACCAGCTGTGGCAATCCGCTGGCAATGCAATGGCGTCAACAGGCTACTTGAACCTAGATGCCACGAGCAGAGAATACAGCAGGATAGAACAAGGGATCCAGGCGCTGTCGGGGACTGCCGCATTTCAATCCGTTTTCTATCTGAACCTGCTAATGAATATTATCTGCCTGGGGCTGCTTCTGTTAACTTACTTACCCGCCTGGCGGGCGACTTTGCGCAAGTCTCAGAACTCTGACAGCCCCTCTTCGCCCTAGCAGACATGAGCAACAAATTGCGCAACCAGGTACCTACTCTATACTCAAAAATGGGTTAAATTGATTGTTTTTTCTGCTGTTGACATTAATTAACAGTCAAACCGGTCTATCTATTGTATTGTAGAAACAGTGTTGATAGTTTTTAGCGCAATGAATATATAGGACAAAACCATGATGCAATTCAGCAACTTATACCTTGCCATCGGATTGGCTTTAACCCTCACTGCGCTCTCAGGATGCGGTGGTGGCGGTACAGAGAGCGGCAATGGCGGTGATTCAGGTACTGTGACAACGCCAGATAACAATAATAACGGCTCAGACTCAGGTGGCAGCAGCACAGAACCCAACTGGCAGGCTGGTGTGTTTCCACCTGCCACCAACTTCATCAACTACTGCGCCAACCCACGCACCGGTCAGGATGAACTTAACAATAACCAGCCTTTTCCGGACAGAGCCGGGACGGTTATGCATGAAAAAATGTGGCTCCGCTCATTCAGCCATGAAACCTACTTATGGTACGACGAGCTTGCTGACAACAATCCGCAGGACTTCAGCACAGTGGCTGATTATTTTGACCAGCTAAAGACCACCCAACGCAATCCGGATGGGTCGCTGAAAGATCGGTTTCATTTTTCTAATACCTACGAAGAATATCAAAAAGAGCAACAGTCCGGTGTAACCACCAGCTATGGTATTCACTGGTCTGCTAGTAAAACGTCCTCACCGAACCGTAACTTTACCATTGCTTATATCGAGCCAAACTCGCCAGCTGCGGCCACTGGGCTGAGCAGAGGCGATCGTCTGATCAACATCGACGGCGAGGATTTTGTGGACGGCGATAACGTCACATTATTCAATGAAGCGCTATTCCCCAGTGATCCAAAAGCCTACACCTTTACTTTTCGTTCTGTCGAGGGCGAAGAAAAATCGGCCTCTATGACCGCCGCCGACTTTGAACAAACACCGGTGCAACATACAAAAATCATATCACACGGAAACAAAACCGTAGGGTATGTGCAGTTTAACCAGTTTATTCCAACGGCACAGGAGCCCCTGATCGCTGCGTTTGATACCTTTATTAACAGAGGTGTCAATGAGCTGGTGCTGGATATGCGCTATAACGGTGGTGGACTTATCCACAGTGCAGCACAGCTTGGTTATATGATCGCCGGTGATAGTTCACTCAGCCGCAATTTCGGCGTCACAACCTACAATGATAAGCGCCAGAGTGAAAACCGGATATATACTTTCGAGCCTCGCCGGATAGACTGGACCCGGGATGTATTTCTTAACGACACCACGCTGCCCAGCCTGAGTCTTTCTAAAGTATACATACTGACCACCGACGACACCGCCTCTGCCAGTGAAATGGTGATCAATGGCTTGCGCGGTATTGATATTGAGGTGATCCAGATAGGCACCACTACACGCGGTAAACCCTACGGTTTCTTACCAGCCCCTAACTGCGGCATGGTGTATTACACCATTCAGTCAAAATCAGCCAATGAAAAAGGCTTTGGTGACTATGCCAATGGCTTTACGCCAACACCAGCCAGCCAGATAAACGGCGAAACCGGATTAGATGGAAGAGTACCAGGCTGTCAGGTGAGTGATGATTTGAGCCGTGCTTTAGGTGACGAAGACGAGCAGCTACTGGCCACCGCACTGCATCATAGCGCAACCGGCACCTGCCTGGTCAATGAAGCGACGGGCGTCTCCGCCAAACCAGATGATAATGAGCTGGCGGGTGAGCATAACACTGTGACGCTGCCGTTCAGACCACTGCGTGATGGCGCGATCCACTCTACATTGAAAGGACAGTAATGATGAAATGTTCGGGATGGTTTGCCACGTTACTGACCCTGTTGCTCAGCGGCTGCCAATACAGCAAAGCAGCGCCTGTGTATGCAGCTTTAATTGAGCAAACCACACCGGACATGATCCGTGAAATACAACACGCCATCGTCGCCCTTAAGGGCGGCAAGGCACCTAAGCTGGCCAATAATGTGTTTATGCAGCGCTCCACCTTGTTCCTCGAAAAAGGCAATATACGCGATGCCTATGGGCAACCCATCCTGGGCAGCAGAGAAGGCGGCGTGACGGGCTTCGAACTGCAAATACGTGGCGAGCAATGCGTCTTGTTTTATCCTAAAACTGGCGAATATCGGGTATTGCCTGGCATACCTTGTGTGCCCAACCCAAAATAACCGTAGCGTGCTTAATTTTATTCCCGGCTTTTGCCCCTGAGTGTGCTTGCAACCTTTCTCTATATCGGTAAACTGGCTGGCACTAATTGAGGGAGTCGTATGTCGTTAACACCAGTCGAACTATTTACACCCCAGCTGCCATTCGTCAGTCACAGCAGTGCTTTTCGCATTGCCGCGTATCAGGACAGCGATTTTGCCCGTTATACGCAACCATTACCGGATAAACTCAGCCGAGCTGTCGCCAAACGTAAAGCGGAATATCTCGCTGGGCGTCACTGTGCCAGTCAGGCACTCAAAACGCTGGGACTACCGCATACCATAGTCGCCAGTGCAGACAGTCGTGCCCCTGTATGGCCAGATGGCATTCAGGGCACCATTACCCATACTCAGGAGCTGGCCATGGCCATGGTCAGTGATGATCCTTCAGTACTGGGATTAGGCATCGATCTGGAAAGAAAAATGACAGATAAGCAAGAACAGGAGTTACAAAAGCAGATCCTGGCAAAGGAAGAACAGGCTGCATTTGAGCAACTGAGCCAGGAACAGACTTCCCCGCTCACCCTGATCTTCTCCGCTAAGGAGAGTATTTTTAAAGCGCTGTATCCGGTTGTACAACGCTTTTTTGGCTTTGAAGCCGCCTGCTTAAACGACTTCAGTCACAACCAATTGCATTTTACGCTCACAGAGACACTCCATGAAACTCTGCCACAGGGCACCCAAATCAGTGTGTATTATCAACTCAACGATGAGTTGGTCCTGACCGAGTGCTGCCTGCGCGCTGGCCGTTAAGCCAGCGCCGTTTGCTGTTTTGACACGCCAGGAGGAGATACTCTGGCCGGTTCGCTGAGACACCCGTTGTCCATTTTCAGTAGTCTGTCGGCCAGGTCAAAATACTTGTCATCATGGGTGATCACCAGCACGGTTTTACCTTGAGCGCTAAGCTCTGGCAGCAGCTCGCGATAAAAGACGTCTTTAAAGACCGGATCCTGATCTGCCGCCCATTCATCAAAGATATAAAACGGTCTGTCTTCCATGTAAGCCACCACCAACGCCAGTCGTTTGCGCTGTCCTTGTGACAGCTTCTGCGTGGTAAACGCGCCGTCTTTAATGGCCACTTTATGATGCAGGTTGAGCTTGCGGATCAAGGCATTGCCTTTGTCTTCCAACGCTTGCCCCTCACAACCTAAAACTCGATCAAAGAGGTAAAAATCACTGAAAACCGTACTAAATAACTGACGATAGTCATCAAACTGCTGACTCTCAAGGGTCTTACCATCAACCTGAATTTGACCTTCCTGTGCTTCATATAAACCGCATAGCAGCTTCGCAAAAGTCGTCTTACCGCTGCCGTTTCCACCAACTAAATACACCAGCTCACCTTTGCCCAAAGTGAGATTAATAGGTGTCAGCGCAAATACTTCATCGCTCTGTTCATGATAGTAACCATGACTGATGTCTTTTAGCGTCAGCTGATCAAAGGCTGTCATTGCCTCGTCGCTATGCGGCATTAATGCCATTTCTTCCGTCAGCGTGGCAATCGTATTGGCAGATGCCTTTGCGGCCGCAGCTTTAGGTATAGCACCTAACATCACTTCCAATGGTGTCAACATGTATAAGAAAAGAAGCGCAAAACCAGACATCACCTTGCCGGTATCTTCAGCCTGCCCGGACAAATAAAAAAGTGCACCACCAATAAAAGCAAAGACACTGAATCCACCCCAAGATGCAGCATAATGATAGATGCTTGCCCCTTGTACACGACGCTTCTGTAGCAGAGTGATGGTATCCCCAATCACTTGATTTAAAAAAGCCGAGCGCTTTTCACGGTGTAATTTGAGTTCTTTTGCACCTGCATAAATTGCGTCAAACTGCTCATAGAGCGCATCCTGAATACTGGCAGCTTCAGAAACTTTTCTAAATGCGGTGGCATTAGCCAAACTATATCCTACAGAACCTAATATCAAAGTTAGCATTGCAAACACAAAAACCTGCCAGTCCAGCCAGGCCATATAAACAAAACTCCCCAGCACTATCATGCCATTACTCAAAATATTGGGCAGTCCCTGAAAAAACTCGGCAACGCGGAGGCTATGCTCGGTCAGGCATGACTTGATCTTACCGGCCCCCTGTGCTTCGACATGGCTAAAACGGGCACCTATAACATGCTCGGCCACTTGCTGGCGCACCGTTGCTTGACTCAGTTCACTCAACTGCTCTGCAAGTATGCGTGACACCAGCTGCAATACAACCCCCAGACAAGCCAGGATCGCAAACAGTGTGAACTGTTCAACCCGGGATTCCTGTGTGCCATTAATTATCTCGTTGATCAGCGCGACCAAAGACACGCTTATTACACCAAACAGAATGCTACTGAAGGCGGTCGCGATAAATCGCCACCAGGTATTTTGGATCAATTTTGCAAGCACTGTGATTCTCTCATTTGCTAACGCGAATTTACTTATATGGCTTGACGATCTAAAAGTAAAAAAATTCACCCCTCAAACGTCTAAATTATGTCTATTAAACAGCAAGTAAAAACGAGGTTCTTTTGCTACCGACACTGCAGCCATTTTTTCAGGGGCCCTTTAGCGAATATGGCGCTGCGATGACATTGTCTCAGTCTCAGACAGAACCGACACTGACGCAGTGTTTAGGTGAGAGCGGGCTACTCGCCCAATCGGTCACAGCCTGGGCAAGTTCACAAGGGATATCAAACGGCCGGGCACAAGCATCTATCTGGCATATGTTTTATACGATAAGGATCATGCCATCTGTA
Source organism: Pseudoalteromonas rubra (assembly GCF_001482385.1). NCBI lineage: Bacteria > Pseudomonadati > Pseudomonadota > Gammaproteobacteria > Alteromonadales > Pseudoalteromonadaceae > Pseudoalteromonas > Pseudoalteromonas rubra. The sequence goes on from NZ_CP013611.1 coordinate 2,446,751, forward strand.
CTGTTGAGCCATAGCTTGTTATTTCGGCCTCTACCTCTTAGTACCGGTTCGGTCAGACTGTGCCTAACAAGCCAGCGACTCATGCTGGCACACTGTGGAGAAGTTAACACGCCCCCCGGCAACACCGACGACAGATATCATGACGTGATATTCGAACATTTTGCCCCTTTACACCAATATCTGAGCGCACAGTTTGGTATTCCGGAACGTGTATTGTGGAGTAGCCTCGTATACCGCCTAAATCACCTTAGCAAAACAATTGCTGAACATTTACCTAACCCGGCTCAGTTAAACCAGGATGTGCATTGGCTATTGCACACCAAACAATGGCGTTCAAAGCAAAACCCATTATTTAAAGCACACCAGAAAAGCTTTGACGTTGGTGCAATACGTGTAAGGGGAGATTGCTGTCTGATGCACGAACACCCGGTCAAAGGCTACTGCGATGATTGCCCAAAACTGCCTCAGCATATGATCAAGCGTACATCAGTTGCTAAATCTTTATCGCAATAATACGTCTTGAACACATTCAATCAGTGGCAAGTTGCTTCTCACTGACAGGATTTGATGAATACGAGGAATAAATCGCATGCATGCTGGTCAACTATCCGATGTCCCACAAGCTCTGGAGCTGGGGGAATTCCGGCCTGAGCAAGACTGTTTGTTTGTTTCCGGGCAAAACTGCCTGGTTAGTCGCGGAGTAACCCGACGTTTTACACTCCCTATTAGCGAGACTGATAGCCTGGCAAGCCACTTGCAGCAAGTGTTAGACGACGAAGCCGAGGAAAATGATGGTCACGCCATCGCCTTCGGAGTGGTACCGTTTTGTAAGCAACAGCAGGCTCAGTTTATCATCCCGGAGCAGGTCAGCACGCTGGATAAACAACTCTTCGCACAGTGTCTGAGTGCACAGCATACGAGTGCTCAGAAACCCAATCGGTTACAGTCAGTACACTACAAACAAGACCGAACACACTTTGAGCAAACCGTACGCGATGCCAAAGCATTATTTGCCGACGGTGAACTGGATAAAATCGTACTCAGTAAGCAAGTTGACTTACAGTTTGAGCAGCCACTGGATCAGGTTGGTGTACTCGCTCAATTACTGGCACAAAGCCCTAGTGGTTACCACTTTTCGATCCCCAGCCAGTTGCATGATGCAGATACCGAGCAAGAAGCTGGGGTATTAATGGGCGTAAGCCCTGAGCTGTTATTACGCAAGTCTGAAGGACAAATTTTTAGTAACCCGCTGGCAGGTTCAATCCCCCGGGACCCTTGCCCCAGCGTCGAAGCACAGCGCCGCTCAACCTTGTTCACATCGAAAAAAGACCGCTACGAACATGCTGTTGTATTGCAGGATATGGCACAGGTCCTTGGCCCGCTGTGCTCCGAATTACACATACCGGAGCAACCAGATCTACTTAGCACTGCCACCATGTGGCATCTTTCAACAGTTATAGAAGGCACACTCACAACACCACAACAGCCCGCAATCGCGCTGGCAAACCGCCTCCATCCCACGCCGGCGCTGTGTGGTAAACCCACAGCATTGGCGTATCAGCACATCGACACGCTGGAAGGTCACGGCCGTGGCTTATTCTCAGGGATCGTTGGCTGGTGTGACAACCAGGGCAATGGCGAATGGGTGGTGGTGATCCGCTGTGGTTACTTGCAAGCCAATCTGGCGACCTTGTTTGCCGGTGCCGGTATTGTGGCTGCCTCAGACCCCAGTTCAGAGTGGCTGGAAACCGAGGCCAAATTAAACACTATGCTGAATGCGCTAGACGTACAGCATGCCTATCACTTAGCAACGAAACACACACTATGAGTATTGAATATACCCCGTGGCCTGAAGAGCTGGCCGCCCACTATCGCGCCCAGGGCTACTGGCAGGATAAACCGCTTACCAGTATTCTAGACGACCAACTGGTGCACAATGGACAAGGCATTGCTGTGGCGGATGCCAACCGGCAACTGAGCTATCAGCAGCTCGATGACTATAGCACCAACCTCGCAGCCCACCTGGCCAGTCAGGGGTTACAGCAAGGCGATACCGCGCTGGTTCAACTGCCCAACTGTGTGGAGTTTTATATCAGTTACTTTGCACTGCTTAAACTTGGCGTGGCCCCGGTTTGTGCGCTGTTTAACCACCAGCGCACGGAGTTACAAAGTTATTGTGAGATCCTGCAGCCTAAGCTGCTGCTGGTTTCGTCTGCTCAGTCTTTGTTTGCTGACGAATCCTTCTCTCAGGAGCTATACAATCGCTTTGCCTGTATCAACCACATCATGGTTGACCACAGCAAGGGCAACAGCGAGCTGAAGCAAGCGTATTTGCAACCACGCGGCTTCCGAGCACCTGATCTCAATCCAGAAGATGTGGCCTTTTTCCAGCTCTCTGGCGGCAGCACCGGCACCCCGAAACTGATCCCGCGCACCCACAACGATTACCTGTATTCTGTTGTTGCCAGCCGGGATATTTGTCAGCTGCATGGCGATACCCGTTATTTGTGTGCCCTGCCAGCCCCCCATAACTTCCCACTCAGCTCACCCGGCGCACTGGGCGTATTTGCAGCCGGCGGCTCAGTGATCCTGGCTTCAGACCCCAGTCCAAGTAACTGCTTTGCCTTGATTGAACGCTTTGCCATAACCCACACCGCGCTGGTACCACCTGCACTCCAGCTGTGGTTGCAACATGCACCACACAGCGACCATGACCTGAGCAGTTTGACACTGATCCAGGTTGGTGGTGCTAAGCTCAGCCGCACCGTGGCCGAGCAGGTCAGGCCGGTGCTGGGTGCCCAACTACAGCAAGTGTTTGGCATGGCAGAAGGTCTGGTGAACTACACCCGTCATGACGATGATGACGAGCTGGTGCTGACGACCCAGGGACGTCCCATCAGCCCGGACGATGAGGTCAAAGTCGTTGATGAACACGGCCAGCCAGTCGCCCAAGGTGAAGCCGGCAGACTCATGACCCGCGGCCCGTATACCTTCCGGGGCTACTACAAGTCACCTCAGCATAACGCCAGTGCATTTGATGCAGAGGGGTTTTATGCCTCCGGCGATTTGGTCAGGCAACTGCCTTCTGGCCACCTGATTGTAGTCGGACGAGATAAAGATCAGATCAACCGTGGCGGTGAGAAGATTGCGGCTGAAGAAGTAGAAAACCATTTGTTGGGCCATCAGCACATCGAGCAAGTTGCCATTGTCTCAATGCCCGATGCCACGCTGGGCGAGAAAAGTTGTGCCTTTGTGGTGGCCACTGAAAAGCTCACCCCATTGCAACTGCGCAAATACCTGCGTCAGCTGGGGATCGCCGATTTCAAAGTTCCCGATAAGTTCCAGTTTGTAACCGACCTGCCCCTGACTGCGGTAGGTAAAGTCGATAAAAAAGCCCTGCGTGCCACGTTCGACGGCCAGGCCTGATTAATAAAAGAAGCAAAAACACGATGAGTATTCCCAAGCTATCCCATTATCCGTTACCCCGCGCCGCGGAGTTACCTGAAAACCGCGTTGACTGGCAGCTCGATGCAAACCGTGCCGCTCTGCTGATCCACGATGTTCAGCACTATTTTGTCGGTTACTACGGTGATAATAACCCGCTGATTGAAACCATGATAAACCACATTCAGCGCCTCAAGCAGTTCTGTTACGACCAGGGCATTCCGGTCTATTACACCGCTCAGCCAATCAAGCAGGGCCAGCATGAACGCGGACTATTGAGCGATATGTGGGGCCCGGGCCTGCAAGATCCGGCGCAACAGCCGATTGTCGATGCGCTGGCACCAGGCGAGCAGGACATCGTTCTGACTAAATGGCGTTACAGTGCCTTTCAGAAATGCGACTTTGAAGAACAACTACGTGCAAGTAGCCGTGACCAGCTGATGATAGTCGGTATCTATGGCCATATCGGGGTGATGACCACCGCCGTGGATGCCTTCATGCGTGACATTCAGCCATTTGTAATTGCCGATGCGATTGCCGATTTCAGCCGTGATGAGCACATGATGGCACTGAACTTTGTGGCTGGACGCTGCGGTAAAGTGGCTACTGTCGCAGAGATCCTGGGAGAAGAAACTCAGGACATCACCACATTGGAAGGCCTCAAAGCACATATTCTGCCGCTGATTGACTGTGAGGAGGATGAATTTGATGAACATGAAAGCCTCATCGACTACGGCCTGGATTCCGTACAGGTGATGAATCTCATCGCCCTGTGGCAGCAACAAGGTATCGAGACCAACTTTATTGAATTGGCTCAGATCCCAACATTGGCCGCCTGGGTTGAATTGCTTGAAGAGCGTAAGGAAGACTGATGTCACAGGCATTGCCGTTAACTGACTCCCAGCAAGCGATGTGGCTGCTGCACACCATCAGCGGACGTGGAGCACTGTTTAATGTGGCCGAGTGTATTGAGTTTAAAGGTAAGATTTCAGCAGCTATGCTGCAACAGGCATTTTCCCATGTGTGGCAAAGTAGTAATTGTCTGAGTTGTCGCTTTGTGCATGACAACGCCTTTACACCTCAGCTGAAACCAAACGCCGACGTGCCAACCATAGAGGTCATGCAGCTTGACAGCCAGCCTGAGGATATTCCTGTATATGCAGAGCAATTTGTGACACCAGCAATGGCAAGATCATTTGTGTTGGATCAGGAAGCGCTTTTAAAGCTCATGTTAGTACGTACACCCGAACAGGATTTATTATTTCTGGTTGGTCACCACTTGTTATTAGATGGCTACGGGTTTGGTTTATTCACGCAGGCACTTAACCGCAGTTACAATGCACTACAAAAAGGTAAGTCGCTACCCAAACTGCCATTTGGCCAGCAACAAGACCTGCTAGCCTTGCATAACAGCGAAGCCTATCTGGCGAGGCAGCAAGTCGCCAGAGCGACACTCAATGATTGGTTAGACGGCGTGCCCACTCCGCTCAGTTTTAGTAATAGCAAAGACGACGTCACGGCACCGAACAGACGTATGAGCCAGGCGTTTACCCATACAGATTGGCACACTGTAATGTCTGCGGCCTCTTTGTGTCAGGCAGGCCATGCTGAAATCCTGCTCGCTGCCGTCAGTGCAGCACTGGTGGCTAAAACATCGCAATACCACATTACTCTGGGCCTTATTATGATGAATCGTCAGCATCAACACGAGCTGAGCACGCCCTGTGTACAGAGTAATGTCATGCCATTGCCATTGGAGCTGGCAACAGACATGACACTCAGCCAGTGTTGCCGGGTCATCAACCAGGGCATCAAAGCACTGAAAGCACTGCAAACATATCGAGTTGAAGAACTCAAACGAGCTCGTCAGCAGCAAGGTAAAGGTACAGCGATATTCGGTCCTACCGTTAATTTGTTACCCTTCACCAGCAGTCCAAAATATGGAGGGGTTGTTAGCCATTCTCACATTCTCAGTGCAGGCACGACCGATGATATTATGTTGCAATGGCACCTGTTACAGGATCAACCAGCTAAACTGGATGTTGATGCCAATGTGGCTCGATACTCAAACCCACAACAACAACAGATACAGGCGGCAATTTTCAAAGCCGCACACTACTGGTCACAGCATCCAAAGCAAACACTAGACAGTGTCGTTTCTGCCATATCGGGAGCGTTTGACAATGTCTTATGATGCCAGGTTGAATCAAGAGTATCAGGATAAAGTTGTCTGGATAAGCGGAGTAGGCCAGGGTATCGGCCTCGCTACTGCCCAGCGTTTTGCTGCACTGGGCGCTAAGGTTATCGGCTTTGACCGACAGTTTAGTGATACCGAGGCATTATACAAGGCTGTGCATTGCGACTTGGCAGATTTGGCACAACTCGACACCATCTTAAGTGAACTTCTGTCTCAGGGGCTTGCGCCATATAACCTTATCAATGTGGCTGGCGTTTTAGAGTTGGGCAATGTAGAGCAACTGTCTCTGACACAATGGCAACACTGTCAAAATGTGAATGCAGGTGCTGTATTCACATTCATTCGCGCCTGTACACCGCACCTTAAAGCACTTAAACGAGGTGCAATTGTCACGGTTGGCTCGAATGCAGCGCATACACCGCGCCAGCAAATGGCAGCCTATTGTGCTTCAAAAGCCGCTGTGACTCAGCTGACCCTGAGTGCAGGATTAGAGCTTGCGAACTTTGGCGTTCGCTGCAACGTGATCGCGCCTGGTTCAACGCTGACTCCAATGCAAACTGGCATGTGGCAGGATGAGCAAGGCGCACAACGTGTTATAGAGGGCTTCGCACCGCAATATAAGCTTGGTATACCACTTAAGAAACTGGCCACTGCTGAAGAAATTGCAGATAGCGTAGTATTTTTGGCATCAAAGCTGTCTTCTCACACGACCATGCAGATCATCACTATTGATGGTGGTGCAACTTTCTGAGCTTGCTCGACGAGCTTATCACTCCTTGAGAGAGCCCAAGCATGGGCTCTCTGCAAACTCTGTACTATGTTAATGCTGCCAATTGCTGTGCCTGACGCTGTCCTATCTGTGCGGCATCAAGACAAAAAGCCTGTATCGCTAACTGATAAATATGTGCCAGATCGGCAATATCCTGTACATCCGCAGACTCATTAATCTGATGTATGTTGTCGTTTTTCAGCCCAAATTCAATCACCTGTGTATGATTGGAGGCAATAAATCGGCCATCAGAGGTACCGCCATCAGTGGTCAACATCGGTACCTGACCTACCACTGTATCAATCGCACCGCAGATCAACGCAACAAACTCATCCGCCTGATTAAAATAAGGCGCGCACGGACGCTGCCAGTCAATATCATAATTAAGATCCAGATCCAGCAAGATGTCATCAATCAATCGCTTGAGCTCCGCTTCATTAAAACGGCTGCTATAACGAATATTGAAACACACATCACAAGCGCCGGGAACGACATTGTCCACAAATTCGCCACTATTAAGTTGAGTTACCTGAAATGTCGTGCCCGGCATTTGCGCTGTTCCTTCATCCCATTTTAGGGCTAATAAGCGCTGCAACAAACGCGATGTATGATGAGTGGCATTGTCACAGTTATGCGGGTAAGCGACGTGGCCCTGACGTCCATAAACTCGAATGTGAGCTGACAGAGAACCACGCCGACCAATTTTTAGTACATCACCCAGCGTCTTGCGGCTCGAAGGCTCTCCAACCAGGCAGTAGTTTGGAAGGTGATCAACCCCTTGCTGTTTCAGGTGACTCATAAGAACTGCCGTACCGTGTTCAGCTTCACCTTCTTCATCACAGGTAATAAGGAACATAAGACTACCCCGGTTGCATTGTTCGATCAGGGATTCAACGGCCGCAATAAAACAAGCTATCGCGCCTTTCATGTCGGCAACCCCGCGCCCATACAGACGACCATCCTGAATTTCAGCAGCAAATGGTGGACATTGCCAGAGTTCAACAGGCCCTGTCGGTACGACATCCAAATGACCTGCAAATGCCAATGTTTCACCGGGCCCAAACACTCTTTTCGCAACCAAGTTCCGAACTCCCTGACGGGTCACTTCATGGCAGTCAAACCCGAGCGACTGAAGCTTACGGATCAAGAAACACATACTGCCAGCATCGTCAGGGGTAATCGATTTATAACGCACCAGCTTTTGCGTCAATGCAATGGCATTTTCACTTAATGACTGACACTTCTCCAAGGCAAAGTCGGCAACTAACATATTGGTTTCACTCACTCATTTCGGCTCAACGAACATACAGGTCTACGGCATTAATAAACGTGACCGCTTTGAACTAGCTAGACGAGATATTTGGAAAAAAATTCACACTTTATAAGAATTTATTGCGCTCGCTCATGGTAATTCTTTTTCCCTTACTTTTTGCATTAATTGCACGCGCCGCAACCTAAAGAAACCAGCATACCTATCGTCTTTATGACAATCAATATTATTTCACGCCCCCGTGCGTGCGATTTAAGGTAATCAAAGGCAAAAAAATGAAACTATATGACGTGATTGGGATCGGGTTTGGCCCGGCCAACCTGGCACTGGCCATCGCCCTGAAAGAGCAAAACAAACTGAGTGATCGAGTATGCTTCATTGAAAAGCAACCCGACTTTTTGTGGCATGGCGGAATGTTATTGGACAATACCGATATGCAGATCTCGTTTCTGAAAGATCTGGTTTCCTTGCGCAACCCGACCAGTCACTTTAGCTTCATTAATTACTTACATAATCAAAAACGCCTTGACAGTTTCATTAACTTAAAGACTTTCTACCCTTCTCGTCATGAATTCAATGACTACCTACGCTGGTCTGCCAGTCATTTCCGTGACCACTGTCACTTTGGTGAGCAAGTGAATGACGTAGAACCAATTATTGTTGAAGGTAAAGTTGATCACCTCAAGGTCACCAGTCGAGATGCAGAAGGTAATCAAAGTGTTCGCCTGACCAAAAACTTGGTAGTAAGTGTCGGTGGCTCGGCAAAAGTACCCGCTCCATTTGACGTACTAACAGACAGTGACAATGTATGGCACTCATCACAATATTTACACAACAAGCATAAAGTTAAAGCCGGCGATCGAGTTGCGGTTATTGGCGCAGGACAAAGTGGCGCTGAGATTTTTGCCGATCTTGACAACATGACAGAACAACCACAAGTTGACCTGATCATGCGTTCAGGTGCAATGAAGCCAGCTGATTCTAGTCCATTTGTTAATGAGATCTTTGATCCTGCTTTCACCGATATCGTATTCGACAAATCACCGGAACAAAAAGATCGCTACTTTAATGAATTCAGAAGCACCAACTATTCAGTAGTCGATGAGCCATTAATCGACAGTATTTACGCCAGTCTTTACGACCAGAAGCTAAAAGGTGGAGATCGCCTGGCTATTCGTCATCGCACCTCCGTGAATAGTGCGACGCTTGATAGTGAAGGTAAAATCAACCTTGAGCTGGAAGATGTGCAAAACCGCGGTGTGCAAAAGTACGACCACCTAATTCTGGCTACGGGTTACCAATACCCAAGCCGCTCGCCGCTCCTGGAGCAATTGGCGGAATGGTTAAAACCACAAATTAGTCGTTACTATCAGATTGAGACAACTGATAACTTCATGCCTAAAGTATTTACCCAAGGGGTCAACGAACAAACCCATGGTATCAGTGACTCTCTGCTGTCTATACTGGCTGTTCGCTCCGCTGAAATTGTCGACGCACTCGACCTGTAATCTGTATAAGGTGGGTTTAGCCGGCGCTCACTATCGGCTAAACCCACACGATCCACCTGACGCTATGTACTTTCGTTAATCCCGGTCCAAACCTGATGACGTTCGCAGCTAGTCCTGCTGCCTGAGATTCAAATAGGTTGATGTAAATCCAAATTACGGGATGCACTACCAGATGTTCACCTATTAGCGCGTTCACATCGTTCGACTCTATTCAGCAAGCCAAGCTTACGGTCTGTGTAAGCAGTATACATGGCCTGTTTCTGCCCCTCTCTTCTGATATGTCCGTATTTCGGAACGTCAGACTTTCTATGTCAACGCTTGAACGACGGTTGTTTTTAACACCTGCTCAGCGAACTGCGGGCAATTACGGAATATAAGACATAAAAAAAGCTGCGCACAGGCGCAGCTTTTCGGTTCTCCTAAGTGAGATTGTTAGTCAGCACTCAATAGACTCTCATAGACAGATGCAAGTACTTCCTCTGCGGCTATGATTTGACGATGGTCATAATCCAGATGCGTAACGGCAAACTCTGCATCCAGCTCACAGAGATAAGCCTCCATTGCTTCTAAGTCTGCCTGATTTGACCACCAGGCATGTGCCACACTCGACGCTTCCTGCGTATACTGCTGAGGCGTTCTGGCCAAACGCTGTAATTCATAACCCGCAGCCAGTAGCGCTGCAAGTTCAGCCTCAGGAAGCTGATTTAACGTTTGCTCAAAGAGCGCGCCAAATGTGTGCTGATGAGCAATCAACCACTGTGCCAGCGTAGCCGGGTCCAGAACTGTTTCATCCAACCCCTGCTCCAGCTCTGAAACCATACGATGATGCAGCTCACTCTGTTGATCCAGGCTATAACCCCCAATCCAAGACAATACCCAGGCGCGCCAATCTAATCGGGTTTGAGCTGTTTCAGCATGCGGGTTCCAACTGTCCACCAGATACAAGTGGCTCACTGTTCTACCAATTGCTGCTAGTGCATTCGCAACCAATGCTGCCAATGCGCCACCAAGCGACCAACCCAGCAGTTTAATGGTGCCCTCGGGCTGAGCCTCATCCAGTGTCTTAGCGTAATGCTGAGCCAAATCAGTCAAAGCACTGAACTGCGCAAGCTGTCTGGCTGCCGCAACACCAATACAATTAACTTTACCCGCCAACTTTTCAGCCAGAGGGCGGTAGGCTACGGTCAAACCACTGCCTTCGTGCAGACAGAACAGGTTATCCGCACCGGGAACGACATCATTCAGCGGGTGCAGGATCAACTCTGCCTGCTGGGTCATTTCAGCGACTAAACTTGCCAGATCAGGCGCTTGCCATAACTGCCTTACAGCCAGTGGCAATACATTGCTTTGCTGCCACATGCTGATCACTTTCAAGCCGTTGATCGAATCGCCTCCCAGTGCAAAGAAGTTATCCAGACGACCAACCTGCTCAACACCCAGCACCTCCTGCCAGATTGCAGCCATCGCCTGCTCAACTTCACCTTCCGGGGCCACAAAGCTTGCATCACTTTGTAACTCCGCTTTTGGCAGAGCTTTGCGATCAATCTTACCATTGCTGTTAACGGGCAGGTCTGTTAAAGCCATAATCACCGCAGGTACCATATAATCAGGCAGGTTAGCAGCTAAGGTGGTTTTGAGATCAGCCTCGTTCGGCAATGTATCATTGTGACCACTTACATAAGCCACCAGACGCTTACCAGCAGGCGTATCATCAGCAACCACGACAGCCTGACGCACAGCATTTTGTTTACGCAACAAAGTTTCGATTTCCCCTAACTCGATTCGGAAACCACGAATTTTCACCTGGTGGTCAGTACGACCCAGATATTCCATCAGCCCCAGGTCGTTCCAGCGCACCAAATCACCGGTGCGATAGAGGCGGCTGCCGTCATCGGCAAACGGATTGGCCACAAAACGCTCTGCAGTCAGATCGGGTCGATTCAGATAGCCACGTGCCAGGCCAATTTCCTCAGCCATGTACAGCTCACCAATCTGTCCCGGTAACACCCTATTCAGCTGATTATCCAATACCCAGGCCTGACGTTGTCCCAGCACTTCACCAATGGGAGCATACACCGCATCAAAGGAGCTGCCCGGCATTGCTTTCCAGGTCAAGGGGGTAACAACCGTTTCGGTCGGGCCATATCCATTGATGAAGAAATCCGGCTTCAGCACGCGCTGTGCTAACTCGAACGAAGCCTGTGGCATCGCATCTCCACCAAAACAGTAAACCCTGACCGGTGGCGGGTTACCCACCTGTTCAACATAGGCTGATAGCTCACGCAGGAACACCGGTGGGAATACCACAGTCGTCACACGCTGCTGATGCAGATTCCGATAGGTTTCCTGCAAATCCCATTGGTGCTCCGGGCGGATCACGACAGTACCACCGTGTGTCACCGCCGACAGCCAGCGTTCATGCGCACCGTCGAAACAGAAAGACATAAAGATCAATTCACGATCTGCAGCGGTCAATTCGTAGCGTCGTCCAATGCCACGACAATGTGCCGCGATAGAGCCTCGGCTAACCAACACCCCTTTCGGGTTACCCGTTGAACCGGAAGTATAAATCACATACGCGCCCTGAGCCGGGTACACTTGCGGTTGCTGCCATTGCTGTGTCAATGGAATAGCGGCCATGTGATGCAAAGCGGCATCCCCGGCAATCTCATTCAAGCTATTATCGCTAACCAATATGTGCTGCATCTGGCTGTCTTTAATCATGTAAGCCAAACGTTCTTCAGGGTAACTCAGATCCATCGGCACATAGACCGCGCCTGCTTTCAGGACCGCAAGGAAGGCCAGTGGTAAGTCAATACCACGATTAAGCGCCACACCCACCCTCTGCTCAGGTTCAACACCCTGTTCCCGCAGGTAATAAGCAAGCTGATTGGACTTTTCAAACAGTTCTTTATACGTATAGCTGTTACCTTCACAGGTCAATACTTCTGCATTAGGTGTCTGCTCAGCCAATTGATTTAGCGTAGAGACCACATCCTGATATTGCGTCGCACCTAACACCGGCGGCTGACCGTTTGGTAAATAAATCGGTTCAACAACGCCACGATGCAGCGGCGTAATTGTTTCCCCAAAACCTTGTTTTTGCAGTGCTTGTTGAATATCCTGTGGCATTATATCCAGGTCTGACAGGCTCAATGCAGGCTGCGCAACAAAGGCGTTCAAAATTTGCTGCAATCCTGCCATCAAAGTGGCTATCCGCTGCTCACTAAACAACTCCCTTGCGTAGTCCAGCCTCAATGTTAACTCACCTGTATAGTTTTCACTGGTGTTGAGTACAAGATCGAACTGCGCCTTGGTATTAGGTAGTTCACTGGGTGCAATTGTCAGCTCAGGTAATTTCACTAGCTCGTTGTCATCCTGGCGCTGATGGCTCATCACTACCTGGAACAACGGTTGCTGCCCGACAGTGCGCTCCAACGACAAGCTATCTACAAGCTTTTCAAACGGCAAGTCCTGGTTGGCCTGTGCCTCCTGCAAACGGGTTGCAACTTGTGCTACAACCTGTTGTAAGGTCAGCTCACCACTCAGTTTCGACTGCAACACCTGTGTATTGGCAAAGAAGCCCACAATATCCTGACTATGACTGTGTTGACGATTAGATATAGGCATACCAACCCGGATCAGGGATTGTCCGCTATAATGGTGCAACAGTACGTGCCATGCCGCCATTAAAACGCCGAATAAGGTGCTGTTTTGGTCTTGCGCAAACTGTTCCAATGCCTGCTTCAAAGTATCCTCAACCACCACCTGCTGTGCCGCACCATTATTTTCGTACAAATCACTGGTGCGATCTGTTGGCAGACTCAAGTGTGGGTGTTCATCTCCTAACAGCGTTTGCCAGTAAGCAAGCTGCCGTTGCTCTTCACCACCAGCCAGCCAGTCGCGCTGCCACAAAGCATAATCACGGTACTCTGGCTGAGTATCATCGATATGCAAAATATCACCCGTTAATGCCCCCTGGTAGGCTGCAACAAAATCGCGCACAATCAGCTTCATTGACCAACCATCCGAGACGATATGATGCATGACCACAACCAGCTCATGCTGGGACTCATGATGTGCAATCACACCGACTCTTAGCAACGGCTCGCAAGTCAGGTCAAACGGTGTATTCACCAGTTGCGCTTTAAATGCCAGCTGCTCTTGTGCATTGTTAGCAGTGCTGTGAACAATCTCACATTCACAGCGGTCATCCACATACTGACTGACCTTACCATCGGCATGCTCTACAAATCGGGTTCGCAACACGCTGTGCTTGCGCAATACAAAATCAAAGGCCTGTTGCAGCGCCTCCCAATTCAAAACACCATTGAGGTTCAGACCACCCGCAATGTGATAAGCATCGCTCTGTGGCGCCAGTTTCCACAAAAACCATTGACGAGCCTGAGCATAGGACAAACCTTGATAAGCGTGCTCAGGTGCACTGCGAACAAGTTCAGGTATTCTGCTCTGCATTGACCCTATGCGCTGTGCCAAATTATGTAACTCGGGTGCAGCAAAAATATCTGCCAGAGACAATGCCATACCTCGCGACTGAGTCTGAGAGATCAGCTTCATACTACTGATAGAGTCACCACCCAGTACGAAGAAGTTATCCAGTCGACCAACCCGCTCAACACCCAATAGCGCTTGCCAGATTGCCGCCATGGTTTGCTCAACCTCGCCTTGCGGTGCTTCATAGCTGACCAGGCTTTGCTGCGCTACCTTGGGCAGGGCTTTGCGATCAATCTTACCATTACTGTTCACCGGTAGTTCTGCCAGCACTATGATCACCGCCGGCACCATATAGTCCGGTAAAGCAGCCGCTAGCTCAGCCTGCAGGTTAGCACTTTCCAGTGTCTCACCATCATGACCACTGACATAGGCAACTAAGCGTTTACCCGCCTGACCATCGTCGGCCACCACAACCGCTTCACGTACCCCTTCAATGGCATATAAAGCGGCTTCGATCTCCCCAAGTTCAATGCGGAAACCACGGATCTTCACCTGATGATCAGTTCGACCCAGATACTCCAGTTGGCCTTCACTATTCCAGCACACCAAGTCACCACTACGATACATGCGGCTGCCATCCGACATGAAGGGGTCCGCAACAAAACGCTCAGCGCTCAGATCCGCGCGATTTACATAGCCACGCGCTAATCCAACACCCGCAATATACAATTCACCGGCCACCCCTGGTGGGCATAAGTTCAATGCTCTATCGAGCACGTAAAGCCGGATCCCCGCAATAGGCGCTCCAATTGGTATTGATAACGTGGGGTCACCATGACAGGTAAAGTGACTGACATCTACAGCCGCTTCAGTCGGGCCATAGAGGTTGTACAATTTAACCTGTGGTAGTTTACTCAATGCCTGCGCCTGCACTTCACTCGGCAGCGCTTCACCACTACATAGAATGCGACGAATACTGGTCGCCGTGTGCACCATGTCATGACTGATAAAGGCTTGTAACATAGACGGCACAAAGTGCAGTGTGGTCACGCCAAAGCTGTTAATGGTCTCCAGCAGCTGAGAGCTGTCTTTATGTGAACCAGGTTGCGCTATGACTAACTCAGCACCATACATCAGTGGCCAGAAGAACTCCCATACTGACACATCAAAGCCAAATGGCGTTTTTTGTAGTACTTTATCATCACAACCTATTGGATAAGCTGATTGCTGCCAGGCAATACGGTTGTAGATGGCGCGGTGCTGGTTACCAACCCCTTTCGGTTTACCTGTTGAACCAGAGGTGTAAATCACATAAGCCAGCTGAGTTGGCGCAATTTCGTGCTGCGGCAGATGCTGCGGATAGTCATCCAACGGCACACTGCTATAAAGCACACGCTCTGCCAGCTGTGCGAGGTTTTCAAGTCGATTGAGCGAATCATCACCGATAAACAAAGATAAGCCGCTAGTCTCAGCGATATATGCAATACGATCTAGCGGTAATGATGGCTCAAGCGGCACATATGCAGCGCCCGCTTTGACTACAGCCAGAATACTGATCACCATTTCCAGACTACGTTCAAAGACCAGCGCCACTTTGTCTTCTGCACCGATACCCCGAGCATTTAAGTAGTGTGCCAACTGGTTGGAGGCGCTCTCGAGCTCACCATACGTCATGCTCTGCTGGCCGAATCGCAGTGCCACGGCATCACTTGTACGCGCGCTTTGCTCGCTGATCAGGGTCGTGATCGGACATTGATACTCATGGGCAGCTTCTCCAGTCCCCATCTCTATCAAGTTGCTAAGCTGTTGCTCATCCTGCAATGGCAGCAAGGACGCGAGCAGAACTTGGTTATTGTCCGTCATTGCCATTATCAGCTCTTTAAACTGAGTTGCTAACGCGCGAACATCTGCTTCAGCCAAAACACTGCCCTGATAATTAAAGCGCAGGCGCAGCGTCTCTTCCTGAATAAATAACACAGTCAGAGGGAAATTTGTTTCATCACGATCTTCTAGGATCTCGAAGTGCGTCTGACGCTCCTCTTCCTGCATCAGTGCCTGATCGATAGGATAGTTTTCAAAGACCAGCAAGGTGTCAAACAAACCATCTCGACTGAGTTCAAGCGATTGCGCTGCTATTTTTTGGATTTCATACAGAGGCGTAAACTCATGCTCGCGTACCGCCAAAGCTGCACTTTGTTGTGCTTGCAACCACTCTGTCAGAGTTTGCGCCGGATCAACACTCGCCACCATAGGAACCGTATTGATAAACATCCCCTGAATGGCCTCATGACCAGGCAAATCATTAGGACGACCAGCTGTCGTCGCACCAAAGCACACGGTGTCTCTGTCGAGGTAACGACTTAACAGGAGTGCCCATGCGCCTTGCACCAGTGTATTTTGGGTGATCCTGTGCTGCTGACAAAAAGCCGTCAACTGCGCATAGTCATGTTCACTCAACAGTACATCGAGACCACCGAATTGTCCTTCCTGTGGTTGCGTGAAGGCACCGCTCAAGTAGCTTGGCTCCTCAAGATCAGTCAGTTGCTGCTGCCAGAATGCCAGGTTCTGCGCTTCATCCTGCTCAGCCAGGTAAGCGATGTAATCACCGTACTGACCGCGAACCGGCGCCAGTGGCTGTCCTTCGTATGCCGTGAGCACTTCACCCATCATCGCCGAGCGACTCCAGCCATCGGTCAGAATATGGTGCATGGTCCAAATCAATACATGTTGTTGTTCGGCTAACGTGATCAGAATAACACGGTTTAATCCTGGCTCTGTTGTCAGGTCAAAACCACGGCGGGACTCGCTTTGCGCCAGCTCTCGCAAGTGCGTTTGCTGTTCATCTGCTGTCAGTGATTGCCAGTCGAGCTCTTGCCAGTCCAGCACAGCATCGCGATTGACGTATTGCAGTGACAGACCATCTTGAGTGATGAACCCGGTACGAAGCGCATCATGACGCTGAACAACCTGCATCCAGGCGTCTTTAAATCGTGCGCTGTCCAGACGGGTAATCATAAAGCAGCTTTGGCTGATATACGCTTCACTTTGCTCAAACAAGCTGTGGAATAACATGCCTTCTTGCATTGGTGATAACGGATAAATCGTGCTGACCTGTTCAAGCGGCAGCGACAAAGCATCAATTTGTGTCTGAGACAACCCGGTTAATGGCAAGTCTGAAGGCGTAAAGCCAGGCTGAGCGTGCTCACAGTGCACAATTAATTCACTTAATGCCTGCTCCAGATGCCCAGTCAGTGTCGCCACATTCTCTGATGTCAGCCTTTCTTTGCCATAACGGATACTCAATTGTAGCTGGCCCGCAATAACCTGACCTGTAATGGTCAACTCACTGTCCATGGCGAACTGCGGATCCAATGCACTGCCAGTGCTTTCATTTGCCGGGCGCCAGTTTGATGTATCCTGAGTACTGTTATCCAGCTGACCCAAGTAATTAAATTCAATAGCCGCTACGTCCTGTTCAGACAATGCAGCGCGTTGTATATCGTTGCCATAATAACGAAACGCACCGTAGCCAATACCTTTATTAGGAATATCGCGCAGTTGCTCTTTATTGAACTTGATAGTCTGCTCAAGCTGTTCGTGACGCGTTAGTACTACAGGGAAGAGACTGGTGAACCACCCAACAGTGCGACTCAGGTCAACGGTATCCGTCCACGCCTCCCGGCCGTGGCCTTCGAGATTAATCTTATGACTCGCCTGTCCGGTCCAACGGTATAATGCATCACTCAGTGCACTGAGCAATAAATCATTAACCTGAGTGCGGTAAGCCCGGCCTGCACGTGTCAGCAGCGACTCGGTTTGGGCAGCGCTCAGGGTAACCTGAGCAACCTCTGAGTCACTGTAGTAGCGACTGCCAGTATCATTCAGCCCAGGTAGAGTACTATTTACCTCAGCGGTACTCTGCCAATAGTCATATTCACTTTCATGCTGCGAAGGATACTGTTGGATCTGTTGTGCCCAGAACTGATAGCTGTGGCTCTTGATCCCCAGTTCAGCATCAGGCTGTTGCCACAGGCGAGTCAGATCTTCCAGTAAAATACGCCATGACACACCGTCTACCGCCAGATGATGCACAACCAATAGCAAACGGGCACTGCCATCTTCCACCGTCATGTGTACAGCACGTAACAGTGGACCGTTCGTCAGATCCAGGCTTTGCTGCGCTTCTTCCGCCAACGCCGTAATCTGAGTTGAACACGTATTTCGGTACCAGATACTTTGCGCGACCATATTGCTGTCAAATGTCGCATACGCTTGCTGCCAGTTTCCCTTCTCATCCTGATGATAGCGTAATCTCAGTGCATCGTGACGCGCCAGCAGAGCAGAGATAAGCTGAGTCAGAGACTCACTCGCCAGAGGCTCAACCATATGCAACATCACAGCCTGGTTCCAGTGCATGCGATTAGCCATATCACGCTCAAAGAACGCTTGTTGAATTGGCAGCAAGCTGACTGTACCCGAAACGTCTTGTTGTGGTATCGCATCCTCGCTCAACGGAGCCATCAACAGCGCCAAATTAGCAACCGTTTGTTGTTCAAAAATCTGCTTGGCACTTAGGACATAGCCCGCTTGGCGCAATTTTGCGATGATCTGCAGACTCAGAATCGAGTCACCACCGAGTGCAAAGAAGTTGTCCTCCCGACCCACTTGATCCAATCTCAGTAACTGCTGCCAAATGCTCGCCAGCAGTATTTCCTGTGTCCCTTGCGGGGCCTGGTAGACTTTTTCAGCCTCTGCTTCTGGTGCAGGAAGTGCTTTTCGGTCTACTTTGCCATTGTGTGTCAATGGCATTTCACTGAGTATGATGATCAAGCTGGGGACCATATAGTCAGGCAGTTGTGCTGCCAATGAGTCCCTCAATTGCTGGCTGTCCAGCTCTGTTTGCACGGCCCCACTCGCGTAGGCGACAAGGCGCGTGCTGCCAGTGCTCTGATCTGCCACCACAACCGCATGCTCGACCCCTGGTAAGGCGTGCAATTTAGCTTCAATTTCGCCGGCTTCTACCCGATAACCTCGGATCTTAAGCTGATGGTCGCAGCGACCTACGTATTCTAACTGACCGTGCTGATCCCAACGCACCAGATCACCGGTGCGATACAGGCGACTGCCATCATTGGCAAATGGGTTTGCCACAAAACGTTCTGCCGTCAACCCAGATTGAGCAAGGTAGCCTCGCGCCATAGCCGAGCCACTGATGTACAACTCACCTGTTATACCATACGGCAGTTGCTGAAGACTCTCATCCAGAATGTAAATAGCTCGTTTGCCAATAGGCTCACCAATAGGGACGTAGCTTGAGCTCAGTGTAGCGCCTTGCTGTTGAGTCCATGCCAGTGGCGTGATCACTGTTTCAGATGGACCATAAGCATTAATAAAGCGCGTTTGTGGCGACATTGCCAGCAAGCTGGCACAGTGCTGTGCTGACCATGCCTCACCGCCGACGATACATAAACGCAGCGCGGCTGGCAGGGTATCAAACTGTTGCAAATAAGCAGGTGTAAAGCCCATCACAGAGAGTTGCTGCTCACTCGCAAACTGTTCTAGTTCATGCTGAGAGAGTAATTTATATTCATCAAGTACTACGCAAGCGCCTACCAGCAACGGACCCCATAGCTGTTCAATCGATGCATCGAAGCCAAAGGACACGGATATCGCACAGCGATCTTGCGCCTGATACTGATACAGTGATTGCACCGCGTTGCAGTGTGCTTGCAGTGCCTGGTGACTGACTGCTACCCCTTTAGGCGTGCCGGTTGAGCCAGATGTATAAATCACATAGGCTAACTGTTGTGGGTGGATAGTGTGTGTGCACACATCCGCACTGTAATTCGCACACAGCTCTTGGCTATAGCTGATCTGCGTACTTGCCTCACCCTTATAATCACTCTGTACGGTGACAACCCACTGACACTGTGCAGTAATGGTCGTAACACGTGCCGCCGGTAGTGCAGTATCCACCGGCACATAACAGGCACCGCTTTTTAAAATACCTAAAAAGCTAACTACTGTATCAAGCGCACGACTAAACACCACTGCCACTTTATCTTCGCGACGGACACCCTGTTCGAGCAGGTAGTTGGCAAACTGTTGTGAACGAGCCTCCAATTCGGCATAGCTCAGGGTCTGTCCAGCCAGGCTAATTGCCACGGCATCTGGCGTTCGTGTCGCCTGAAGACTCAATTGCGCGACAATATCGACAGATTGTTCTGCCTTAGCCAGATACGGTGTATGCTGATGTATTAATCTTTGCTGTTCGGATTCCGACAGCACATTGAGGTTACCTACGGACTGAGTCAGATCCCCCTGCATCGCAGAGAGAACCGCTGTCAGACCAGAAAGTAACGCCTCAATACGCTGGGCACTGAATTTATCACTAACATAATCCAGTGATAAGGTCAGAGAACCATCTTCGCGCTCCAGAGAATTCAATACCAGGTCAAACTGCGCAACCTGAGTGTCAGCCAGACCTTCACGTGCCCGCAGACCACCAAATTCGCTCAATGCATTTTCTTCCACTCGCTGGTGGTTATACAACACCTGAAACAGCGGAGATTCAGCCAGGTTACGTTCCAGATCAAGGGCATCCAGTAATTTCTCAAAGGGCAGATCCTGATTGGCCTGTGCACCACGCAACGTCTGCATAATGCCGTGCAATACCGTTGCGAGTGAATCACTTCCCTGGATATGGCTGTTGATCACCTGAGTATTGACGAAGAAACCGACCATATCCTGGGTGCCACTGTGATGACGGTTAGCCACTGGCATACCGACCCGGATCTCGCGCTGGCCGCTATATTTGTGTAATAAAATTTGCCATGCACTCATAAGCAGGCAAAATAACGTCACCCCTTGTGCCGATGCAAAAGCTTGCATTGCGCTCGTTTGTTCTTTGCTTAGCTCAAGGTTGAGGGTTGCGCTTTGCAAGCTGTTTTGACCACCATCCAGATCAGCAGGCAAGGCCAGTGTCGGGTGTTCGTCACCTAATTGCGCCTGCCAGTATGCCAACTGCTGCTGCTCGGCACCGCCAGCCAGTAAATCGCGCTGCCATTGAGCAAAATCGCTGTAACGCAGCGAATCTGCTTCAACATGCAATACTTCACTGCTCAATGCAGCCTCATAACCACGTACAAAATCAGCAACAATGAGCTTTAATGACCAACCATCCGACACGATGTGATGCATCACTACCACCAGCTCATGCTGTTCCGGTGCATCACAGATCACGCCAACCCGGACCAGCGGCCCCTGAGTTAAATCAAATGGCGTAGTGATCAACCCTTGCTTAAACGCATCACGCTGTGCTTGCGTCGCACCCAGCTCCAGGTAATTAATCGGACAAGCACTTGTGTCACGCGTCTCGGTCGATACTGTACCTTGTTGATCTTCAACAAAGACTGTACGTAACGCGGCATGCTTATCTACTAAATAGTCAAAAGCCGATTGCAATGCACTGCGATCCAGCTTGCCACTGAGATGCAGAGAACTGGGTAAATGATAAGCGATACTTTGCGGATCCAACTTCCACAAGAACCACTGTCGCTCCTGTGCATATGACAAGCCCCGATATTCATGCACCTGACGCTGGATCTCAATAGTCTCAGACGCGCCCTTAAGGTTGGCGACAAGTACCTGAAGTGTCTCAGCACCAAATAGCGTCTGAATGTCTAACGCAATCTCTTTGTGCTTGGCTTGTGCAATCACACGCAAGCTACTAATAGAGTCACCGCCCAGCGCAAAGAAATTATCAAGACGTCCAACTTGCTCTACACCCAGGACTTCTTGCCAGATAGCGGCTATCGTCTGCTCAACTTCGCCTTCAGGTGCGACATAGTTCACTTCACTTTGCAACTCAGCTTTAGGTAAGGCTTTACGGTCAATTTTACCATTGCTGTTCACTGGTAAATCTGGCAATGACATGATCACCGCTGGCACCATATAATCCGGCAGATTCGCCGCTAATGTTGCCTTCAACATCACTTCATCCGGTAATGCGCCATCGTGGCCGCTGACATACGCAACCAAACGCTTTCCTGCTGGCGTATCATCGGCGACGACAACTGCTTGACGGACTTCGGCTTGCTTGCGCAATAGCGTTTCAATTTCACCCAGTTCGATACGGAAACCTCGGATCTTAACTTGGTGGTCAGTCCGGCCCAGATAGTCCATCAGACCCTGGTCGTTCCAGCGGACTAAGTCACCAGTACGATAAAGTCGGCTACCATCGTTGGCAAATGGGTTCGCGACAAACCGCTCCGCGGTCAGATCAGGACGATTCAGGTACCCCCGGGCAAGACCAATTTCCTCGGCCATGTATAGTTCACCAATCTGGCCTGGCAGGACCAGGTTTAACTGGCCATCCAGTATCCAGGCCTGACGTTGCCCAAGCACTTCACCGATTGGTGCGTAAACGGCATTAAATGAGCTACCCGGCATGGCTTTCCAGGTTAGTGGCGTGACGACAGTCTCAGTCGGGCCGTAGCCATTGATAAAGAAGCTCGGTTTCAGTACGCGCTGTGCCAGTTCAAATGATGCTTGTGGCATCGCATCGCCACCAAAACAGTAAACCCGTACAGGAGGCGGGTTGCCGACCTGCTCCACATATGCCGACAACTCACGCAAAAATACCGGCGGGAAAACCACGGTGGTTACGCGTTGCTGATGCAGATTCTGATAAGTTTCCTGCAAGTCCCATTGACGCTCTGGACGGATCACGACAGTGCCGCCATGCGTCACGGCTGACAACCAGCGTTCATGCGCACCATCAAAACAGAAAGACATAAAAATCATTTCACGATCGGCAGTTGTCAGCTCATATCGACGGCCGATACCGCGACAATGGGCTGCAATTGAGCCTCGACTGACCAACACGCCTTTCGGGTTACCCGTAGACCCCGATGTATAAATGACATAAGCCCCCTGCGCCGGATACACCTGTGGCTGCTGCCACTGCTGAGCCAGATCAATATCGGCCATGCAATGTAAAGCGGCCTCACCGGCAATGTCATCCAGGCTGTCGTCACTCACCAAAATATGTGCCATCTGGCTATCATTAATCATGTACGCCAGACGTTCTTGCGGATAACTCAGATCCATTGGCACATACACAGCACCAGCCTTGAGTACCGCCAAAAACGCAAGTGGTAAATCAATACCGCGCTGTAATGCGACGCCTACACGCTGCTCTGGCCCTACGCCTTGCTCACGCAGATAAAAGGCCAATTGATTCGACTTTTCGTACAGTTCTTTGAATGTATAGCTGTGGCCATCACAAGTCAGAACCTCGGCATCCGGTGTTAGTTCGGCGAACTGGTTCAATGTAGAAACCACATCATGATACTGAGTCGCAGCCAACTGCGGCGGCTTCCCATTTGGTATATAAATCGGCTCGATGGTACCAGTGTGCAACGGTGTAATTGATTCACCAAAACCTAGCTTTTGCAGTGCCCGTTGTTGTGACTCACTCACCAATGTCAGTTCTGACAAGCGATTTTCAGGTGCATCGATAATGTTCTGCAGTAAATGTCGGAATTGTTCAGCCAACGCTTGTACATCCGCCCCGGCCAGCTCACTTCCCTGATAACTGAAATGCAAACGTAACGTTTCTTCCTGAATGAAGCTCACAGTCAGCGGGAAGTTTGTTTCTTCCCTCGCCTCGCCGACCTTAAATTCAGTCTGCTGATCTGAGCGAGCTTCAAGCGCATCGGCAAGCGGATAGTTTTCAAAGACCAGTAAAGTATCAAACAAGCCATGCTTGTCCATCGCTAAGTGCGCGGCTTGTTTTTGAATATCATAAAGAGGCGTAAATTCGTGTTCCCGGCCAGCCAGGTTGGCCGATTGCAGTGACTGTAACCAATCACTCAGAGAAGCCTCCGGACGCACTTCAACCATCACTGGCATGGTATTGATGAACATGCCCTGGATACGCTCAGCACCTGCCAGATCGCTCGGACGCCCAGAAGTAGTCGCGCCAAAACACACAGCTTCACGGCCAAGGTGACGGCTAAGCAATAATGCCCACCCCCCCTGCATCAGTGTATTCGGTGTAAGGTGCTGTGATTTAACAAATTTGTTTAAAGCAGTATCTTCTTGCTCGGTGAGTAGTAAATCAAAGGCACTATAACTCCCCTCCTGAGGAGTTGTAAATGCTGAGCTCAGGTAGCACGGCTCCAATAGCAGGTCAGTTTGCGCCTGCCAGTAGGCCAGATTAGCAGCCTGATCTTGCTGTGCTAGATATCCTATGTAATCCCCATATTGCGCATCTACTGGAGGTAAGGTGTGCCCCTCATACAAGCGTAAAACCTCTCCCATTAGGGCCGAGCAGCTCCAACCATCAGTCAGAATATGATGTATAGTCCAGATAAAGGCATGGCGTTTGGGCGCCAATTGTATCAGCACAAAACGCTGAAGCCCCGGCTGTCCATCCAGCTCAAAGCCCTCGCTACGCTGCTGCTGGGCCAGTTCCAGTAATTTCAGCTGCTGCTCGTCTGCGCTCAGGTGTTGCCAGTCTAGTGCTTGCCATTGTGGTGTCAGTGTCTTTACAACAAATTGAAGCGGTTGCGGATCTAAGCTCAAAAAGCCACTGCGCAGCACATCGTGGCGGTCTATCACGGTTTGCCATGCAGCCTCAAAACGTTCAGTATCCAGGCCATGAATATCCAGGCTCGTCTGGTTAACATAAGCCTCGCCCTGCTCATACAAACTGTGGAACAGCATACCCTGTTGCATTGGTGATAATGGATAGATGTCTTGTAGGTGTGCACTATTAACTGATAACGTATCGAGCTGATGCTGACTCAACTTAGCCAGTGGTACATCACTAGGGGTCAGGCAGCCAACACTGTCTGTACAATGCGTTATCACTGCAACTAAAGCAGCTTCCAGGTGCTGTGCAAAAGCCCCCATTACCGTTTCATTCAGTCGTTGTGCACCATAACTGATCACCAGTTGCAGGCTTCCCTCACTCACCTGACCATTAATGCTTATCTCACTATGAGGTTCATAGTCAGGACTGAACGCCGCTCCGCTGTCCTCGCTGGCCAGGCGCCAGGGTGCATCTGAATGTGCTAACGCATTATCCAGTTGACCAAGATAGTTAAACTCAATCTGCCCAACAGGCTGGTTAGCTAAGCTAGCCTGAGTTTGTGCATCACCATAGTATTTAAGTGCCCCATAGCCGATGCCTTTGTTTGGCACAGTTCTGAGCTGTTCTTTATTGTATTTTAACGTCTCGCTCAGCGTATCCTTGCGGGTCAGTTGTACCGGATACAAACTCGTGAACCAGCCCACAGTGCGACTCAGGTCAGTGCGTAAGTCCCAAGGTTCACGACCATGCCCTTCCAGGTTAATCAAACACTCTGCTTGTCCGCTCCATTGATACAGGGCCTCGCTCAGTGCACTCAGTAATAACTCATTGACCTGAGTACGGTAACTTTTTCCTGCTTCGTGCAGCAAGGCCTGAGTTTGTTGCGTATCCAGTGTGACCTTTACGCTGGCACTGTGCACAAGTTTACGGCTGCCCTCGTGATTCAGTTCAGGCAGAGCCAATTGCGGTGCCTGCTGTTGTTGCCAGTAATGCAATTCATCAGAGTGAGCTTGGGCATAACCACTGAGCTGCTGCGCCCAATATTGATAACTGTGGCTCTTGCTGGCAAGGGAAGGCTCCACCTGCTGTTGTAACTGGCCGTAAGTACGGGCCAAATCGTCCAACAAAATGCGCCAAGACACCCCGTCAACTGCCAGGTGGTGGATCACCAACAACACACGAGCACTACCATCTTCCAGCGTCATATGTACCATGCGAGCCACCTCAGCCTCAGCGATATTCAAGCTACGCTGTGCTTCTTCGGCCAGTGCTGTTATTTGATTGCCATCAATGTGGCGCGACCAATAGCTGTCCGCTGCACGCTCAGCATCAAATGGTACATATTGCTGCTGCCATTGCTGCGACGCTCTCTTTACAAAGCACAAACGTAGTGCGTCGTGATGTTCGATCAATTTAGACCAGGCTCGCTGTAAGAGCGTCTCGTCAAGCGGCGTATCCAGTGCCAACAATAGCGCCTGGTTGTAATGATCCTTGTTCTCCAGTTTAGTCGCCAAAAACTGCTGTTGGATCGGTAACAATGTAACGTCACCCTCCACATGCTGGGCAATGGCTTCAGCCTGTTCAAGCTCGCTCAATTGTGGTGCTAAGCGGGCAATACTGTGCAGTTCAAATATTTGTTTTGGGGTTACCACATAACCGTGTTCACGCAACCCGGTGACAATTTGTAAACTGAGAATGGAGTCGCCACCGAGCTCGAAGAAATTATCCAGCCGACCTACTTGCTGCTTGCCTAGTACCTGTTGCCAGACACTGGCAAGCGCTTCTTCGCGTTCACCCTGGGGTGCCTCAAAAGGTACGGATGGCGTGCTGGTGACTTTAGGCAACGCTTTGCGGTCAATCTTACCATTGCTGTTTAACGGCAATGTATCTAACACCATGATGACAGCAGGTATCATGTACTCTGGCAGGGCCTCTGCGAGTAATGATTTCAGTTGCTCTCCTTCTAATGTTTGCTCCGCAGCAGCAGAAACA
Source organism: Pseudoalteromonas rubra (assembly GCF_001482385.1). Lineage (NCBI taxonomy): Bacteria > Pseudomonadati > Pseudomonadota > Gammaproteobacteria > Alteromonadales > Pseudoalteromonadaceae > Pseudoalteromonas > Pseudoalteromonas rubra. The sequence continues at coordinate 2,472,986 of NZ_CP013611.1, forward strand.
TACGCAACCAGACGTGTGGCCGCTCCACTGTCATCCGCCACAACAACCGCTTCTCGGACACCAGATGATGCATATAGCGCAGCTTCAATTTCACCCAGTTCAATTCTGAATCCGCGAATTTTGACCTGATGGTCAATACGACCAAGATAGTCAAGCTGGCCCTGTGCATTCCAGCTCACCAAGTCACCACTGCGGTACATGCGACTGCCATCCGCAGCAATTGGGTCAGCGACAAAACGCTCCGCACTCAGGTCCGGACGACTAACGTAACCGCGTGCCAGTCCAGCTCCTGCAATATATAGCTCGCCGGCAATACCTTGCGGACATAAATTTAAGGCACGATCCAATACATACAAGCGGATCCCCGCAATGGGCGCACCAATAGGGACTGGCAAATTTGCATTGCCATGGCAGGTAAAGTGGCTGACATCTACTGCCGCTTCGGTTGGACCGTAGAGGTTATATACCTTGATACCCGGCAATTTACTGATAGCCTGTGCCTGTACTTCACTAGGCAACGCTTCTCCACTGCACAATATCTGTCGAATACTGGTCGCTGTACTTACCGCTTCATGACCTAAAAATGCCTGTAGCATTGAAGGTACAAAGTGTAATGTCGTCACGCCAAAATGATTAATAGTGTCAATCAGTTGCGTGCTGTCTTTGTGTGCACCTGGTTGTGCCACAATCAGCTCGGCACCATACATTAGCGGCCAGAAGAATTCCCAGACTGATACATCAAAACCAAACGGTGTTTTTTGCAGGACTTTATCATCCACTCCAATGGGATAAGCCGACTGTTGCCAGGCAATACGGTTGTATATGGCGCTATGCTGGTTCCCCACTCCTTTCGGTTTACCCGTTGAACCTGAGGTATAAATCACATAGGCCAGTTGTGTACCGGGAATGTCATGCGTCGGCAAGTTAAGCGGATATTGTTCAAGTGCCAGTGCAGATAATTCAACACGAGGAGCTAAGTCAGCTAAGCTGTCTAGTCGTGCCAATGAATGATCACCTAAAAACAGGCTCAGGCCACTGCTACTGGCAATATAGGCAATTCGATCTGCCGGTAAAGAAGGTTCCAGAGGCACATACGCAGCCCCGGCTTTAACCACACCCAGAATACTGACAACCATCTCGATACTGCGCTCGAACACCAACGCGACCTTGTCTTCTGCACCAATGCCCTGCGCATTAAGATAATGAGCCAGTTGATTTGTGCGTTGCTCCAGTTCCAGATAACTGAGGCTATGGGTAGCAAAACGAATTGCTATTGCATCGGGTGTTTTGGCACTTTGCTGACTGATTAGTGTTGTTATGGGTTGTGAGTAGTCAAAAACAGCATCACCAGTACCAATCGTTATCAGATCTGATACCTGTGAAGCACCCAATAAAGGTAGATTGCTCACTTCAACGCTTGGATCGCTCAGACAAGCATCAAGCATCAATTGTAATTGTGCCAGACATGCCTGAGCAAATTCCGCATCATACAGTTCATTGGCATAGATCAGATTCAGGCTCGTCCCTTCACTGAGATCTTCAATTACGTCCAGTTGTAAATCAAAAGGCATGCCAAAACGGTACATTTCTGTATCCAGCAAGGAAACGCTTTCCAGTTGACTTAAATTACGCTTGTCGCGACGCAGGTAGTTAAACATAACCTGAAAGATTGGATGGACACCACTTTGACGAGCAGGTTTCAACACATTAACCAGCTGCTCAAATGGCAGATCCTGGTTATTTTGTGCCAGTCGACTCGTTGCGGTATTTTTTTCTAACAACTGCGCGAAACTATCCGTGTCCTCAAGCTGCAATGGCATAACCTGAGTATTAACGAAAAAGCCGACAATATTCTGTGTTTCACTGCGATGACGATTAGCAATCGGCACACCAACACGAATGTTCTGGCTGTCGCTGAGACGTGCCAGTAAAGCTTGCCAGGCTGTTAACAAAACTAAATAGGGGGTGATTTGGTACTCGGTTGCAAGTGCGCCTATACGCTGCCACAAGGCGGCTGGCAATTGTTGTGTTTCAGTGGCAACCTGATAGTTAAGATCATGCCTGTGTTGATTCTGTGCTGGTAAACGCAACGTCTCCTCATATTCTGACAGCTGCTGTTGCCATACCGCCAGCTGCGTGTCATAAAGAGGTTGATGATCCTGCTCATTATCCCACTTAGCGAATTCCAAATAGCCAGCTTGCGCCGGTAATGCATCTTTTCCAGCGTAGAGTGTAATAAACTCATCCAGTAGCTGCTGCATTGAGGTGCCGTCAGCAATAATGTGATGCAAAGTCACAATTAGGCTGGTTCGTGCCTCACACCGAGCAATGGCGATACGCAGCAATGGCTCATTACACAGCGCAAATGGCTGTTCAACAAACGTACGAATTCTTGCTTTATCGGTATAATGGTCAAGTTCAATCTCATGAACATCCAGGGACTGATACCCACCATCGCGTTGCCATACCTGATCTTGCTCCTCAACGAACTGGATCCGCAAACCAGAGTGTTTTGACAACAATGTTTCAAACGCTTGCTTAACCTGCTCTGTTTGCAGCTCACCCTTAAAATGCAATGCGCCAGCAAGGTTATAAGAAACATCCTGAGGATCCAACTTCCAGGCATACCAAAGGATTTTCTGTGCAGGTGTCAGCGAAACCTGCTCCCCAGCTGCCAACTCAACCTGGAGCTGACCGGCGTCACTTTGCGCCTGGTTAATACGTGCTTTTAATCGTTGTTGATCTTCGGTTGAAAGGGAGGAGATAGCGCGATTTCTTCTGGTACGTCTTTGCTGTGACATTCTGGCTCCACTGCAGTCAGTTTAATTCTGATTTCAAAATATGACTGCTAGACGAATGAAAATGGCAAAAATCCACCTCCCTCGGATAAAAATTGTGACTTTAGCAATGTACAGAAATAGGCGATATGCGAAGGGAAAAATGCCCGCTTGCGCGGGCATGGAGTGTAAACTAATTAAAAGGTGTAGCTGAACGAGATGCCGACATTTCTTGGATCAGTATAGTCACCATAGATAAATACTTCAGAACCCGTTACGCGGCCGGCGCTGATCAAACTGTCATGATCGAATGCATTGTTCACATAGGCATCAACACGCCAGTTTTCCTCAACATAGGCTGCTGAGAAATGGAACTCAGTGTAATCACCCGCCAGATTCTCCGCTTTTTCTCCCAGCTTGCTGTAATACTCACCGACATAGTTACTGCGCGCTGTTAGTTGAATTTTGTCTGTCGCCCAGAACTCTAACCCCAGACCGGCAGTGATATCTGCTGCCATTGGCAGGTCTTTGTCTAGTACAGTTGGGTTTTCAGCATTCGCTTCATCAACCGTGCTGTCTACCCAGCCAAAACTTGCCGACAGAGTGAGATCTGGATTAATGGCGTATCGTGCTTCAGTTTCAAAACCGACACTCTTCACTTTAGCCAGGTTAATGATACTAAAATCATTTGGGTTACCTGTTGGTCCAGTACCATAATACTGGTAATCTTCGAAATCGTTATAGAAGACGTTTGCTGCGAAATTTAAGTCGCCATCCATCAACGTAGAGCGCAAGCCAATCTCGAAAGTATCTACATACTCAGGCTTAAACGTGTAATTGCTCATGCTAAACCAATGGAAGTCACCACCACCTGAGCTATACCCTTTTCGGAAGCTGGCATTTAGTGTGATATGCTCATTTAAGTCATGTAGGTATGCCAGTTTCGGCAGATAAATGCGATTATCAACATCGGTGACAAACTCAATGTTTGGCATCCCAAATCGTTTCGCCATTTCAGCACCATCGAAGAATCGATATTGCTCTTCATCCTCGATCCGACCACCAACGACAACACGGCCTTGCTCAGTGACCTTAATTGTCGCCTCACCGTAGATCGCCTGGTTTTCACTGTCATCGGTCCCTTTATAGAAACCTTCACGGTAGAAAGTCTGGTCGCGATCATTCATGTACAGACCGAGGTAACCACTGAATGACTCATTGCCAGCAAAGCTCAACTTCACATCATAAGTGGTGCCACTATCATTCATAATAACGTACCAAGGCTCCGGGTACTGTCTGAATTCATAGCGGTAGTCAGTATCTGACAACATAATCTCAAGATTAATCGCATCATTCACTTCATAGCGAGTGCGTAACGACCAACGATCATATTCGGTATCTTTGTCACGCGCGTACGAGCCAGCGACAGGGCCTGCAGGTGTTGGTACCACCTGGTATGAAACAACACGGTCTGATAACTCAGGGCCTATTTTTGTATTCTCTGGATCATTGCCGTTCAATACTGGCCCCTGGAAGCCCCAGTGGCGCTCACCAGTTTCTTCACTGCGCGAGTAATGCAGCAGCATATCCAAACCACTGATTGCAGCAGGCTGCCACTTTAGCTTAATGTCCAGACGGGTATCTTCAAGCTCTTTTGGATTAAATGGATACACAATCAAAGGAGATGTGCCTTTATAATCCATATAAGATTCACCTTCGTTCCGCTGTACTGTAGCACGAAGTGCAAGTTGATCTTCCAGAAGTGGCACAGATACCATGCCAGACAACTCGGTATTTTCGTTCAGATCAGAGTAACCAATGCGCGTGGCCGCCTCAAAATCAGTCAGTGAAGGCTCTTTCGTTTTAATGTAAACAATACCACCAATACTGTTGCGACCACTGTTCGACGATTGCGGGCCGCGCAGCACTTCGATTTGCTCAACATCCCATAAGCCAAAGTCACCACTTAACTTGGCCACAAACGGATCTGATACGCCATCACGCATTACGGACACACGCGGTTTGGCGCCCGATGAAAATGAACTAAATCCCTCAGAGACACCCTCTCCTTGCAACCCTCGGATAGTTGGCAAGCTATCAGTAAAGACCACATTTGCAATACCTGATAACGCATCGAGCAAGGAGTTAACCTGACCGCTTTTCAGCTGTTCTTCATCAATGACTGCAATAGACGAAGTCGTGTCTTTTAACGAACGTTGCGTATTTTCACCATACACAACAATCTGCTCCATTGATTTCAATTCTTCTTTGCTATCATCTGCCATGACAGCATTGGAGACGGCAAGCGCGAGCGGCAGTAGGCTGTATTTGAGTTGGTTCATTATTTCATCCTAGTAGTAATTATGACACCCAGACGAACCAACATCGCGCAAATTTAGTACGAATTATAATAATTATCAAAAAGATAACTTCAGCTAGTTTTTTGGTAATTTACTTACTCAAATATTTACTTTTTTACTTATTTTGATGCAACTTCATTTCCAGCAAACAAGGAGTAAATCCCGCTTTTTCATACGCACGGATCGCCGCTGCATTGTCTCTGTATACGTCTAAATAAAAATCATACACAGACCGTTTATTACACCAGGCGAGCAGTTCGGTCATAATTTGTTGGTTGAACCCTTTACCACGATGCATAGGATGTACATACATAAACCCCAGGTATCCATGGTTATCATGATCGAGTTGTGCTTTGGACTGACGGATCTGCGCATAGCCCGTCGCTATAACATTGCCCTCGACCATACCAACGATAAGGTAACTGCTCTCATCATTCAGTAAAGCGGGTAGATCATAGTAACGTGCATTTTTGGCTTTAATGGCACGATTGAACGGGCGTTCAGCCTCAATGACAGCTTGTTCAAGCTGTTCCAGGCAAGGAATATCTTCTGTGACGGCAGGTCTTATTTGCAGCATAACGACTAGTGATTCTGACTGTGGTGGACTCACTGTCTCACATTAAGGTACCCAAACGCAAAATAGTTCCAGCCTTTATGAATGGTACTTGAAAAGAAAAAAGCCACCTGGTTTTACCCGAGATGGCTTACTAACACTACAAAAATGGTAAAATTCGATCTGTGCTTTAGCTAGTGGTCGTGGTCATGCGCTTCTTCACTGCTGGCGATGCCAAGCCACACAAGCCTATCGGGCACCACATCAAGCTCAATGGTTTGAACCAGTTCACCTGACTCCAGATCGTACTTTTTAATTTGTTTCTCTATTGGGTCACCCACAAATACCGCATCTTCCGAATGAGAAACCGCCAAAGAAAAGCTATGACCTTCAGGCATTGTTGTTTCCGCATCTTTGATGGCTATCTCGTGCGTCACTTCCCAGTGAACTTCATGCTCGTGTTCACCTTCGTTTTCATTGGCCTGCTCACTCTCATGATCGTCTTCATGTGTGTGTCCGGCAAAAATGCTCAGCTTACCCGCACTATCCAGGGCAATGATATGTTCACCATCATGGCTAAAACCATAATAACTCAGACTCAAACCATTAGTGCTCTGCCATTCCAGCGCCTCTAGCTCCCCTTCTTCAGGATGCAAGATAAACAGCTGATTTCTGGTACTGGCAATAAACTGCTCACTATGATGATGGCCTTTTAATGAACCAATACGCATGCCTTCGGTAAAGCTCTCTGGGTTCGCAACTTTTGTCGCACTGAAAGAGCCCCCCTGCTGTGTAATCACAGCGACACCATCATCACAACCAAACACAATGGTATGTTCGTTTTGTGCACTTCCATGCAGCACCGGACAGGTCACATCAAATACCTGCTCCTGATCGAAATGGTCATCATGAGCATGATACAAAGCAATTTGCGAAGGCATATTAGAAGCGCCATCGCTGTCGCGCAGTGAACTCACCAAGTATTCACCTCTGGCCTGTGCAGCGCCATGCATATGAGTATTGTATTCAAGCTCAACAACACCATCACTCAGCCCGCCGATCTGCGCTTCACCAAACACCGCGACTGAAGCATTTTGCTGAGTATCTTCATCACCATCAGAAAATACCGCAATGCCACCTTCATTCACTGTCACATGAGTTGGCTTAGTCGATGTCAGCTGAAATGACACACTGCTAGGTGCATCTTCATGGTTATGATAGTGGTCACCATGGGCTTCTCTGTAAAGACCACCATCGACAAACTCAACCATGCCATCATTACGCTGGACCAAAATTGCATAACGATGATTTTCAGAGCCATACGCATATTGTGGTTTAGATGTAAGGCCGACTGATTCAATTAAGCTCTGGTCTGCAGTTGAGTAAATATTGACAACATTATTGTCGCTACTGGTAACTAGCAAACGACCGGCGACGTCTTTGACTGCTTCGTCATGATCGTGTGTATCTTCACTGGCTTCTTCTTTCGTCTCTGTTGCCGACGCATCAGAAGAGACAGCCTGTTCAGTTTTAGTTACCTGATGATCCATACCACCACACGCAGATAAAAGAATTGCAGACACTGCTGCAGCAAGTACTTTTGCTCTGAAAATCATCAACACCACTCTATAATTTATACGTTATACTGTAACACAAGAGATATGTTATATTATAACATAAATAGAGGCAAGTAAGAATCTTATAAAAGTTGCTTTTTCGAACAGAATTCATATGGAAGGTGGCAACAGGTACTAGCCTGTTACCAGATAGCTATCATGTCAGCAGAGGTTTAGGTAGTCGCTGCTCAGCAAGTATTTTTAAGCCGTTAATCATTGCAGGAAAAAGGCTTTGTTGGAAGTTATTCCAGCGCATCTCGATAATGGTGTCATCTGGGTTAATATGGGTATCCATCACATCCGTGATCACCGGACCTGAATCAATCCCCTGATCGATGTAATGAAAAGATGCACCTGTTTTATCAATTACAGGGGCGCGCTCCGTCTCTCTCGTTGTCCAGTTAATCACTTTCTGGCCTCGCGCACCATATAGCGCATCCAGAGTAGCCGTAGCACCACGGCGCTGATAAGGCGAATCAGGGCGAGTAATGCCGGGGTGAATGTTAACAATTTTTTTGTGGTACTTACTGTCCACACTGGCTAAGTCATCCAGGATCAGTATCAAGCCATCCAGCAAAATAACATCGGCCTGCAATGTATCCAGCTGTGCTTCAAGTCGCGCCTCAAAGTCGCTTTTACCCGATATCCGCTGCGGCGACTTCATGGGTGTTTTGCGATACTCAGACGGAATATTTATCAATAATTCATCGACTAGCTGACCTTTTACTTCAAGTGACTGCGGATAAATCCAGGGCCCACTGGCATCACTGCGATTCAAGCCATAGCCCTCAAGCTTGCGATGATCGGGCGCATGACTCAGATCATCATCAAAAATAACAGCTTTCAGAGCATATTGTTGACCCAATGAAGTCGTGTTTAGCTCATTTACCAGATGTTCAAGTGGAGACATCATGTAGCGCTGTTCACCTTTATACTCGACCATGCGCCCAGCCTGATCGGCCGCGGCATTGCGCAGGGAGCAAATATATACCAAATTTAGTGTTTTCATCATTTATCCTGATTATTATTCATCATTACACTGCACATCCTGTATACAGTGCACCTGTAAGACGCTCATTACAGTGTTTTTTTTAACGCAAAAAAAAGCGGCCTCACAAAGAGACCGTCATTTAAAAACGCCTGAAACTAAGCTACTGCTGCAATTGTGCTACCAGTTGCTCTTCAATCATAAATGCTAAATTATCTATAGTTGGGTCTTCAAAAAATGCTGCTGGCTCCAGCTCAACACTGAACATTTGTTTCGCTTTTGCTAACATCTGAATGGCTACCAGGGAATCTCCCCCTAACTCCAGTAAGCTGTCAAAAATACCAATTTCACTGAAGCCAAGATATTCTGCCCACAATGTCGCGAGTTTTTGCTCAAGCTCGCTTTCTGGCGCCTCAAACTCAACATCTAATTCCGGACGCGCATGCCCTTTTGGTTTTTGTAACCTTGCCAAAATAGCCTGCTCTGTTGCTCGTGTCGCAGCGGTGAGTTGTGCCCAGTCAGTGCTGGCACAGTATAACTGAGGGTGAGCAGTGCTAACGGCGCTGTCGAATAGCTGACATGCTGCATTTTTATCCAGGCCCAGGCCATCAGCAAGCTCAACATTGGCGGCCATCCCGGTACTTTGCCATGCATCCCAGTTCAACACCTGAACAACAAAAGGATGCGTCTGCTGTGCAATGGCATCCAGGTAGCTGTTTGCCGCACAATAGTCACTCTGTGCCATTGCACCCAGCACAGAAGCCAAAGAAGAACACAGTATCATTCTCTCAAGATTGCTTTGAGCAAATAATGACAGTAAATTCTGTGTCCCTTGCACCTTAGCAGCAGCACTTTGCACAACTTGTTCTGCGCTTAACTGCGTCATCAGTCCCCCGCCAGGCAAGCCCGCAGCATGAATCACCTGGGATACTGACGACACTGGAACATGCGCAGCATCGAATGCCGCAGTCGTAGCTGCCAAGTCAGTAATGTCTGCGCTAAGTATCACTAACTTAGGACACAGCTTATGTATTTCCAGCAGTTGTTGATAACGCGCTCGCTGTTGCGGAGTTTGCTCGCTGTCTTCCGCCAGCATTGACCATTGGGAACTTTCAGGCAGAGACTGACGTGTCTGTAAAATCAAACCATGACCTTGCTGTGCCAGGTGCTTTGCCAATACCAATCCCACACCTCCCAATCCACCGGTGATCAGCGTGTTTTGTGGCTGTGATGCGCACTCCTGAGCACGAGTATGGGTAAGTAAGGACTGTTGTGTTTGAGCAAATCGGTGTGTACCACGATACGCAATTTCACCACTGGGGTGCGCCAAATCAGCTTGCAGTGCAGCTATCACAGCCGGTGCAGGCCGCATCACCGCCGTCTCAGTGAGTGCCAGTACCTGACAGCTCTGCTGCCCAACTTCAAGCGATGCAACACGTGTCAGCCCTAATATCGATGCTTTGCTTGGGTCGACTATGTCATCGCCTAATACGTTAAAAAGATCACTTGCCAACACACTAACCGGACGTCCACCCAAAGATAGTAGCCACTGCATCACAGGCAATATAAAGCTGTATCCTAATGTGCCTGGGGGCAATGTTGTGGTTAAGCGTGTATCAATTACCTGATCAAACGAACCGATCTCATCACTGAGCTGAGTCAGCTGCTCTGCTGAGTGCAGATCAAGTCGGTAGCCCTGTTCGTTGATTGCACTAAATGTCTCACCCTGCCAAACCTGTGTCACCTTTACACCAGTAAGCGCCAATGCCTCACTAAGCTGACTGACGACAGGCGTATCGCAGGCGAGCAACACAATGTGTTTGTCATTTAGAGTACGATTACCAGGCGGTAACTCAACCATTTGTTGCCACTGTGGCACATACAACTGAGGTTCTGTGTTAATCACTTTACCCGCCGATATTGCAGCTGAATCGGATGAGGGGGGCGTTACCCAGAATTCGCTCTCTGCAAAGACATACTCCGGCAACACACTCGCCTGGCCATGCGGTTGCTCTGTTAATTGTGACCAAGCAATGTCACAGCCTAATTGCCACAATTTACCAAGCGCTTTTGCAAATGGAGGCAACGGCGCTTTGAGATCCCGAGCATGAGACACAGAGTGCAACGCCACAGTACTGCCACCCAAAGTTTGCTTTGCGAGCTTTTGCAACGTATCGCCGGGTCCCGCTTCAATCAGAACATCACATTGCTCAGCTAATGTTGTAACACCTTCAACAAAATTCACAGGCTGACGGATATGATCCAACCAATATTGCACTGAACAGGCTTGTTCTGCCGTGATCCAAGTACCACTGACATTAGAAACAAATGGCACCTGTGGCGCTTGCAGTGGTGATGCACTGGTTACCTTTTCAAAGGTGCGAGAAAACTCAGGCAACACAGCTTCAGTCAGGTGGCTGTGGAAAGCATGAGATACATGCAGTCTTGTAGCAGCAATATCAGCGGCTTTCAGCTCTGCCTGCAAGGACTTTATGGCCTCTCTGGTACCCGCTATTACTGTATTCGTTGGGCTGTTCAGCGCGGCGATATCCAACTCATCATTAAGATAAGGCGCAAGTGTTTTCCCATCAGCCATCACCGACAACATAGTGCCTGGCGCCATTTTCTGCAATGCCTCTCCACGAGCAACGACCAGACCTGTGGCGACCTCTAATGTCATCACGCCCGCCAGGCAAGCTGCCGCATATTCCCCGATACTATGTCCCAGCATTGCAGCGATGGTTACACCATGTGCTTGATAAGACTTTGCCGTTGCGTAAGCCACCACAAATAGTGCAGGTTGCGTAATACGAGTCTGATTGAGCAATTGATTTGCTGTCAGGATCTCATCGTCAGCTGGACTAAATACACTATTTAGTTCCTGTCTCAAGGCGTCAGGGAAATGCCCCATAACGTCATCAAATGCAGTTTTAAAGGCTGGCACATCGCGCAGTAAAGGCTGTGCCATAGTGACATACTGTGAGCCCTGGCCTGAGAACATTAATGCGACTTTAGGTCCGGCCGCTTTATTTCCCTGAGGTTCACGTAATAACTGAGTGATCGCCTGCTCTGGTGTCTCTGCCACACAAGCGTATCGCACTGCAAGTGCGCTGCGCTTGTGTTGTAATTGTGCCGCAAGCTGAGCAAATTGCTCTGGTGATCGTTGTAAGGTATCAGCCAGGGCTTCAGTCTGACGTATAAGAGCCGTTTGACTGCTGGCACTGACAGGCAGCACCTGCCATGTTGCAGATGTGTTTGTTTCAGCCTCTGGATGCTTATACTCTTCCAAAATCACATGAGCATTGGTGCCACCCATCCCCAAAGAGCTAACCGCTGCGCGTCTTGGTCCACTGCTTTGCCAGGTCTTGAGAGTGTCGTTGACATAAAAAGGACTGTTAACAAAGTCTATTTTGCTGTTCAGCGGCTGACAGTGCAAACTCGGTGGTAACTCCTGATGGCGTAAGGCCTGAACAGCTTTAATAAGCCCGGTAACACCTGCTGCAGCATCAAGGTGACCCAGATTCGTTTTAACAGAGCCGATTGCACAATATTGTTGAGTGTCGCTAGCGTATGCCTGGCTCAACGCTGCGATTTCAATTGGATCACCCAGTTCAGTTCCTGTGCCATGTGCCTCAATATAGCCAACGCTTTGCGGGTCGATATCTGCAAACTCCAATGCCGCCGAGATTGCGTTGGCCTGCCCCGTGACACTTGGGGCTGTGTAACCAACCTTATCACGACCATCGTTGTTGATAGCTGAGCCCTTAATTACAGCCAAGATATGGTCACCGTCTTCCTGTGCTTCTGCCAGGCGCTTCAGCACCACAGCAGCACTGCCGCTACCAATCAAAATACCATCGGCCTGCTCACCAAACGCACTCAATTGTCCTGATGGAGATAAACTGCCCCCTGCCGGGGCATGATATCCCTGATCCTGGGCTAAATTAAGCCAGACGCCACCAGCCAAAGCAGAATCACACTCAAAATTCTGCAATGCGCGGCAAGCCATATGTACTGCCACCAAAGAGGTAGAGCAGGCTGTCTGGACTGTGACAGCAGGCCCTTTAAGATCTAACTCATAACTGATCCGAGTAGCCAGAGAATCTTTATCATTACCATTGGTTAGTGCCAACAAACTGGTGATATCGCTGGGTTGACCATGCAACAAATTTTGCATCAGATAGGCTGGTACACCACACCCGGCGTATACACCTGTTTGCTCGCCCAAGGCAAGTCCCGCATGCGCCATAGCGTGCCAGCAAGTTTGTAAAAAGTGACGTTGTTGTGGGTCCAACTGCTCAGCTTCTTTCGGTGTATAACCAAAGAATTCAGCATCAAACTGCGCGAGCCGTTCAAATGGCACACCACGCTTAACATAATCCGGGTCGTTTATGTCTGATTCACTCACCCCGGCACTACGCAGTGCCTCATCATCATAGCTTTTAACTGCGCATTGCCCGGCGCGGATGTTTTGCCACAAAGCGTCGACATTATCCGCATCAGGAAAACGCCCAGCCATCCCTACGATGGCGATATCCAGTTCACTATACTCATGTTCTGACATGTTTAAGATTCTCTTGCTTTTCGTTTGCGTGCGGCGACGGCACCCATGCCGCGACGCTGTTTGGCACCACTTTGAGTGCCGGTTGTTTGTGTAACAACCGTGTTAGACTGTTCCAGATAAGCAGCTAGGCTGGCAATGCTGGGATACGTGAATAAATCGGTCAACTGTAGCTGACTAAATTGGGGTTTTAAGTCATCGTACACTGCCATCAGCAATAACGAGTGACCACCTAAGTCAAAGAAGTTCGCATTGGAGTCAACCTGCTCAGTTGCCAGATGCTTGCACCAGACAGTTTCCAGCATTTGCTCAGTCTGGCTACTTGCTGCGCTTATTATCTTACTCTGTACCGGTTTAATCCTTGGTAACTGCTGTCGCTCCAGCTTACCACTGGCATTTATGGGAAGCTGCGCCAATGCTACAATATGTGACGGCACCATATAATCTGGCAGCTGCTCAGCCAAAGCACGCTTGAGCTTAGTCGCATACTCAGCGTCACTATGACGCTCACTCTGCACATAGGCTATGAGATTCAGAGACTGCGCTTGCTGCTCCGTGATAACAACCGCTGCGGTTACACCTGGTAACTGCGTAAGGCGCGTTTCAATCTCACCTAACTCAACTCGGAAACCTCGCACCTTAACTTGATGGTCACTACGTCCATGATAGTGCAGTGCGCCATCTTGCCAGCTGACTAAATCACCACTTGAATACATGCGGCCACCGTCGTTCGTAAACGGATCGGCAATAAAGCGAGTTGCTGTTTGAGCTGCGCGCTGCCAGTAACCACGTGCCAGCATCGCACCACCAATGTAAAGTTCACCCACCTGTCCATTTACTACAGGTTGTAAGTTATTATCCAGTACATACAAACGTCGCCCGCTCAAAGCATGTCCCAAAGGAACAGATTCACCAGGATTCAATACGCGGCAGTCATGAATAGCCGCCTCAACGACAATCTCAGTTGGCCCGTAAGTATTCAGCAAGCGTACCTCACCTAGCCCGGCTTTTCGCCAGTCTTGGATCCCCTGCTCTGACATTGCCTCTCCCCCTGAATGCACCTGTCTCAAATGTGGCAGGGACAAGGGAGTTGTCGCAGAAATACGAGCCCAACTGGCTGCAATACTCCGCCAATAGGCAGCACTCAGGTCCATGACCGTAATACTATGACGCTGAGCTTGTTGATATAAAGTCTCAGCATCCCACAAGACATCACCCCGAAGTACGACAGCAGCACCTATAGCCCAACTCGGGAACACTTGCTCAACAAAAGCGTCGAAATTGATGGTGGCAAACTGCAACACAACGTCGTCACGGCGTAAGTTAATAAAATCAATCGCTGAATCAATGTAACTGGCCAATGCTTGGTGCTCAATAGCGACCCCTTTGGCCTGACCGGTCGAGCCTGACGTGTAATTTAAGTAGGCCAACGCAAAAGCGTGATGAGTGACTTCAGGTGGCTGATTGTGCTCGTGATATGCACTCAACAGTGCCACCGGTGAAATCATGGATACAGACAGTTCACCGAGTGTACCGTCACCGAGCACTGCGGCACAGCCACTATCACTAATCATGTGCGTTAATTTGGCTTGTGGGAAATTTGGATCCAATGGCAAATAAGCCGCGTTGGCTTTCAAGCAAGCCAGCACTGACGCCAGCATTAAAGGCTTACGCGGCTGCATGATACCCACAACTTCACCAGCAAGACCTTTGCCAATCAAGCCATTGGCTAATCGATTTGCTGTCTGTTCCAGCCAGGTATAGCTATAATGCTGATCTTCAAAGATCACAGCCGTATCGTCAGGATTTTGCTTTGCATGGTTGCTAATTACATTCAGCCACTCACCCGCTTTAGCACTCACCTTTGACCCCACCGCTGCATCCGGAATAGTCACCGAATCAGCTTGCAATACTAAATTGCCAATGGCCAGCTCGGCTTGCTGCGGCAACTGGTTAAGCAATTGCTGATACGCGTCCGTAAGTCGGGCTATTGTGGACTCCTGGTACAACGCCTGGTTGTACTGTAGTTCAATTGTCAGTTGCCCCTGGGTGTCGAGCCGTGAATCAAAGCTCAGATCAAACTGTGCCTGTTGCTGCAATGCCTGCGCACCGACCGTTGCGCTGCCCGCTAGTGTCAAAGCATCGGTTACATCCTGCTCCAAATGGTTAAACATCACCTGAAATAGCGGCGTCTGCCCCAATGTTCTTTGAGGGTTGAGTACTTCCACAAGCTTTTCAAACGGGTAGTCCTGATGACGCTGTGCTTCAAGTGCCGCAGCCTTGCACTCACTGAGCAGCTGGACAAAACTTTGCTCTGGTGAAACCGCACCACGGATCACTTGGGTATTTATAAAAAAGCCGACAAGATTATGCAGTTGCGCCAGACTTCGGTTTGCGACTGCAATGCCTATCTGCGGCTGGCGTTTTCCGCTGACACGATAAAATAGTACCTGCAAGCTACTCAGCAACAACATAAATAGACTGGCATTTTGGCCATGTGCCAATTGCTGTAGCTTCTCAGTATGCTTATGGTCAAATGTAAATTGCTTTACGCCAAGTGGCGCGGACATATCGGTGCGTCGTGCCTGCTCAGGTGCCAGTAACTCTTCATCCCCCTGACCATCCAGACGTTGCTGCCAATACGCAAGCTGAGTAGACGCTTGTTCAGATGCCAGCCACTCTCCCTGCCACTGAGCAAAATCGCCATAGTGGATACCGCCATCCGCCGTTGGTGCACTTTGTTTCGTGTCACACAATACGTTGTACTGACGTGTTATCTCAGCCAGTATCAAGTCAAAACTCCAGGCATCACTGGCTATATGGTGCATAACCAATACAAGTTTGTGGTGTTGTAAGGACTCGGAAATTAAAGCTGCGCGGAAGTTATCCCCTCGCTCTAACGCAAAGGGCTGCTGAAAAATTTGCTGCTGAACCACCAGAGCCTGCGCGCGTGGATCAGCTGCACCACGGACATCATGTACTTGCCATTGTAAAGGCTGCGAAGTGGTACGCTGACGCCATTGCCCTGCTGCGTTTTTGAAATATGCCTGACGCAAGGCATCTTGCGCTTCAAGCACTTTAGCACAGGCCTGTTGCAACAAGTCCGAGTTAATGTCCCCCTGCAACTCTAATGCCGCGCCAATATGATAGGCACTGCTTTGTGGTTCTAACTGCCACAAGAACAACTGCCTTTGCTGTTGAGTGCTGAGGGGATAATCCTCCCGCTCTAAAGCGGGTATTTGTACACCTGGTGTCGCTTTTGCTTCTCTGACCCGCTGACAAAAATCGGCAAAACGGTGCGCAGCGAAAAGGCTACTCGGTTCGAGCTGACAGTCTAAATCACTCTGAATTAACGCCATTAACTGTGCGGCCTTAATTGAGCTACCTCCGAGCGCGAAGAAATCGGCATCATCGCTATTAACAGGGTAACGCAAGACACTTTGCCAATGCTGAGCTAATTGGTGCGTGAACGCATCCCAATGCGTATTATTTGACTCTGACGTAGTGGTAGTTAGCTTTTGTAACTGACTCAAGTCAAAGTCACCGTAGCTGGCCAATTCACCGCTATTGCGCAATTTCAAACAGGCACTGCGCTGTAGTTTGCCACTGGAGGTCTTAGGTAATCCACCTTGATCTAATAATAAGACAAGTTCAGGACAGACTGCGAATTGTTCAGTTATAAAATCCCGAACAATCAACGCTGTCTGCTCAGCGGGAATTTCATTGCGATAACTATTGCTGGTTTCAATCGCCAGACCTATTCCTTCACCACTTTCTTCACTGGGAACAGGAAAAGCAGAAACCCGGCCTTTACGTACAAAGCTCAGCTCAGCATCAATCGCCCGCTCTATATCCTGTGGGTAGACGTTATGGCCATTCATAATAATCAGGTCTTTTTGTCGGCCAGAAATATAAAGTTGGCCGTCAAAAACATAACCCACATCGCCAGTTCTCAACCAGCGCCGACCTTCCAGCTCAACAAACGTTTCTTGCGTTGCTTGCTCATTTTGCCAGTAACCCAAGGCGATGCTCGGCCCCGCAGCCCAAATTTCACCAATTTCTCCATCAGCCAACGCGCACTGCGATTGCGGGCAAGTAATTCTTAGTGTGTGTTCACTGGCTGGCCTGCCACAGCCAACCTGATGACTATATGCTTCAGTATCACGGATATCGCGGGCTTCAACTATTTCAGCTTGTCCCTCGGCTAAGCCTTGATTGTCGAAGGCACGAATGACCGCACCACCACCTGCATATGTACCGGCTACCATCAGTGTGCCCTCAGCCAAGCCATAACACGGGAACATAGCCGACTTTTTCAGGCCCAGAGGAGCAAAGCGCTCCGCAAAATCCAATAAGGTGTCATGGCGTATAGGCTCAGCACCAGAAAAAGCGAGTCGCCAACTACTTAAATCGAGACCTTCCAATTGTTTTTCGCGCACACGCTCAAGACAAAGGCGATAAGAGAAATCAGGGCCACCTGAGATGGTGCCACGGTATTGGCTGATCAGTTGCAACCACCGGGACGGGCGCTCCATAAAATAGCGCGGCGAACATAAAACCAGTAGGTGACCTTTATAAATAGGTTGCAGCAGCCCACCTATTAGTCCCATGTCATGGAATAACGGCAACCAGCTCACCGTGACATCTTCTTCGCTGGTCTCCATTATTTCGGCTATCGCGGCCTCATTGGCCAACAAATTGCCATGACTAACCATCACGCCTTTGGGCTTGGCTGTAGACCCTGAGGTGTATTGCAAAAAGGCAATTTCATCACTGTGCGCCGGATGACGCGGAGCAGCTGGGGTATCACCCGAGAGGTCATCAACAACTTGCATAATGACTTCGTTAAGAGACTCACACATGGCCGCCACAGTCTCTGCAAAGCGAGCAGTCGTCAGCACCAGTTTTGCGCTGGAATCTTCAGTAATACCAACGGTACGGGCAATATGCTGTGCTTTAGTCGACTCGGGAGGAAAACTTGGAATGGCGGTCACACCTAAATGCTGACAGGCGAGAAAGCTGGTGACATATTCGATTCCAGTATCCATTAGGATCAGCGCTCGATCACCCGCACTAACATGTGCCTGAAGGTGACCTGCGAGTAACAAACTTTGCTCATAAAGAGCTTGATAGCTCCAGTGGGTATGGTTTTTCTTATCCACACAAACTAATGCCGTTTGCTGAGGTTTTTGCTCAGCATGACGGGCAAGCTGATCCATTATCGTCGTGGCGGTCATGGGGTACTCCGTGATAAATACAGACAGAGAGGCAGGAACATCGCTTGTCCCTGTATTAGCCAAGTACGCATTGTAATTAGCACTTCAATACCAATTACAATGCGCAAAGAAAAAGTTACTGCTCCATTGCCTGGCGCAAACTTAATGGACGCATATCCGTCCAGTGTTCATTGATGTAGGCCAGACAGGTCTCTTTATCACCTTCAACACCTACGTCTTTCCAGCCACCCGGAACGCTTTTGTAGCTGGGCCAGAGTGAATATTGCTCCTCGTGGTTTACCAATACCTTGAAGGTGCCATTCTCGTTGTCAAAGCTCATCATATTCTCCAAAAATCAGACTGTCGGCATAGTGACGCGCGACAGCCTGTATTTTTTAGTCTTTTTTCACAATCAGTTTGGTACTACTGATGGCACTGAAAGCAATTTGCCAGGGGTAGAATGGCAGTGTGATCAGGCCTCCTTGTTGAGCATAGCGTCGGCTACTATCACTAAAGTGCACTGAGTCTCTATTAGCACTTTGAGAATGTAGTAGTAACCCTTTGGCAACAGGGCCCCAATAATCAAAGCCCACAACCATCATCCAGCTAGAACCATAGTTAACTTCATAACCTTCACGTGTGAGTTCGGACCACAATGGTTTTCCATCAACGATACTTGTCAGAGGCGCGGATGCCGGCTTCGCAAAACTGGTCAGGTCCATACCATTAGCCGGTGCAAACATATTAAACCCACCACTGCTGTGGTCTGGACCAGGCCATGCAATACGTTCATTTCCTTTGCTCAGGTACTGAATCTCGGCGTAAGGCGCATCCAGTGCGAATCCATAATGTTGTAGGTTTACGCCAGCACGCAGGAGCTTTTCAAGAAT
The DNA here is from genome assembly GCF_001482385.1 of Pseudoalteromonas rubra. Classification (NCBI taxonomy): domain Bacteria; kingdom Pseudomonadati; phylum Pseudomonadota; class Gammaproteobacteria; order Alteromonadales; family Pseudoalteromonadaceae; genus Pseudoalteromonas; species Pseudoalteromonas rubra. The sequence continues at coordinate 2,491,947 of NZ_CP013611.1, forward strand.
AAGCCGCTCACTTTTCAGGGTGTGTGGGGTCGTTGTTGGTTGAGTTGCGTCAAACGCTACTACAAAGTCCTGAGTCGTATCTAGCTCTCTAAAAAACTCTCGGGCAAGATGAGCTGCTTTGGAATCCAAGTTGAAATGCCCATCCCATTTTGCAAATGCAGTGCAAATTGGATCAACCTGAGCACTAACCCGTTCACTTAGTGCTATAGTCTGTCCGGCATATTGTTGACAAAGGCCTGCTACGACTTCTCGTTGATTGGTATAATAACTGCCATTGCCAAGTATGATTTCTTCCAGTTCAGACAAATCAAACCGACCATCCTGACCTCGTTGTGATGTCAGCAACTCATACGCATAACGGCTGCGCTCTGACTGCTTAGCATCCACTTTACCAAATAAAGGAGACACATCCCGAATAGGGTGTTCTGCATTGGTTAGCCAAAATGAATCATTAGAGTTTTGCACGTAATCACGGCGTCTAAGGGAAGGAGACTTATCCAGATCAATTGCGCCATTGAATATCATTTCACTGCGATCGCCGGGCAATACCACCTGGCCTGTCGACGCAAACACTGCCGCTGTATAAGGGTCAGTTCGCAGCCATTCTAATGCGGTAGGCGACAGGTTGGGCACATTAGAGTCATCGGTGTAAAATACCTCTCCTTGCCTGTCAGCCGCAAGGGTATTATTAAAAGACAAGCCGTTATAACGCGCTGAAGCAGTTACTAGCTCATCAATTGAAGAGGCTTTGTTATAAGCCAGCCAATGATCAATTGCCTCAAAGTTTTCCAGGTTGACATCACGCACCGCAAAGGCAACGCCTCCCTGCCATGGAAAATTCTGCGCGTCTTTTAATAAAAACCCAAAATGAGTTGCATAAGCCGTGTGCTCATGGATGTATGTTCCACCATCTGTTTTGACGGGAATTTGAAGCTGGCGGGTTTGTAGATCATGCCACTGACCTTCGTATTGGTAACGAAGTGGGTTCGTAGGGTCTATTGTCAGACGATAAAATACATGGTGCAACGCACTAGAGAACGTATGTGTCCAGGCTAAATTACGGTTAAAGCCAATATTCACGACGCCCGGAACACCGACGACGGATGCGCCCATAACGTCCAGCTGCCCGGGGATCGTCGCGTGGTGTGTCCAAAAACGAGAATTTCCATGAAACGGGAAATGAGGATTGGCAAGTATCATACCACGCCCATTCGAACTGAGAGATTGACCTAACGCCCAGCCATTGGAGCCCAGTGTAGTATCATCAGCAAAATCCAATACCACAGCTGTACCATTAAGACTTACTGACTGAGGCGGAGCTGCCTGTATCAACATAGGCAACATACGGCCCAAGCTACCTTGCACGCTCATAAGTAACAAATTAGCTACGACATCATGCGCGGTGATGGGCTTAACCCAGGGTTGATCACGACAATCCTGATCCAGAGTTTCATGGCCCGCAGTTACTTCGCTAAGAAAATGGTTATAGCCAGCCGCAAAACCTTCTGCCAAAGCTTTACTATCGTCCGACATCTGAGCATAGTGCTGAGCAACACGTCCGGGTAAATCCAGGATCCGATATCCAATATCTGAATATAGATAATAATTATCCTGGCCTGAGCGGTGAGCGCCCAGATACTGGGCACGCTCCCCCCGCTGACGCAGGTAGCCATCGGCGAGAATACACGCGTGATCTTGTGCCTGTGCATAGGCATTGCCATATCCCAGTCCATATAGAGTATCAGCTTTCACATGTGCTATGCCCAGGTGCGTGCGAGTGACTCTAACGGATTCCTCAGAGTTAAAATGTGACAGTGTAGATACCGTCTGCTGAGCGGCAACTGCGCTCCCCATGCAAATTGATAAACCTGCCACGCCTAACTTAATAAAATTCATATTAGTCCTTTCAGTTACTTATTACACATCAACGCATGGCTCATTCTTGCCACACGAATTCCTTGTAGACGTCACATAACATTAAAAAAACAGTCATCTGACCGTGAAAAAAACCATAAAAAAACACTACAAATACCATATTTAACAACCTTTAATACCTAGATATTTCTCAATATTTGATGGCTACTCACACCAGTACAAGTTTGACCAAAAAACCAACAAACTTACGACTAGGAAACACGCGTTGTATTTTTTATAACAAACAGAAATCTCTCTTGACTTGTGAATACAAAATATAAATAATGCGCAACTGATAACTATTATCATTCGCCATAACGGATCTAAATCAAATACATCGGGAGAGTTCACCGTGCCGCAGTCGCAAGAAAAGTGGTCAAATGTCATTGCAGAAAACGAAGCCAAGCTACTTGCTTATTTGAATAATATTCTGCGTTGCCCCTATCTCGCTGAGGATGCGTTACAAGATACCTTTATTCGTTTGTCTGGTATGTCAGCCTGTCAGAACTGCCAGGTTAAAAATTCGAAGAGTTTTTGCTATCAGGTTGCCCGCAATATTGCCATCGACATGTTGCGCAAACAAAGTCGGGAAAGCCTGGTCGATATGGAATCTGTGCACGGTGAGCACTTTGATGACGAAGAATCTAATATTGAAACCCGCTTCATTGACGCACAGCTCTCAGAAAAAGTGAATCACACTATCGCTAAGCTGTCCAAGCGCCATCAGAACGTCGTAAGTTTTTATCGTGACGGGCGATTAAAGCAAAAAGAAATTGCGCAGATGTACAGTATCTCACCTACGCTGGTCAACTTCCTGATCAAAGAAGCCATTCAGTCCTGCAAGACCGAGTTAGGCACTGCACAGCTCACTCACTGATCGGTGAGCCCGAGCTGCTCACGGGCGGTGAGTTTGGCTGAGATAAAGTCGGCATGCGCCACGTACAGCAAGCCCGCGATTTTTCTGACCATATGTTCTTCGTGAGGATCTAAACTACCGTCGGCATAGGCTACTAACCACAGTAATTCAATCACTTCTATGCGCTCAAGCTCCCCGGTATGTGCGTTCACAACTCGCATAAACCGGTGTAAATCAATCGCTTCATCTACCATAGAGATGGCTTGATCGCGAATGAGCTCGCTGGCCTGTGTTGAAATGCCACTGTGCTGGGTCAGCAACCGGGCAATCATATGGCATTCATCCGCGTGGGTTTCACCATCGGCGCGCATAATCTCCACCATCAGTGCAGCCAGTGCTGTTGTGAAGTCAGGTGCCTGTTCAGATTCAGGCTGTTGAGCCAGGTTATTTATGAACTTTCTCAGTTGTGCAAACAAGCGCACCTCCCAAATATGTTACACTTCAGCAAGACGAGAATGGATTATCAGGTTTTATATGCCACAATCAGGCTTTATGACAACACAGGTTATAAAACAAGTGCGATGCACGCTGTCAGTGGTTGCACTGACGTTACTTGCCAGTGCCTGTAGCAGCTATACGCCGCCACCTAATGGCGTCGTCGAAAAGTTGTATGACTTTGATCACAAAGTGCACTATGACCAAATTAAGTATAATGACGATCACTACTATTTACAGATAAAATCGGATAGTTATCAACACTTTTTGAAACAAAGTGTGTTTTTGCTCAGACACAGTCAACGTTTATGTCAGGGCCGTTTGCCTCAGCTGGTGGTGATCGCGGGCGTGCAGGGCTTTGACCGTTTACCGACTTACCCAAGGCCCTATGAACCCGACCTGCAAGTAGAAGTGCGTTGTGTGAAAAAGCCGTAATAATCGCACAGCTCAATATTTACGCTGAGCTGTGCAACCCTATCAGTCCTGATAACCCCAGGGCGCTTTAGGTGCCTGAACCGGCTTAGTCAAATCAAAGTCAACTCTGAACTCACGTCCCTCTCTGACCAGGCGATAGGTAAAACGCTCATCGTAAATATACATCTGCCAGGTGTTGCCCACAGATTGTGGAATACCACGCTTCACAAACAACTCTTTTGAGTACTGATCAGCAGGAAAAGATTGCACGTTGTCGTAACCTGCATCGACAGTATGGCCACCATACATAGTCGATTCATCGTCACTACCATCTTTATGGCGGTGGTCATGCTTCAGGCTCAACCCACTACCAGTCTTGGTAATGATCCAGGTGCGCGAGGCATTTTTTCCCACATGAAACGGAATTTGCAGCTCTTGGTCGTTACAACGACGCACATGCATGATCAGGCGTGCATCACTGAACGCACTGGGCCCCTGATTATCGACCGTCACTTTGCCCTCATATGCTTTGCCACAATGCTGTTTAAGTTGGTCAAAAAACGCATCATGAGTGGGAATAGAGACTAAAGGAGCCGGACGCGCCATCACAGTGCCACTAACAAGTAAAGCGGCTGCATAAACGAGTTTCATATCAATGTTCCTAAAAATAATAAAGGCCGCAGCGTAATCCACTTAGCGGCCTTTGCCAATTAAATGCGGTGATCAAACAGCTACTGCCAGGGACGCGCCGCCTGAAGTTGCTGTTCAAACTTATCTATCTGAGCATTTAATTGCTCGGTTTCACCGATAAAGTCCAGTCCACTAAGCAGTCGCGCTTTGATATCCGGGCGCACATCAAACGCAATCGGTGCAAAATGCTCACTACGCAACTGCTGCGCTGCCAGGTCCACTTCAATCTGAATATCGGCCTGACGTTCACACAAACCAAACAGACTATCCAGAGTACTCGCGGGCAGACTAATACACAGCATCTGATTATTGCCGCAGTTGTTGAAAAAGATATCGGCGAAGCTCTGTGCCAGGATCACCGTAAACCCGTATTGCTTTAGTGCCCAGGGCGCATGCTCACGCGATGACCCACAGCCAAAGTTATCCCGAGTCAGCAGCACACTGGCCCCCTGATATTGGGGGGCGTTAAGGATAAACTCCGGGTCCGGATCCCCTTGATCTGTGTAGCGCCAATCATAAAAAAGCGCCTTGTCAAAGCCGTCCCGACTCGTGGATGTTAAGAATTGCTTAGGAATGATTTGATCGGTATCGACATTATTTTTATCCAGTGGTGCTAACAAACCACAGTGAAAGACGCTCATGCCTGCTCTCCTTGAATATCAGTAAAGTGACCCGCAATCGCAGCAGCCGCTGCCATCGCAGGGCTCACTAAATGGGTTCTGCCACCGCGACCCTGACGCCCTTCAAAATTGCGATTGGACGTTGACGCGCAGCGTTTACCCATTCCGAGCCGATCATCATTCATCGCCAGGCACATGGAGCAACCCGGTTCACGCCATTCAAATCCGGCTGCTGTAAAAATGTCCGCCAGCCCCTCGCGCTCAGCCTGCTGTTTGACTAAGCCAGAGCCCGGAACAATCAAGGCTTCGACACCACTGGCAACCTGTTTGCCTGCCACAACCTGAGCCGCGGCACGTAAATCTTCAATACGGCTGTTAGTACAAGAGCCGATAAATACTGTATCCACTTTGGCATCGGTCAGTTTTTGGCCTGCACGAAGTCCCATGTAACGCAGTGCACTGCGCATGGCTTCTGCTTTGATCAGATCCGGTTCAATTTCCGGATCTGGAATGGCCTCATCGATCCCGATCACTTGCTCAGGGCTGGTGCCCCAGGTGACCTGAGGTTGGATCTCATCAGCACTGATGATCACTTCGCTATCGAACACAGCATCAGGGTCGGTGTGCAGAGTTTGCCAGTAGGTGATGGCCTGCTCAAAGTCTTTGCCCTGCGGTGCGAATGGGCGGCCTTTAAGATAATCATAGGTCGTCTGATCCGGTGCGATCAACCCAGCCTTCGCGCCCATTTCAATGCTCATATTGCATAGTGTCATACGCGCTTCCATCGACAAAGCCTCAATAGCCGTGCCGCAAAACTCTGCCACGAAACCCGTGCCCCCGGCCGTGCCTAGTTTGCCGATCACCGCCATGATCAGATCCTTGGCCGTGACAGTGGGTCGCAATGTCCCGGTGATCTCTATTTTCAGTGATTTTGCTTTCTTCTGCTGCAGGGTCTGAGTCGCCAACACGTGCTCCACCTCAGAGGTGCCGATCCCATGGGCCAATGCACCAAATGCACCATGCGTTGAGGTATGACTGTCACCGCAGACGATCGTTGTGCCAGGCAGGGTGATCCCCTGTTCAGGACCCATCACATGCACAATGCCCTGATTCACTGAGCTCAGATCATAAAGCTCAATCCCGAACTCCTGACAGTTCTGTGCCAATGCCTGAAGCTGGTTTTTACTGACTTCACTGGCCGCATCAATAGAGCGACTTTTGGTCGACACATTGTGATCCATGGTCGCAAAGGTTTTGTGCGGGCAACGTACCGCGCGATTTTTTTCACGTAAGCCCGCAAAGGCCTGTGGCGAGGTCACTTCATGTACCAGATGCCTGTCGATATAGAGTAAATCGGTTTGTTCGTTAATACTGGTGACCACATGGGCCTGCCAGATTTTGTCGTATAATGTCTGTGCCACTTGCTACATCCTGTTGTTAATATGAAATCCGCTTAGATCCGCTCGACAATTGCATGAGCCACATCCAACGTCGTGTAGCCCCCTTGTGGATAGATATCCGGAGTCCCCACGCCAGCTGCAACGGCTTCGGCGACGGCCTTTTCTATGCGCCTTGCCGCTTCATCCTGTGCCAGCGAGTAACGCAACATCAGGGCTGCACTGAGGATCTGCGCTATGGGGTTAGCAATGCCTTTTCCGGCAATATCTGGCGCCGATCCGCCCGCAGGTTCATACAAACCAAACCCGGATTGATTCAGGCTAGCTGACGGTAGCAAGCCCATGGAACCCGTGATCATGGCACATTCATCGGACAGAATATCGCCAAATAAGTTGTCACATAAAAGCACATCGAACTGGCCGGGTTGCTTCACCAGTTGCATTGCCGCGTTATCAATATATATATGTTCCAGCTCAACATCCGGATAGTCTTTGCTGACGTCGCACACCACTTCACGCCATAAAACACTCGACGCTAATACATTGGCTTTATCCACCGATGTGACACGATTGCTTCTCAGCCGGGCTGCTTCGAAGGCAAAACGAGCAATGCGTTCGATTTCCTGACGACTGTAACGTTGGGTATCAAACGCCGCTTCCTCTGCGCCACTGCCTTCGCGGCCTTTATCGCCAAAATAAATGCCACCAGTTAATTCACGCACACACAGAATATCAAAGCCCTGCTGACTGATATCAGCCCGTAACGGAGAGGCAGCGCTCAGCGCCGGCAATAATTGCGCCGGGCGCAGATTACAAAACAGCCCGAAGTGCTTTCTCAGCGGCAGCAAAGAAGCCCGCTCCGGCTGCTCCTGTGGTGGTAAATGTTCCCACTTTGGCCCGCCAACTGAACCAAACAAAATCGCATCTGATGCTTCGCAGGCTGCCAAAGTTGTATCCGGCAACGCAACGCCGTATTCATCAATCGCTGCTCCACCAATCGCATGATGTTGGCGCTGTAAGCCAATACCGAATACTTCACTGACTTTATCGAGCACCAGCTCAGCGGCAGCCATCACCTCAGGTCCAATGCCATCACCGGCTAATACTGCTATCTGATAATTTGATTGACTCATCCTGCTTTCCTTTGTTGTTTCAAACTCGAGACCTTGGCGGCTCGGTGAATTAAGTTATAAACGTGGATCATGGCGTGCACAGAGGCTTCCACCACATCGGCAGCCAGCCCGGTACCGTGGTACTGGCGACCATCATATTTGGCTATCATATCGACCTGCCCCAGTGAGCTTGCCCCCTGACCGGTTGCATCCAGGTTGTACTCAACAATATCAATTGCCTTTCCGGTAATACGCTCAAGAGCCAGAAATGCCGCTTCCACCGGACCGTTACCCGTGGCAGCTTCCTGTTTGAGCTGTTCACCCATCGCAATCCCTACGGTTGCGCTGGCGATCGATTGAGAGTTCGATGACGCATTGACAAATTGCAACTGGTAAAAGTCGTCTTTATCAGTGATCTGATTGAAGTGGATCATAGCTTCCAGGTCATAGTCATATACTGTGCCCTTTTGATCTGCCAAAGCCAGAAAGCTGTCGTAGAGAGAGTCCATGTCGTAGTCAGATTGCTGATAACCCAATTCGCTCAATCGATGTTCAATCACATGACGGCCAGAGCGTGACGTCATATTTAGCTGATTATTCGGGACGCCGACAGTTTCAGGTGACATAATTTCGTAGGTATTTTGTGCCTTTAGTACCCCATCCTGGTGGATCCCGGAGCTGTGCGCAAAGGCGTTTTCGCCAACAATGGCTTTGTTCGGCTGTACCGGCATATTACAAATTTTGGCAACCTGGCGTGATGCGCGATAAATTTCTTCGCTTCGAACGTCACAACTCACTTGCAAGTGGTCTTCGCGCATTTTTAAGATCATGGCCGCTTCTTCTAATGAGCAGTTACCCGCACGCTCACCAATGCCATTAATGGTACATTCGATTTGTCTCGCACCAGCCTGAACCGCTGCGATAGAGTTTGCGACGGCCAGGCCGAGATCGTTGTGACAATGCACGCTCAGACGCGCTTTATCGATATTCGGGACGTTGTGTCGAATATGATGGATCATTGCCGCATACTCATCAGGCGTCACATAGCCCACTGTATCGGGCAAGTTAATGGTGCTGGCACCGGCATCAATTGCTCGCTCTACAATGCGACATAAATCGTCATAAGGGGTGCGACTGGCATCTTCACACGAAAACTCAACATCATCGGTGTAATTACGTGCCAGCTTAATTGATTTCACCGCCATCTCGGTCGCATCATCCAGCGACATTCTGAGCTTATGTTCCAGGTGTAGCGGACTGGTCGCAATAAATGTATGGATACGGCTCTTCTGTGCCGGCCTCAGTGCCTCACCACAGGCTTCAATGTCTTTACTAACTGCACGTGCCAAACCGCAAATGCTTGGCCCACTAATTTCTCTTGCGATCCGTTGTACAGCACGAAAGTCAGCCGGGCTTGAGACCGGGAACCCAACTTCCATCACATCTACATTTAAACGACTAATGGTATGCGCGAGCAGAATTTTATCTTCTTCCGTCAGACTGGCTTTAAGCGCCTGCTCTCCATCTCTTAATGTCGTGTCGAATATCCAAACCTTATCTTGCATACCTGATGTCCTCGTTTAAGCATAAAAAAACCCCGCACAGTGTGCGGGGTTTATCGTGTTGCTGCCCTTACGCGCAACTACGCCCCGCTCTTACAGCTAAGCAGTAAGAGGTTAAGCGATAGTGACAACGTAATAATTTGCATGTGGGCATTGGTCCTGTTGATGAATTGCCTATGTTTTAACATGGTCGAAAAGCACAGATCAAGCATATTTATTCCCAAAACCCCAGTAAAGCAGGAGCCAACTTGAAATTTTAATTTAAGGATTAAATAAAAATAAGGAGTTTAATACCCTCATTCTTTAGTCATTAGAAGGTGAAGGCCTGAGAGATAAAAACAGAGGTGATTTAAATTTATTTAAAATCGGGGCAATTATTTTAGCCAATCACGAGAGTAAGAGAAGTAATCACGTGCCGACTGACGAGAATGATCGCCAACGCGACATGTCATTCATATTCACCATGTGGCCCGTGAGTAGCTCCCACATCAAGTGCGGGATGACGGTGGTGTGGGTTATGTCGCCGTGCCATTCTTACTCACCACGTGGCCTGTGAGTAATTCCCGCATCAAGTGCGGGATGACGATGGTGTAGATTATGTTGACGTGCCACTCACACTCATCGTGTGGCCTGTGCATAGCTCCCGCATCAAGTGCGGAATGATGATTGTGTAGGTTATGTCGACGTGCCACTCATACTCATCGTGTGGCCTGTGCATAGCTCCCGCATCAAGTGCGGGATGACAATGATGTGGGTTATTTCGACGTGTCATTCATACTCGCCGTATAGCCTGTTAGTAGTTCCCACATCAAGTGCGGGATGACGATTGTGTGGGTTATGTGGACGCATCATTCATATTTACCATGTGACCTGTGAGTAACTCCTACATCAAGCGCGGGATGACGATGGTGTGGCTTTGTGATCGGAAAGTTATACAACTTTTTTAAATCGCACATAGCAAAAAACCCGCTGTATCTCTGCAACGGGTTTGACCTACATGGAAGTACGAATGTCGTTGAGATTCATGGGTGAATTGCAACCGAAGCACCGCTTCGCAGCTATCGTGCAAAGTCGTGCTTTAGCGCGGCCTTTGCGCAAGGTGAAATGAGCAATTGTAGAGAACGCAGACCTATTCACAGCACAAAAAGAAGCCCTCCACAGGGAAGTGTCCCCAAAGACTGCTAGTACCAGCTTCATGGATGAATAGGCGACAACGCCATTCTATCTACAGCTTCTTTAAATTACTCCAAACGCAAAAAAGCCCGACTCTTTCGAATCGGGCTTTCTTTTATTAGGCCCTGGCGATGTCCTACTTTCACATGGGAAACCCCACACTATCATCGGCGCTATTTCGTTTCACTACTGAGTTCGGCATGGGGTCAGGTGGTTCCAAAATGCTATGTTCACCAGGAAATTCTGTGTGCAAGATGTTTATCAACATCTCACTAAAATCTGGAAAAGCGTATTAAATTCTTATCGTCTACTTTATTTCTTAACTTCTAACAAACAAAACCACTTTGGCGTTGTATGGTTAAGCCTCACGGGTAATTAGTACGAGTTAGCTCAATGGCTCACACCACTTCCACATCTCGCCTATCAACGTTGTAGTCTTCAACGGCCCTTCAGTTAACTTATAGTTAAAGTGAGAACTCATCTCGAGGCTCGCTTCCCGCTTAGATGCTTTCAGCGGTTATCGATTCCGAACGTAGCTACCGGGCAATGCCATTGGCATGACAACCCGAACACCAGCGGTTCGTCCACTCCGGTCCTCTCGTACTAGGAGCAGCCCCTCTCAATTCTCAAACGCCCACGGCAGATAGGGACCGAACTGTCTCACGACGTTCTAAACCCAGCTCGCGTACCACTTTAAATGGCGAACAGCCATACCCTTGGGACCGACTTCAGCCCCAGGATGTGATGAGCCGACATCGAGGTGCCAAACACCGCCGTCGATATGAACTCTTGGGCGGTATCAGCCTGTTATCCCCGGAGTACCTTTTATCCGTTGAGCGATGGCCCTTCCATTCAGAACCACCGGATCACTATGACCTACTTTCGTACCTGCTCGACGTGTCTGTCTCGCAGTTAAGCTGGCTTCTACCATTACACTAACCGTACGATGTCCGACCGTACTTAGCCAACCTTCGTGCTCCTCCGTTACTCTTTGGGAGGAGACCGCCCCAGTCAAACTACCCACCAGGCACTGTCCTCAATCCCGATCAGGGACCTAAGTTAGAACATCAACACTACAAGGGTGGTATTTCAAGGACGGCTCCACGCAATCTAGCGACTGCGCTTCAAAGCCTCCCACCTATCCTACACATGTAGGGTCAATGTTCAGTGCCAAGCTGTAGTAAAGGTTCACGGGGTCTTTCCGTCTAGCCGCGGGTACACAGCATCTTCACTGCGATTTCAATTTCACTGAGTCTCGGGTGGAGACAGCGTGGCCATGGTTACACCATTCGTGCAGGTCGGAACTTACCCGACAAGGAATTTCGCTACCTTAGGACCGTTATAGTTACGGCCGCCGTTTACCGGGGCTTCGATCAAGAGCTTCGCCTAAGCTAACCCCATCAATTAACCTTCCGGCACCGGGCAGGTGTCACACCGTATACGTCATCTTACGATTTTGCACAGTGCTGTGTTTTTAATAAACAGTCCCAGCCACCTGGTCACTGCGGCTCTCGCCTGCTTACGACGCGAAGTCTTCACAAGTAAGAGCGTACCTTCTCCCGAAGTTACGGTACAATTTTGCCTAGTTCCTTCACCCGAGTTCTCTCAAGCGCCTTAGTATTCTCTACCTGACCACCTGTGTCGGTTTAGGGTACGATTCGATATAAACTGAAGCTTAGAGGCTTTTCCTGGAAGTAGGGCATCAACAACTTCACCACCGTAGTGGCTCGTCTCGACTCTCAGCCTTAGCGACCCGGATTTTCCTAAGTCACCAGCCTACAGCCTTTCACATGGACAACCAACGCCATGCTTGCCTAGCCTGCTCCGTCCCCCCATCGCATTTATACCAAGTACGGGAATATTAACCCGTTTCCCATCGACTACGCTCTTCAGCCTCGCCTTAGGGGTCGACTCACCCTACCCTGATTAACATGGGATAGGAACCCTTGGTCTTCCGGCGTGCGGGTTTTTCACCCGCATTATCGTTACTCATGTCAGCATTCGCACTTCTGATATGTCCAGCATGCCTCCCGGCACACCTTCAGCCACTTACAGAACGCTCCCCTACCCCGCGAACTAAGTTCGCAGCCGTAGCTTCGGTGGTATGTTTAGCCCCGTTACATCTTCCGCGCAGGCCGACTCGACTAGTGAGCTATTACGCTTTCTTTAAAGGATGGCTGCTTCTAAGCCAACCTCCTAGCTGTTTTAGCCTTCCCACATCGTTTCCCACTTAACATACACTTTGGGACCTTAGCTGACGGTCTGGGTTGTTTCCCTCTCCACGATGGACGTTAGCACCCACCGTGTGTCTCCCGGATAGTACTTTACGGTATTCGGAGTTTGCAAAGGGTTGGTAAGTCGGGATGACCCCCTAGCCTTAACAGTGCTCTACCCCCGTAAGTATTCGTCCGAGGCTCTACCTAAATAGATTTCGGGGAGAACCAGCTATCTCCCGGTTTGATTAGCCTTTCACTCCTAGCCACAGGTCATCCCCTAACTTTTCAACGTTAGTGGGTTCGGTCCTCCAGTCAGTGTTACCTGACCTTCAACCTGCCCATGGCTAGATCACCGGGTTTCGGGTCTATACCCTGCAACTTAAGCGCCCAGTTAAGACTCGCTTTCGCTACGGCTCCCCTAAATGGTTAACCTTGCTACAGAATATAAGTCGCTGACCCATTATACAAAAGGTACGCAGTCACCCTCGAGGGGCTCCTACTGCTTGTACGTACACGGTTTCAGGTTCTATTTCACTCCCCTCACAGGGGTTCTTTTCGCCTTTCCCTCACGGTACTGGTTCACTATCGGTCAGTTGGGAGTATTTAGCCTTGGAGGATGGTCCCCCCATATTCAGTCAAAGTTTCACGTGCTCCGACCTACTCGATTTCACTTTAAATAAGTTGTCGTGTACGGGACTGTCACCCTGTATCGTCATACTTTCCAGAATGTTCCACTAACTACATTAAAGCTTAAGGGCTAATCCGATTTCGCTCGCCGCTACTTTCGGAATCTCGGTTGATTTCTTTTCCTACGGGTACTTAGATGTTTCAGTTCTCCGCGTTCGCTTCATACAGCTATGTATTCACTGCATGATGACCCAAAGGGCCGGGTTTCCCCATTCGGAAATCCTAGTCTCAAGCGCCTCTTACTGGCTCAACTAGGCTTATCGCAAGTTAGTACGTCCTTCATCGCCTCCAACTGCCAAGGCATCCACCGTGTACGCTTAGTCACTTAACCATACAACCCAAAATAGTTTTGAATTGTAGTGTCAAAGACAGTTTTAACTTCGCCAGAAGTTAAGTAATACTAAAGTAGACGCTAATAAATTCTTTCGAATTTATCGGCATTTTTCTTTCGAAAACTCTATAGAACAACAACTTTCATTGTCATTCCGAGAATTTAATATCAGCTTTCCAAATTTTTAAAGAGCAATATCACTCAGTAAGTTACCTTACTAAGCAACAATCATCTGTGTGGACACTTCGAACAAATTAGTTCTAAGTCGATAAGGAGGTGATCCAGCCCCAGGTTCCCCTAGGGCTACCTTGTTACGACTTCACCCCAGTCATGAATCACTCCGTGGTGAACGCCCTCCCGAAGGTTAAGCTATCCACTTCTGGAGCAACCCACTCCCATGGTGTGACGGGCGGTGTGTACAAGGCCCGGGAACGTATTCACCGCGGCATTCTGATCCGCGATTACTAGCGATTCCGACTTCATGGAGTCGAGTTGCAGACTCCAATCCGGACTACGACATACTTTAAGTGATTCGCTTACTATCGCTAGTTCGCAGCACTCTGTATATGCCATTGTAGCACGTGTGTAGCCCTACACGTAAGGGCCATGATGACTTGACGTCGTCCCCACCTTCCTCCGGTTTATCACCGGCAGTCTCCTTAGAGTTCCCGACCGAATCGCTGGCAACTAAGGATAAGGGTTGCGCTCGTTGCGGGACTTAACCCAACATCTCACAACACGAGCTGACGACAGCCATGCAGCACCTGTATCAGAGTTCCCGAAGGCACCAAACCATCTCTGGTAAGTTCTCTGTATGTCAAGTGTAGGTAAGGTTCTTCGCGTTGCATCGAATTAAACCACATGCTCCACCGCTTGTGCGGGCCCCCGTCAATTCATTTGAGTTTTAACCTTGCGGCCGTACTCCCCAGGCGGTCTACTTAATGCGTTAGCTTTGGAAAAGTTGTCCGAAGACCCCAGCTCCTAGTAGACATCGTTTACGGCGTGGACTACCAGGGTATCTAATCCTGTTTGCTCCCCACGCTTTCGTACATGAGCGTCAGTGTTGACCCAGGTGGCTGCCTTCGCCATCGGTATTCCTTCAGATCTCTACGCATTTCACCGCTACACCTGAAATTCTACCACCCTCTATCACACTCTAGTTTGCCAGTTCGAAATGCAGTTCCCAGGTTAAGCCCGGGGCTTTCACATCTCGCTTAACAAACCGCCTGCGTACGCTTTACGCCCAGTAATTCCGATTAACGCTCGCACCCTCCGTATTACCGCGGCTGCTGGCACGGAGTTAGCCGGTGCTTCTTCTGTCAGTAACGTCACAGCTAGCAGGTATTAACTACTAACCTTTCCTCCTGACTGAAAGTGCTTTACAACCCGAAGGCCTTCTTCACACACGCGGCATGGCTGCATCAGGCTTGCGCCCATTGTGCAATATTCCCCACTGCTGCCTCCCGTAGGAGTCTGGACCGTGTCTCAGTTCCAGTGTGGCTGATCATCCTCTCAAACCAGCTAGGGATCGTCGCCTTGGTGAGCCGTTACCTCACCAACTAGCTAATCCCACTTGGGCCAATCTAAAGGCGAGAGCCGAAGCCCCCTTTGGTCCGTAGACATTATGCGGTATTAGCCATCGTTTCCAATGGTTGTCCCCCACCTCAAGGCATGTTCCCAAGCATTACTCACCCGTCCGCCGCTCGTCATCTTCTAGCAAGCTAGAAATGTTACCGCTCGACTTGCATGTGTTAGGCCTGCCGCCAGCGTTCAATCTGAGCCATGATCAAACTCTTCAATTAAAAGTTTTTTGTTTGGAGTAAACTTCAAACCATGCTCAATGAATTCTGATTTTGTCTGTTTCTACTTTTAAAAAAGTAAAATCAAAACGAATTGACTATGTTAGTCACTCAGTTCAGTTGAGACTCTAAATTTTTGTGCGTCATTCAGTAAACTGAAATCCGCTGTTAGAACTCAATCTGTACGAGTGCCCACACAGATGATTGCTTCATATTTTTAAAGAACAGTGCGACTTAATGTCGCTGCGCTGTTAGCGCTGAGGGTTGTGCATTCTAATCACTTCCCATTCTATGTCAACACTTAATTTTGAAAAATTTCAGAACCAAGTTTTATTTGACTCCCAACTCGCTGGCCCGTTGCTTTTCAGCGTTGTGCTCCGTGTCGGTGGATGCGCATTATAGGGAAATCGAAACCCAGCGCAACCCCTTTTTTGAAGAAAAGTGAGAAAAACAGCGCGTTCGGACAAAAATAAGGCAAGATGCTCATTTATACACCTTTACTTATGTGTATTTCCTCAATTTCTGTACAAACTCTCTCTTTTTATAAAGAATTCCCGCCGAATTATTTGATTAAAATAGGAAGATCATGAAAAAGTTCAGTTTGGCTGTATTAGCTGCACTCTCTACAACCGCGTATGCATCAGAAGACATCACAAACCCACTATCCTTCTCAGCAACCGCTGGTTATACCTTCGGTGGTGACACACTAGGGACATTGGTGTACGAAGATGATAGTGACAACAGCGTAAAAGCAGGATCTGGATTAATTCTTGGTGGCGGATTCAACTATGCACTCAGCCAGACGTTCGATATTCGTCTGAATGCATCTATTCATCTTGATTCTGCAGACGCAGAAAATGGCGATCTCACATTTAGTCGTTTTGCATGGGAAGCTATCCCTTACTATTAAGCAAATGAACAAATCAAACTGGGGCTCGGTGTAGGCATAGATTCATCGGTTGAGCTAGAAAATGACTTCGGCAATGATATTGAATTTGACAATGCAGGTAAGTTCATCGTGTCAGGTATGTACACATTCGAAAACTGGAGTGCCAGCCTTGAATTAAGATACAGCGTAGTCGATTATGAAGTCTCAAAGATCGGCCGCTATTCTGTTGCAAACGAACTTGCACGTGCCAACAAGATTGATGCGAATCACGTTGGTATTTTACTTCACTGGAACTTCTAAGTCAGTGGATAAGGTCAGTGGATAAGTCTGGTGAAATACTTTTCACCAGACGTAGAAAAGCCGGGCATTGCCCGGCTTTTCTGTGTCTTAACTAGTAAGACTTACTCTGCAGACTGCGCGTCTTCTTGAACTTCTTCAGTCGCAACTGGGCGATCTAGTAGTTCAATGTAAGCCATTGGCGCGTTGTCACCTGCACGGAAGCCACACTTCAGAATACGAGTGTAACCACCTGGACGATCCGCGAAACGAGGACCGATCTCAGAGAACAATTTACCAACTACTTCTTTATCACGCGTGCGAGCAAACGCTAAACGACGGTTTGCTACGCTGTCAGTCTTAGCCAGTGTGATTAAAGGCTCAATTACACGGCGCAACTCTTTCGCTTTAGGCAAAGTAGTTTTGATGATTTCGTGCTTCACCAAAGAACCAGCCATGTTGCTGAACATCGCTTTGCGATGGCTGCTGTTACGGTTTAATTGACGACCACTCTTACGATGGCGCATGACCCTATCCTTCTAACTAAACTAATATAGTAACTTAGATTACTCAGCCAGACTTGCAGGTGGCCAGTTTTCCAGGCGCATGCCCAGAGAAAGACCACGTGAAGCTAGCACGTCTTTAATTTCAGTCAGAGACTTCTTACCAAGGTTTGGTGTTTTCAGAAGCTCTACTTCAGTACGCTGTACTAAGTCACCGATATATTGAATTTGCTCGGCTTTCAGACAGTTCGCAGAACGTACAGTTAGCTCTAAGTCATCGACTGGACGAAGCAGAATAGGATCGAACTCTGGCTTCTCTTCTTTTTCTTCCGGCTCAGAAACATCACGTAGATCTACGAATGCTTCCAGCTGCTCAGCAAGAATAGTAGACGCACGACGGATCGCTTCTTCAGGATCCAAAGTGCCGTTCGTTTCCATATCGATGATTAGTTTGTCTAAGTCTGTGCGTTGCTCAACACGAGCTGACTCAACCGAGTACGCAATACGCTCAACCGGACTGAATGATGCATCAAGCAGCAAACGGCCGATTGGGCGCTCATCGTCATCAGAGGATAAACGACTAGACGCCGGTACATAACCGCGACCACGCTCAACGCGAATGCGCATGCTGATCTCACTATTGTCAGCCGTAAGGTGACAGATCACATGCTCAGGGTTGGCAATAGTCACGTCTCCGTCGTGCTGGATATCAGCCGCAGTCACAGGGCCTACACCAGACTTAGTCAGGGTAAGGAAAACTTCATCTTTACCTTCTAGAGATACTGCCAGACCTTTCAGGTTCAACAGAATTTCAATGATGTCTTCTTGTACGCCTTCTTTCGCGCTGTACTCGTGCAATACACCGTCAATTTCAACTTCTGTCACAGCACAACCAGGCATAGATGAAAGAAGTATACGACGTAGAGCATTGCCTAGTGTGTGGCCGAAACCACGCTCTAGAGGCTCTAAAACTACTTTAGAACGCGTTGAGCTTACAGCGTCGATATCGACTAATCTTGGTTTTAGGAATTCGGTTACAGAACCCTGCATTTTATCCTCTCTTAACTCTTAACTTTACTTCGAGTAAAGTTCGACGATTAGTTGTTCGTTAATGTCCGCAGACAGATCAGAACGCTCTGGTAGGCGCTTGAAAGTACCTTCCATTTTTGAACCGTCAACTTCAACCCAAGTTGGCTTTTCGCGTTGCTCAGCCAACTCTAGAGCAGCGATGATACGCGCTTGCTTTTTAGACTTCTCGCGAATTACTACCACATCTTCTGGAGTAACTACGAAAGAAGGAATATTAACAACACGACCATTAACCATAATCGCTTTGTGGCTTACTAGCTGACGTGCTTCAGCACGTGTGCTTGCAAAACCCATGCGATATACAACATTGTCTAGACGTTGCTCTAGAAGCTGAAGCAGGTTTTCACCTGTGTTGCCTTTAAGGCGAGCAGCTTCTTTGTAGTAGTTACGGAATTGCTTTTCAAGTACACCGTAGATACGACGAACTTTTTGCTTTTCACGTAGCTGTAGACCGTAGTCAGATAGACGACCTTTACGTGCGCCATGCTGACCAGGTGCTGTTTCTAGTTTACACTTAGAGTCAATTGCTCTTACGCCGCTTTTAAGGAACAGGTCAGTACCTTCACGACGACTCAGCTTGAGCTTAGGGCCCAAATATCTTGCCATGTTCTTTCTCCTAACCTATTAATTATACGCGACGTTTCTTCGGTGGACGACAACCATTATGTGGGATTGGCGTCACGTCAGTGATGTTTGTGATACGGAAACCAGCAGCATTCAATGCACGAACAGCAGACTCACGGCCTGGACCTGGACCTTTGATGAATACTTCTAGGTTCTTAAGACCGTACTCTTGAGCAGCAGTACCTGCACGCTCTGCAGCAACCTGTGCAGCGAAAGGAGTAGACTTACGAGAACCACGGAAACCTGAACCACCTGCAGTCGCCCAAGAAAGAGCATTGCCTTGACGGTCAGTGATGGTCACAATAGTGTTGTTGAAAGATGCATGAACGTGAGCCATGCCGTCAACAACCTGCTTTTTGACCTTTTTACGACGAATTGGTGCTTTTGCCATAACTTACCCCACCTTATTTCTTGATAGGCTTGCGAGGACCCTTACGAGTACGCGCGTTAGTCTTAGTACGCTGACCACGTAGTGGAAGCGAACGACGGTGACGTAAGCCACGGAAACAACCAAGGTCCATAAGACGCTTGATGTTTAGTGTAACTTCACGACGAAGATCACCTTCAACAGTGTACTTGCCAACTTCTTCACGAAGGATGTCAAGAGTTTCGTCGTTTAAATCGCCGATTTTAGTAGTTTCAGCGATACCAGTCGCAGCTAAGATAGCCTTAGCGCGAGTTTTACCTACACCATAGATGCTTGTTAAACCGATAACAGCATGCTTATGATCAGGAACGTTAATGCCTGCGATACGGGCCACTAACATATCTCCTATAAATAAACCTGATTATCATCTTGCTGGAAAGCCCGTATAGGATACCCAACCGACATTCAGGTTTTACCAATGAAACAGGCTAAGTAAACTACTTAGCCTGCACGACTAGATTTCTTAGCCTTGCCTTTGCTTGTGCTTAGGCTCACTGCAGATCACGCGTACCACACCGGCACGTTTGATAACTTTACAGTTACGGCAGATTTTCTTAACGGAAGCACGTACTTTCATTACTCAACTCCGTAAACAGACCTTAGCGGCCGTAGCCTTTAAGGTTCGCTTTTTTCAGCACAGAATCATACTGATGAGACATCAGATGGGTCTGTACTTGTGCCATAAAGTCCATGATAACCACAACGATAATCAAAATTGATGTACCGCCGAAGTAGAACGGCGTTTGCCACGCCATGGTCATAAACTCGGGCACCAGACAGATAAAGGTAATATACAACGCACCGGCCAAAGTCAGGCGTGTCATTACTTTATCAATGTATTTAGATGTCTGCTCACCTGGGCGAATGCCTGGAATAAATGCGCCAGATTTCTTCAGGTTGTCTGCTGTCTCACGCGGGTTAAATACCAACGCAGTGTAGAAGAAGCAGAAGAAGATAATCGCTGCTGCAAGTACCATCGCATACAGAGGTTGACCAGGAGTCAACACTGCAGAGACAGCCTGTAAGAAGTCAGCAACTGGACCTTCACCTTGACCGAACCAGCTTGCAATTCTACCAGGGAACAAAATGATGCTGCTAGCAAAGATTGGTGGAATAACACCCGCCATGTTAACTTTCAATGGTAAATGCGTGCTCTGCGCTGCAAAGACCTGACGACCTTGCTGACGTTTTGCGTAGTTAACAACGATACGACGTTGACCACGCTCAAAGAACACTACCAAGTAAGTAACGGCGAATACGATTACCGAAATTACAACCAAAGCTAATACGTTCAGATCACCTTGACGCGCCATTTCTGCTGTCGAACCGATTGCAGACGGCAGGTTAGCTACAATACCAACAAAAATCAGAACAGAGATACCGTTACCAATACCACGCTCTGTAATTTGTTCGCCCAGCCACATCAGGAACATAGTACCGGTTACTAAACTCACCACAGCGGTGAAATAGAAACCGAAACCAGGATTTACGACCAACCCATCCATCATATTAGGAAGGTTAGTAGCAATACCGATAGACTGGAATGTAGCAAGCACAAGCGTACCATAACGCGTGTACTGACTGATCTTCTTACGACCTTGCTCACCTTCTTTCTTAAGTTCTATCATCGCAGGATGTATGTGCGTTAATAGCTGCATAATAATTGAAGCTGAGATATAGGGCATAATACCCAGCGCGAGTACCGAGGCACGCTCAAGCGCACCACCGCTGAACATGTTGAACATTTCAACAATGGTGCCCTTTTGTTGCTCGAAGAATTCGGCAAGTACGGCGGCATCAATCCCAGGGATCGGCACGAACGAACCTAAACGGTAAATAATGATAGCACCCAATACAAACAGTAGTCGGCGCTTCAGTTCCGCTAGCCCACTCTGTGCGCTTTGCATATCTTGACCTGGTTTAGCCATAGTGTACTTCCTTAGTCTTCTACCTTGCCTCCGGCAGCTTCGATAGCTTCGCGAGCACCTTTAGACACTTTAATGCCTTTAACGGTAACTGCGCGTGAAACTTCGCCAGATTTAACAACTTTTACGAACTGGATGTTCTTTTTAACAATACCAGCTGCTTGTAACGCGCTTACGTCTACCGTATCGCCTTCAACTTTAGCGATTTCGTATAGGTTTACTTCAGCAGATACTAGAGATTTGCGAGAAGTGAAACCGAACTTAGGCAGACGACGTTGCATAGGCATTTGACCGCCTTCGAAACCAACGCGTACTTTACCGCCTGAGCGTGATTTTTGACCTTTGTGACCACGACCACCAGTCTTACCAAGACCAGAACCGATACCACGGCCAACACGCTTACCAGCTGTCTTTGCACCAGCAGCAGGTGAAAGTGTATTCAAATGCATCGAATTAACCCTCTACCTTAACCATGTAAGAAACTTGGTTGATCATACCGCGAACTGCTGGCGTATCTTCTAGCTCAACAGTGTGGTTGATACGACGTAAACCAAGGCCACGTAATGTAGCTTTATGCTTCGGTAAACGACCGATTGAGCTACGTACTTGAGTTACTTTTACTGTGTTTGCCATGGTGTCTTACCCCAAAATTTCGTCAACGCTAAGACCACGTTTAGCAGCAATACCCTCTGGAGAATTCATGTTCTCTAGAGCTGAAACTGTTGCACGAACGATGTTGATCGGGTTAGTAGAACCGTATGCTTTTGAAAGTACGTTCTGTACACCAGCAACTTCTAGTACTGCACGCATCGCACCACCGGCGATGATACCTGTACCTTCTGATGCGGGCTGCATGTATACTTTAGAACCAGCATGGCGACCCTTGATAGGGTGCTGCAAAGTATGACCGTTAAGGTCTACTGAGATCATGTTACGACGTGCTTTTTCCATTGCTTTTTGAATAGCAGCTGGAACTTCACGTGCTTTACCGTAACCGAAACCTACTTTACCTGCGCCGTCACCAACTACAGTCAGTGCTGTGAAGCTAAAGATACGACCACCTTTAACTACTTTAGACACACGGTTTACCGCGATTAGCTTTTCAGCCAATTCAGGCTGTTGTGCTTTTGCTTCTACGTTAGCCATTGTCTACTCCTAGAATTGCAGACCGGCTTCACGCGCTGCATCAGCAAGCGCCTTCACACGGCCGTGATATTTAAAGCCACTGCGATCAAAAGCGATTTTTTCAACGCCTTTGTCAGCTACGCGCTCAGCGATTGCTTTACCAACTGCTTGAGCCGCTTCGATGTTGCCTGTGCCTTTAACTGTTTCAGCAATTGCTTTTTCAACAGTAGAAGCAGCAGCCAGTACACTACCCTCAGCGTTGATCACTTGAGCGTAAATGTGACGTGGCGTGCGGTGGATAACAAGGCGAGTTGTGCCCTGTTCGATAATATTTCTACGAGTGCGCTTAGCACGACGTAGACGAGCTGTTTTCTTATCCATCGTCTTACCTTACTTCTTCTTAGCCTCTTTACGACGCACGTATTCGTCAGCATAACGTACACCTTTACCTTTATAAGGCTCTGGCTCACGGTATGAACGAATGTTCGCAGCAGTTTGACCAACAAGCTGCTTGTCTGCGCCCTTAACAACAATTTCAGTTTGGCTTGGAGCTTCGATAGTGATACCCGCTGGGATCTCGAAGTTCACTGGGTGAGAGAAGCCAAGAGTCAAGTCTAATACTTTACCCTTAACTGCTGCACGGTAACCAACACCTACAAGTTGTAGTTTCTTCTCAAAACCTTCGTTAGCACCAATGATCATGTTATTGATCAACGCACGTGCAGTACCCGCTTGAGCCCAAGCGTTAGCAACTTCACGTGGAGTTGTAGTGATAACGTTGTCGTTAAGTGAAACTTCAACCGCAGCATTGATAGTGCGCGTTAATTCACCGTTTTTGCCTTTAACTTTGATGTCCTGGCCGTTAACTGTAACTTCAACACCGGCAGGAACAGTAATAGGAGCCTTCGCTATACGAGACATAGTTCCCCTCCGATTAAGCTACAAAGCCAATGATTTCACCACCAACACCAGCGTTACGCGCAGCGCGGTCTGTCATCAGGCCTTTAGAAGTTGATACGATAGCGATACCTAGACCACCCATTACCTTTGGTAATTCGTCACGTCTCTTATAGATACGTAGACCAGGGCGGCTAACACGCTGGATGTTTTCGATAACAGCTTTGCCTTCGAAGTACTTAAGTTCGATAGTCAATTCTGCTTTAACGTCACCAGATACTGCGAAGTCACCGATGTAACCTTCGTCTTTTAGTACCTTAGCAATAGCTACTTTCAGCTTTGAAGTTGGCATAGTTACAGATACCTTCTTCGCAGTCTGACCGTTACGGATGCGTGTAAACAAATCCGCAATTGGATCTTGCAAGCTCATGTCTTACTCCCGTGATTCTATTACCAACTAGCCTTTTTAAGGCCAGGAATTTCACCGCGCATAGCAGCTTCGCGAACTTTGATACGGCTCATGCCGAACTTGCGAAGGTAACCATGTGGGCGGCCCGTGATGTTACAACGATTACGTTGACGTGAAGGGCTAGAATCGCGTGGTAAAGACTGTAGCTTTAACACTGCATCCCAACGCTCATCATCAGATGCGTTAACATCGCTGATGATAGCTTTTAACGCAGCACGCTTTTCAGCATACTGAGCAACTAATTTAGCACGTTTTACGTCACGTGCTTTCATTGAATTCTTTGCCATAACCCTACCCTTACTTTTTGAATGGGAAGTTGAACGCTTCTAACAACGCACGGCCTTCGTCATCTGTTTTCGCAGAAGTAGTGATTGTGATGTCCATACCGCGAACACGGTCGACTTTATCATAATCGATTTCTGGGAAGATGATTTGCTCACGTACGCCCATAGAATAGTTACCGCGACCGTCGAAAGACTTTGCGCTAACACCGCGGAAGTCACGAATACGTGGCATCGCGATAGAGACTAGACGCTCTAGGAAATCCCACATACGCTCGCCGCGTAGGGTTACTTTACAGCCAATTGGGTAACCTTCACGGATCTTAAAGCCAGCAACAGATTTGCGTGCTTTAGTTACCAGAGGCTTCTGACCAGAGATAGCTTCTAGGTCTGCTACTGCATTCTCTAGAATTTTCTTGTCAGCTAGGGCTTCGCCCACACCCATGTTTAGTGTGATCTTTTCGATCTGAGGGACTTGCATGACAGAGCTGTAACCGAACTTTTCGAAAAGTTCTTTTACTACTTTGTCTTTGTACACTTCATGCAGTTTCGCCATCGTCTACTCCAACTATTAGATAGTTTTACCAGTAGACTTGAAGAAACGGACTTTTTTACCGTCTTCAAATCTAAAACCTACACGATCTGCTTTGCCAGTTTCGGCATTAAAGATCGCGACATTAGATACGTCGATAGACGCTTCTTTCTCAACAATGCCGCCAGCTTGCTGTAGTTGTGGTACAGGCTTCTGGTGCTTTTTGATGATATTGATGCCTTCGACAAATACTCGACCAGTTTCAGTTACAAGTGAAAGCACTTTACCGCGCTTACCTTTGTCTTTACCGGCTAGTACGATTACTTCGTCATCACGACGGATTTTTGCTGCCATGATCGACTCCTTATAGTACTTCTGGTGCTAGTGAAACGATCTTCATGAACTTTTCGTTACGTAGTTCACGAGTCACAGGGCCGAAGATACGAGTTCCGATCGGCTGTAGGCTATCGTTAAGGATAACAGCAGCATTACTGTCGAAACGGATCAAAGAACCGTCTGGACGACGAACGCCTTTTTTGGTGCGCACAACTACTGCGTTTTTAACATCACCTTTCTTCACTTTACCGCGAGGAATCGCTTCTTTAACAGAAACTTTAATGATGTCGCCAACCGCTGCGTAGCGACGGTGCGAACCACCTAAGACTTTAATACACTGCACTTTGCGAGCGCCGCTGTTATCAGCAACGTCCAGCTGAGTTTGCATTTGGATCATCTTGATGAGCTCCGGTGTAATTACAACACGCCTAGATTTTGTTTAAAACCCAAGCATTTAGATTAATTTCCACTCAAATTACGAACGTGTCGTGCTTCAAGGGCGGGCAATTGTAACAGCAAAGCAGCGCTAAAGATAGTTCAATTTTTAATTAATTTGAGTGCGCTACTGTGCCGAACTTGCTGTAAAACAGGGATATGGGGACAAACCAAATCTTCACAAGTCACACTACCAAACTAATTATGCAAAACGATTACAAACGCAATCGACATAACCTCTTATCTGTGAACAAAAAACAGACTATTCAGGTTCTTTGCGGTGCATTTTTATGTAACTGGCGACCTTTTCGACAGTGTCCACCCAGTAACCGCTTTGCGGCGCATTTAAATATTGAATTAATTGTGACAGCACCCTTGCATCGACACTGTAACGGCCGTTTTCGCCCACCTCGTGTCCAGCCAGGATAATCCATTTGTTGTTTTCCCGCAGCGCTTCGATGGTTGCTTTTAGCTCCTCAAAGGTCAAGCCATCCATTTTTATCCCGGTGAGCTGAGCGAAATCGGTATAAACCGGATTGTTTGCGGTTTCATCCAGCCAGGTACGGCCAGTCTCAAAATGTCGGGCAATTAGCGGAACGTAGCTTTTTACCTGTGCACCACGGCCAACAAAGGTATTGCCACACGGATAGGCAAAGCTCTTAGGCTCAACACCCAGCTGGGTTTTCATATCCTGTTCCAGCCAGGCAAGATTAACCTGTTCTAACCCCTTATTCCGCGCTCTCAGCCAGTCGAAGTTACCGGTGCACAAATGAGACAACGTGTGATTGCCCAGCTCATGACCCATTTTTACCACCTTGCGCCAGTCCTTAAGGCGTGCCCCCACCGGTTCTGGCATAACGTAGAAAGTCGCTTTGATCCCGTGTTGTTCGAGAATAGGGATGCCCACGTCAAGTTGACTCTCTCTGGCATCATCAAAAGTCAGACTAACCGCATTGCGTGCGCCCTGCGGGTATTGGAAAGTCGTCATATGCGATTGTTCAGTCGCACTGTGTGTGTCTGCCAGGACGCACGCATGGCTCAGCATACCGCATAGTAGGATAAGAAGTTGTCGTTTATTTATCATATGTCACTCCGGGTAAATGGTTCAGGGTCTTGGCGAGGAGGATATGAGTGTGACAAAGCCACGTATACTTCGGGACTTAAGGTTTTCTGAAGGATGCTTATGAAAGTGTTAAGGTTATGAATTACGGGCATAATACACCGGGCAGCAAGGCCCGATGTATTACCTGATTGACCGAGACTATCCGCCAAAAAAGCCCTTTAACTTATCTTTGAGCTTCTCTTTAACCGCGTCTTTGGCTTTGTCTTTGGCCGCGCCACTTAAATCCAACTTAGTCTCCACTTGATGGAATGGCCCCTTAATTCTGACCGGGATTTTAAAGCCAGTGCTGTCATCCTGGCTCTGCTGGCCTTCAATGGTATCTACAATGCCGGTCACGACCCGATAGTTGACGTACGTTTTGGGCAGATCGACTTCCCCTTCTCCGGTGATGCGAATTAATGGACTTGCCAGATTCAGATCGCGGTTACGACCAACCCCGTTAAGGAACTGGAAGCTTCCGGTCAGCGCAGAGAAATCTGTTTTCTGATCCGGGTCAAAATCGGCGTTCACCCCCTCAGAAACCGAAGAGAAATTCCCTTTGAGCATTTCTTTTCCTTTGCGCACCATCTCCGCCAGGTTTGCTCCTTTGACACCCCCATCTTTAAACTCAAACGCCAGTTCGCCAGCCAGTGCCGAAACAAATTGCTTCTGACTGACACCTCGGGTCTCGAGGTCCCAGTTCAGGCTTCCCTTACCCAATACCTTGTCAAACCCTATTGCATCGGTCAAAAGCGGCTCGGCATTAATACCATTCAGGGCAAAATTGGTGGTCACCTGATAAGGCTTAGACGCGGCATTAACATGCACAACCCCTTTGCCCTGTCCTTCATAGGCAGCAAACTTATCCATCGACAATTTTGCTTTGCCTTTGTTGAGCGCGACTGAGAACTGATTAGCACCCAGTTTAATTTCTCTGGCACGTAAACCACTGGAGCGGATCACGACATTGGCATCCAGCATATTCAACGCCGACAGATCAATTTCACTGTCATCCCAGACAATCGGCTGTGGTTCACCCGGTGCGCTTTTGGGCTGCTCAGGTGCCTCAACCGGCTCTGGTAAATACGGGTTGAGGTCCAGCATCCCTAAATCCACATCCGCATTCACACTCAGGCGTTCGCCTAATGTGATCTCACTGCGTCCCTGAATGCCCAGCTTGTCCAGTTTGGCTTTTAAAGACTGCAGTGCAAATACGTTACTGGCAAAACGCATTTCTCCGGCTACTTCAAACTGATTAAACGCTTGAGGCTTCGCTTTCAGGTCAACCTTTTGCCACTGGGCAATGTCTTTCACTGAATCGCCAGATAATGTCAGTGCCCCGCCGAACACTTTGCCCTGCTCAGTGATCTGGCCATCAAAGGTCAGATTCACCAGACGCGACTCCAATGCTTGAGAAAAGCTAAAGTCTTTACTTTCTATGGCTTTTGCGGGCGTATCAACCGTCATATTGAGCGCAAACGTTTCACCCTGAAAAGCCACCTTGCCATTTAACTCCAGCGCCTTATACAACGAGGGGAGTGTAATCGTCAGTGCCAGGTCTGAAATCGCGTGCCGCGCACCTGATGTGGCATCAGCGTATATCAGCTCTCCCCCATAAATAGCAACCTCACCCAGCGCAATATCGAATCCTTTTGGCAGTACCACAGGACCCGACGCGCTCGGAGCCTGCTCTGCTGGCGTATCTGATGCGGTTCCCTTGCCTAACGCCAGTACCCAGTTGGCCTGACCCGCAGCGTTCTTTTCAAGCAAAATTTTCGGGTTGCGGATCACAAACTGTTCTAACTGAAACTCCCCCGAAAACAGAGAAACCCAGGGGATATGCACAGCCAGCTGGTCCATCGTCAGCATGTGTGGCTGACTGCCTCCTGGCATGTTCTCAAAACGAACATCGTTGAGGGTAATATTCAGGCGCGGCAGAATACTGAGCTCACTGTCGCCTGCAATGTCGAGCTTACGCCCGGTATTTGCTTCAACCTGTTGCTCCAGCTGCGCAATGATGGTCGAGGTCGGGATCAGCATAGGGGCGACCACAACAGCAATCACCAACACAAGTATCAGTGCGCCGACCAATTTGAGCACGCGTTTCATATCTCTTCCTTTATAAATCATCTATGACTCATTCTATGATAGCGATTTGGTTGATAAATTCACCTTCACCCCGGAAGATTTTTCAATCCGCCATATCTCGCATTGCACTTGTTGGAGATCCCGGTATGATCCACGCCCTTGTCAGTTTTACCGACCTTTCGCTAAACTGAATAGTCTGAATTAACCCTCTAGTTGGAGAACCGCTGCGACATGAAGAAGCTGCTCATTTCACCGTCGAACATGGCTTTGGGCGAACAAGAAAGTCAGATTTACCAGAACATCCTGAAACAGGCGACCGAGGTCAGTCTCAATCTGATGGCCGTTAAGGTTGAAAATCATCCAGAAGACTTTCTGGGATGGTGCTATGAGCTATTGGATGTAGCTAAGAACCGCATTAATTTTGAGCTGCTGGACGATCATCAGTTGCCTATCGTGAAAAAGCTTCAGGACATGCTGATCAGCGCCATCAGTTTTTTGCAGCTGAAAACACTGCGTATTGCGCCCTGGCCGATGATCTGCGAATTCATTCGTCAACGTGAATCAGAGCTGGCACTGGAAGAACAGCTCAAGCTCATTGAGTACCTGGCTCCATTACGTGCTACGCCGTTACAGGATATGATCAACGAAGACCGTCTGGCATTCAGTGGTAAACATGCTGCCAGCCTGGATACCAGTGTGTACCAATTCGATGTTGAGTGGTTTGCCTCAACCAAAAGTGCCAAGGGATTCCATCAGTTACTCGCCGACTTACCCGGTGAGTTCGATACGGCACTGGCCCATATTCCGCTCGAAGGCGAAATCACACAGCAGCACTATCAGGAGTTTGTACTGGCGTACCTGATGGCATTCAGTCACAGTGATGAAAAACCCACTCTGGCGCCTGCCACTCGTCTGCTTGCAATGCGTCGCCCGGATGTGTTCACCCCGCTGGTTAACAGTAAACTGGACGCCCTGTGTCAGGCACTCGGCATTGCCAAACTGACCAACCGAGATTTCGAGCGTTACTGGCAAGACGTTGTCGTGGCCATCAATAAGATGCCCTGGTTTGCAACAGGCAATGCAGCAGACGAATCTGAAGCCAGACTGCTCGCCATTAAGGCCTTATTGCCATGCTTCTTTTTCTATGCAGACAAAGACACGCCACAAAGCTCTAACTACTACAAGCTATTAAATAAGCCAAAACGAACAAGTTCTGGCAGCACCGCCAGAACCACCCGCCGCAGCAAAGAGTCAGCAGAGACCTTGGTCGATCGGGCACTGAGTGACGACAGCATTCCGGAACACATTCGTGCCAAGCGCGACTCTATCATCGCTGAAGTAGAAAAAGGCCGTAGCGTCGACGAAACCATTTCACTGATGCGCGCAATTTTCGGGTAACCACTCGGCTAACCGAGCAATTTGTCCCTATGATCAGGTAGTTATAATCTGCCTGATCATTGTGCAACAGCGAACAAAAATGCACCAACTGCGTGCATCTGACTTTCTTTACCTCATATAGTTACACTGCCTGATTGAAAATATATTCATTAAAATCAAGATAGTAAAATTGAACTTCGTCTTTTCCTCAAGGCTGGCTTAGCCATTGCAACCTCCTGGGCGACAACCACTTTGTGCTCCAGAGGACTCTACATGAACAATAAACACTCATTAATCTGTGCAATCTCACTGCTACTCGCTCACCCACTGGCGTTGGCCGATACATCAGCTTCCGTTAGCACCAATGTGGCCGCCAGCTCCAATTACTTCTGGCGTGGGATCACCCAATCGGATGATGGCGCCGCCGTCTCTGGCGGGCTGGACTATGACAGCGGGAAAGGATTTTATCTTGGAGCCTGGGCATCCAACGTAGATTTTGGGGACACAGCAAGTACCAGTTATGAACTGGATCTCTACGCGGGGTTCAGTGGCGAATTCAAGCAGCTCAGTTATGACCTGGGCTACATTCATTATGCCTATCCAGATGCCGCTGGCGATATCGACTTTGGCGAACTCTATGCGTCGGTTGGCTGGCAGTATTTCTCCCTCAAACTCAGCCACCTGACCACAGCACAGAGCGATTCAAGCACGGAAGAAGATATGCTGTACCTAGAACTCAACGCCGCGTTCCCGGTGTTTTCTGAATCTGAATTGAGTCTGCACCTCGGTCGCTCCAGCGGCGATACCGTCATGGAATGGACGGGTGAAGATGACAGCTACATGGATTATGGCGTCAGCCTGAGCACAGGCGGGCTCACTCTGGGACTGGTCAAGACAGACCTTGATGCCGATGATGACATCAAGGCTTATGTGAGTTACGCGCTGGACTTTACACTCTAAACCCGGCGACCCGACTTATTAAGGCACACTATGGCCGGTCGATGCCTGCCAGATGCGATACCATTGCTCACGGGATAACGTCAGCGCACGTGCCGCCACGGCGGTATGCACCCGTTCGATGTTACCGGTCCCCAGCACCACGGATGGTTTACTTGGGTGCATCAGCAACCAGGCATAGATCACCGCATCAATGCCACTGGCACCCACTTCCTCAGCCACTGCATTCAGACAGTCACGCAACCGCAGCGCTTTGGCTTCTGTCTCGGCAAAGATACGCCCACCTGCCAATGGTGACCACAGCATAGGATGCATACGCAACTGTTGACACTGATCTAAAGTGCCATCATCCAGTGCTTTCATCTCATAAGGTGAAAACTCGATCTGATTGGTCACAAGCTCAAAATCGAGGCGAGACTGCAACAGACTCAGCTGGGAAGGTGTAAAATTCGACACCCCAAAATGCAATACATCACCATTTTGCTTAAGCCGGGTAAACGCCTCTGCCACTTCATCGGCGTCCATCAGATAATCCGGGCGGTGGATCAACAAAGTATCAATGCGATCGGTACCAAAGTGCTGCAATGACTGCTGCACTGAGGCAATAATGTGGGCCTGACTTGAATCATAGTGATTGGCTTTACCCGCTAGCCCTTTGCTGGCCAGCGCGGGGCGAATGCCACATTTGGTGATGATGCTGATCTGTTCCCGAACCGACGGTTGCAACGCCAGTGCACGACCAAAAGCCGCTTCACACTCGTACTGGCCATAAATGTCAGCATGATCGGTGTCTCGTATACCCAACTCTGTCAGTTGCTTTACAAAATCCAGAGTCTGAGCCGGGCTTTGCTGCCAGTCCAGTAAGCGCCAGAACCCGGCGACCAGATCGCCCATTACCTTGTTTGTCATAAAATCGTGCCTATGGTTGAACTTACTCGTTTTGCTTTGTCTATGGCCAGCTCACAACTTGCATCACGCGCCAGTGCCACACCCATCCGGCGTTGACCCACCACCTCAGGTTTGCCAAATAAACGCAGGTCGGTATTTGTTTCACTCAATGCTTCAGCAACCTGAGTGAAGCTAAGCTGCTGTGACGTGCCGTTGACCAGTATAACACTGGAAGCAGACGGGCCGTGACAATGAATGTTGGGAATTGGCAACCCCAGGATCGCCCGCACATGCAAGGCAAATTCACTGAGGTCCTGAGAGATCAGGGTCACCATGCCGGTATCATGAGGCCGTGGTGAGACTTCGCTAAAATACACATCATCGTTTTTAATAAACAGTTCGACCCCAAACAACCCGCGTCCGCCCAGTGCTTCTGTGACCTGCTCTGCCATCGCTTTGGCTCGCGACAATGCCACCTCAGACATCGCCTGGGGTTGCCAGCTTTGCTGATAATCGCCCCCCTCCTGCACATGACCAATCGGCTCACAGAAACTGGTGCCATCAATATGGCGAATTGTCAGCAGGGTAATTTCATAGTCAAAATCAACAAAGCCCTCCACAATTACTCTGCCCTGACCTGCGCGTCCGCCTTGCTGTGCATAAGCCCAGGCGGCTTCCAGATCAGCCTCACTGCGCACCACGCTTTGTCCTTTGCCTGAAGAGCTCATGATAGGTTTAATCACACAAGGCATGCCAATCTCCGCAACGGCACGGATAAACTCCTGCTGTGTGTCGACAAAGCGGTAAGGTGAAGTGGCCAGGCCCAACTCTTCGGCTGCCAGACGACGGATCCCTTCGCGGTTCATGGTGAGCTGTGTGGCTTTTGCAGAAGGCACCACAGTAAACCCCTGTTGTTCAAGCGCCACTAATGTATCGGTCGCAATTGCTTCGATCTCTGGCACAATATAGTCTGGTTGTTCCTGCTCAATAATTGCAGCCAGTTGATTACCGTCCAGCATAGACAAGGTATAACTGCGATCGGCAACTTGCATAGCAGGCGCGTTATCATACCTATCCAACACCACCACTTCTGCGCCCAGACGTTTGAACTCGATCACCACCTCTTTGCCCAGCTCCCCGCCGCCACATAACAGCACCTTACACGCGGTCGCACTAAATGGCGTGCCCAATTGCTTAATTTTCATGATTTATTCCTTAGTAACGATGATTCTCAAAAGTGACCGACAAAATAACATAAAGTGCAATATCGCCAGCAGACAAAAAACAATAGAAACACGATTTGAACACGGTAGAAGTGCATAATTCACACACCACCGAGTTGCACATTATAGATACGCTCTACATGCTACGGTATCAGCGAGAAGGAGCGTAAAGATGCGCTTGCCCTGAGTGGGACACTTACGCAAGGTTTGCGGAGCGCTTTCATGAGGCAGAAAGAGAACAAACCCTGTTCAGGGGTTCGCTGCGACCTATAACCTGGCGTACGGATTGGCGCCTTGTCGGTGTTGGACATCGTGTTGCTGTTCAGTCCGTCACTCAATCAGTAAGATCCGCCTGTGGTTAAAGAGCCAAAGGCTGAACCCGCTTCTGCGCACCTTAACGCCTGACGGTCACCACCGCGCTATACTGAGGGGCATCCTGGAGCTGCAACACCAGAGTGTCGCCTTCTTTTAATGCACCAACCCCTTGAGGGGTGCCCGTCATAACGATATCACCCGGGTTCAGGGTAAAATATCGGCTGATCTCAGTCAGCAAGCTCGTCAGTGAAAAAATCATCAGACTGCTGTCTCCGTGCTGCTTAAGCGCGTCATTTTGCCAAAATCGATAGTGCAGCACATTGTTTTCATCCAGGCCATTCACGGCTCTGAATGGGGTCAGACTGCAACTGTTATCAAACGCCTTGGCACACTCCCATGGGTGCCCCTGTTGTTTTAATTTGCTCTGTAACTCCCTGAGTGTCAGGTCCAGTCCAGTCGCAATTCCACAGATGTGTTGCAACGGTTCACGGGTGTGATTATCTATGGTCTCCCCTACCAGCAGTACGAGTTCAGCTTCATAGTGGTGCTCACCCAGCGTGGTATTGAGTACCAATGGCGACTGAAAATGGCAAAATGCCGAAGCTGGTTTGATAAATAGCAGGGGGCTATCGGGTATTGGGTTGTTTAGCTCTTTGGCATGTGCCACGTAATTGCGACCCACACATACCGCTTTACCCACCTCCAGGGCGACTGCGTCACCTGATTCCCATAAATGCTGATACATAATGACCTCCGTTCAGAAATGGGTCACTATTATAACGGATCCAGACACAGCGACAGAGTCCTTACGATTGATGTTCAATATAACCAATAAGAATAACAGTCACCTTTTTACTCTAGCCATTAAAGGTAAAGTAAAATTGCCGTCGGCTCACAGTTAGCTTTACATAGCTCAGCCCCCTGAATTGCCTGCAGGTTGCAAGGGATAGACAGTCAGGATATAACAAAATATAAACAAAAAAGACAAAGGTAAATCATGAAACAACATGCGAACGTGCCTCTCAACGATTTTATTGAGTATCCACAGGAAGAAATGCTCAGCCGCGCCACTGCATTTCTGGATGAAGCAAAGCGCCGCCATACCATCCGCAGCTTTAGCGACCGTCCGGTGCCCAAAGAGATCATCGAAGCCTGTATCAAAACGGCTGGCTCAGCGCCCAGTGGCGCTAACCATCAGCCCTGGCATTTTGTGGCCATCCACAGTCAGGACGTTAAGCAACAGATCCGTGCAGCGGCCGAGCAGCAAGAGCAAGCATTCTATGAAGGTCGTGCTGGCGAAGAATGGCTTGATGCCTTAAAACCATTAGGCACCGATGCGGATAAGCCTTATCTGGAGCATGCTCCCTGGTTAATCGCTATTTTTAGCCAGAAAAAAGGCGGCATCCACACCGAAGATAAAAATACCAACTACTATGTCCATGAATCCGTTGGCATTGCGACTGGCTTTTTGATCCAGGCGCTACACCATGCCGGACTGGCGACCCTGACCCATACGCCGAAACCTATGAGCTTCCTGACCGAGATCTGCCAGCGAGATAAAGAAAACGAGCGACCTTATATGTTGCTGATCGCCGGTTATCCAGCAGAAGACGCAACCGTTCCGGAGCACGCCCTGGTTAAAAAGCCGCTTGAGGAGATTGCGACTTTTCTGTAGTCGTTGTTAACGCTGTCGGTGATCCTGCTACCAGGCGCTCACCGGCACGCAAGCCACTGATAACCTCGACTTGCTCACCATACTCCCTACCGAGACGAATAAAGCGACTCTGTACCTGCCCGTCATGTAGCACTGCGACTTTGCTGAGCTGACCGAAATGTTGTACCAATGATGTTGGGATCAATATCGCCTGACGTCCGTTACCAGGCAGTTTCAATACCGCATACATGCCCGGTATCACCCCTTGCATCCACTGCATATCCAGCTTTACGGTGAAACTGCGCGCATCGCGATCTGCGACTGGCACCAGCTCACTGATGGTGGCATATTGCGTGGCTTCTGCGGCCGGGATACTGATCTGATGACGCTCGCCCACCGCCAACTCCGGCAACAAATGCTCTCGTACAGAGACCTCAACCTGCAACTGTGCCGGGTTATATATAGAGACCAGCGGCGTGCCTGGGTTGAGCATGGCACCGGGCTCTTGCAAGCGTGCAACCAAAGTCCCTGAGATAGGTGCCCTGACCTGGGTGTAGCCTAAGGCCACCTCTGCCCCGGCCTGCTGTTGTACCAGCGCCGCTTCTCTGGCCGAAAGCTCATTCACCTGAGTCTGCCATTCGTCGACCTGGTTATGCGCAACCAGGCCTTTTTGCTGCAAAGTCTGGGCACGCTCAAGTTGTTTTTTCGCCTGGCTTAGCTGTGCCAGATTGGCCTGCTGCTCGGCTTTCACAGCCCGTAATTGCGCCCGTAAATCGGCATCATCCAGTGTGGCAATCAACTGACCAGCCTGGATCGTATCACCAGAGCGTACCGTCAGACTTTTGAGCTGTGCCAGCACGCGGCTGGCTACAACCGTGTTGTGCTTGGCAATCACACTCCCGGGGATCTGCTCTACGTCATAAACCAGTTGCTGTGCTACCTCATGTAGCTGGGGTTGTGGCCAGCTAACCAGGGGCTTATCACCAGGTGTCACAGTGTCATTAAATAATCCAGCCATCCAGGCAATGGTCAACAGCAATAACGCGATCGCCAGCAGCGGACGTACCCATCGAATATCAGACATGCGTAGTCTCCAAATCATCAGAAATCGGGGCTGATGTATTGTCATTGTCGGGCGTTTTGAACACCAGATAATAGACAACCGGCACAACCAGTAAAGAAAACAGGGTTGAGGCAACAATGCCAAACATGATGGCCAGCGCCAGGCCACTGAATACGGGGTCCAGAATGATCACCAGATTGCCCAGCAAAGTGGTTCCCGCGGTCAGTAATACGGGCCGCATACGCACACTACCGGCACGGATCAAGGCCGCCTCCAGTGGCATACCGGCCTGTCGCGCCTGGGTAATAAACTCTACCAGGATCAGAGAGTTTCTCACCACGATACCGGCCAGTGCAAGCATGCCAATCATCGCTGTGGCGGTAAACAATACAGGGTCGGGTGCCCCAGCGATGGTGCGTTCACCCAACTGATTAAGCACCCAAAAGCCTGGCATAATCCCTATCATGGTCAAAGGAATGGCAGACATGATGATCAGTGCCACCGCACTGGATGCCGTCTGCCAGCGTAAAATCAGGAATATAGCCGCCAGTGCAAAAGCAAAGGCAATGCCCATATCCCGAAATACCCTGATGGTGATACGCCACTCTCCTTCACCGCTGAAGCGATATTGTGTGCCTTCCGGCAGCTGCCACGATAACCCGCTACCACTGCTGAGAAAAGTGCGTTGCTGCCAGGGCGTTGCCTGTGCTTTATGCTGCACAGGAACACCCGCTTGTTGCTCATCGGCCACCACATCAGCTATTACCTCAGCCGGGGTGCGGCCATTTAATTCCGCAAACACATAAATGACCGGGGCTAAATCTTTACGGTAAATTGCAGGCTCAGCCATCAAAGTGTGCATATCCCCGACTTCAGACAAGGCCACCATAGGCCGGGCTGCCCGGCTCAGACCAAAATTATCTTGTGCCTGCGTCACGTCGCTGCTGCCACGGATCTGGGTTGCGAGTAAGTCCGACCAATGCTGACGGTCCGCATAAGCCAGCTGTAAGGTGATCGGCACCGGCTCAGCCTCACGAGGTTGATACAAGAGTCCGGCCTGCATGCCGCCACTGGCCAGCGCCAGAGTGTGGTTTATTTCTATGCTGCTCACTCCGGAGAGCGCCGCTTTTTGTTTATCAGTCACAAACCGCTGCAATGTAACCGGGGCAGACAAAGAGGTATCCACTTCCACCACATGGGGCTCCTGACGCAAGCGTGCCGCCAGACTCAGTGCTGCATCACGATGTGTATCCGTGGCAGTAAAGGGCTCAGCATAAACCTCGGCGGTCAGCGTGCTCATAACGGGTGGACCCGGCGGCACTTCCACCACTTTGATCACCGTGCCATCACGATTAAACTCTGCCAGCGCTTTGCGCAGCCGTAGCACCACAGCATGAGACTGGTGTGCGCGCTCACGCTTGTCTAGTAAAATCACCCTTAGCTCGGCCAGATTGTCACTGTGACGACGATAATATCCCCGTACCATACCGTTGAAATCCATACTTGAGGGCTGGCCCACATAGGCGGCAATCGCACTCACCTCATTCATTTGCCAAACGCGTTGCTGCACTGCGCGCGTAGTACTCGCGGTGGCTTCCAATGTGCTGCCTTCTGGTAAATCAATCAGCACCTGGACTTCATTTTTATTGTCATAAGGTAATAGCTTGAGTGGAACGGCCCGAAACACAGGTAAGCTGGCACTCAGCACAAATAGCACTAACATCAACCACAACACCCCTTTGGCCCTGCGTGGCGAGCGCAGCAAAGGCGTGAGTAATGCCGCATACCAGCCATTTTCCACTCTGACTATTGATGATGGATTGGCGCTTAGTAAGCGACTCGCCAGCCAGGGCGTAATGAGCAAAGCCACTCCGGTTGACACCATCACACTCACGGGCACATTAAAGGCCATAGGGGCCATATAAGGACCCATCATCCCGGTGATGTAAGCGAGTGGTAGAAACGCCATCATGATGGTCAATGTCGACATCAATAATGCGGTGCGGATCTCCATCATGGCGCTCACAATCTGCTGCTGACGCGGTTTACCGGGCACCAGCATTCGGCTGATGTTATCAATGCCCGTGATGGGATCGTCCACCAGCAGACCCAGCGAGAGGATCAGGGCAAATAACGTCACCCGGTTGATGGTGTAACCAAACGCCCAGTCCAGCGCCAGTGTCACCCCGTAACACACCGGGATCGCCAGCCCGACCACAATCGCCGGTCGCCAGCCAAGAAAAACACCGACAAAGATCACTACGGTCAGCACCGCAAAGAGCAAGCTGGCCATCAAATCATTGACCTTTTCATCGGCTGTCTGGCCGTAGTCGCGCAATACTCTGACCTCGACCTCCGGTGGCAATAGCTGAGTTTGCAGCTGGTCCATCAGCGTGTGAACCTGCTCAGCAACGGACACCGCATTGCTGCCTTTTTGCTTAGCCACACTGAGGGTCACCAACGGCAGATCCTGGCTGCCATCACTGATCGCCAGCCACTGATACTGCTCGGGCTCACCCGGCCCATCTTCAATGCGCGCGACATCTTTGAGTTTTACGGCGCGTCCGTTGACCACAGTGATCACTAACGCGCGTAACGCCGCGGCAGTGCGCAACACGTCCCCAGACTCCAGTACAATCTGTTTGCTGCCCGCGATACGCTTGCCAACCTGTTGCAACTGATTGCTGTTTTGAATCGCGGTTAACACGTCCAGTGGCGTGCTCTGGTGTGCCGCTAATGCCGTCGCATCCAACCAGACATTCAGCTGGCGCTGTCGTCCTGCCACCACCTTGACCTCGCTGGTGTCGGGTAACCGCTGCAGCTGCGTTGAGATCTCCTGAGCAAATCGGGTTAAGTCATAATCGTTGTATTGTTGAGGTGCAGTACTATACAAGCCCAGCATAACAATCGGCACATCGTCGACTTCGATCGGCCGGATCTGCCAGTCACTGACCACAGCGGCCATCTGGTGCTCATTGGCATACAGTTTCGTGTAGGTATTCAGGATGGCCTGCTCACGACTCTCTCCAACATGAAATCGCAGCGTGACCACGGCGGAGCCACTGTTGGTGATCGAGTAAACATGCTCTACACCGGGAATTTGCAGCAGCAGCTTCTCTAAAGGCGTGGTAACAAGACGCACCACTTCGGGTGCGGCGGTGTTGGGCACCGTGACATGAATATCTAACATTGGCACCACTATCTGAGGCTCTTCTTCCCGTGGCATGAACTGTAAAGCCAATACACCCAGCACCATAGCAAAGAAGAAAAACAGCGCAGGCAAGCGCCCAGTCAGACTCTGGCTTATCGCTCGCTCAGTAAAACCCACTGTGCCACTCATGGTGTATCCTTGTCGGCACAAAAAAGCTGATAAAGCTGCTGCAGGATCACCAGCACCTTGTCATCCGCAATGCGGTAATACACAGTGGCACCAGCGCGTCGTGAAGCAACGATCCCGGTTTTTCGCATGGCAGCCAGGTGCTGAGACAGTGCAGACTGAGCCAGTGGAACCCGCTCATTCAACTCACCAACACTGAGCTCCGTACTTTGCAAACTGCACAAGATCATTAACCGATTCCGATTCGCCAGCATCTTAAGTAATGCTTCAGCCTGTGCGGCGCTATCGGCCATTGCGTGTAAATCCATACTTTTCCCCACTTCAATGATGTGGCGAGTATAGAACATAATATTAGAAATTACTAATATTAGATCTTGCTAATATTAAATCTTGCCATATACTTGAGTTCAGGAGGTACACTTATGAGACTGGAAGCCGCTATCAGATTGATCGCCGGCAGTATGCTGATACTGTCATTGTTACTGACCTGGTTTATGGATCCACGCTGGGTGTGGTTGAGTGTGTTTATCGCATTGAACCTGATCCAATCCGCCTTTACCGGCTGGCGCCCGATGATGACCTTGCTCAAAAAACTTGGAATGGAGAATTAAGCGATGCTGACATCCCCACAGGACATTTTAAAAACCGTCAGGCCTAATCAACGTTGTATCAGCGCGCAGCAGGCCAAAGCAGAAATAGCCACCAATCAGGGCTTATTAATTGACGTGCGCGAGCCTCAGGAACATCAGGAAAAAGCTGCCCCGGGGGCACTGAATATTCCCCGTGGCGTGCTGGAGTTTCAGTTACCCTCTGTGGAAAAAGACCCAAGCAGACCTTTGTACTTGCACTGTGCCGTGGGCGGCCGGGCGGTATTTGCCGCAGAGCAACTCACCCGCATTGGCTACCAGAATGTCAGCGTGATCACCTGTAAAGTCGATGAGGTGTGTCAGGTCTTTGCCTGACGTGCCGCCAGCTCGGCATCTGAGCGGGCAACACTCTGATACAGCCAGACCATACGGTCAAGAAACCAGGTTTTGCTCAGGATCACGCCCAATGCGCCGACGCTGGTGCTGATGGCTTCCTGAAACCACAGGCCAACACCACATACCAGGGTACTCAGCGTTAGCAGTGCCATGATGATTTTAATCACCTGATAATGCACCAGTGGCACCCGCTCCAGCTGATAGATTAAGATCTGCTCACCCAATACGGCTTGTGATGCCCAATTATGGGTATCTCTGGGTTTGCTGAAACACCTGGGATTCAGCCACACCCAAAGTAACAACACCACCAACAGCGGCCAAAAAGCCACCCCCAGCCAGTCACGCCACCACAGGCACGCAATCAACAAAGGCAAACAAGAATAACGACTCCAGACACTCCAGGGGTTGGCATGGCGCGCCCAGACTTCTTCTCTCATAGCGAAATACTTCGCAACAGTTCGTTGCATCACTTCACCTCATACGCTCAGTTTAGTTCTCCACCAGTGTAGCCAGAGTCGGCGTTACCCTCTGTTTAAAAATGTCAATGACCGGGTACATTTTCTGACCCTTTGGCGCAACTCGCTTACAGCGCCAAGACACCTCAGCCCCTACACTGGCAACACAACAACACCGTATTTGGGTTATTCAGTTAAGGACACAATCATGTTCAAAGGCTTTTCTCTGCTCACCTCAGGATTGATTATCAGCGCTGTGCTCAGTGGCTGCGGCGATAGCAAGGATCATCGCGGGGCATTACAAAAGCACCTAGGGGTCTGGCAGAAAACCGCCTATGGTGAAGTACTCGATATCAGCGCAGATCGCATGCAACGTTATGAATTTAATACTCATGCTTGTATCAAAGTGGCACAGCGTGCCCTGCCACTGAGCTCAGATAGTGAGATAACCCAGGCTCAGCTCAGGAACACAGAGCAGCTGCAACTCACTTATGCGGGCGAAGTCTATCCGCATATCTATGACCCGCAGACGTCACTCCCCGGTGTCTGTCAGTCGCCCTTATCCGTTGATACACAAGCCAACCCTACAGAAGTGTTTGAATACTTCTGGCACGCATTTAACGATTATTACGCCTTTTTTGCCTTGCGCGATATGGACTGGCAAACACAGTACAACCTCTATCGTCCACAGATCCATGATGCGATGTCTGACGATGCTTTGTTTGAGACGTTAACAGAAATGATTGCCCCCCTTGCCGATGGTCATGTGTCGGTTGCCAGCACACCTGGCCACCCCTATTTTGCGATGAAAGATGCGCCTATTTTGCGTGCAGCGCGAGGCACAGCCAGCTACTACCTACGCTATAACATGCAATTGACCGATGAACAGGTCTTTTCAGAGCTGGTTCTGGACTCACTGCAAGTCACTCAGCGATACCTGGTACCTGGCAGTATGGGCAGCTTTCCGGCTGAGCAAGAAGAAAAAACCTTGCTATGGGGTAAGACCAAAGACAACATCGGAGTACTGGTGATCAATAACCTCGCGCGCTTCAGCAGCGACGCAAAGGCTAGTGAAACTGAGCATCTCGACGCAGCCAATGTGCTGATTGATGGCATTATGGCAGCGCTGGCCGACACCGAGGGACTGATCCTGGACATTCGCAACAACACTGGCGGCGACGATGCCATTGCTCTGGCGATTGCCTCCCGCTTCAATACCAGTAAACGCCTGGCATTTAATAAACAGGCTCTGAACCAGGCGGGCCAGGGGGTGTTACTCAGCCAGTCTTTGCAAACTCACCCCAATGCGTATACCAAACCCATTTATTTACTCACCAGCCAGCTGACCATCAGCGCTGGCGAAATTCTGGCTATGGCCATGATGCATCTGCCACACGTGACCTTACTCGGAGAAGCAACATCTGGCGTCTTGTCGGATAAGCGCTTTTTCACCTTGCCCAATGGCTGGCAGATATCCCTCTCGAATGAAGTCTACCGGGATGCACAGGGCACTTTGTATGAGCAACGTGGGATCCAGCCTGATATCACAGTACCTGCATTTTCCATGCATGCACTCGAAAGTGGCCGGTTTGAAAGCTATGATCACGCATTGACTTTACTGGGTAAAGACCCCAATCCTCAACTAACCATTGGAGAATTTGAACGCCAGCTCAGAGCGCTTCAGCAACAGGGTAATATTCCCGCCGTGGCCGTTAATATTATTCACGACGGCCAGTCGGTCTATCAACAGGGGTTTGGCCATGCGGATGAGCAAGGCACGGCGGTTAACGCACATAGCCGCTTCTATCTGGGTTCGGTGAGTAAAACACTGCTGGGGGCGACTCTGGCCCAGGCCGTTGAGCGACAACAGGTTGATCTCGATGCGCCTGTGGAGCGTTACCTGAATTTCTCTATCGATTTTGGCGTACCGTTGGCTCAGCCCATTACGTTACGGCAGCTGATCACCCACACCAGCGGCATCATGGACCGCGATGCCATCTATCGCTGTAATTACTTTGTACATACCGATGGCAGCAGTTTATACAACCGCTTCAGCCAGGAGAGCGCATGTGAGGAACCAGCAGACACCAACCTCGACCGTTTCTTCACCGCTTACCTGACACAACCCGGCAGCCACTATCACACTGACAATTTTATTAGCCGCTTTGCTCTGCGCAATAATGAGGCCGCCGTATACACCAATATCGGTGCCGCACTGGCAGCCTATGTCACTGAGCAGGCAAGCGGACAAACCCTACCTGAGTTAACCCAGGACTATGTCTTCACCCCACTGGCGATGCAGCGCAGTGAATGGGGCATTGCCCAGCCAACCAAACCTGTGGTGCCACGTTACATTCATCACCCGGACACACAGCAGCTGATGCCTTTACCTGATTATGGCAACATCACCTACAGTGAAGGCGGTGCCATTTCTACCGCACACGATCTGGGCAATTTTCTGATTGCCTCCATGCAACAGGGCAAACTCAATGGAGAACAGCGTATCCCGGCACGTGCCGTAGCGGCCATGCTGGCGCCACAAACCGATGTCCCAAGCATCTCGGTAGAGCGAGGTTTCTTCTGGGGGCTGGATGGTGACAAAATCTACCACAGCGGGGAGGATCCGGGCGTGCTTACCCAGGTATATGGAGATATGCGCCATCAACGTGGCTTTGTGCTGCTGACCAATGCGGATTCAGGAAATGATACCAGTGCCCAGGCCTATGACGACATAGCACAGCTGGTACTGGCATTCAGTTACGGCATCATGAAGGAGCCGCATACCGCGCCTTAAAAGGTATTTTTTGGTGTACTCCCCGTCTCTTCTGATAACAGCTGAGGCGGGATAGCTGGTAATTGATAAGGCGCTACCAGCTTGTCCAGGACTTTGTTTTTTGCCATCCGCTGCATATGTTCAGTGAACTCACGCCCCACATGGCTTTGTGCAAATGCACGACTCATCGCCATGTGCCCATAGATCACCTGAGTATGGCGATAGTCCATTTTTCTCAGCTGATGCGCGGGCTGAGCAAGCACATTCATGGCCAGATCGGCCGTATCCTCGACGGCAATCACGAGATCGACCCGCCCTTTTAGCACCAGATCTACAGCAATACGTTCCGAAGGCACTTCAACCTTGTCGAGCCGACTGTCCTGATCAAAACGAGGGAAAAATGCAGCACCGCGCATCACCGCGATCCGCTTACCGATGAGATCTTCATAGCGACGTACTTCAATCTGACTATGCTGATGGCCGTAAAAAACAAAGGAAGAAGACAAAGCCATATAGGGGGGAGTCACAAATGCCATTTGACGCTCACGGTCAGGCGTTCTGATCAGCCCGCCCATCACGTCGACTTCCCCCTGTGCCAGCATACGAATACACCGAGAAAAAGGACAAGGCACGGCTTTGACAGCGATGTCTTCATCACTGTGGTGTTTAATGTAATTAAGAATATCGAGAATTAACCCACGTGCGTTCCCCTTGTCATCGAGGGCACTGTAAGGGGGAGCGTGGTCGATCGCTACCAGAATTTGTTCATGGTCTGCCAAGGCCTGTTTGATTGAACACAAGCTCATCACCAGCATGATTGCTACAAAATACTTCATTGCACTACCTACCTCTTGGGCAACTCAGCAACCTAACTCGTCTCCATGTCACAAATATGTCATAAAAAGATAAAGTCTGAATCGTTAAGATAACACAAGGATTTGCAGCTTACTCTGGTTTTTTGTGATTTATTTCGTTTTGATGACTTGAAATAACCTGGTAGGGTCGCAGCCCAAAATATGGCATCACCGTCAAGACGTGGTCCAGTACATCAGCCTGTAAATGTTCATACTGCACCCAACGTTTATCCCGGCTGAAACAATACAACTCTACCGGCAAACCATACTGTGTCGGTGCCAGCTCTCGTACCATACAAAGACAATCCGAATTTACCTGGGGATGTGCTTTGAGGTAGGTTTCGGCATAACGGCGAAACACAGAGACATTGCTCCAACGCTGCACAGTGGAGTCTTGTAAAAGCGCAGCCA
Organism: Pseudoalteromonas rubra; assembly: GCF_001482385.1. Classification (NCBI taxonomy): domain Bacteria; kingdom Pseudomonadati; phylum Pseudomonadota; class Gammaproteobacteria; order Alteromonadales; family Pseudoalteromonadaceae; genus Pseudoalteromonas; species Pseudoalteromonas rubra. The sequence goes on from NZ_CP013611.1 coordinate 2,536,501, forward strand.
CATCCGGTAACGCCTGACTGAGCGCGGTCACTTCATCCTGGCTCAGTAAGCGAATAGAATCAAAATCAAGGTATATTGCCCGCTTGATCCGCCGCCCATTGGACTCTTGCATGGCGCGCCAGTTTTTAAACGAATCCGAGATAATTTTATAGGTTGGAATTGTTGTGACCGTGTTATCCCAGTTGCGCACGCGCACTGTGTTCAGGCCAACTTCAATGACCTCACCGTCTGCACCAAATGCATCCACCTGGATCCAGTCACCCGTCGCCAGCAAGCGGTTGGCTGCAATTTGAATACTGGCCACCAGCCCCAGAATGGTGTCCTTAAACACCAACAGCGTGACCGCCGCGATGGCACCAAACCCGGACAGAATATACGTGGGCGATTTATCTATCGCCAGGCTGATCACCAAAATGGCACAAACAATAAAAATCAGTAACTTGCTTACCTGCACTAAGCTCTGAATCGGCACACTTTTGGCAAATGGTTGCTGGTCATAAATCGCGTTCGCAATGTTGACCAGGCTACTTAGCAAAAAGCCAATACTGATGATCAGAAGCCCCTGAGAAACCACACTCATTGCATTGAATAGGCCTTGTGGTGCTAGAAACAAGGCTTCTTTAAAGGCGATAAACAACAGCGTACACACCACCATCGAAAAGCGACCGCTGAATTTGCTCAGCTGGGGTGCCAAAAAACCGATTTTAGAATTGGAGTAGGCGCTCAGAAACTGCTGAACCCGAGGCAGGAGCCATTGACGGATCAACCAAAACACCAGCAGCAATATCACCAGAGCCAGTATGTTGGTACTCCATATCAGCAATCCACTGTGTGACGATGCGCCAAGCCAGGGCGTGAGTGCTTCACTGAGGTGTGTCACTTTCATAGCTGTTTTACCTCTTCGCCACACACAGCTCCCCGAGCTTGCTGCTGTTCCCAGTAAGCTATCAGCTGTGCGTCTTTGTCCAGCCACAGCTGATTAAGGTAAGCCTGAAAAGCAATCCGGTATTGTTTGTCCGTCTGATAGTTACCCTGAGGGACGGATCCCAGAGACAACAGCTGGATCCGCACGTCAATGCGTTGCAACTTACCACACATAAAGCTCCGGCAAATGTGCTGATCCGGACTTTGATAAATGACGGTGGTATCAAGCAGGCCATCCAGCTGCTGTGCCAACACCTCTAAGGCAAACGCAACGCCGCCAGCCTTGGGCTTAAGCAAGTAGTGAAAAGCCCCACCCTGACGTTGATGTTTCTGCGCGGTAAAGCGCGTGCCTTCCACGAAGTTGATCACGGTTGTAGGGTGCTGTCTAAAGTGACGACAACTGTGCTGGGTTCGCTCAACATCCATGCCTTTGAGCTTGGGATTTTTGGCAATTTTCGCCTTGCTTGCTCGTTTCATAAAAGGCATACCCAGTGCCCAGGCACCGGTGCCGATCAGAGGCACGTATTTGAGTTCATCTTTAAGAAAAAACTTCGGAGCAGGCAGTCTGTCGAGCGCACTCAGCACCACGATATCTAACCAGCTGATATGGTTGGCAACCAGTAAATACCAGGCCTGATTACTCATGTGCTCAGGTAAACTGAGTGTGATGTCAGGACAGCCCAACTGGAGCCCGACACGATTGCCCCGGCACCAGCCTCTATAGGCCCAGTGTAAGAGGTCTGATACACCTCGTAGTGGCAACACGCATTTCACCAGCCCCAGCGCAAACACGACAATCCCCCAAAAGAGCGTATTCGCCAGTAGTATCGCCGTCGCGGTTGCCCCCGCTAGCCAGGCTGGTAAAAACTTTCTCAACATGCCACCTCCTTAACCAACTGCTCTATCAGGACTGTTGCGACTTTTCATGATGTTCGGCAGCTACCTCGGCACTGCCATGGCGCGCAACGAAATCGACCAACTGTTGGTCTTTTTGTCCCCATAACCGATTCAGCTCGCTTTGGAAGCGCACTCTGAACTCATTGTCATTGCTGTAATCGCCAATCAGGTCTGCACTCACCGGCATCAGTTCAACCTGTACATTGACCTCGCCTACACGACCCGCAACAAAGTCCATAAAACTGGGGACTCCCTGCGGATAATGAAGGGTGACATTCACTACCTGGTTGATCTGCTCTCCCATTGCCTGCATCACAAACGCGATCCCCCCGGCTTTGGGTTTTAGCAAATGTTGAAACGGACTGCGCTGCTGTGCGTGTTTTTGTTCGGTAAAACGCGTCCCTTCCACAAAATTCACAATACTGACAGGCATGGTTTTAAATTTCTCACACGCCTTGCGGGTCGTTTCCACGTCTTTACCGCGCAGCTTAGGGTTTTTCTTCAACTGACTTTTACTGGTGCGCTTCATAAACGGGAAATCCAGCGCCCACCAGGCCAACCCAAGCACAGGTACGTAGAGTAATTCTTTTTTCAGAAAAAAGTTCAGAAAGGGAATTTTACGATGTAATACCCGTTGCAAGATCAAAATATCGACCCAGCTTTGGTGATTGGCGATCACCAGATACCAATCTTTGGCTTTCATCGTCTCTGGCATTGACACATTGAGACGAAACGGTGAAATAACAGACTGGTTAAGATTGTTACCGGCAACCCATAAACTGGCGCACCCTTTGGCGATACGACTGGCCACTTTTTGCAGTGGTGCAATAGGCAATAGTTTGATCACACCCATCAGAAAAATGGGGATAAACCAGACCAGTGTATTAATAACGTATAACAATAAGCCCAGCACCTGGCGGATTAGCGACATGCAATGTTCCTTTACTACGACTGAAGATGATCTGTATGCCAGTGCACTCAGACCATATGATTAGAATAACGAACTAGCCCTATTACATCATACCGGGGCCTTGGCTGCCAAGCATCGTTAGACAGCCCGTGGTGACTTAAAGATCGCGTAACGCTTAGTCTTCGAAATAGGTATAACCGCTGAGTCCGGCGTGTAACTGCGCCAGATAATCGGCTTTCGTTGCTTCATCAACCTGAAGGGCGGAGATTTGCGTGGTAAAGTTTTCCGCCAGCGCCGCTTTGTCATAATGGACAAACCTCAGCACGTCCTCAACACTGTCACCTTTAATGGCATTACTCAGCTCGTACCCTGTCTGGGTGAGTTCAACGTGAACTGAATCCGTATCGCCGAACAGGTTATGTAAATCGCCCAGAATCTCCTGATAAGCGCCTACCATAAACATCGCAATATGGTACTGCTCACCCGGCTGATAGGGCGGAATAGGCAAGCTGGACTCAATCCCAACACCTTCCACATATTCGCGGATCTGGCCATCTGAATCACAGGTGATATCCTGGATCACTGCACGCTGAGTGAGCGGCTGATCCAGTGCCGCAATGGGCATCACCGGAAACAGTTGCTGGATCCCCCAGACATCCGGCAGAGACTGAAATAGCGAGAAATTGACAAACAATTTATCAGCCAGCTTTTCATTGAGTTCATCCAGCACCTCACGGTGCGAACGCGAATGCACATTCAGACACTCTCGCACTCGTTGCAGGGTGGTAAAATAAAGTTGCTCAATTTGCGCCCACTGCTGCATATCTATCAGGCCATGGACATATTGATCATGACCATCACCAAACAGATGCATTGCATCATGGTATGTTTCTATTGCGAGTCTGGGCGTCAGTCGTTGCAGTGACAACCATAACTCCTGCTGGATATGATGTGCAGAAGGCATTGGGGCGCTCGGCGAGGTCTGAAAAGGCGCTTGCTCTACATCAATCACGTCGGTGATCAGTACAGCATGGTGTGCCGTCAGTGCCCGGCCAGATTCGGTAATAATATCAGGATGACGCAGCTCATGCTGCTCAGCCACTTCGGCAAAAGCCCCTACCACATTACGGGCATATTCAGCGACAGTGTAGTTCATTGAGCACGCACTGCGAGAGCCCGACCCTTCGTAATCCACCCCCAGGCCACCACCCACATCAACCGTTTTTAGTGGTACACCCAGCTGTGACAGCTCTGCATAATGACGGGCACATTCACGCAGTGCACGCTGAATATCACGGATGTTGGCGATCTGCGAGCCAATATGGAAATGCACCAGCTGCATCAGATGCAGTTTACCCTGAGCGGTGAGCTTGTCTACCACGCTCAGTACCTGACTGGCTGTCAGACCAAACTTGCCTTTTTCACCACCAGTATTTTGCCACTTCCCTTTGCCAATGGAGTTCAGACGGATACGAATACCTATGGTGGGCTCAATGCCCAACACCGCGATCTCCTTCAGCAAAGTATCCAGCTCAGACAGCTTCTCAATGACGATGTGCACTTTATGCCCCATGGCCTGGCCTATCATCGCCAGACGCAGAAACTCGCTGTCTTTATAGCCATTACATACTATAGTGATGGGGTCTTTGGCAACCCCTAAAATAGCCATAAGCTCAGGTTTAGAGCCCGCTTCCAGGCCAACCAGGCCACTCGGGTGTGCCAGTAATTTACTCACCACGGAGCGCTGCTGATTCACTTTGATGGGGTAAACACAGGTATACTTCCCTTGATAGGATTTTGCTGCTGTCGCGTGTGAAAAAGCCTGTGTCATGGTTTCAACGCGACTATTCAAAATATCGGTAAACCGCACCAGCACCGGCAAGGTCAGGCCTTGCTCTTTAAAACGCTCGGTTAATTCAACCAGAGAAATGGCCGGTTTTGCCCGATCGCCATCGGGATAGGCGACCAGCTCACCCTGATCATTAATGTCAAAATACCCTTCACTCCAGTGAGTAACGTTATAAGTGGCTCGTGCGGTTTGCAAACCCCAGGTCATGGCAATCTCAATTAACTAGCTTTACAGATCGCATATTTTAATACTTAAGGCCAAGATGTGACAATCTTTTGCCACCCGATGTGTAAAAGGCAGGCATGATTTATCTGTTATGCCGGTAGCCTGAGCCGACCTGCGGTATTTTGTCCCTAACCGAGTCGGTGTTTATACGCTAAAATAGATTGAGCTGGGGCGAAAGCGCTGGCAAAATCTCTGAAAATTACATCTGCATGAAGGCAACAATGTCAAATTTAGAAGCAAACCGCTGGTTTACTGAGATCAGCGACCGTGATGGTAGCGCGTTCTCATTACGCGTCACTCGTAAACTAGACGAGATCCAGTCACCATTTCAGAATGTTGAAATGTATGAGACCACAGATTTTGGCAATCTGATGATCATTGACGGCTGTACTATGGTCAGCACCCGGGAGAACTTTTTCTATCATGAAATGATGAGCCACCCGGCTTTGTTTTCTCACCCGGCCCCTAAAAATGTCGTGATCATCGGTGGTGGTGATTGTGGCACACTGCGCGAAGTGCTTAAGCATCCGGATGTAGAAACCGTGACCCAAATCGACATTGACGAAGTCGTTACGCAAATGTCGCTAAAATATTTTCCAGAGCTCTGTGCCTCGAATGACGACCCGCGTGCAACCGTCATGTTTGACGATGGCATCAAGTATATGCACGACGCTGCACCTGAGTCAGTCGATGTGGTTATTGTAGATGGCACCGATCCGGTGGGACCAGGCGAAGGTCTGTTCAATCATGCATTTTATACCAGCTGCCTCAAAGCACTGCGCCCAGGCGGTATTTTAGTGCAGCAAAGTGAGTCTCCTCTGATGCACATGAACCTGCTCAAAGCCATGCGTCAGGCAATGCTGGACGTGGGGTTTGTGGACCTGCAAACGCTGCCTTTCCCACAGCCTATCTACCCGAGCGGCTTGTGGTCGGCGACACTGGCACGTAAAGGGGAATCGTTTAACGGCTTCCGTGAGCAAGATGCCGAGCAGGCCAGCTTTGAAACTGAGTATTACAACACCGGCGTACACAAAGGAGCACTGGCAACCCCTGGTTTTATGCGTCGCGCTTTTGAAAGTCAGGACTAATACCCGGTCATCACGGAATCCTTTTCATAAAAAAACCCGGCAACAGCCGGGTTTTTTATTAATTACATCAAGCTATCAGTTAATCCTGATGGTACTGACGGCTAAACTCATGCACTGCATTGATAAACACGCCGGCATTTTCCGGATCCACATCTGGGGTAATACCATGCCCCAGGTTGAACACATGCCCCGACCCCTGACCATAGCCAGACAGAATGTGCTGTACTTCTTCGCGAATACGCTCTGGCGTACCATGCAACATAGACGGATCCATATTGCCCTGCAAAGCGACTTTATCACCAACACGGCGTCTGGCATCTGCAATATCAATTGTCCAGTCAAGGCCAACCGCATCACAACCCGTTGCCGCGATGGCTTCAATCCACTGACCACCATTTTTGGTAAAGAGTGTGACCGGCACTTTGCGACCATCATTTTCACGGATCAGACCGTCAACGATCTTGTGCATATATTGCAACGAAAATTCTTTGTAATCACGCGGGCTCAGTACGCCACCCCATGAGTCAAAAATCATCAGCGACTGAGCACCCGCTTTAACCTGAGCGTTCAGATAATCAATAACCGAGTCTGCAACTTTGTCCAGTAACAAGTGCAACATCTTAGGCTCAGCAAAGGCCATCTTCTTGATCTTACCGAAGGTCTTGCTGCTGCCGCCTTCAATCATGTAAGTCGCCAGTGTCCAGGGTGAACCCGAGAATCCGATCAGTGGCACTTCACCTTTTAATTCACGGCGAATGGTGCTCACAGCATTCATCACATAACCCAGCTCATCGGTTGGGTCCAGCTTAGTCAGTTTTTGTACATCGCTTAGCGAGCTGATTGGACGCTCAAACTTAGGCCCTTCACCGGTTTCAAAATACAAGCCCAGACCCATCGCATCAGGGATTGTCAGGATATCGCTGAATAAGATCGCCGCATCAAGCGGGTAACGACGCAACGGCTGAAGCGTAACTTCACATGCCAACTCTGCGTTCTTACACAGGCTCATAAAGTCTCCGGCCTGCGCTCGGGTCGCTCGGTATTCAGGAAGATAGCGACCTGCCTGACGCATCATCCAAACGGGCGTAACATCTACGGGTTGTTTCATCAACGCGCGCAGGTAACGATCATTTTTCAACTCGCTCATAGCGTAATTTCATTCCAATACTGTAAAAATTGCTCAGATTGTATCATTAACTTCAATACGCCACTATTGAAACAGCACGCAAATTCCCACCAGCATGATCTGGATTAATCCTCCCACCCTCAACTGGTCATTTTTCATTCGAAAAGCACAAAGTTAAAACCCTTTTACTTCAACGCATTACAAACCAGATTAAAAACACACGATTAAACTGTTTGCAACAAGGGTAAAAGCTTGCTATAAATTTGCTGCGCTAAGAAGAATAAAAACACCTTTAAAACCAATAAAAATAAAGCTCTATTGCTAAACTGCATTGATAGCCGCTCAGGAATACCCCCTGAAGCGGCTTTTTTGTTTAACTAATTTTCAACATTTCAAGCAAGCCCCCCTGCTGTTTATGCAATCTGCTCGTAAACAAGAGTTATTCCCGCACCTACATCAGAAACACACCCTATTATTTACTCACTTGACTAAAAAAGAGGTTGACCTTTTCATCAGATTTCCTTTTTATAGGAGACAGATAAACATAATCGGCATCACCGCTTTTTGGTGGTCACTATCGAAGTTTTGACCCCGTTTTGGGTCACACTGTGCCGATGTTTTTGGCAAGCCACGGGCAGATGATGACCCGCTAAGGAGATAACTATGCTGTCACGCTTAGAACAAGCCCAACAAAGGTGGGGAGGTAGCCATAGCGTTATCGACAACTGGTTAGCTGAACGACAGGAACTTTTGCTGCTGTATTGTAAGGTCGCAGGCCTGTCTCCGTTTGAGCAGGATGACCAGGCACTGCCTGATCAGTTACAAATTCAGACTTTTTGTCAAATCCTGATGGATTACCTGTCCGCCGGGCACTTTGAGATTTACGACAATCTGGTCGCAGCGTGTAAAGAGAAGGGCCCACAAAGCCTGAAACTGGCGCAGTCATTGTACCCTCGGATCACTGACACGACCGATCTAGCACTGGACTTTAACGACAAATACGCAGAAATGCAGTCGGAAACACTGATGACAGACTTTGACAAAGATCTGTCGGAGCTCGGTGAAGCTCTTGAATTACGCTTCGCACTCGAAGATGAGCTCATCGATAACCTCTATGCCAACCACAGCGAAGATTAATATCAGCTGTGTTTGACCTCGAAGATTGATATAAAAAAAGGACCTTACGGTCCTTTTTTATATCTGCTTTCAGTTGCCTCACCTTTAGATGAGGCATCAGCAGGCATTACTCTGAGTCGTGCGCGTGGTCGTGGCCGTGCTCTTTCTCTTCCTGGATTTCCAGCAGCTCTACTTCGAAAACCAAGGTAGAGTTAGCAGGGATTTTACCCAGGTTACGCTCTCCGTAGCCCAGTTCTGAAGGAATCGTGAACTTGTACTTAGAGCCAACCGCCATCAGCTGCAGCCCTTCAGTCCAACCCGCAATAACCTGGTTCAGTGGGAAAGTCGCAGGCTGGTTACGTGCATATGAGCTGTCGAACTCAGAACCGTCAAGCAAAGTGCCTTTGTAGTGTACTTTCACGATGTCAGTTGCAACTGGCTTTTTACCTTCACCTTCGCTCAGTACTTCATACTGCAGACCCGAGTCAGTGACGTTTACGCCATCTTTCTTCGCGTTTTCAGCCAGGTACTCAGCACCTTCAACTTTGTTCTTCTCAGCATCAGCTTGTGCTTTCGCCGTTTGCTTTTCACGTACAGAAGAATCTAATGCAGTCAGTACTTCACGAATTTTCGCTTCGTCCAGTTTTGCATTACCATCTAGTGCGTCTTTAAAACCGCGCATGATCAGTGCCTGATCCAGTTCAATACCCAGTTCTTTTTTATCTGCCATATCTTTTTGCAAGAAGTTACCAACGGAAGCACCGATACCATAAGCTTGCTGTTGAACTTCAGTCTCCAACTTTACTTCTGCAACTTGCGCTGTTTTTTCTTCTGCTTTTTGGTTACAAGCGGTCAGTGCCAGAACCGAGGCAGCCACTAAAGATAACTTAATTGTGTGTTTCATGTTTTCTCTCCGACAAACCCAGGCTCAGAGTCAAATATCACTATCCTGGTTGGGTGTCTTTGTTAAAATTATATTAATCTTAAAAAAGGGTGGATGTCACATTACCATCCGTAGCGCATAAAGCCAAATTTCTCTTTTTGACGCAAAATTCATTTCGAGATCGGCGACATTGATGTACCGATAGGCTAATATCAGTTTTGTGGCCTCTACAAATTACCCATTAGTCTACTCGGTGCAAATCATGGAGTTAAGAGGAAATACCGATTTTATGCCCAAATTTTTACGGCACAACGCTCAAACTGCTTTAATTATCATCGCATCCCTGTTATCTGGTTGTTCAACAGACAGCTCAGATGCCCTGCTGACCGTTGAACATGCCGCGCGTGGTGCATTTGCCGCGGCTATTTCACACGACGGGCGTTACAGTTTAGTGTCATCCATCGAACACGGTGTGGTTTTATGGGATAACACCACCCATGGTTTAAAATATCAATGGTCCCAGTCCCAACAAGCGAATGAACTGGTGCACTCTCTGGCCATTGCCCATGATAACTCCAGCGCCGTCACCGCAGCCAACGATCGCTTTGCAATCTGGCGCTTGTCCGATGGACAAAATATTGGCTATTACCAGATTGAACAAGGCACCATTCGCGACATCGCAATCAGCAACGCAGGCCGCTATGTCTTATATGGACGCAGCGACAATGTGGTTGTGCATCTCGACTTAGAAAGCGGCAGGCGCATAGAGTTCCTTGGCCACCAAGAAAAAATTAACAGTATTGCGCTATCACCCAATGGCCACTTTGCATTAACCGGCGCAAATGATTACAGCGCCTACTTTTGGGATACCCGAACCGGCCAGGTTATCCATAGATTCAATCATCCCAGCCGGGTTACCAAAGTCGCCCTGGATCCCCAGGGACGCTACGCGTTCACGGCAGACAGTATGAAAAAGGCCAGCATCTGGCAACTCACATCAGGTGAAATCAAAGCGCAATTACAGTATATTGCGCGGCAGAAAATATTCAGTGCCGTACGCTTTAATCAGGATGGACAGTTCATTGCAACTGGCTCGCCAAACAGACAACTGACCCTGTGGCAGGTTGAAAGTGGTGAAAAACTAGCGACCTGGCGCGTCAAGCCACGCGAGGGAAGCCGACCTAAGTCTGCTGTTGTTTTTGACGTAGCGTTTACCGGAGATGATGAAACCCTGCTGACAGAGAGCTCCAGCGGCCTGTTAGAACAATTTGCAAGAGAGTAACCATGACAGACCTCGAAGATCGCATTAACGAACTGGAAGCCAAGGTGGCGTTTCAGGACGAAACCATAGAGATTTTAAACAACGAACTGAGTGCGCATCAGGCACGTCTGGCAATAATGCAGCGGCAAATTGAGTTACTGGCAGAAAAAATCAAAGAAGGCAAAGATCCGGGCATGATGCCCCAGCATCAGGAGCCGCCTCCACCACATTATTGACCCGACTACGGAGCCGAACCATTTGGGCTCCGATTATTCTGGCCTGAATACCCCAATAACCTGCTCAAACTGGCGTGTTGAGGCCTGAACAGCTTCTTTCGGCTGTGTCATGATGTGACCACACTTCACACATTCCACCTTTTCCACGTCATGCTCTTTGTACAACATCATGACATCAGCTTCGTGACACTCAGGACAAGATGCCCCTGCAATAAAGCGCTTTTTCTTTCTCACCTTTAGTTACCTCAGGTTAGCTGATCCGTAAACGGTTCAGTTGACGATTCATATCACGGGCTGCACGCCCAGGCCGACTATTTTATCCTATATTCTGCGCTGTTGATACGCTTGGAGTGTCCGTGGGGATCCGTGTTATGATGGGCGCATTAGTAAACAGTGATGTAACGGTATGATCCAGCTTTCGAATATTGAACTTATGCGCGGTGGTAAAACGCTGCTTAAAAATGCCAGCGCCACCTTATTTCCACAGCACAAAGTGGGCCTAGTCGGCGCCAATGGGTGTGGCAAATCCTCCTTGTTTGCGTTGCTCAAATCAGAATTACATCTAGATGCGGGCGAACTACAAATCCCGAAAGACTGGTCCATTGCATCCGTAAAGCAGGAAACGCCCGCACTGGCTGTCAGTGCGCTGGAATACGTGCTACAGGGTCACCCTGAATATTATGCACTGCGCAGTGCACTGCACAGAGCCGAGGCATCGGGCGACGGTGCCGAGCAGGCTCGCCTGCATCAGCAGATAGAAGTGGTTGGTGGCTACTCAATAGAAGCCAAAGCAGGTGAGTTATTACATGGTCTGGGTTTTAGTAATGCACAGCTTAGCGATGCGGTCAGTGCCTTTTCTGGTGGCTGGCGAATGCGTCTGAACCTCGCCCAGGCATTGATCCGTGATGCCGACCTGTTACTGCTGGATGAGCCGACCAACCACCTTGACCTCGATGCGGTCTACTGGCTCGAACGTTTCTTAAAAGCCTATCAGGGCACTCTGGTCCTGATCTCACACGATCGGGAGTTTCTCGATGCGGTGGTCGATCAAATCTGGCACGTGGACCAACAACAGCTCAACATTTATAAAGGCCACTACTCCCAGTTTGAACGCCAAAAGGCCGAGCGCATGGCGCAGCAACAGGCCTTATACGAAAAACAACAAGCCACCATTGCCCACCTGGAGCAATTTATCACCCGGTTTAAAGCCAAAGCGAGTAAAGCCAAACAAGCTCAAAGCCGGGTTAAGGCCCTGGAGCGCATGGAAAAGCTGGCGCCCGCCCATGCTGATTCACCGTTTAGCTTTGAGTTTAGCAACCCCGATAGCATGCCTAACCCGCTGATGACACTAGATCAGGCCCAGGCCGGATATGGTGATGTGACTATCTTACACAAGATCAAACTCAATCTGGTGCCGGGTAGTCGTATTGCCCTGCTGGGCCGCAATGGTGCGGGTAAGTCTACGCTAATTAAACTGCTTGCCGGAGAACTGTCACCGCAAGCGGGCGAGGTATTTCAGCATCAGGGGCTAAAGATTGGCTATTTCGCCCAACATCAATTGGAATCGCTCGACCTGTCTGCCAGCGCGGTTACCCACATACAGCGTCTCGACCCACAAGCCAGTGAGCAGTCACTACGCGATTTTCTGGGTGGCTTCGCCTTTAACGGCGACAAAGCCCTGGAGCCGGTCAAGCCTTTCTCTGGGGGCGAAAAAGCACGTCTGGTGCTCGCCATGCTGGTATATCAAAAACCGAACCTGTTACTGCTGGATGAGCCAACGAACCACCTGGATCTCGAAATGCGTCATGCGCTGGTGATGGCATTGCAAGGTTTTGAAGGGGCTATGGTCACCGTATCGCACGATCGCCATATGCTTAAACATACGGCAGATGAGTATTACCTGGTCGATCAAGGTGAAGTGAGTGCCTTTGGTTATGACTTAGATGCCTACTACCAGTGGCTACTTAACGCCAATAAAGAAACCGCGCGCAAAGACAGCAACGAAGACAAGGCCCACTCAAGTGTTAATCGAAAAGAACAGAAGCGTCTGGAGGCGGAGTTCCGCAAGGCCGTACAACCTCTGAAAAAATCGATCGACAAACTGGAGAAAGAGCTCGATAAACTCAGCGCTGCACTTGGAGAAGTTGAAACGGCATTGTCTGATAACGATCTGTACTCTGAGCAAAATAAAGGGAAACTTAGTGAGTTGCTGGCCCAACAAGCCAAACTCACACCGCAGTTAAACGATACCGAAGAGGCGCTGCTTATGGCTCTCGAAGAGCTCGAAGAAAAACAGACCCATTTCGAGCAAAGTGGCGAGATATGCTAGACGCTGCAGATTTCTGGACTTATGCCTGCACGCAATATGCGCGTGCAGGCATGCAGGATGCCCTGCTCACACTGCAAGATACTGAACACAAAAACGTAAACCTGATTTTACTGTTGATGTACCTGGACGCACATGATCTGTCACTTAATGTAGCGCAGGTTCAGGCATTACAAGCGCTGTGTGATGCATTTGACCGCACCGTTTTGCATCCCCAGCGTCAAATACGCCGCATCTTGAAGCAGCAACATCAGCACTATAAGGCGTATGCTGAGCTGCGCCAGCACATGCTCAATGCTGAACTGGCCCAGGAAAAGTACCAGCAAGCGATGCTTATTGACTACCTCAATCAACAAACACCACAGCAAAACCCGCACCCAAATAACCTGACACACTACCTGAGTCCCACCCAAAGGCTCACTATCCCCGCAAAAACATGATCGGGATCAAGCAATTTACCGAGTCCTGTATAGGGCTCCCGGAAACTTGATCTTGATCATATCTGCGCTGTACATGCTCGACTAAGATTACTCCATCGACAAATCAGGAGGCACAGACATGAACGTATTCTTCAGAGACTTTTTTACTGACCCAGTGTTATTTCTCTCTTTCGGCATCTTGGGCGTGGTAATCGTACTGTGTTGTTTCTACGTCTACTACTTCATCAAGAAAGTGCAAGAAGCAGAAGTACCTGAGTAAATCGTCGACACTCTTTTATGTTATTCGAAACATGTTGTTGAAACGTTAAGCAATTAGTTCCCGTTCTAGAATTAAGCACGACGCACAAAGCACCTTATCAGCCCAGCTGATCGGGTGCTTTTTATCTTTCGAACATTCTTTTGGTTATTTCCCGCAGTTTGATACACTGATGGCATTTTCAGGCTCATCATCCCCCGCTTTTTGATTGGCGTCACACGATGCGATTTTCCATTTGGGTGCATACATGAGCCTCACCGTCGCAGAGGCATTTACAGGAAATACAAACCACATGTTAAAGCCGTCAGAGTTAACCTTTCAACCCGCCTGGTGGATGCGTAACCGTCACCTGCAAACCATTTTGCCCCGTCTGTTCAGGCCAACCCTGAAAGCCGATGTGCGCTACGAGCATCTCGAGACACCCGACAATGACTTTTTAGAGCTGGCCTGGGCGAATAAGGGGAATCAACAAGCCCCACTGGTTGTCGTGCTGCACGGACTTGAAGGTAACATCAATAGTTTTTATGCCAAAGGGCTGCTACGGGCACTCACCACAGCCGGATTGGACGCCGTACTGATGCACTTTCGCAACTGCTCACGCCAGGTGAACCGTCAGCCCCGGGCCTACCACAGCGGCGAAACCGGTGATCTGGCATTTTTACTGCAAACCCTCAAGCAACGCTTTGTTGATCGTCCCTTGTACGCAGTGGGATTCTCACTGGGCGGCAATGTACTGGCCAAATATCTTGGAGAACAAGGTCATGACAGCCAGCTGGATGGGGCCGCGGTGATCTCTGCACCCTACCACTTGTCTTCTTCCTGCCAGGTGATCCGCAAGAGCTGTTTTAAACTGTATCAAAAATACCTGCTTGATCGCATGAAGCGCTCCTTCTCACGTAAGTTTGATCAAATAGAAGGGGCACTCCAGATCGGCCGAGATGAGATTCAGCAGATCCGTGATCTGTGGCAATTTGATGAGCGGATCACCGCGCCATTACATGGTTTTAAGGGCGCAGAAGATTACTACGCCAAAGCCAGTGCGCAACCCTATCTGAAGCAGATCACCACCCCAACCCTGCTGATCCATGCCGCCGATGATCCCATGCTGTCGACCCGCGCGATCCCAACTCAGACTCAGATCAGCGATCAGATTACGCTGGCAGTGTCGCCACAAGGGGGCCATGTCGGCTTTATTGCCGGACGCAATCCTTTCAAGCCCGTTTTCTGGCTTGAACAAATTGTCCCTGCTTATTTGCATTCACTACTAAATCATCGAGTTTAAATAAATTATGATCATTCCATATCAGCAACTGGATCCCGCCACGCTAAGCAACCTGATTGAGCATTATGTGCTGCGTGAAGGCACCGACTATGGTGACAGTGAAATCAGTACAGAGCGTAAAGTCGAGCAGGTTCACGCTCAGCTTAAGTCAGGAGAAGCCTTGTTGGTTTATTCCGAATTGCATGAATCCGTCAACATTGTCTCAAAAGTCCAATTTCAGGCGATGCAGACCGAGGAATACAACTACGACTAATTTCGGTCAGTCCCACGGGCTAACCGACAGAATGGATTGTAGATAAACGCCAACTTGCTACAATCGACACACACTACAAAGAATAATAAGGTCAATCCATGAAGTTACCCGCTACACTCTGCGCCCTGGCTTTAAGCCTGTCGAATGCCTACGCCAGTGATATTAAGGTATCTGAGCGCGCCCACCGGATCGCTCAGCAGAACCTGCTGATAGACACACACATCGACGTCCCTTATCGTCTCAAGGAGCACTGGGAAGATGTCACTAAGGCCACGAAAAGCGGCGACTTTGATTACCCCCGTGCCGTGCAGGGTGGCCTGAACGCCCCCTTTATGTCGATATATATTCCTGCAAACCTGGAGTTTGAAGGCAAAGGTAAAAGCTACCAACTGGCGAACCAGCTAATAGATGGCATGGAAGCGCTAGCGCAGCGCGCACCAGATAAATTTGCCATGGCCTACAATACCAAAGATATCCTTCGTCAATTTCGAGAAAAGAAAATCTCGGTTGCAATGGGCATGGAGAACGGCTCCCCCATTGAAGGTGATATAAATAACCTGAAGCACTTCTTTGACAGAGGTGTACGATATATCACTCTGGCTCACTCACAAAGCAACCACATTTCTGACTCGTCATACGACATTCGCCGTAAATGGAAGGGCCTGAGCCCATTTGGTAAAAAGCTTGTCGTGGAAATGAATAAGATTGGCATGCTGATTGATGTCTCACATATTTCTGATGCAGCCTTCTATCAAGTGATGGAGTTGTCTAAAGTCCCAGTGATTGCATCACATTCCTCATTGCGTAAATACACCCCAGGATTTGAGCGCAATATGGATGACGATATGCTCAAAGCCCTGAAAAAGAATGGCGGCGTCATTCAAATTAACTTTGGTTCAAGCTTTGTCACAGCCAGCTCGCGCAGTTGGTACGACCAACGTAATGAAGCGGAAGCGCAAGCAACCAGCCAGGGTAAAAGTAAAACCGATTTCAGAGCGGCATATCGTGCGAAAAATCCGTTCCCATACGCCACTTTGGAGCAAGTCCTCGATCACATTGATCATGTCGTAGAACTCATTGGTATCGACCATGTGGGAATTGGCTCCGATTATGATGGTGTGGGTGATTCATTGCCTATCGGATTAAAAGACGTCTCTACTTATCCTAACCTGGTACAGGGTCTGTTGGATCGCAACTACACCGAAGGACAGATCAAGAAAATATTGGGTGGCAATACCCTACGCGTATGGCGCCATGCAGAAGAATACGCAAAACAGTTTTAACCTGCAGTGAGAAGTGACTATGCCACTTCTCCTTCTTCTTGCCAAGTTCGTTCTATCCCTCTATCTCAACAGCCTTTTTGAACTGCCCCAACTCAGCTCAGCTCAGCGCTATCCTAATTGACGAACAAACAGCCTGAGGGAGCCAGACAGAGAAACATTGACATGACAGTAATATAACTGAGCAAGCGCATTGATAGTCAGAGTAATGAGATAAAAAGTAAGAGAATAAGATTAAATTGAATATTAAATGGGTAGTAACGAGAGGGATTAGATATAAAGTTACAGAAAAATAAGAAGAGCGAACAGATGACTTCCGGTGTTGCCACTTAAAAATACTTACGGGAGATCTTGGAATTATGGAAAGTGAACCGATGACCTTCGGCGTTACCACTTAGAAAGTGGTTGAGGAGCCCTTGAATTATGAAGAGCGAACCGACGACCTTCGTCGTTACCACTCAGAAAGTGGTTGAGGAGCCCTTGAATTATGAAGAGCGAACCGACGACCTTCGTCGTTACCACTCAGAAAGTGGTTGAGGAGCCCTTGAATTATGAAGAGCGAACCGACGACCTTCGTCGTTACCACTCAGAAAGTGGTTGCGGGAGCCGGATTTGAACCGACGACCTTCGGGTTATGAGCCCGACGAGCTACCAGGCTGCTCCATCCCGCGCCTGTATGTTCAACGTTTTACTTCTGTTGAAAGAAGTAGTAACCACTTCAGAAAGTAGTTTCGGGAGCCCTTGATTTATGAAGAGCGAACCGACGACCTTCGGTCGTTACCACTTAGGAAGTGGTTGCGGGAGCCGGATTTGAACCGACGACCTTCGGGTTATGAGCCCGACGAGCTACCAGGCTGCTCCATCCCGCGCCTGTATGTTCAACGTTTTACTTCTGTTGAGAGAAGTAGTAACCACTTAGAAAGTGGTTGCGGGAGCCCTTGATTTATGAAGAGCGAACCGACGACCTTCGGTCGTTACCACTTAAAAAGTTGGTTGCGGGAGCCGGATTTGAACCGACGACCTTCGGGTTATGAGCCCGACGAGCTACCAGGCTGCTCCATCCCGCGCCTGTATTTTCAACGTTTTACTTCTGTTGAGAGAAGCACTTAAATAGTACTTTACGAGGCTTAATTTGCCCTAACTCTTTAAGAGGTCGCTATAATATAGAATTGATTTAATATTGCAAGGTCTTAATCAAGAAAAGGGTGCCAACCGCTCAAAAAGCAGTCAAACCACCCTATTTTAACGCCCGTATATGACATTTATTGTCTTAGCGGCCAAAACGACCGCAGACTACTGCTCTCTCTGATGCGGATTAATCAGCTTCTGAAACTGCCAGTCGGGGTGACCCATCACAATGAAATCTGGGTTTTCTGTACTTTCTCTTTGGTTGTATGTCAGCGGGTTAAATTCAGCATCGGTGATACAACCTCCAGCTTCTTCAACAATCACCTGTGATGCCCCCGTGTCCCATTCACCGGTCGGTCCAACCCGTAAAAAACAGTCGGCTTTGCCTTCAGCCACGATACACGCCTTAAGCGAACAAGACCCCAGTGCCACCGTATCAAACTGACTATTTAAATACTGACTTACTGCCTCAATTTTTTGTCTGCGGCTCACAGCCAGAGTCAGGGTACTTTTTGGGGCAACAGAAATCGGCTCATCGCGTCCTGCAATACGCTTAAACGCACCACCCTGATGAGTAGCAAAATAGGTCACGTCTTTTGCCGGCCAATGGATCACACCAAGTACAGGCTGATTATTCTCAATCAGCGCGATGTTGACAGCAAAATCGCCACTTTCAAGAATGAATTCACCGGTACCGTCCATAGGATCCAGCAGCCAGTAACGTTGCCAGTGTTGTCGATTTTCCAGCGGGGGGATCGGGGTCTCTTCAGACATGATTGGTACATCCGGGGCCAGGGCTTGCAACCCCGCAGTCAATACTTCATTCGAAGCCAGATCGGCCGCCGTTACCGGTGTATGGTCCGACTTTTCCCGCGCACCTATGTCGTCTTGCTGATAGATGGCCATGATCGCTTGCCCTGCCTGTTCGGCAAGGGTAATACAGGGCTCTAAAAATGACTGCATTAAGCCTCCGTTGTCAGGTACTGTTGTAGCAACAACAACGCGGCGACACTGCGGGCTTCAGTAAAGTCAGGTTGGCTCAGTAACCCTTGCCATTGCGCCATGGGCCACTTTACCACCACCAGCGGTTCTGGTTCATCACCGGCCAATTGCTCCGGATATAAATCCTGGGCCACTAAAATATGCATTCTGGCGTTAAAGTAGCTGGGTGCCAATGATAAAGTTTTCAAATCACAAAATTGATGAGCGCCAAAGCCAACTTCTTCTTTTAACTCACGGTTTCCTGCCTCAATGGGGGTTTCCCCCGGATCAATCAGCCCTTTTGGAAAGCCGAGCTGATAATCATGTGTCCCCGCGCAATATTCTCTCACTAATAGTAGCTCATTTTCAGCTGATATGGGCACTATCATTACAGCCCCCCTTCCACCGCCACGAACACGTTCATACTCGCGGTGCTCACCATTAGAAAATGACAGCGACAATGATTCAACGGTAAAGAGCTTACTTTTTGCGACAACCTCAGAGGCTAGTATCTCAGGGGGAATTGGGTGCTTTTTCTGTGACATAGAGATTATTTTGCTATCATGGCGATTAACCTCATCATAAAGCCTTTACAGGTAAATGCCTATGTTAAATTGGTCAAAGATCGATACTGTGTTACTGGATATGGACGGCACATTACTCGACCTGCATTTTGATAATCACTTTTGGCTGGACGTGATCCCAAAAGCCCATGCCGTTAAGCAAGGCCTGACACTGGAGCAAGCCCGGGCTGATATCCTCGCGCGCTACGAAGCCGTCATGGGACAAATTGAATGGTATTGCCTCGATTACTGGCAACAGCAACTCCAATTACCCATTATGGAACTCAAGCGCGAAATCCAGCATCTGATTTCTGTTCGCGAAGATGTGCCGGCATTTTTACAAGCACTAAAAGCAGCCGGAAAAGAGCTGATTTTACTCACCAATGCACACCCGGATAGCTTAAGCCTTAAAGTAGAAAGAACGCAGTTTGACCAGTATCTGGACAAATTAATCTCAACGCACAGCTATGGGGTGAGTAAGGAAAGCCAACAGTTATGGCAGCAGGTTCAGGCTGATCTGGGGTTTGATAAAAACCGCACCTTATTTGTCGATGACAGTCTGACGGTGTTGGCCGCCGCTAGAGAATATGGCATCGGGCATTTACTGGCCATTGCGAATCCGGATAGCCAGCAACCTCATAACGACATCACTGATTACCCGGCCATTTGCGACTACCGCACGTTACTACCGATCAGCTGATCAGCCTGGGTAGCGTGCTTGCAAGCCCTGATATACCTGCTTAGCAAAGTCTGGATGTTCTGTATCCAGGCTTTTCACAACTTCAACCAGGTGCTCATTATCTTCTTTGCCATGCCACTCTTTGATGTAGCTACCATCTTTGTATCCGTGATCCTGGCGGAAGAAGTTCAGGGTGTTTTTACCCACATACCCCCGATATAGATCGTCGATGCTCATACCAATCTGCTGCATACACCCAGCAAAAGCGGCGGCATTAAAGGTTTTATCGGCCACAGCCGATGCAGCAAGCACTTCCAGCGTTGCCTTAAAATCTTCGGCATACAAAGGCTGAGACAACTCACTATCCAACTGTGCTGCCAGTGCCTCATAAGTCGTTTCACCGTCAATGCGCAGTGAAAGGCCAAAGTGGAAAATGTCGACCAACTCCAGGATCACTTGCTCAGTATCCGGGGTTTGTTTTTTCCACCATTTCCAGCCGTAGTGGTCCAACATTTCTGCACACTCAACCCAGATGGCTCGGTACCATTCAAACCCCTGGCTGAACCATTGCTCATGCACTTTGGTATTCATGGCATTTTGCATCTCTAGCATCACAACCAGCTTTGCACTATTTGCAGACATATTTGGCTCTCACTCTCACAATTCAGTCAAAGCGCTATGATACCCACACAGTGGTGCAAATGCCACGACGAAAGCTTTTTTGCTCTGCCCCGTTCTATTAGGAGTCATAAATACATTTTTGAGGTTTTACATGCGATCCATACTTCTTGCGATAATACTCTCAGTCTCGCAATTACTGTCTTTTTCTCTGTCAGCTGCACAAGCCACTAACATCAGTGATCACCCGGAGAAAGTCTCACCGTTACTCCCTGGCCTCACAGCCCCAGCTTTAATGTTGCAGGATAACAACGGCAAAGCCATCGATCTGAGTAAGTTATATCAGGACAAAACTACCGTTTTAGTGGTGTATCGTGGTGGCTGGTGCCCATATTGCTCTCGCCAGTTGGCTGGGCTACAAAAAATTGAAAAGGAGATTGTTGAGCTGGATGCACAGGTAGTTGCGGTTTCACCCGACAGGCCACAAGCAATGAGTAAAAGTAACATCAGTTCACCCAATTACCGGCTACTCTCGGATAACCAGCTTGCTCTAACTCAGGCACTGGGACTAGCATATTACCTCGATGACAAAACGGCTAAAGCCTATCGCGACCGCATGGGGGTGCAGTTTGTCGACCTGGATGGTAAAAGCCGAGTGGCGTTGCCGGTGCCTGCTGTCTTTGTCATTGATAAAGCAGGCCTGATACAGTTTCAGTATGCCAACCCTAATTACAAAGTGCGTCTGGAAGAAAGTGTGCTGCTGGCAGCAGTCCGTGCCGCCAGTAATCTGAAATAACCATAAGCAGGCCCGAGCCGGGCCCGCCATTGGTTACCTGTTTTCCAGTCGGTTATAGTCAAACAGACCATACTCCACACCCCGAGTTTCACGGGCAATACGGTGCAATAAATCACTGTATTGCCAGAACTGCGGGTGTGTTCTGCGGATCCCAAACGTAGCTTTTAGCATCCGGTAACCCGACTCGGTACGTACCTCAGCCAGCTGTTGCACAAAAGCGTCTATATGCGCCTGATTCGGCAGGTGCCAGATTGCTTCCGGGTAGTCTCCGATAAACCCAGGTACCACAGTCGCGGTATCTTCCTCATACGCTCGCTGGCCTTCTTCGTTTAGCAGGCTCGAAATATTAAAGTGTGCATTATGGTGGATCAGGGTATAAGGCTGATGCTCGCCTTTACTATCGACAGCCAAAATAAACGACACCTGAGGCAGCTGATTAATCGCGCGTACGGGCAGTGTATTGAGTGGTTGCAGTGCTGGCGGAACAGCGGTGTAATCATAGGCCTCATTCAGTACAGGCTTCAGATGCGCTTTTAACATGTCATACAGCTCTGCCTGTGGGTCGTTGCTGTGATAGTGGATCCCAGATGGTGCACCCAGTAATGACTTGCGATTAATAAACTCACTGAGGCTCAGATGAGATTTGCGATACCAATGTTGTTTAATTGCCTGACGATGACTCAGCGGCAGCAAATTCAGAAAGTTCTGCTCGCCTTCGAGACGCAGAAAATCCATATATAAGCGGGTCACCAGCTGATGGCCAATATTCCCATACACATCAAAGCCCGCGACCAGTAAATAATGGATCCGCTCAAACAACGCATAATCCAGCACCCAGGTGGTTTTGGGGGCTTGCCCAATAAACCCTTTCACCACAGTGGCGCTGTCAAAGTGGCGGAAAATGGTCAATGCCGCATTCTGATTATGCCCCTCCCCTTGCCAGATCAGGTCAAGGTTGAGTTGCTTGCCATCGGCAAATACCTGATTAGACAGAGCCGTTTTCGCTTCCAGGTAATCATGCTGGCGCTTAGCATATTTCGCCCAGCTGGATAATGGCAAAACATTGCTCTGCTCTGCTGCCGGTAAGATCAGATCATCATCATGACGAGTCAGCAGCTGTGCCACAGCCGGCGAGGCATTTTTGTCAGGGTCCACAAAAGCCACCCAAAAGTGGTCGTTGATCACGTTCAGGGCAATCTGACCCCGACACACCGGGCCTTTAATAAAGCCTTTGACGATCAATTCCGCTTCATCGAGCATAAACTGATAACGTGACTTCACAGGGATCGCCGCAAACACTTTAAAAGGGTTCGCTGCCAGTTTAGGCGAGTAGCCCGGTAACTGCGACACCTGATAGTCACTGTGAATAAACTGCGTCTGCAGGCGCGCCAGTTTGTCGTCATTCAATGCCAGCGGCATATGCGTTTTAGACAAGATAGTGCTGCGCACCTGCATCAAGCGGTAGTAAACCCGTGCGACTTTGGGATCATCAAATGGCCTGACCGTCGCAATCAGTTCAATGGGTTCACCCGGCGGCGTCTTAGAACGCACAAGCTTAAAAAAGGCGTCGCCATCCAGGCGGTCAAAATAAGCATTCGCCAGATACCAGTGCTCATAAATATATCGGGCGGCAAGGCGAGACTTATTGTCGTCCTGGTTTAAGAAACTTTCCCACTTTGCAACGGCCAGTTGCTCATCCGCATTGGGTGGGGCAATCTGACTCATTGGTGAGCCTTGCTTAATCCACTGCGTGAGTTGCGCGAATTCACTGTTTGTCAGTGCGGGTAACCCATAAGGCATGCCTGCATGCGGCTGCTCTTTGGCATAGTCTGGGTATTCATCCATTGTCGGACAGGTCTGCGCTCTGTCTAATGAAAAGTCATAGTGCTGAGGCAACAGCCCTTGCTGAGCAAACGGCTGAGTATGTTTGAGTAGCAAGCTATTATACAGCACACTCGCATTGAGGTTAGCATACTCGGTTTGCACGCGCTCGTTGAGAATCGGGGTAAACCCCTTATCGCGCCATTGTGATGTAGACTGCGCATCGAACAGTAAACGGGTTGGAGACTCGGCCAGTAAGCGGGTGCCATCATAAACCCGGGTTTTACTTACCCCCCGATCTATGCCTTCTGGAGAGCTCAGTTTAAGCTGACAAGGCGCATCATAACAGCCATGGCACACCACACACCGGGTGTCCAGGATCGGTTTGATATCGCGCAAATATGCCGCACCATGCGGTTCTGATTGTGGTTGGATGCGCTGCTGTACCTGCTGTGGCCCAAACAAATCATCGTAATGATTCATACCCAATGCCACACACCCACTTAAGAAAGTAACTAAGCCAGTCAGTATCCAGCCCGATCTGCGCATTACTCGTCCTCTTCGTCATCAAGCCCTAAATCGAATGTCGGCATCATTTCCATTGGTGGAGAAACAAACATGACCTGGCTTTCACAGCTTAAAACAGCACTCAATACCGGACCGTGATTAAGCAACAACTGCGCCTGGTGGCCATGGCTCAAAACCTCTGCCACCTGGTGTTCGATATTACTGATCTGATAACCCTCAAGCGGAATGCTCACACTTTGCTCGGGAGCAGGGTTCTGACAAAGATTGGCCAATAGATTGGCATCCAGAATAACTTCCAATGTCAGGTCGGGCTGCGCAATGTCGCGCTCCGCCAGGTTATCATCCAGTTTAAACAGAGGCAGGTTTAGCGGGGTGTTTTCTTGAAGTTCCATGAAAATTAGCTCATTTATGCAAATACCTGCCCGAAGTTTAGCACAACTTTGTCCCTTTCCAGTGCACTATCCTGCCCTTACCAGGGCAAGCGATCGCCATTGGCGTGCCAGAATCCCCCACTGGTTTCCAACGTTAACTCAGCGATACGCTGGATTAGATGCTGTGCGGCGTCTGTCGCAGAAATATCCCCGGCAAAATTGACCATCTGCGTTTGTACAAACCCCGGGTGAAGTAGAGCCACGGCAACCCCCTGCGGCTTCAGCTCATGTGCCAGACTCACCCCTGCCGCGTTCAGAGCCGCTTTGGACATACGATAGCCAATATAAGCCCCCGATCCGTTATCCTCGATGGAGCCCATACGGCTGGTGATCATCGCCACCTTGCTCCCCGCAACCAAATTACGCTGCAACGCATGTGTAACGCGCACAGGAGCAACGGCATTGACCATCAGCTGCTGTTCCAATGTTGTAAAATCCATCTGTTGCAGAGTTTCATTGTGAAAAATGCCAGCATTATTAATCAGTATATCAATAACCTGGTCTCCCAGCGCTGAAGACAAGGTGTGAACATCTTCAGTGATGCTGACATCAATGCCATCAAGGATAGTGACACCCAGGGACTGCAGTTCATCTGACGTTCGACGTACAACCGCCGTTACCCGATCACCCGCTGCTACATAATGTCGGCATAACTCCAGACCAATACCACGGCTGGCTCCGGTGATCACCACATGTTTTGACATATCTTTCTCCCATTTATTTGTCTGCACTCACATTAGCATATCTGCCATTCTATAGATTGCAGTGATTACTTTCAGCCTCAGCAGGTTCTGCTACCTTTAAAGAACGCCAGTTAAGGGAGTACACTCTTGCCACGCTATTTCATCCTGCTCGCCCTGTTATGGCTGCCAGCTGCGTTTGCGAACACTTACCTTGTCAACATCAGCGAAGCTTTGTCATATACACTGGGGCAGCAGCAAATCACAGCGATGTTCAACCCCATTTATGCGCCATTGGGGATCCAACCAGAGTTTGAATTTTTACCCAGTGAACGTGGCCTGCAGTTAGTGAATGAGGCGGAGCTAGATGCGGAAGCCGGACGCGTTGACTTAATCGGTGCACGCTATGCCAATTTAATTGCTGTACCTGCGCCACTCGGTCAGCTGAAGTTGACACTGCTATGCACCGACCCAAAGTACTGCGATCTGTCTTATGAAACAGACTTGGCCATCATTGCCGGTAACCTGGTCACAGTTTGGTTTTGTCAGCAGCACCAGCTCAATTGCAGCCAGGTACAGAATGACATATCAGCCTATCAGGCACTGAGTCGTGGTCGCGTCAATCGTATATTAGCTACCAATAAATACGCCTTAGGCTCCTTGTGTGAGTCCGGACTCACTATGCTGTACAGTAAAACAGCCTCAGAGCGTACTTTTACCATCTACCATTATGTCCATAAAAAGCACCAGGCTCTGGTGCCAAAGCTCAGTGTCCACATAAAAACAATAAGAAAAAGCGGGCAACTCAGGCAATATGCAGAGCGGCTGGAAAACGCCTTTTCTCAATGTAAGGGACAGCTGATCTCACTGGACTAAAGAACAGTAGGTGGGTTAAGGTTCAATGTCATGCATTTGAGATTGAATAATTGAAAAAACAGCCCCCTGGGGATCTGTGATCACGGCAAAACGACCAACCTGAGGGATATCCGTCGGCGGGACACACACTTGCCCTCCCAGTGTTCGGGCTTTATCGGCCATGGCATCGCAATCCATCACCGCAAAGTAGGTCATCCAATGTGCAGGGATATCATCTCCCCACTCTTCGCTCATCTGTAACATGCCCGCCACAACCGTGTCGCGTGCGCTGAACAACACATAATCCATACCTTCCATCGGCTTATCTTGCGCCTGCCAGCCCAGCAAAGCACTGTAAAATGCCCTGCTTTTTTGGCTACTCCGTGTCGCCAGTTCAAACCAGTAAGGCACATTTGCTTCCAGCTCACGGCGACACCCCGGGTGCTCTTTTGCCTGCCATAGCGCAAAATGGGCCCCATCTGCGGGCTCCTGCAACATCACCATTCTGCCCGCTTCAGGCACATCATGGGGGCCGGCAATGATTTCAGCGCCCAGTGCCTGCGCTCTGTCTGCCATCTCATCCACATTCTCAACCGCGATATAGCTCAGCCACTGACTCTGCGCACCCGCTTCTTTCTGTTGCGGCATCATCTGGTACATAGCTGCAACATCATCCCCCTGCTTTTGCAGCATAGTATAATAAGCGCCCTCTCCAATCGGTTGGTCATCAAACCCCCAATCAAAAAGTTGCATGTAAAAGGCTTTCGCCTCCTGCCAATTGCTGGTGCACAGCTCTGCCCAACAAAACGCCCCCACCCGGTTATAAGAAACTAATGCCATATTGCACCCACTGATAAAATGTCATTCACCGATTAAGTGAAGCACTGGATGCACAATAGAGCAATAATTAAGTCACCATGCGCCTAATAATGCTGGACAAATTGCACACCCAACTCATGGTTTTCATAATCACGATTACGCTCTAGTTTAAAAGACAAGTTAAACATACTGTCCTGAGTCATAAACCAGCTCAGGGAGGTATTTAAGTAATGACTGCGGCTTGACTCGGCGACCGCACCACTTGTCGACCCCAACTCTAGCGTAAATT
The DNA here is from genome assembly GCF_001482385.1 of Pseudoalteromonas rubra. Taxonomy (NCBI): domain Bacteria; kingdom Pseudomonadati; phylum Pseudomonadota; class Gammaproteobacteria; order Alteromonadales; family Pseudoalteromonadaceae; genus Pseudoalteromonas; species Pseudoalteromonas rubra. Next base: position 2,563,041 of record NZ_CP013611.1, read on the forward strand.
TACTGTCTACCAGTATATCCGCCGATAAGCCTGCTATGGCTTTGATATAACCACGGGTATGACGTACATCCGATGTCAACCCACCACCCAGTAACCAATATCCCAATATATCTCTGTGTAACTGATATGATTTGCCAGCAAGACCAGAGAGCTCCAGTAGCGACTTTTCATCGAGCTGTTGCGTTTTTTGTGGCCGGTATCCAAAGTACACTTGTGAAGACAATTGCCCAAATGCCGGCAAAGAGGCTGCTAACGATCGTGCTTTATAGAGCGTCAGCTCATCCAGACTCAAACTTTGCGCATCAAAATCATAAGCCAAGACGGTATAGCCCATTTGCAATTCTGATTCCGACAAGTACTGGCGGTTATCACTTTGCAAAAAATGCCCAGCAGGTAACCAGCCTAGTTTGATAACATCATGACCGTTTCTTTGCCTTGCAAATCGCAGATCAATAGAAGAATCTTGGGGGGCCTTAGTCGGCATTTTATGATGCATCAGATTAAGCTGATGCTGATCGACTTCAGCCTGAAGGTACGTAACATGCGTCTGTGCACGCTCGGAAACAGGCAAGTATTTCAGCGATCTCGCCAGATACTCTTTCTCAAGCGGCGTTAATGACACCTTTTCTATGGCAGACAAATCACTGGTAAGCAACTGTTCCATTTTGGTCAGACTCGAGGCAGTTAGTTCATCGGACATGGCATGTACGAGCCATAAATCCGATGCATCGACATGAATTGTGTCTATTTGCTGATGTGTTTTAGCTGCCTTAACGACATCCAAAGGTGACACAATGCTGCCTTTTTCATCAAGAATATCAATATTGAGCAGAGCCAATAGTTCCAGAGTCATCGTAGCGCAATTATACGATTGAAAATAATATACTAACTCTTTGCCTTTAAGCTCCCATAAGTGTAACTGCAATAACGATAGCTTTTCAGGATCTGCCTTTAATTTATATTGCCACAAGCTACGTTGTTCAATATCACGATACTTCACCAAATCTTTGGCAAATGGCCGCACAGAGAAAAACCCTGGCATTCCCGTATAGGTACTCTCAACCAGTAGTTTAAGTGGGTTGAATGTAGTGATTTCCGTGAAATAAGCCAAAGAGTGGGCCACGTCCGTCCCTTTGTGATTTTTGCCTTCGGTCTTAAAAAAGATATGCCCCATCATACTGGATGCAGACGTCACCACTTCTGATGCAAAAACCAGGGTCAGTGAATCAAAGGGAACATAATCAAGAAACTTTTGTAATTCAGGGCATTGTTGTGCCATATCGGAAGAGAGTGTCCGCCTGGTGGCTTGCGATATCAGCGTCACTCGTGCAGGAAACTGGCAATAAGCAAGACGGAGATCTTCATTCATTAACGCTAGTGTTTTATCCAGCTCAGCCTTTGCCGAGAAACGGCCAGACTCAGCAGAAAGTAAAAACTGTGGGTCCTCGATCTGAGGCATACCCTTGTCATCTAGATGAAGTAACAGATGCCACTGTTTTGAATCAGCGAGACGCTCCAATGGCGCTGTGATAAGGGCAACAGCCTGACTAGTAAATAAAAAAAAAGCTGTTATAAAACAGCTTAATATTTGTTTCATACTTGAGCTACAGCTTAGTTATCACACTGAATTTCTACGTTTTCTTCATAGTCCCACATTTTACCTGTTGAGGAATCTGTGGTTGAACCTAGCAAGCCACCGATAACGATATTACCGAAAAATGCAGGCGTGACAGATTTCTTAACTGGTGTTTCAGAAGCACAGCCCGCAGCAGTGGTTCTGATCACTTTATCCTGACCGTCTCTCAGTACCTGAACGGCACCAGGAGTGCTTGATTGATTACCATCAGCAGTCACTTCAACAACTTTACCTGTGTTTGTTGTTACTTGAATAGTTTGCATATCAGAAGTCATAACGCTTGCGCAGCCAGACAACATTACTAATGCAGCAGCAGGGATAATTGAGTATTTCATTTCCATTTATCTTTATATTAAAAAAGTTACCCAAATTCTACACATAGCCAGAAACCTGTCAATAAAAATGTTCATTATACATTCAGGCAACATGAATAATCGAACAAACATCAACCACCTCTTTGTTAATATTGAACTTTTAATATTAATGAAATAAACAACCTATTCGTCAAATGCGAGAATAAAACTACTCATAGCCAGGCTGACACAGCGTATTGAGTGATTATAAAACCCTATAATAGCCTTTAATTAATCAGGTTTTTTCTCTCTTTTCCGATTTAAATTCATGCCTAATTATATTCATTCTACACTGTATAAATCGCAACAATGGTCACTTTGTGTTACGCGATAACCCATCATCTACCGTCTAACCTGATGCTTTTTTCGCTGCTCTTTTTGCAACGGCAACGAGTGAACGACCAAAATATCTGGAATATTTTTGCACAGCTATGCTGGCTCGAAGAGCGTAAGGCAGGAAGCCTGGAGTCACCATCGCTTCGCAGCGATCGTGCAAAGTGCTAATGACGCAGTGCTTGCACTGGCATTTCCTTTGCGCAAGGGCGACGAGTAAACGAAGCACCGCTTCGCAGCAAGAGGAGGTGAGCGCAAGGATGCGCGATGGGCGTCGCTACAAGGATGTACTTCCACACCGCATTTTCCATCGCTATATTTCAGGCATTAAAAAAGGCCACCGAAGTGACTTTTTTTACAATGCTTATTGCATCACTACTGTTGATTACTCAACGATAGTTGCAACTGGCACCTACATTACCCTGTGGAAGGCGCCACCTATCGTGCAAAGGGCTAATGACGCAGTGCTTGCACTGGCATTTCCTTTGCGCAAGGGCGACGAGTGAACGACAAAAATATCTGGAATATTTTTGAACAGCTATGCTGTCTCGAAGAGCGTAAGGCAGGAAGCCTGGAGTCACCGCCGCTTCGCAGCAAAAGGAGGTGAGCGCAAGGATGCGCGATGGGCGTCGCTACAAGGATGCACTTCCACACCGCATTTTCCATCGCTATATTTCAGGCATTAAAAAAGGCCGCCTAAGCGACCTTTTTCACAGTGTTACTGCAATCTGTAGATTATTCTACGATTGTAGCTACAAGCACCTACATTACCCTGTGGAAGGCGCCACCTATCGTGCAAAGGGCTAATGACGCAGTGCTTGCACTGGCATTTCCTTTGCGCAAGGGCGACGAGTGAACGACAAAAATATCTGGAATATTTTTGAACAGCTATGCTGGCTCGAAGAGCGTAAGGCAGGAAGCCTGGAGTCACCGCCGCTTCGCAGCAAGAGGAGGTGAGCGCAAGGATGCGCGATGGGCGTCGCTACAAGGATGTACTTCCACACCGCATTTTCCATCGCTATATTTCAGGCATTAAAAAAGGCCACCGAAGTGACCTTTTTTACAATGCTTATTGCATTAACTAAAGTCGATATTACTCAACGATAGTTGCAACTAGCACCTACACTACCCTGTAGAAGGCGCCACCTTCACATGATGACTTTCACTCAGGCATTAAAAAAGGCCGCCTAAGCGACCTTTTTCACAGTGTTACTGCAATCTGTAGATTATTCTACGATTGTAGCTACAACACCAGCACCAACTGTACGGCCACCTTCACGGATCGCGAAACGTAGACCTTCGTCCATCGCGATTGGAACGATTAGCTCAACAGTCATCTTGATGTTGTCACCAGGCATTACCATTTCTACGCCTTCTGGAAGCTCAACGTTACCAGTTACGTCAGTTGTACGGAAGTAGAACTGTGGACGGTAGCCTTTGAAGAATGGAGTATGACGGCCACCTTCATCTTTAGACAGTACGTATACTTCTGAAGTGAACTTAGTGTGTGGGTTGATTGAACCAGGCTTACAAAGAACCTGACCACGCTCAACTTCATCACGCTTAGTACCACGTAGAAGTGCACCGATGTTCTCACCTGCACGACCTTCGTCAAGCAGCTTACGGAACATTTCAACACCAGTACAAGTTGTCTTCGTAGTTTCTTTGATACCTACGATTTCAACTTCGTCGTTCACGTTGATGATACCAGCTTCAACACGGCCAGTTACAACAGTACCACGACCCTGGATTGAGAATACGTCTTCGATAGGCATGATGAACGGCTTATCGATGTCACGCTCTGGCTCTGGGATGTAAGAATCTAGTGCTTCTGCAAGCTCAACGATCTTGTCTTCCCACTCTTTCTCGCCTTCTAGCGCTTTAAGAGCTGAACCCTGGATTAGAGGCAGGTCATCACCTGGGAAGTCGTACTCAGAAAGAAGTTCACGAACTTCCATCTCTACTAGCTCTAGTAGCTCTTCGTCGTCAACCATGTCACATTTGTTCATGAATACGATGATGTAAGGTACACCAACCTGACGAGAAAGTAGGATGTGCTCACGTGTTTGAGGCATAGGACCGTCAGTTGCAGCAACTACCAGGATCGCGCCGTCCATCTGAGCAGCACCAGTGATCATGTTTTTAACGTAGTCAGCGTGTCCAGGACAGTCAACGTGCGCGTAGTGGCGAGTTGGAGTGTCATACTCAACGTGTGAAGTTGAGATTGTGATACCACGCTCACGCTCTTCTGGAGCGTTATCGATTGATGCGAAGTCTTTCGCTTCACCACCGTATACTTTTGCAAGTACGTTAGTGATTGCTGCAGTTAGGGTAGTTTTACCGTGGTCAACGTGGCCGATAGTACCAACGTTAACGTGCGGTTTCGAACGTTCAAACTTTTCTTTTGCCATGACGGAACCTATAAGTTTTGTGTATCTAGATTACATATAAAAATAATCCACACGCCACAGCGGCGGCAGATTAGAATTATTCAGTACAATTATAAATGTTTTTATGACAAATCAAAGGAAGTATTTAGGAAGATCCGAAGACTGGTGCTGATAGGCAGATTTGAACTGCCGACCTCACCCTTACCAAGGGTGCGCTCTACCAACTGAGCTATATCAGCACACCAGAAAACTGGAGCGGGCAGCGGGAATCGAACCCGCATCATCAGCTTGGAAGGCTGAGGTAATAGCCATTATACGATGCCCGCTTTAGGAACCTGTTCTTAACTACCTCTAACCGTCAAGAATAAAGTGGTGGAGGGGGCTGGATTCGAACCAGCGAAGGCAGTGCCGTCAGATTTACAGTCTGATCCCTTTGGCCGCTCGGGAACCCCTCCACGTCAAAAAATTCTTGTCTAAAGCGTTGCTATTTAAAAACTGGTGCCGACTATCCGAGTCGAACGGATGACCTACTGATTACAAGTCAGTTGCTCTACCAACTGAGCTAAGTCGGCACTGCTTTAGTACGGGGCGAGATATTAGAGGAATGGCCGGGACTATGCAACACCCAAATCAAAAAAAATCACAGATAATTGTTTAAATGGTCACATTTACAGCAAAAACCTGTATTGCAGGCAAATTATTATGCAAACTGCTGATATTTACGCCAGTACATCAAGCCTTGCAGGACCAAAATATCGTTATATGTACTGGGGCGGGCCAAATGTTGTTGCATTAATTCGCCGTATCCACCGGCGCATACAATCACAAAATCCTCATTCGACTTGCTCAGGTAAAACTCCAAAGCGCCAAGCGTCGCAACCAAGGCCCCATTTTTTACCGCATTCGGTGTGTTCGTGCCGAGCTCAGGCAAAAATAAGCTGGTATCGTCACTGAATACTTTCTGAGTGTTTGCAACCAAACTACTAAGCATCATATCCAGGCCCGGTAAAATCCAGCCGCCGAGATGTTGCCCTTCACTATTTAGCACATCAATTTTACTGGCGGTTCCACAATCCAATATCACGCAGCTTTGTTGTGGATAAAGGTGGTAGCAAGCTACCACGGTCAGCCACCTATCTATACCCAGATTTTCAAATTGCGGATAAGCACACCGCAGTTTACCCAATGTCGCGCTCACCGCGGCATGGTAATGGGGGATTGCCCGTTGCTGCGCACGTGCAATCAATGGCGCCACCAGCTCGCCTTTGCCAACCTGAGCGATCAGCACTTCGTCTATTTCTGACCAGGGAATATCCGCCTCATTAACCAAGGCGATCGTCTCTCCTGTCAGGGTCGCAGTTTTCAGTGCCGTGTTGCCCACATCAATTAACAGCTTCATGACAACTCCTTACGCACAGAAATTTCTCCCCCGTAGTAGGTCTTCAGCTCGCCATCCTGACGCAACACCAGCCCACCTTGCTGATCGATGCCCTCACAAATACCCCGCCATTGTTTCTGTCCGGTGGTCAACGTCACAGCCTGCTGGCGATATACGTTCAATCCATTCCACTGCTCGCTCATCACACTTAGCCCATGACGCTGATAAATCTCCAGGCGCTTTTGCAAACACAACGTCAACACAGCCACCAGCTGGTTCTTATTCACCGAACTGACATGCTGACTCAGATCGGTCCAGGCCTGATCTATCGCCCCGGCAGCACTCTCTGGCATCGCCACATTGAGACCAATACCAATCACCAGATGACAGGGGCCTTCAACCTGACCGTCCAGCTCGACCAAAATGCCCGCCAATTTCTGTTCATTCAGATAGACATCATTCGGCCACTTCAATTGTACATCCAGATCGAATAACGCTTTGAGCGCATCATGTACCGCCAGCCCGACGGCTATCGACAACCCCATAGCGGCCTGCATGCCCTCTTCCAGTTGCCAATAGCAACTATAATAGAGGTTCGCACCAAATGGAGACTGCCACTGACGCCCTCGTCTGCCACGCCCTGCCTGCTGCATTTCCGCAACCAGCACTTGGCCACGTGGAATTGGCTGATTGGCCTGAATACGGCGCATCAGCTCGCTATTGGTTGAGTCAATAATTGAATGCACTTCTATCTGGCATGGGGTGTCGCTGAGCTGTCCCCAACTCTGACGGATCTCGGCTTCCTCTAATAAAGGCAGGCTGTTATTGAGCCGATAGCCTTTACCCGTCACCTTGAAGATATCAATGCCCATTTGCTGCAGAGACTTAATATGCTTAGACACCGCCGCGCGGCTGATCCCCAGCTGCTCACCCAGTGCCTGCCCGGAGACAAACTCACCGCACTTCAGGGCATGTAAAATGGCCAGTTTGTTGCCATCTGGTGCTTTAACCATAGTGCGCTTCCTGTATTGTAATTTCACCCTGCGGGCCTATCAGCCTGACTTCATGCTCCAGCACAATGCCAAACTTGTTGAATATCGTCTGTTGAATATGGCCGATCACCGCTCTGAGATCCTCACCTTCACTATGCCCATCATTAACCAGTACCAATGCCTGGCGGTCGTAGACCCGAACACCGCCCTGTTGATAACCTTTTAACCCGGCGTATTCAATCAACCAGCCAGCGGCCAGTTTGCATCGCTTTGCGTCTACCGGATAAAGTGGTAAGTCAGGGTAGCTCTGCGCCAGGGTCTGAGCTTGCGTTTTGTCGACCACCGGGTTTTTAAAAAAGCTCCCGGCGTTTGCCAGCGTCTGCGGGTCGGGCAATTTACTGCGCCGAATTGCCATCACTTGCTTTGCCACTATCTCAGGCGTCACCGTCTCATTGCGTAATGCTTGTAACGGCCCATAGTGCAACACAGGTTGCCATGGCTTGGGTAAATGCAACGTCACTTCGGTGATTATAAAACGATCTTTCAGGGCGTGTTTAAAGACAGAGTCGCGGTAGCCAAGCTGACATGCCGCTTTATCCAGTGTTTTCAGAGTCCGACTGGCAATATCAAATCCGCGTACCTGATATAATAGATCTGCCAGTTCCACCCCATAAGCGCCAATATTCTGGATCGGTGCTGCTCCCACGGTGCCCGGGATCAGCGCTAAGTTCTCCAGCCCACCAATATTGCGTGCCAGTAAATGCATCACCAGTGCGTGCCAGGATTCGCCAGCAGCAGCACGCACAACATAGTGTTCAGCCTGCTCGACAACCTTCACTCCCAAGTTTGCCATCTGGATCACGGTGCCTTCATAATCAGCAAGAAACACGCTGTTGCTACCCTCACCCAAAATATAAAACGGTGCACTAAAATCATGGTCGTAAAGCTGCGCCGGATCGGTGATACGCAGCAATGTGCGGCAAGATGCCGGTAATGAAAATGTGTGTAATGACTGCAAAGACGGCACGCCCGACCTCAGTAACAAATGCAAAATTGCCGCTAGTGTAGCCTATCCGAAGCTCCGACGCATCAAGGTGTCATTTTGGCACTTAAGTGGTATAACAACGGCTCTACTCACATCATGAGCAAGGATAATAATGAAACTTTCTGCCCTAACCTTTGGCCTTGCCTTAGCAGGCCTGTCACATACAGCACTGAGCGCTCAGACGGTTGATCAGCATACTTATGCCAACCTCAACGACGTAGTCAGTACACACCTTCACCTCGATCTGGATGTCGATTTTACTGACAAACACCTGGAAGGTTTTGTTGAACACACACTGGCATGGCAAAACAAGCAAGCCAGAACCCTGGTGCTGGACACGCGTGACCTTGAAATTGATAAAGTAATGTATCAGGGCAGCAACGGCAAATGGTACCCAGCCTCTTTCACGCTTGCGAAACGCGATGATGTGAAAGGTTCTAAGCTGACCATTCGCTTCAAACAGCAAGCAAAAAAAGCCCGCATTTACTATAACAGCTTACCGCAGGCATCCGGTTTACAATGGCTGACACCAGAGCAAACCGCCAGCAAGTCCCATCCTTTTATGTACAGCCAGTCTCAGGCTATTCATGCACGCAGCTGGATCCCCGTCCAGGATACGCCGGCGATGCGCGTTACCTATTCTGCCCGTGTTAACACCCCAGAAGACGTTCGTGCGGTTATGAGTGCCGACAACAGCGGTGCGTTAATCAAAGACGGAGACTATTGGTTTGATATGCCACAAGCCATTCCGCCTTATCTGATAGCGATTGGCGCAGGTAACCTTGAATACAAAGAGATGTCGCACCAAACCGCTATCTTCGCCGAGCCGCAGATCCTCGATGCATCCGTCGCTGAATTTAATGATACCCAGGCCATGATCGACAAAACCAACGTCATGTATGGGGAGTATGCCTGGGGTCGCTATGACTTATTGATGCTTCCACCCAGCTTTCCGTTTGGTGGCATGGAAAACCCACGTTTATCCTTTATTACCCCGACCGTCGTCGCTGGCGATAAAAGCCTGGTTAATCTCATCGCCCATGAATTGGCGCACTCCTGGTCAGGCAACCTGGTTACTAACGCCACCTGGGAAGATTTATGGCTGAATGAGGGTTTTACCTCCTATGTAGAAAACCGCATTATGGAAGAAGTCTTTGGTCGCGAGCGTGCCGTCATGGAGCAGGCATTAGATTCCGCCCGGCTGCGCGCTGTCGTCAAAGAATTACCGGCACCTGACACCCGCCTGAATCTGCGCCTCAATGGTCGCGATCCGGACGACGCATTTAGCTCTATACCATACACCAAAGGGCAGCTCTTCCTTATCTATCTAGAAGAAAAATTTGGCCGTAAAGTGTTCGATGCCTTTGTGAAAGGGTATTTTAATGCGTATGCGTTCAAATCGCTGACCACAGCCGAGTTTGTTCAATATATAGAAAAACACCTCATCAACAAACACCCTGGCATTGTCAGCATGGATAAGGTCAATGAGTGGATCCACGCGCCAGGCCTACCCGCAGATGCACCTAACCCTACTTCTGATGCGTTTGACAAAGTCGATGCTGCTACTGCAGCCTGGTTAGCGGGCAACCGTACGTTAGACAGCATACCCACCGCCAGCTGGACAGTGCACGAGTGGCTGCACTTTATCAATAATCTGCCACGCGATCTGGCCGAGGATAAAATGGTCACGCTGGACCAGGCGTTTGGGTTAACTGACTCAACCAACGCAGAATTGGCGTTTGCCTGGTTCATGCTGGCTGTTGGCAACGGCTATGAGGCTATCTACCCGGCGCTCGACAAGCACCTCAGCGGTATTGGCCGTCGCAAACTGATTGTTCGCCTGTACAAATCACTCGTTGCCAATGGTAAGCGTGACTGGGCCTATCAGGTGTATCAGAAAGCCCGCCCGGGTTACCACCCATTAGCCCAGGGCACCATTGATGCTATCTTTGCGAACTAATTCATACCAAGATTGGTATCGCAACCAGTAAAAGTGCAGCCTCATCGGGGCTGTACTTTTTCTAAAAACGCCGCACGCTGCGCCGGGCTGGCTTGTTGCCACCAAAAGTCCAGCATTGCTGCGGCATCAGGCTTTCCAGCCTGAGGTGCCACGGGAGGCTCTACCGGCAAAGAGTCTGAAAATTGCGGTTTCACTGGTGCCGCCTCTGGCATAAGTTCAGTGGGTGGTACGGCCCGCACCCGCAGTTGATGTGCAAGCGCTTTTATCGGTGTACGGGTGCCATCTGGGGCCTTCAGCCAGAGTCTGGGCTGCTTTGCAAACTGCTTAGCTGCTTTTAGTGTGTCGGCCCGATCAAACCCAACCTGATAGCCGCCCTGAGCCGCGACCTCAACACTTACCCAAAATGGCTTTGATTCGATCACTTCATGATCGTCATACCCAATCTCGTATAAGTCCGTATACTTGACCTTCACCTGATGCGTGCCCGCGGCGAGCGTCAGATCCCGCACTTTATTAAAGAAGGAATGCTCTATTTCCTGTTGTCCCACCTGTAGCGGAAGCAACTCTTCCGGAAAAGATAATTGCGCTGCCACTGCTCGACCACTCAGCAGGCTGAGTAGCAGAAAGTAAAAAATGCGTTTTTTCTTCATAATTCCTCTTTATTTTGTTGTTAATGTGGCTGACACTTAGCTTTGAACCCAAAATAGCCACAAAGAATTCAAGCGCTCAGTTGAGGCCAACATACCCGTTCCACTGGTATGGGTATTCGGTTTTCAGGTGACCAAACTCTGAACAACATTTTTCGCTTGTATCTTACTCTTTGCACGCTATGCTGATCAGCTAAACTATCGTCTACAAGGAAAAATAATGAGCCAAGAAACAATTTTTACCAAGATAATTAATCGGGAAATTCCCGCAGATATCCTGTTTGAAGATGATCTGGCCCTGGCATTTAAGGACATTAACCCACAAGCGCCCTTTCATGTACTGGTGATCCCAAAAACCCCCATCGCCACCATGAATGATATTAATGAAGAAAATGCACACCTGGTTGGGCACTTATATCTGGTAGCAGCTAAACTTGCTAAAGAGCATGGTTTTGCAGAAAACGGATATCGCGCAGTCATGAATTGCAACAACGATGGCGGTCAGACCGTTTACCACATTCATTTACACGTGCTTGCCGGGAAAGAAATGGGCTGGCCCCCATACCAGGATAAGAAAAAAGTACTAGGCTAAATTATTCTTTGTTAATGAATGTAACTTACTAACATATTAGCAATTAAAAAAATAAAATTATAAATTTCATAGCCTTAGTTATTTCACTAAGGCTTTAATTCAACAACAAGATCAGAAATGCCACAATATATAGCAGAACAATCTATTTATTGATGATATTTCTAATACAAAAGGCCTGAATCACGTGATAGCATTGCGTAATCAGACAGAATGAGAGTGTTTTCCACATGAGCAGTACTGCATTTTTATTGCTAGACAAAGAGCCTATTAACACCATAGGCGTCAATGTATTACAACCATTGCTGAAAACTCAGGGGTTGGACGTAATCACTGGGACCGATATTTCAGATGTACCAGAGAACACTCGTTTGCTCTTCATCGAAACAGCCGTCAACGACGCCTGGGGTCAGCTGAAAGAACAGCTGGTCAACCTGAAAGTCAGTTGTGACATTGTCCTGTTTAACCTGGATGAAAACCCTGAGCTAGCCAATCGCGCATTGCTCAGCGGTATCCGCGGTGTCTTCTACACCACAGATAATGCGGATGTCCTGATGAAAGGTATTCGCCTGCTGATGGAAGATCAGCTCTGGTATCGTCGCGAAATTATGTGTAATGCATTAAACCGTATGTTGCAGTTTAATAAAGATGCGCTACACAAATTGACTGAAGGGGATATTGAGCCGGTTAAACTCACAAAACGTGAAAAAGCCATTATTACCCTAATGAGTAAAGGGTCAAAGAACAAAGAGATTGCAGAAGATCTGAACATCAGCCCACATACAGTGAAGACGCACTTGTATAGTGCATTCAGAAAAACGAAATGCCGGAATCGAATTGAATTATTGTCCTGGGCACAACAAAATATCCCGGACGAGATCCGCTAACCGCCTTCTCTACTGTAACAGTGTCGGGTTAACCCCGGCACTGTCTACCGCTTTACTGACATCACACTTCCTTTTATGCTAGCAAAGTCGATTGATTGCTAGGGCACACCATGCTGGATCCCAAAACTCTGTATGTCACCAGCGTCGTCATGACGGCGATGATGACCCTTCTAAATTATCTAACATGGCGGGCCAATAAAGATACTCCCGGCACTGTGTTATACATTTTTTACCCTATGGTGTTGTTTGCCGGCATTATCGGCTTTGCGCTGCACAGCCACTTCCAGCAGTGGCAGACCATAGGCATTGCAAACGGCCTGTTATTTGCGGCATCCGTGCTGCATTGCTGGGCGATCAGCCAATTTCTCGGGGTCCGCGACAAAGCCTTTCAGTTTTATCTGATAGTCACAGGGGTGCTATTTTGTGCCCTGGTCTATTTCAGTGCTGTAGCGCCGGGCCTCAGACAACGTATTCTTATCTCCGATCTTCAGCATATCGCCGAAGCCCTGCTGTTGCTGTACTATTTTATCCGCCATGCCCATCCTCTGTACCCGAACGGCAGTATTGTCTATCTCATCGTGCTGAGCTTTATTTTATGTGTGTTTACCGGGCGCACCTTACTTATGGGAGAGATCCACCATGGCAACCTGCTAGACAGTCCCTGGTTCACCATTACACTCTTTTTCAACGGCGTATTGGCACCCATTTTCTATGCTACAGGCATGGCCATTTTATGTAATGAGCGACGTGAACATAACCTCAACCGGTTGACCGAAAAAGCACAGCAGGACCTTGAGATCCGCGGCCTGTTTTTGTCCACCGTCAGCCATGAGATCCGTACCCCACTCAACGGCATACTGGGCAGTGCGCAACTGGTACTGAACCGCATTGGGGATCAGGCCAGCAAAGCCTATTGCGAAGCCATTATTAACTCCGCTGAATCACTCAACCTGCTGATCGATAAAGTGCTCGACTATGCCAGTCTGGAGCAAAGTGACGAAGTGCTGGCCGCCGAGGACATTGAATTCAAGAGCTGGCTGAACAACCTGTGCCTGCTGATGACACCCATGGCTGAGCAACGCGGGCTGACCTTTACCCTGGTGTACGACATGCCAGAGCAGGTTTGCTACTACTGCGACCAGCAAAAGCTGCGTCAGATCCTGCTGAACCTGGTTGGCAACGCCATTAAATTTACCGATCAAGGCGAAGTAAAAGTCTGTGTCGAACTAATCAAAGAAGGCAATATGGAACACCGGGTACGTTTCAGCGTGATAGACACCGGCCCAGGCATTGAAGAAGAGGACATCGAAAAACTGACCGAACCCTATGTCCAGAGCAGCGCCGGTAAAACCAAAGGCGGCACCGGGCTCGGATTAGCGATCACAGCACGCCTGCTGGATAAAATGGGCAGTCAGCTCGAGATCATCAGTGAACTGGATAAGGGCAGTTCTTTCAGCTTTGATCTCACCTTAACGGTCGGCGAACTCAGTCTGGTCGAAAAGCGCCATCACAATGTCGACTACGCGACCGGGCTGGATATTCTCTTGGTGGAAGATCTCGACCTGAACCGCAAAATAGCCATCGAATTTATGGCCATTGATGAGCACCGAATTAAACTGGCCAACGACGGTCAAAGTGCCATAGAACAACTTACTGAGCATGCCTTTGATGTTGTTCTGCTGGATATGAACTTGCCAGACTTAACGGGTCAGGAGGTGCTCAAACGACTGAAGAACATTGAGCATAAAAATCGCCGCACCCCATTTTTAGCCTTTACCGCCAGCCTGAGCCCCGAGGAGGTTAAAGAGTACCTGGCACTGGGGATCCGTGACGTTGTGGGCAAGCCGATTAAACAAGATAAACTACGTCAGGCCATTAGCAACTCACAAAAGGCGCAAACCCCTGACATCAGCGTCGAACTCAGCGACACCCTGTACGACGAGAGTGCAGTGGGCTCCCTGAGCGGCTTCAGCGAAGACGAAGTATCATCCATTTACAATGAATTTGTTTTGTCCGCCCGTACGAAACTGCGTCACATTCAGCAGTTACTGGATGAGGACGATCAACAGTGCATCAAACTCCTGCACCGTCAGGCCAGCACAGCGCTGCAACTGGGTTTTAATCGCTATGGCCTGACACTCAAGAAAATTGAACGCAGGCTGCTGGATAAAAAGCGCTGTGACGAGGAGCTGGCCGATGCCATGGTCTTATGGCAACAGAGCCTGGAAGCCTATTTACAATACGTTCGACATCAAACACTCAGCTAAGGTGAAGCACCGAAAGTCAAACGCACAAAGCGGTACTTTTATCGCCGCAATGTCGACTTTATTGGAAAATTTAGTCATCCTAACTGACACAGGGCAGCTAACAGCCCAGATAACAAGAAATCTGAAGGAAATTTTTAAATGACACTACATAAATCATCGCTGGCCATTGCCATCGGTGCGGCCATGATTGGCCTTAGTACGCCGAGCGTGGCGGCCACCACAGATCAAGCACAAGAGGCGAGCAGCAAAGAGTGGAATGTTCTTAATCCACCGGGTGACAAGCAAACCATTACCATAGACACCAATGAAACCACCTGGAGTAACCTGGACGTCAGCCCCGATGGCAAATCCATTATCTTTGATATGCTGGGTGACATTTATGTCATGCCTATTAATGGCGGTAAAGCAACGGCCATAACCAGCGACAGAGCCTGGAACTTCCAGCCTAAGTTCTCTCCGGATGGCAGTAAAATCGCCTTTATTTCAGACCGAGAAGGCGCTGAAAACCTGTGGGTAATGGACGTCAACGGCGACAACATGCGTAAAGTCTCTGATGAGTCTCACAATTTGCTGCATAACCCAGCCTGGTCGCCTGATGGTCAGTATATCGCAGTCAAACAAGGCCAGGTGACCGGTCGTACGATCCCGGGTGGTTCAATCCGCATGTACCACATTTCAGGCGGTAAAGGCGTGGTCGTGCGAGACCGTTTGCACGGTGCAAAATCACAGAAGAATATCGCCGAGCCCGCTTTCTCAACCGATGGTAAAAAGCTGTATTACTCCGTCGATGCCACTGCGGGTGTACGCTGGGAGTACAACAAAAATGCACTCGGTTCCGTGTTTGAGATCCGCTCCTGGGATCTAGCCACCGGTGAAGAAGAAACCGTGATCCGAGGCTCTGGCGGCGCTATCCGCCCGACACCAAGCCCGGATGGTAAATCTCTGGCGTTCGTAAAACGTATTGAGAATGGCGAGGTGATGCAAAGCGCCTTGTATATCAAAGATCTGAAATCAGGTATCGAAACAGAGATCTTCTCAGGACTAGACCGTGACCTGCAAGAAGCCAATGGCGCTCAGGGTAATACGCCGGCATTTGCTTACACACCAGACGGCAAAGCACTGGTTTTCTGGGCCGCTGGCGTCTTCCATAAAGTGGATATTGCAAGCAAACAAGCCAATGTAATCCCGACCCGAGTGGTTGCTGAAAAAGAGATTACCCCGGCATTGAAATTTGCCGTTGATGTCGCACCGGATGCATTCAAGGTCAAGCTGGCACGTTGGTCACAAATTTCACCAGACGGTAAAACCGCGCTGTTCCAGGCGCTGGGCCACCTGTACACCAAAGACATTGCTTCAGGTAAGGTACGTCGCGTTACCAAACAGAACGATCATTTTGAATTCTACCCAAGTTTCTCACGCGATGGTAAGTACATCGTATATACCAGCTGGGACGATCAAGATTTAGGCGCCGTGCGCATTGTCTCAGCCAGTGGGGGTAAAGGCCGGGTGATCACTCAGGATCCAGGTCACTACATCAACCCAAGTTTCTCGCCAGATGGTAAACACGTACTGTATCGCAAAGTGACCGGGGGCTACCTGCTCAGCGGTGATTGGTCGATGGAACCAGGTATCTACCTGACCAGCACCAAAGGTGGCGACGCCAAACGCATCATTAAACGTGGTGATAACCCACACTTCGGTGCGGAAAAAGACCGCATCTACTTCAGCGTGATGAGCGATGAAACCCATCGCGAACTGAAATCAGTCGACCTTAGTGGTGAAAAAGAACGTTCACACTTCAAAGGTGGCTACATTTTTGATTATCGTGTCTCTCCAGATGGCAACTATGTTGCTTTCATCGAGAACTTCAACACCTTCGTTGCACCTTTCACTAGCACAGGTAAAACCCTGTCTATCAACAAGGGCACCAAATCATTCCCGGTACAACAGGTCTCTAAATACTCTGGCGACTTCCTGAACTGGAAGGCGGACAGCAGCGCACTGACCTGGGCCTTTGGTCCGACTTTATATCAGCGTAAGCTGACCGACACCTTTGCGTTTTTGAAAGGGGCCGTAGCCGAGGCTGCACCTTTAACTGCCGAAGGCATCGACCTGAGCTTTGAGAAAAAGGCCGACAAGCCTGAAGGCATCCTGGCCCTGGTTGGCGGCAAAGTCGTCACGATGCGCAACGCGGATGAACAACAAGAGATCATCGAAGATGGGGTGGTGCTGATTGAAGAAAATCGTATTATCGCAGTGGGTACCCGCAGTGAAATCGAGATCCCAAGCAAGGCCAAAGTGATGGACATCACGGGCAAAACGGTGATCCCAGGTCTGGTCGATGCGCACGCTCATGGCAGCTATGGCAGCTACAATCTGCAACCTGAGCAAAACTGGAACCAGCTGTCGAATGTCAGCTTTGGTGTAACGACCATTCACGATCCATCGAATGACTCTAACGAAGTCTTCTCCATGGCTGAATTACAACGTGCCGGCCTGACCGTGGCACCGCGTATTTACTCGGTCGGCCGGATCCTCTATGCCGGTAATGCGCCGGGCTATAAAACCCCTATCAGCAATCTCGAAGACGCTCAGTTCCACGTTAAGCGTCTCAAAGATGCCGGTGCGATCACGGTCAAGAGCTACAACCACCCTCGTCGTGATACCCGCCAGCAAGTCCTGGAAGCTGCAAAGCAAATGGAAATCATGGTGGTGCCAGAAGGCGGCTCTAAATTCCAGCAGAACATGAATATGATCATTGATGGACACACTGGCCTGGAACACGCCCTGCCAATCCCGAACATTTATTCAGACGTCACTCAAATGTGGAGTCAGACTGAAGCGGGCTTTACACCCACCTTTAACGTCGCCTACGGCGGTATCAAAGGGGAAGACTATTTCTATGACACCACAGATGTGTGGAAGAATGAACGTTTGGCAAGCTTTGTTCCGGACTACATCCTGAATCCACGCTCTGTACGTCGTGAAAAAGCACCTGAGCACCATTACAACCACATCAATGCCGCGAAATCTGCCAAACAGTTGCGCGACAAAGGCGTAACCGTACACATTGGCGCACATGGCCAGCGTGAAGGTCTGGGTGCGCACTGGGAGCTGTGGTCAATGGCACAAGGTGGCTTTACACCTTGGGAAGCGCTACGCAGTGGTACCATCGACGGTGCGAAATATCTGGCAATGGACCATGATATCGGCACCATTGAAAAAGGTAAGCTTGCCGACTTAGTGATCATCGACGGTGACGTTCTGAATGACATTCGTGAATCAGAAAAAGTTGCCTATACAGTACTGAATGGTCGTATTTATGATGCCGCGACCATGAATGAAACCGGCAACTATAATGTGCAGCGCCAGCCGCTGTTCTTCGAAAATGGCACCAAGACGCCAATGCATCCGGCGACGGAAGCCTATATGGAAGAGAAAGCACATAAATATCACTGGAAACACTAATATCTGGTCATTTCATTCATAAAGCAGCCGAAAGGCTGCTTTTTTTTCACTAAATGCCTAATTTGAGCATTTATCTTCTGGCAACAAGCCCTTACATACACCCACTTGTCCCGACCCGCTTGCTGGATATTGTCGAGAACTGTTCTAAACTGTGTCACTGAATAGGATACTCTGTCGTCAGGCGCATGCTATGATGACTGCTTAACGAGGCCGTCACCCTAAGTTTTTTCGACCTGCCTCACGGGTATATCAGCGAATACAAGGAGCAGGGAGCATGTCTGATCTCAGCCACTTTTTTAAGTCACTTAACCTGACGCAAAAATTGATCTCGGCCTTTCTACTGGTCGCCCTGATCCCTACCGCCATCATTATCGCCATGGCGCTGATACAATCATCCGATGCAATGAGCCGGCAAGTCTATGCCCAGCTGGGCGCGGTAGGCGAAATTAAAGAAAGCGCCATTGAGCGCCATTTCAATGGCGTCCAGGACAAACTGGTATCGCTGGCTGTCAATCCCTATGTCCAACAGGCGGCTACAGATTTTATGCGCGCCTATGGCGAAGTTGAGGATGCGGTTGCCACCCCCATCAGCCTGACACGCTTCTACCGTGAGCAGTTTGCGCCCCAATTTAAATCACTCAATGAGCAGGCTGTCCCCCCCGCAATATTGCTCTCGGAATTATCTCCTCAGGGGATCACTTTACAGACTCGCTACCTGGCCGAGAACCCTCACCCTCTGGGCGAAAAAGTGAACCTGACCAGCAGCGGTGTTGATGATGCGTATGATGAAATACATAGCCAATACCACGCATTTTTCACAAAAATTGCCAATGTTTACGAGTTCTACGATATTTTTATCGTCGATAACCTGAATGGCAATGTGATCTATTCGGTTTACAAAGAGAGCGATTTTGCCACTTCGTTACTGTACGGCCCCTATGCACAAAGTAACCTTGCCAAGGCATTTCTGGCAGCCCGCGAGCTAACCAAAGAAGGAGAAATGGCCTTTGTTGATTACGAGCAATACCTGCCTTCTTACAATGCCCCGGCCAGTTTTGTTGCCGCGCCTTTGGTCATCGATGGTCAGGTATCAGCCACACTGATCTTTCAACTCTCCATTGACGCCTTAAATACCATCATGACTGAACGTCAGGGATTGGGTGAGAGCGGCGAAACCTACCTGGTTGGCCCGGAAGGCCTGATGCGCTCAGATTCTTATCTAGACCCGGTTCATCATTCTGTAACTGCCTCATTTCGCCATCCTGAAAAAGGCACAGTGAATACCGAAGCATTTAGGCTGGCCATGCAGGGGCAACAAGGGCAAAAAGTGGTGCTGGACTACAATGGCAATCCTGTGTTGTCAGCATACACATCTGTAGACGTATTTAATTTACGTTGGGCCTTGCTGGCTGAAATTGATGAGGCCGAGGCCTTCGCCCCCATTAATACTTTGCGTACTCAGCTGCTTATCGTGCTGGCGGCCTGTGTGCTGATGATCATTCTGGCCGCATTCTGGTTTGCCCGAACCCTGACCCGCCCGGTTCATGCGCTGGTCAATACCATGCGTCAGGTAGAACAGGAAGGCGACTTTGCTCTTCGTACCAAAATTGATACCAATGATGAAATTGGCCGCTGCGGACAAGCGTTCAACTCACTGCTGGACGCACTGCAATTGTCTATTTCGGAAACGAACCGAGTCATGGACCGTATGGCCGCCGGTCGCTTTGATGACCGGATCAGTGCCCCCTGTAAAGGTGAGCTGGATACCCTTAAACGTGCCACCAATGATTGTGCTCAGAGCCTGCAAAGTGCGCTCAGCGACATCGGTCAGGTGATCCACGCCATGTCGGAAGGTCAATTTGATAAACAGTTGCAGTCAGACATGTCTGGTGACCTGGCAACCCTGAAACAGCACATCAACAGCTCAATGCATTCAATCAACACCACTATGACGGAAATTGTCACCGTGATGTCGGACATGGAGCAGGGCCACTTTAGGGGACAAGTACAGGTAGAAGCACAAGGTAGCCTGCTGCAGCTCAAAGTAAGCGTCAACAATTCCGTGAGCAGTGTCGCCAGCGCCATAGATGGATTGGCAGCGATGATGAGTGCATTGCGCCAGGGCGACTTTAGTAAGCGTCTCGAATTGCCGTTGCGTGGTCAACTGGAAGAGCTTAAAGAAGACACGAATTCCAGTGTAGAGAACCTTGCCGCCATTATCGAAGACATTGGCCATACCATGGCTGCGGTCAGCGAAGGAGACTTTAAACAGGAAGTATCAACACCTGCTCAGGGGCAGCTTGGTGAGTTGAAAGAGCACATAAATGTGTCGGTCAGCAGTGTTGATGAAGCCATCAGTGAGATTTCATCTGTGATGATGGCTATCAGCCGTGGCCGCTTTGATCGCACAATCAACTCTCCCTTACGGGGCCAGCTGGACACCCTCAAAGGCGATATCAATCACTCAGTCAATAACCTCAGTCGTGTCATTGAAGAGCTGGCCAGCGTGATGTCAGCCATGAGCCAGGGTGATTTTACCATCCAGATAGAATCCGACCTGCAGGGTCAGTTACTGCAACTTAAAGAGGACGTGAATACCTCAACAACCACAGTGTCCGATGCCATCAATGAAGTCACCCGGGTACTCGGGGCACTGGCTAAAGGGCAGTTAAATGAGCAGATCAACGGTCACTATGAAGGCGTATTTGAGACTCTACAGCGTGACGTGAATGCCACCATTGCCAAGTTGACTGAAGTAATTGAAGGGATCCAGTATGCGGCCGGCCAGGTTACACAGAGTGCCGGCGAGATTGCCGCCAGTAATACCGAGATCAGCCAGCGCACCGAAGAGCAAGCTTCCAACCTGGAAGAGGCCAGCGCAAGCACGGGCCATATGCTGGAAGAACTGACTCAGGTTGCACAACAATCCGGTACTGCTGTGGAATTGGCCAGCAATGCAGAGACCATCGCCAAAGAAGGGGGCTCTTTATCGCAGGACACAGTTGATGCCATAGGAGAAGTGAATCGGGCCAGCAAAGACATCAATGAAATCGTATCGGTGATCGACGCGCTGGCATTCCAGACCAACTTGCTGGCCCTTAATGCTGCGGTGGAGGCAGCCCGCGCCGGCGAAAATGGCCGGGGTTTTGCTGTGGTTGCCAATGAAGTGCGTGAATTGGCGGGCCGCAGTGCCGCCTCTGCAAAGCAAATTAAAGAGATCATTGCTAACAGCAACGAAAAAGTGGAACAAGGCACTCAACTGGCGAATAACTCAGGCGATAAGCTGCACCAGATAGTGCAGGCTGTTGCCGATGTCAGTCAAAATATAGTGAAAATCAATCAGTCGACGACTACGCAACAACAGTCCATCAAAGAGGTGGACATTGTGGTGCAGCGCCTGACCGATTTAATTCAGGAAAACTCAGCCATTACGGAAGAAACCATGGCTGCGGCCAGACAAATGGCGGAGCAGGCGAATGCAATGCGTGAGTTGCTTGGCTATTTTTCGATTGCCTCGCAACAGCAAGCAACATTGGCTCCCCCTGAGCAGGAGCTGCTCATCCACAGCTACAACGCATCTTAGGTCGTATCGGCAGGTATGCCAGCTTTAACTTAGCGCGACGAACTCATTCGTCGCGCGGTCCTTTTTCCAATACGGGTAGCACGAAGGCATCGGCATCAAGGTGGGCAGGAAACCCCTGTTTAAAGGTATCCAGTGGCGCCTTTTCCAGACTAACTATGAGTACATCGGCAGCGTCATCCGGGGCATCAGCCAATAATGCACCCGTGAAATCATAAGCAGCGGTACCGCCGTTGTGCGCCGTTCCATAGCCATCGTCACCAATACGATTGCAACCCAACACATAACACTGATTTTCAATTGCTCTGGCTTGCAATAATGTATCCCAGATCCGACGTCGTGCAGCAGGCCAGTTAGCCACATTGATCATCACATCATAATCATTGCGGTTACGCTGGAACACCGGAAAACGCAGGTCATAGCATACCTGAGGTAAGATCCGAAATCCCTTTACCTCAACAACGACTCGCTCTTGTCCCGCATGCACATAATCCCCTTCTTTACCCAGACAGAATAAATGGCGTTTGTCATAATAGCGCACGGTGCCATCCGGCCAGCACCAGTAAAAACGATTGGCTTTCTTTTCGCCCAGATCCACCAACACACTGCCCGCCACGACGGCCTGCCAGCGCTGTGTCAGCTGGTGCAAAAAAGCCAGCGCTTCTCCCTGTTCAGGCGGCTCTGCACACGCTTCAGCCAATGCAAAACCGGTTGCAAAGGTTTCCGGCAAAATGATCAGATCGCAATCACTGAGTTGCGCCTGCTGTGTCCCCAACTGCCTTTCCAGCTGAGCAAAATTGTTCTGCGGTGCCAGCCACTCAATGGCCTGCTGAACCAGAGCTACTGTTAAAGCTGACATAAACGCTTCGCGGCCTCCACTAAGGTGTTGTCTTCTTTGGCAAAACACAGGCGGATCACTTTATCTGTACTGCCATCGGCATAAAATACGCTAAGCGGAATTGCGGCCACCCCGACTTCTTCCACCAGATAATCACAAAAGCGTACATCATCCAGAGACGAGATAGCACTGTAATCCAGCAGCAAGAAGTAGCTCCCCTCACTGGGCAAAATAGTAAATCGTCCGGGTTTAAGTGCCTCAATGAGCAGATCACGTTTGTGCTGATAAAAATCGGCCAACGCATCCACATGTTCCGGCTCTTCGTTAAGCATGTCTGCCAGTGCCAGCTGCGCTGGCGTAAAACAGGAGAAGGTCACATACTGATGTATCTTACGAAACTCCTTGCTCAGCGCCTCTGGAGCGATGCAATACCCCAGCTTCCAGCCAGTACAATGGAAGGTTTTGCCAAAGCTGGCCACCACCATAGCACGCGCTGCCAGCGCCGGGTCGCGCAACGCACTCAAATGTGGCTGCGCATCAAAGGTAATGTGCTCGTAAACTTCGTCGCTGATCACATATAGGTCATGTTCAATCACCAGAGCCTTAAGCGCTGCCATATCTGCTGCTTTGAGTGTTTTCGCACTCGGATTATGTGGCGTATTAACAATAATAGCGCGAGTTTGAGGTGTGATTGCTGCCGCAACCTGCTGCCAGTCAACCTGGTAATCAGGCGCCTGCAAGGCAATGTGCACGCTGGTACCACCTGCCAGCTCTATCGCCGGGTGGTAAGAGTCATAAGCCGGGTCAAACACGATCACTTCATCACCCGGGCGTACCAGGGTCTGAATGGCAACAAACAAGGCTTCTGTGGCGCCGGCAGTGACTGTGACCTGAGCCTCGGCATGGATCTGCGCACCATATTTGCGCTCTGCCAAAGCCGCTATCTGCTGCTGTAGCGCCGGCACCCCGGGTGATGGCGCGTACTGGTTCATCCCCGCTTGTACATGCTGAGTCAACCGCAGTTTAAGGCGCTCTGGCGCATCAAATTCAGGAAAACCCTGAGACAAGTTCAGTGCACCGTGCTGGTTGGCCAGCGCGGTCATCTTTGAAAAAATACTAGTGCCTACATGAGGTAATTTACTTTCCACTGCCAAGTCCTCGTTTGTGTGTGGTGTAACGGCCCGAGCGATGCTATCATTGCTGCAAATAGAAGTATAGCCGTCTAAAATTATCCACGATGTTATTCGTGAGAGGTGAGCGTATGCAATCAGCACAAGCAAAACATGCCCTGATAGACGCCGGACGTTGGCTCAGTGAGCAAGGCTGGGTACCGGCAACCGGGGGCAACTTTTCCATTAGAACAGAGCAAGGCTTTGTTGTCACGGCCAGTGGTCATGACAAAGGGGCGTTGCAACCCGAGCATTTTCTTGAGTTCGATATCGAAGGCACACATACCGGCGGAACCGGTAAACCTTCAGCCGAAACCGAGCTGCACCTTGCCCTGTATGCACTCAGCGCGCGCGCACACTGCATCTTGCACACGCACTCCGTTGCGGCAACGGTGCTGTCTCGGCTAACAGCAGAGCACAGCCTGAACATTCAGGGGTACGAAATGCAAAAAGCCCTGCATGGTTTCACCAGTCACCTGGAAACCCTGGCCATTCCAGTCTTCGACAACGATCAGGATATTCCAGCCCTGGCACATCGGGTGGCTGAATACCATGCCCATACGCCTGTTCGGCACGGGGTGCTGATCCGCGGCCATGGGCTTTACGCAATGGGGGCAGACATCAGTGAAACGCGTCGTCATATCGAGGCGCTGGAGTTTTTGTTTAACTGCGAATTGACGCGCCGACAACTGGAAAAAAACACATGATCAAAGCAATTCTGACCGACATCGAAGGCACCATTACCCGTATTTCGTTCGTCAAAGAGATCCTGTTCCCCTATGCCGCAGACAAGCTACCCGATTTCGTGCGTCAACATGCACACACCCCGGAAGTGGCTGCACAGCTGGATGCAGTGCGTACCGAACTGAACGCACCACAAGCCTCACAGGAACAGGTTATCCAGGCATTACTCAGCTGGATCGCTGAAGATAAAAAAATCACGCCTCTGAAACAGTTACAGGGCATGATCTGGCAACACGGCTATCAAAATGGCGATTTTACCGGCCATATTTACCCAGATGCGCACCAGTTTTTGTCTGCCGAACATGCTGCGGGCACCGCACTCTACGTCTATTCGTCTGGTTCAGTACAAGCCCAGCAACTGCTGTTTGCGCATTCGGACTATGGTGATATGCGCCCCCTGTTCAGTGGTTATTTTGATACCCAGGTGGGTGCCAAACAGCAGCCCGAAGCCTATCAGGCCATCGCCAGTCAGTTATCCTTTGCAGCGCATGAGGTGCTCTTTCTGAGCGATGTGGTGGCCGAACTGGATGCAGCAAAAACAGCGGGCATGCAGACCCTGCAATTGTGGCGTGACGGACAGCCTCGGACGCAGGCACATCCCTTTATTGAAGATTTCAGCCAATATGATGCACAGGAGTCACGATGAGCCAATTGACCATATACCATGATCAGCACCCGGATACCATTGAATTCCATAGTGAAACACACGACCAGATAGCCGCTCAGCTTGCTCAGGTAGGTGTCCGCTTCGAGCAATGGCAGGCTGCATATGAGATTAACCAGACGACATCACACGATGATATTCTTGATGCATATGAGCAGGACATTGCTCGCCTGAAAGCACAGGATGGCTATCAAACCGTGGACGTGATCTCTTTGCCAAAAGGTCATCCCGACGCGCCCGTTATGCGTCAGAAGTTTTTGTTTGAGCACACCCATAGTGAAGATGAAGTGCGCTTTTTTGTTCAGGGTCAGGGGCTATTTTGCCTGCATATCGGCGAACGGGTTTATCAGGTTTTGTGCCAGCAGGGCGATTTGATCTCAGTACCCGCGATGACACCTCACTGGTTTGATATGGGCAGCGATCCCCAGTTTACCGCAATCCGGCTGTTCAACAATGAGCAGGGCTGGGTGGCACAAAGTACTGACAGCCCCATCGCCGGACGCTTTCCGTTACTGGATTAAAGCGCTCGCCCGGCACGGTGTCGTCATACCGTGCCTAAAACGCCCGCTGCCACGTCCTGCTGATAATACACGCCCGTATCCAGTACCCAGGCCGTGATCAGCTCAGCCGGTGTGACATCAAAAGCCGGGTTATAGACTTGTGCCTGTGCGGGTGCCCACTGACAGTGACCAAAGCTGCCACTCACCCCGGTCACCTCGCTTTCAGCACGCTGCTCAATCGGAATGTCTGCGCCCGAAGCACAGCCAATGTCCAGGGTTGTAACCGGTGCAACCACATAGAAAGGGATCTGATGATAGTGGGCTAGCACGGCCAGATTGTAGGTGCCCACTTTATTCGCAAAATCGCCGTTCGCAGCAATGCGATCAGCGCCGACAAAAATCTTATCAACCTTGCCTGCCGCCATCAGGCTGGCCGCCATATTATCGCAAATCAAAGTGTAAGGGATCTGCCACTGTGCCAGCTCATACGCAGTCAGCCTACCCCCCTGCAATAGTGGCCGGGTCTCATCAACCCAGATATGGATGTCCGCATGCTGCCGGGCTGCATGGTGGATCACGCCCAATGCAGTGCCCACTCCGGCAGTAGCCAGCGCGCCGGTATTACAATGTGTCAGAATGTTATCTGAGGGTTCAACCAGCTGTGCCCCCAATGTCGCCATTCTGTCGCACAGTGCGCAGTCTTCTTCAAACAGGCGCTCTGCTTCTGCCACCACAGCCTGCGCGTAATCTTGCTGCTGCAAGGCTGTACGCAGCCTCGCCATACAGTGCATCAGATTCACCGCCGTCGGACGGGTGGCTTCCAGCTCGTCAATTGCCGCATTCAGCTGAGCTTTACTGTGGCCTTGCTCTGCCAGATAAGCGACCAGCAAGCTTGCTGCTAAGCCAATCAAAGGGGCACCACGTACTTTCAGCGTCAGGATCAGCGACGTCATTTGCGCCACACTGGTGCAATGGTGCCATGTTTCCTCATGTGGCAGTAAATACTGATCCAGCACCTGAACCGTCCCGGCCTGATACTTCAAACTCCGCGCAACTAACTCTTTCACTGTTGTTTACTCCGATTTGCTCCTGGCGAATACCCATTCACAGCAATGAATAGGCAGCGTGAAATCTGGCACCGACCATACCGATATGACCCCTTGGTGTCATCTGGGCAGTGTCCGATTGAAAAAACAGACTGTTCTATTCTACATCAAGATCTAAAGATGTATAGACTTCTAAACGTTTGCAGGTATAGAATGCTGATCTAATTTTATGCTATCTGGATGATCCGAATGAGTGCTTATCAGGCGTTTGACAATGACAAGGCCATTGAATACATCAATAACCTGGGGGGAATGTTCCCACCAGACGCACAGCTGAACTGCTATGAGTTTGGCGATGGCAACCTGAACCTGGTTTTTCGGGTCACAGATCAACACAACCACAGCGTGATCCTTAAGCAGGCGTTACCCTACGCGCGCTGTGTAGGAGAAAGCTGGCCATTGACACTTGATCGGGCCCGCATCGAAGCCAGCGCCTTACGTCGCCATGGCGAGGTTTGTCCGACTCATACCGTGAGGGTACTGCATCACAACAGTGAGCAGGCAGTGACGATACTCGAAGACCTGGGCCATCTGAATATCTTACGCAGTGAACTCAGCGCCGGGCGTACTTTTGCTAACCTGGGTCGGGATGTGGCTCACTACCTGGCCACAACCAGCTTTTATCACAGCGATTTCTATCTCACGCCTGCAAACAAAAAAGCCCTGATCCAGTCTTTTACCAACCCGGAACTGTGTGCCATCACTGAAGAGTTGTTCTTTGACGACCCCTATCAGGATACCGAGCGTAACCACTATCCGGATGCGCTGCGCAAAGAGGTCGATAAGCTGCGCCATAATACAGGGTTAAAACTGGCCATTGCCCAGCTCAAGCAGCGCTTTTTGTCTTCACCACAAGCGTTACTGCATGGTGATGCACACAGTGGTAGCCTGTTTGTCGATGACACAACCACCAAATTTATCGATCCGGAATTCGCCTTTTTTGGTCCCATTGGTTTCGATCTGGGCTCTTTTATTGGCAATTTGCTACTCAACTTCTGTGCTCAGCATGGCCGTATTAGTGAAGCATCAAAACGTCGTGATATGCATACCTACTTACTGCGCACCATAGATATCTGCCTGAGTGAATTTGACTATCAATGGCAAACGCTGTGCGAACAACATGGCACAGACAGCACGTTGCAGGCACCAGGCTACGTCGCATTGTTTTTGCGTGACGTATTACAAGACGCCATTGGGTATTGTGGCAGTGAGATGATCCGCCGCACCATCGGGCTTGCCCATGTCAGCGATTTGGATGAGATTGAAGATGAACAGGCACGCCTACGTGCGCAGCGCCTGGCACTGGAGGTCGGTGAACAACTGATCTTGAACGCCCGCAGCTGTCACAACAAAGACGCTTGCTATCAGTTGATCATCAGCGTCTTACAGTAAAACCTTCGAACGAGGATCAACTCAGGCCAAGCGCAGAGTTGATCCATTCGTTTGTTACAGTGCCTGGCTGGTGTTTTGCACAGACGCAATATAGTTGTCGATCTGTGTTTCCAGAACATTTAACGGTACAGAACCATGACGCAGGATCTGATGGTGGAATTCACGAATATCAAAAGCATCCCCTAACGCCGCCTCGGTTTTCGCACGCAAACGTTTAATGGTCAGCTCACCCACCTTGTATGACAGTGCCTGACCTGGCCAGGATATGTAGCGGTCCGTTTCTGTCTTCACATTGTGCAGCGATAAAGCCGTATTATCACGCATAAAGTGCATCGCACGCTCCCGGCTCCAGCCAAACATATGCATTCCGGTATCCACAACCAGTCGGGCTGCCCGCCACATTTCGTAGGTCAGGCGACCAAAATTACTGTACGGATCCTGATAAAAGCCAGCTTCCAGACCCAGATATTCAGCATACAAACCCCAGCCCTCACCAAACGCAGAAATATAAGAATCGCGACGATAATCAGGTAAGTAATCCAATTCCCGGTTCAACGAGATTTGCAGATGGTGTCCCGGCACGGCTTCGTGCAGGGTCAGGGCCTCAAGCACATATAAAGGGCGCTTGTCTAAGGCATAGGTATTGACCCAGTAGTAACCCGCTTCTGTGTCCTTGTTTGCGCCCGCATACCGCCCAGTGGTGTATTTAGGAGCAATGGCATCCGGTACCGGCGCAACCCCATAAGGGCGGCGCGGCAGTGTATGGAACAGCTTAGGCAGCTGTGCGTCCATTTTTTTCGCAATATAAGCGGCTTCTTTCAATAACTCTTCTGCACTACTGGCATAAAATTGCGGATCAGTTCTCAAAAATTGTACAAACTCAGCAAAGCTACCTTCAAATTCAGTTTGCTTAATGACCTCCATCATCTCGCTCTTGATCCTGGCAACCTCTTTCAGGCCCAGCTCATGGATCTCTTTCGGAGTCATTTCGGTGGTGGTGAAGTGCGCCGTACGGTTGCGGTAAAATTCAACTCCATTCGGGGTGCTGGAAATACCAATGTCATTACGGGCACCGGGGCGATACTGCTCGACGAAAAACGTCAGATAGTCACGATACGCCGGGATCACCTGCTCTGCCAGTACCGCTTTTGCTCGTGTCTGGATAGCTGCAAACTCAGACGCAGGCAAATTATGCTGATTCTTTGCAAAAGGCTTGAAAAACTGCGACTGCGTCACATCATCGACAATAAATGCCGTGATAGACTCTTCATAGCCTGCCAGCACTGCCTTTGGCTGGGTTAGCCCAATGGCCAAGCCTTCACGCATCCAGGCCATATTTTGCGCAAAATAACGCGGTACCTGAGCGAGTTTTTGCAGATACAGGTCATAACCCGCAGGCGTGCTCAGGTCCACACCACTGAATAGCCAGGGAAGACTGCTATGAAAACCGCTTTCCGACTTAAGCGGCATATAATGGGCTTTGAAGCGGTAGCGGTCGACCTGATCCTGGATCTGGGCACGCAAAATAGTCAAGTTAATACGATTCTCTTCACTCAATTTTGCTTTATCCAGCGCGTCTAAACGTTGTAAGAACGCTACGCGCTCTGCATTTTTCGCGGCCAGATTTTCTGCACTTAGGTCCGGTAAATGGGCTTGCATGCGCGTCTCATTGTCGCCGCGAAAGGTCATCACCTGCTGTACCACAGTGGTGAATTGCTGATCAGCACTGACTTGAGTCAGTTCGCATCCTGCCAGACCCAGGGCCAGCGTCACTGCGCACAAAGAGCGGGATAAAGTCGTTTTAAGTGAAGTGCTCACGAGGGAGTTCCTTTAACAATATTGTGAAATTTGCGCAACACATAAACACGCTCGAGATGGGCTTGCAACTTAAAACGACCAGTGGCTGCTCTGAGCCATCAACGTCTCTGCAAAGCCCCTTCAAGAAGGCACGGAAAAAGTGATTACTAATTCAACAACCCCCATAAAAAGCAATAAATTTTTCTCATTCCGCGGATTTTTGCTTTTCAAAACTCAACTGAGCGATTAATGTAGCCGCAGCGAAGCTAGGTATCTCATAGGGACCGTTTCGAGTATTTCTGCCAGGTATTTAACAGCAACTGATTATTGTGGTAAGTAAAATGATGTTCCATGATCCCATGGCAATAGCACAAGAAAAAATGACCAAAGTTTGTCAGTTTCTGGAGCAGAATCAGCTACCGCCTACGCCCTTAAATTATCACATTGGCTATGTCTATATCAGCCAGACCCATCGCGAGCTCAATGAGCAGCTGGATCGTGATATCCGAAACCGCACCAACATCGACAGTATTTACATTGAGCAGCTCTACTACGAGCATCTGCAAAAAGAGCATCAGACCGAAGCAACGCTCATCCAGCAAGTTGGCGGCATGATCGATCACCTCAGTGACTCAGCGCAGCAATCTCAGCAAAGCCTGATTGGTTTTGCCAAACAGATCAGCCACTGTATCCACAACCTTGATGAACATAATGTCGTCAAAACGCGGGCAGCATTAGATGACTTTAGTGCCCACACAGAGCAACTGCTCAAACAGCATCAGCAGTTTAAAAACGCCCTGCGTAAAGCCCGAGAGCTACACGAAAAACAGCAACAACAACTACTTACACTGCGCAAACAGCGCATTTTAGACCCTCAAACGGGCTTGTATAAACGCCACTACTTGGGCCATAAAACCCAGCTATGGCTGACCCAGGATAAGTCCGTGTTTGCCATTTCTGTGTTAATCGAAAATCTCGATGATTTCAGCCAGGGGTTTGGCGAGCTGATCGGCGAAACCGTATTACAGCGGGTCGCCAAAAGGATCAAAAAATACGTGCTTCACAGCGGCCTGCCAGGACGCACAGGCAGACAAGAGTTTACCATTGTGCTGGCAGACTGCGACGCCGATACGGCCCAGGTTATCGCGCAAAAAATTCGTCGTGGCGTGAGTCGCCTGAAATTTGTCAGTGCCAAAGGCGACGTCTCGTTTCCCGATATTGATTTGGCCATTGGCATTGCACAGCATCAACCTGAGCACGATTTCAACACCCTCGCCCAGCGTGCCGCCTATGCTGCCAAAAAAGCTCAGTCGCTCGGCCAGCACTACTATGTGTCTGCCGCCACTTAACCTTCCCTCAACTCAGCCGACATACCGCATCAGTGCTGCGGCCTGTTGATTAATCTGCTTAAATTGCTGACACCGATTGCGCTCACTGAGTGCTATCAAGTACACTATTGACACCCAGATCCGGCACAAATAACACACATGAAAGAAGCAAACCGCGACACCACACACTTTGGCTATCAAACAGTAGCAACACAGGAAAAGGCCTCTATGGTGGCCGACGTTTTCCACTCCGTGGCTGCAAAATATGATGTGATGAATGACCTGATGTCATTCGGGATCCATCGCCTATGGAAACGGCAGACTATTGCGTGCTCTGGTGTCCGACAAGGCCACAAAGTTCTGGATCTGGCCGGGGGTACCGGTGATCTGACTGCCAAATTCAGTGAATTGGTCGGTGAAACAGGTCAGGTGATCCTGGGCGACATCAACGACTCAATGCTACGCGTTGGTCGCGATAAACTGCGCGACTTGGGCCGGGTCGGGAATATCGAATATGTGCAAATGAATGCCGAAGCACTGCCCTTCCCGGACAATAGCCTGGATGTGATCACCATCGCTT
Source organism: Pseudoalteromonas rubra (assembly GCF_001482385.1). Lineage (NCBI taxonomy): Bacteria > Pseudomonadati > Pseudomonadota > Gammaproteobacteria > Alteromonadales > Pseudoalteromonadaceae > Pseudoalteromonas > Pseudoalteromonas rubra. The sequence goes on from NZ_CP013611.1 coordinate 2,594,684, forward strand.
TCGGACTGCGCAACGTCACGGACAAAGACAAGGCACTGCGTTCCATGTACCGAGTGTTGAAGCCGGGCGGCCGTCTGTTGGTGCTGGAGTTCTCAAAAACAGACAACGAAGCATTGTCGAAGCTATACGATTTCTACTCATTCAATATTCTGCCAACTATGGGGAAATTGGTTGCCAATGACAGCGAATCCTATCGCTACCTGGCAGAGTCTATCCGTATGCACCCGGACCAGGAAACACTGAAGACAATGATGGAAGAAGCAGGCTTTGAACAAGCGAGCTACCAGAACCTGACGGGCGGTATTGTGGCGCTTCATCGAGGCTTTAAATTTTAATTTCGAAGAAGCAAGGAACCTGTATGTGGATCACGCTGCTCACCGCAGTTGCCGAAAGCGCATTGGATCAGCTGCTGGATAAAGAACCTGCTGTGGCAATACGGCTGGCCCCCACACAGCACAAAACGCTGGCGATCACCTTAACGGATCTCGGCCTGTGCTGTGCCCTGCACTATGTGGGTGAACAGCAAGGTAAACCGCACTGTTTTGTCTATGGTCACTACCAGGACAAGGCCGACTGCCACATTACAACCACCTTATCGACTTTGGGTGAAATTTCGGACCCCAGCCAGCTGACGCGCCTCATCCGTGAGGAAAAGCTGGATCTCGAAGGCGACTTACAATTGGCACAAAGTTACAGTAAAGCGTTTTCCGGCCTCAGGATCGACTGGGCAGAGCACCTTTCGCGTCACCTTGGCGATGCCCCGGCGCAACTGTTGGTCCAACGCTGCAAGACAGCCACACAACGCGGCGGTAGTCACCTCAAAACCCTACAACGGACCTTTACACAGTTGTGTCAGGACGAACTGAAAGTCGCCGTTCACCCACTGGAAGTCCGCCAATTTAAATCCCATACGCGACAGCTAGCTCAACACCTGGCGGCACTGGAACAACGTATCAACGCGTTAAGCGAATTATAAGGAGCTGGGTTTGTCCATCGCTCGTCTGTATCAAATCGGTAAAACTTTTCTTAATTATGGCCTGGACGACCTGCTTCCGAGGCACAAGCAACCCTGGTATGCCCGGGCGATTAGACGTAGTTTATTCTGGCTACCCAATCGACACAGCGACAAACCCGTCGGTGCGCGTCTCAGGCTGGCACTACAAACTTTGGGGCCGGTATGGGTTAAGTTTGGCCAGATGCTGTCCACACGCCGTGACTTGCTGCCACCGGACATTGCTGAAGAACTCGCCCTGCTGCAGGACAAAGTTGCCCCCTTTCCTGGCGATCAGGCACAGGCACTGATCGAAAGTGCCCTGGGCCTCGACAGTATCCACGATGGTTTTGTCGAATTTGAACAAACCCCACTGGCCTCGGCTTCCATCGCGCAGGTGCATTGCGCCAAACTGGTGATTGAGGAAGAGTTAAGAGAAGTGGTGGTCAAAGTGATCCGCCCGAATATTGAAAAACAAATCCTCGCAGACCTGTCTTTGATGGAGCGTTTTGCTCACCTGCTGGCCAGCCTTATCAGTGCCGGTCGCCGTCTGCGTCCGGTCGAAGTAGTCAGGGAATACCGCAAAACTCTGCTCGATGAGCTCGACCTGATGCGTGAAGCCGCCAATGCCATTCAGCTCAGACGTAACTTTGAAGGCTCGGCTTCGCTTTACATTCCAGAAGTGTACAGCGATTATTCAAGACGCAATGTACTGGTGATGGAACGCATTTACGGTATCCCCGTATCGGATACCGAAGCACTGCTGGCCCAGGGCACCAATATGAAGGTGCTGGCTGAGCGCGGTGTCGAAGTGTTTTTTACCCAGGTTTTCCGTGACAGCTTTTTCCATGCCGACATGCACCCGGGTAACATCTTTGTGTCACGCGAAGATCCGCATAACCCGAAATATATCGGCATTGATTGCGGCATTGTGGGCACCTTAAATCGTGAAGATAAACGCTATCTGGCCGAGAACTTCATTGCCTTCTTCAACCGCGATTATCGTCAGGTTGCACAGTTGCACGTCGACTCAGGATGGGTACCGCCCGACACCTGTGTGGAAGAATTCGAGTTTGCCATTCGCACGGTGTGCGAGCCGATCTTTAACAAGCCTCTGGCCGAAATTTCGTTCGGACATGTACTGGTTAATTTGTTCAACACCGCTCGGCGCTTTAATATGGAAGTGCAGCCCCAACTCGTACTGCTGCAGAAAACCCTCTTGTACGTTGAGGGTCTGGGCCGCCAGCTCTATCCACAACTGGATTTATGGAAAACAGCTAAACCCTTTTTAGAAAAGTGGGTGCAGGATCAGGTGGGCCCGCTGGCAGTGGCCAAAAAGCTCTACACCAATTTGCCTTTTTGGGCTGAAAAAATGCCTGAGTTGCCCGATCTTATCTATCAGAACCTAAAGCGTAGCCAGCGCCAAAGTGCACCCATTGTGCAACAAAGACACACAGACACCCGTGCATTGTTACTCGGCATTGCCGCGGCAGCGCTCACCATTGTGGCTGGTTTGTGCTTTATTGACGAGCGTCAGCTCGCAAGTGGTCTCTGTGCCACACTGGCAATTGCAATATTTATTAAAGCATGGCGTAAAACAGGGTGATATTTTACACACTCGGCGTATAATCTTTCTTAATTCAATAACACATTAAATGGAGTAGACATGGGTTTTGGTGGTATCAGTATTTGGCAGTTGCTTATCATTCTGGCCATTATCGTGCTTTTATTTGGGACGAAAAAACTACGTGGCATTGGTAGTGACTTAGGCAATGCGGTAAAAGGCTTTAAAAATGCAGTGTCTGAAGACGAAGAAGAAAAAAAGTCCGAAAAAGCGGATAGCAAAGAACAGCTGACCGATCAGGCTGCACAGGCTAAAACGACCAGCGAAAAAGAAAAAGAAAAAGACAAGGTGTGATCTGACATGGGGATGTGGGAACTCGTCGTGGTGCTGATTGTTGGCCTGGTTGTACTCGGGCCAGAACGCCTGCCTGTTGCGATCAGAACGGTCAGCCGCTGGATCAACACGGTCAAATCTGTTGCCAATTCCGTCAAGGCGGAAGTAAGCGAAGAGCTGAGAGTACACGAGTTGCATAGCAACCTGAAAAAAGCCGAAGAGCAGGGCCTGGACAATATTTCCCCAGGCCTCAAACAATCGGTTGAGGAGTTGCAGCGAGCGGCAGAATCAGTGCGCCACAGCTACAGCAAGTCTCCAGATCCGTCGAAAAACGACAAAGATCCGTCCTCTCAAAACTAACCGTTTACGAGTTTTTGCATGTCAGATATGACAAACAGTGGCTTTATTGGCCACCTTATTGAGCTTAGAAACCGTCTAATTAAGGCTTTACTGAGCATCCTGATCATCTTTATTTCTTTGGTTTATTTTGCCAACGATATATATGCGTTTGTGGCAGCCCCACTGGTTGAGAGCCTACCCGCAAACAGCACTATGATAGCCACAGATGTCACGGCCCCTTTCTTTGCGCCCTTTAAACTAACCCTGTTTGTGTCGCTGTTTTTGGCAGTACCTATGATACTGCATCAAATCTGGGGGTTTCTGGCACCAGGCCTGTACCAGCATGAAAAACGTATGCTGATGCCCATTCTGCTGTCCAGTATCCTGCTGTTTTACGCCGGTATTGCATTTTGTTATTTTGTCGTGATGCCCATTATTCTCGGCTTCTTTACCGCCGTGGGTCCCGACATGATGACACTCTCTCCGGATATCAGCAGCTATCTTGGCTTCATTTTAAAGCTGTTCTTTGCGTTCGGCGTCGCATTTGAAATACCCGTGGCCATTATGCTGTTGTGCTGGAGTGGCGTCACAACCACGCAAAGCCTGGCACAAAAACGACCCTATATCATAGTCGGTGTATTTGTCGTCGCAATGTTTTTAACGCCTCCAGATGTGTTATCGCAAACGCTACTCGCCGTACCTATGGCGCTCCTGTTTGAATTAGGATTGCTGTTAGCCAGACTGTACAGCAAGAAGCCCATCGCTGAGGAAGAAAGCCATGAATAACATCACCTTGTTGCTGAGTGGTGCAGTGGTATTTACCAGTGTACTTGGCATACAGCCAGCTCAGGCTAAAGGCAAACTGCCGCATAAATTACAAAAGTGTAGCCAGCTGCAATCCGACGACAAGCGCTTAGCTTGTTACGATCGACTGGCCGCAGACTTTGCCAGTAAGTCACATCCGGTTCGTTCTCAGCCACCCGCAGCGGATACCAAGTCGTTTGGCCTGGAACACAAACAGGACAGCGAGCAGGTCATCAGCGCAACCGTATTAGAACTGAGCAAATCCGCCAATGGATTACGCCGGTTTACGCTCGATAACCAGCAACGCTGGCAACAGATTGGCACACAAGCCTTCTTCGCGAAAGAAGGGGACACAGTGACCATTCGTCGTGGCTCTTTCAATTCTTTCATCATGCAAAAAGAAGGCTCTAACCGCTCGGTAAAAGTGAGAAGGGTAAATTAAATGGCGACCTTTATTGACGCTGGCGTCAACCTGACCAGTACGCAATTTGATACCGATCGCGCAGCCATCCTGACCCGTGCGGCCGACCAGGGCGTGGCATCTATGTTGTTGATTGGATGTGACCTACTCACCAGTGAACAAAGTCTCGCGCTGGCACAAGAATACAATCTGTATGCAACTGCTGGTGTGCACCCTCATGACGCCAAAGATGTGCCGGACGATTTCATCGCCCAATTGCGCCACCTGGCTGCACAAGATCACGTGGTTGCGATTGGCGAGTGCGGACTCGACTTCAATCGTGACTACTCACCGCGCCCGGTGCAGCAGCTGATCTGCGGTGTGCAACTAGAGCTGGCTCAGACACTCGACATCCCGGTGTATCTGCATGAACGCGAGGCATTTGATACGCTCAGTGGCATGCTGGACGAATTTTCCCTGCGCGGTGTACTACATTGCTTTACTGGTGATAAGCACGCTTTACGCCATTACCTGGATTATGGCCTGATGATAGGCCTGACTGGCTGGCTGTGCGATGAGCGCCGGGGTGAAACCTTACGGGAGCTAGTGCGTTATATTCCGGATGATCGGATCCTGCTGGAAACAGATGCGCCCTTCTTACTTCCCAGAACACTCAAACCAAAACCTAAATCCCGTCGTAATGAGCCGGCTTACCTGCCAGAGATTGCACATCATGTAGCTACGCTCAAAGACATCCCCCTGGCACAACTGGCCCGGCAAACCACGGAAAATTTCAACACCTTGTTCCAGATATCAGGGAACAATGCGTGATGTTGTGGCGCTGGCTGCTCCTTCTGCTGTGGTTATCCGGTGCTGTTCAGGCACTAGAAGTGTCTGCTGAATTTAAGCAACACCAGGCACTGCCCTATCAGTATACTTTCAGCCAGGCCGACACCATTCAGACATTACTGGCCAGTGATCCACACTGGCAATCAGGCCAGCGCCAGCCGCTAAAGCCGCCCGCAAATACCCAAGCCTGGATCCGCGTGTCTTTACACAACCCGGGACCCATTGAGGTGCCGCTACTTTTGAGCATAGATAACAACTTACTGGATAAAATCACCGCCTACATCCGCCACGACGATGCCTCTTTTCTGACTCTGGCATTGGGTGACGCGCTGCCACTGATGCAGCGCCCCATTAAGCATGAAGCTCAGCTCATTCCACTCGAACTGTCGGCACAGAGCCACAATCAGGTCTATTTACAACTGAGCCATCATGGTACGCTGAATATCCCACTGAGCCTCTGGCATCCGATAGAATACCTCAAGTACAAGAGCAAGTTTAATCTGGTCTATGGGATTCTGGCCGGGTTTATACTGGCCATGATCGCGATTAACTTTACCCTGTATAGTTTTACTCGTCGGCGTTATTTTTTACATGGCACACTTATTATCGGCCTCTTCTGGTTACTCATAGTGCACTTATACGGGTTTGGTTACCGTTACCTGTATGGTTCAAGTGTTTGGTTGCAGCAATATGGCCAAAGCCTGCTGGTAATGTTCTCCACTCTGGCCCTGATCCCCATTCAGCGCAGCAAAGCCCTGCCTAACCTGCTGCCAATAAAACATGACCGCAAGCTCACACATCTGCTGGTACTGGGCCTGATCTTAACCTTACTGAGCCAGCTCCTGCCACTGACACAAGCTACCTTTGCAGCCTATGGCATGGCACTCACCCTGGTTTTAGGGTACATCGTCTGCACCCTGCGCAGCCGTTATCGGCGCACGACCAAAATCACCGCCCTACTGCTCTACCTCATTTTGTTGATCACCCTAAGCTACCAGTTTGGCTTTGAGTTGGGCCTATTTGGTGGCGCTCAGCTCGACCGCCCGGTGACTTATATCTGCTACTTGATCCTGAGCCTCTATATTAGCTTTGTACTGACCAGACAGTTCATACTTGAACGGGAAAAACACATCAAAACACAGCAGCACAAGCTTGCTCGTACTCAGGCGGAAGACGCTTTGCTCAAAGAAAAACTCAAGCTGCAGGAACAGGCACAAGAAGAGCTGGAAAACAGCATTGATGAACGCACCTTTGAACTTCAGGTGACGCTCAGGGAGCTGGAAGAGAAAAACTATGAGCTGGAAAAGCTCAACATGGAAGACCCCATGACCAAAGTGAAGAACCGTCGTTACTTTGATAAGCGTCTGATGATGGAAGTTCGCCGCTCACGCCGGGAACAAACGACACTGAGTCTGGTCATTTTGGATATTGATTTCTTCAAAAAAGTAAATGATAACTACGGTCATCTCGCCGGAGATCACACCATTTGTGCCTTCGCACGGCTGATAGAGAAACACCTGAAACGACCCCATGATGAAGTATTTCGCTATGGCGGCGAAGAATTTGTGATCCTGCTGCCTAACACCTCGCAGGAGGGCGCGCTGGAGCTGGCCGAGCAGATCCGCCTGGCGACTGAAGCCAATGAGCTGAAAGTTGCCGGTCACCATATTAAATTTACCACCAGTGCAGGGGTTTACAGTGCCATCGCACAGAACACCAACAACCCCACACTATTTACCGATTTGGCTGATAAAGGCCTGTACATGGCCAAACAACAAGGCCGCAATCGGATCTGTATTTACCAACCTAAGCAGGAGACTTAACGTGGCTCAATCAGGACTGGATCTTTTTCCCTATACGCGTATGCGCCGTATGCGCAAAGACGACTTTTCCCGCCGTATGATGTGTGAGAACACGCTCACGGTAAACGATCTGATCTATCCGGTGTTTGTTCTGGAAGGCAAAAACCGCAAAGAAGCAATCCCTTCTATGCCCGGTATTGAACGCCTGTCAATCGACCTTCTAGTAGAAGAAGCCAAAGAACTGGTGGCACTGGGTGTACCTGCTATTGCCATTTTTCCGGTTACCCCAGGAGACAAAAAATCCTTACATGCGCAAGAAGCTTACAACCCGGAAGGGCTGGCACAACGTACTGTACGCGCGCTTAAGAGCGAGTGTCCGGAGCTGGGTGTGATCACCGATGTGGCATTGGACCCATTCACTACACATGGTCAGGACGGCATCATAGACGAAGCAGGTTACGTGATAAACGATATCACCACTGAGGTACTGGTCAAACAGGCGCTGTCTCATGCTGAAGCTGGCGCTGATATTGTCGCCCCCTCAGATATGATGGATGGCCGTATTGGTGCTATTCGTGATGCCCTTGAGGAAGCCGGGCACATTCATACCCGCATCATGGCCTATTCTGCCAAGTATGCATCCAGCTATTACGGACCATTCCGTGACGCAGTCGGCTCAGCAGGCAACCTTAAAGGGGCTGATAAGAAGACCTATCAGATGGATCCGGCTAACTCAGATGAAGCGTTACGTGAAGTCGCATTAGACCTTCAGGAAGGCGCGGATATGGTGATGGTTAAACCAGGTATGCCATACCTCGATGTGGTACGCAGAGTGAAAGACGAATTCGGTGTGCCCACCTTTGCCTATCAGGTGAGTGGCGAATATGCCATGCACAAAGCAGCGATAGACAACGGCTGGCTGGCAGAAAAACCCACCATTATGGAGTCATTACTCGCTTTTAAACGTGCCGGCGCCGATGGCATTTTGACCTACTTTGCAAAGCAAGCCGCTATCTGGTTGAATGATAAATAAATAATAGGTAATTATTAAAAAAGGAGCAATAAATTGCTCCTTTTTTGCATTTTTACGATTAACATTGTGTCATTTTTGTGTAACATACCCCCCGTAAGCTTATGTACCCATTTGGGTTTAAACTACACACGGGAAAAACCATGATAAAAACAAAATTCACTCCACTGGCACTCCTTGTGGCCGCAGCAACTGCCCCTGTGCAGGCTCAGGTCATCATGTCAGAGTACATTGAAGGTAGCTCGAACAATAAAGCAGTAGAGCTTTTCAATACTTCAGAAAACGCAATATCACTGGATGGATATACGCTCAGCTATTATTCAAATGGCAACACAGATCCATCAAATACCATTGAGCTCAGCGGTGAAATCGCTGCAGGTGGTACTTATGTCATTGCAAACAGTAGCGCCGTTGATGCAGTACTAAGTGCTGCACAGCTAACAACAGGTGGCAGCTGGTACAATGGCGACGACGCTATTGTATTACGTAACGGTGATACAGTGTTGGACAGCTTTGGCCAGGTCGGTGTTGATCCAGGCAGCAACTGGGAAGGCAATGGAGTTGTCACTAAAGACAAAACACTGCGCCGCAACATCGACATTACAACCGGTCGTACAACATTTGACGCGACCTTTGATCCGAGCGCTGAATGGACCCAATTCGATAAAGATGATTTTTCAGGCCTGGGAAGTCACGGCACTGACACAGGCGGTGGCGATGACGGCGGTGATGGCGATGACGGTGGTGATGACACACCAGCACCATTAGTGTGTGGAGATGCCGCCACCGCGATTAATGCTATTCAGGGTAATGCAGACGAAAGCCCGCTAAAAGATCAGGTTGTGACCATTGAAGCCGTTGTAACTGCTGACCTTCAGGAAGACAACCAACTTAAAGGTTTCTTTGTTCAGTCACTGGCCAATGACATGGACGACGACAGCATGACCTCAGAAGGTCTGTTTGTATACTACAAAGACGTCGACGTTAACGTTGGTGATCAGGTACGTATTCAGGGCACCGTTCAAGAATTTTACAATGCCACTCAGCTGGGTAATGTCACTCAACTGGCAATCTGTGGCAGCGCAGAAGTTCAGGCGCAGATGCTGACACTACCTGTCTCTGAAGTCAGCGACCTGGAAGCCGTAGAGGGCATGCTCGTTCGCCTGTCTAACAACATGGTCGTCACTGACACATATAACTTAGGCCGTTACGGCGAAGTCGGCCTAGCAACTGAGCGCCTGTATCAAGGCACACAGGTCGCGCTACCCGGTGAAGCTGCTAATACATACGAAGCAGAGAACGCGAAAAAATACCTGCAAATGGATGATGGTTCAACCGTCCAATACCCGGCAACAGTGCCATACCCAAGTACGACACTTGATGCCTACAATACCGTTCGGTTAGGTGACACGGTAAGCAACCTGGAAGGTGTGATTACCTATAGCTTTAGTAAGTATCGACTGCACCCAACTCAGGCCCCGGCATTCATCAACAGTAATGAACGTACAGAACAGCCTGAGTTAAAAGGCGAAGGTGACCTGCGTATTGCCAGCTTTAACGTACTGAACTACTTCAATGGTGATGGTCAGGGTGCAGGTTTCCCAACAGAGCGCGGCGCAAAAACAGCTGAAGAGTTCGCGCGCCAGGAAGACAAACTGGTATCTGCAATTACAGCTCTGGATGCAGACGTAATCGGCCTGATGGAAATTGAGAATGACGGCTATGGTGAGCACAGTGCTATTGCATCACTCGTCGCAGCTGTAAACGCCGAGTCGGCTAATACCTATGCATACGTGGACTTCAAAGCACCAAAAGTGGGTGGCGATGTTATCGTAACAGGTATCATGTATCGCACTGATACAGTTGAAGAAGCGGGTGAGGCAGCCTTTACTACTGAAGCGCCATTTGATTACTATAACCGCCCTCCAATTGCGCAAAGCTTCCGCAAGCTAGACAATCACGAAGAGTTCACTGTTGCCGTCACTCACCTTAAATCAAAAGGCTGCCGCAGCTCTAAAGACGACAATGCAGATCTGGGCGATGGCCAAGCCTGTTGGAATGCCGTTCGTACTCAAGGTGCCAATGCGTTCGCCGACTGGCTAGCAACCAACCCAACCGGTAACGACGATGCAGACGTTATTCTGGTCGGTGATATGAATGCCTATGCAATGGAAGATCCAATGCGCGCGCTTGAAGCCAAAGGCCTGAGCAATGTTATGACGCACCTGGATGGCAATACAGTTAGCTACTCTTATAACTTCTCAGGTCGTATGGGTAGCCTGGATCACGCAGTGGCTTCTGCGTCACTGTTGGCTAAAGTCACCGATGCCACAGACTGGCACATCAACGCCGATGAACCACGATTACTGGACTACAATCTCTATCAGGATTACGACAGGAAGTACGCCAAACCAGAAGGACTGTATGCCGACCACGCCTACCGTGCCTCTGACCACGATCCTGTGATTGTGGAGATTAAAACAGAAGCGGCGGAGCCGCCAGTTGATCCACGTCCTGTGATTGAAGCAGGTCAAAGCTTTGATGTCGCAGAAAACACCCCGATCAACACTGCGATTGGCATGCTTAAATTCTCCGATGCCGATGCAGACGAGACGCCGGTTGAACGTTTTATTGTGACTGGTACAAGCGCCATTTCAGTCAATGAGGTTGGCCAAATTGTGGTTGCCGGCGAGCTGGATTATGAATTCGATAACCGCATCGAGTTCATGGTACAGGCACAAGACAGTGCAGGTAACCTGTCAGAGCAAGTACAGGTTGTCGTTAACGTTATCGATGTCAAACAAGGTGATGACAATGACGATGATGATGACTCAGGCAGCCTGGGCTGGCTAGCCCTGTTTGCTGCACCAATGGCCTTGCTACGTCGCCGTACCAAGTAAGGTGCTGAGGTGATGGCCTGAGCATGCAACCTTGCTTAGGCCACACAGGCTAAAAAGAAGATAAAAAAATGCGCCTTACGGCGCATTTTTGTTTGCTCTCAGTTTTTAATCAATTCACTTGGTGAATCAATAGGCAATCAAGTGCTTACTTGATTGCCTTTACCCACTATGGGCACAGACAATACCTGAGCTGCTTTTTGCAATTCTGCATCATCTATGAACCAATAAGGAAAAGATACTCTTCGGTTGTTATGAAGGACAACCTTTAAGCATTGCAATGGACCCAGCTTTTGTAGCTCCAGTGACGCTATTTCGTCTGCGTGCACATATCGTGTTTTCACCCATGTGCGATAACAAATTCCTGCTTTGTCGATATGTACAAAGCGCTTGTCGGTCAGTGTCATCAGCACAATTAAAGCGACACCCGACAATGATACAACCACCAGTGACGATGCTACGCCGTGAAGCGCCACCCAATTCATCATCACATAGCACAGCGAAATACCACACACTGTGGCTAAAATGGCAAACCAGCTGATATCCAAATCTATAGTTCTCATGAGTACCTCCCCACTTTACTCAATCACAAACAGAATCGACTGACTCTGGACCCTAATGATAAAGTTGCAAAGTCCCTAAATCAAGTCCGTTTATATGATTTTTAGCAATAGTTAAGAACACTAACTGGAGAGAAATGCTGGCATGAATTAATTTATACCCCCTCCTCCGGAAAAGAGCTTGCTTATTTTTAAGAGGTAAAACATAACTGAAATAACAAGGGCATTAAAAAAGGCCGCGAATGCGGCCTTTTTCAGAAATCAGTCAACTAATTACTTAGCTGCTTTTTTCTCTTTCTCAGCTGCGATTACTGCGTCAGCAACGTTTGCCGGGCAAGGTGCATAGTGAGAGAATTCCATTGAGAACTGACCACGACCAGACGTGATAGTACGCAGGTGACCGATGTATCCGAACATTTCAGATAGCGGTACTTCACCCTTGATACGTACGCCAGTTGCGCCAGCTTCTTGGTCTTTGATCATACCACGACGACGGTTAAGGTCACCGATTACGTCACCTACGTTGTCTTCTGGTGTGAACACGTCAACCTTCATCACAGGCTCAAGAAGTTGAGGACCCGCTTTAGGGATTGACTGACGGAATGCGCCTTTAGCTGCGATTTCGAAAGCGATAGCTGATGAGTCAACTGCGTGGAAACCACCGTCGAACAGCTCAACTTCAACGTCTAGTACTGGGAAGCCAGCTAGAACACCTTCGTCCATCATCATCTTGAAGCCTTTCTCAACTGCTGGCCAGAATTCCTTAGGAACGTTACCACCAACAACTGAAGATGAGAAAGTGTAGCCAGAGTTAGGCTCACCAGGCTTGATGCGGTAGTCGATCTTACCGAACTGACCAGAACCACCAGACTGTTTCTTGTGCGTGTAGCTATCTTCAACTTCTTGCGTGATAGTTTCACGGTAAGCAACCTGAGGCTGACCAACAACAAGTTCAACACCGTAAGTACGCTTAAGGATGTCAACTTTGATGTCAAGGTGAAGTTCACCCATACCTTTAAGGATGGTTTCGCCTGAATCTTCGTCAGTTTCAACCTGGAATGAAGGATCTTCTGCAACCATCTTACCGATCGCGATACCCATCTTCTCGTTACCACCTTTATCTTTAGGTGCTACCGCGATAGAGATTACCGGCTCAGGGAAGATCATCGCTTCAAGAGTACATTCGTGCTTAGGATCACATAGAGTGTGACCAGTCTGAACGTTCTTCATACCAACAACCGCGATGATGTCACCCGCTTGTGCTTCAGTCAGTTCGTTACGCTCGTCTGCTTGCATCTCAACCATACGGCCGATACGCTCTGTTTTACCAGTTGCAGAGTTAAGTACTGTGTCACCTTTTTTCATGCGACCAGAGTAGATACGGATAAAGGTCAGGGCACCGAAGCGGTCATCCATGATCTTAAACGCAAGCGCTTTAAGCGGCTGCTCAGCATCAACAGTTGCAACTTCACCAGTAGGCTCACCAGTGTCTTTGTCTGTAAGCGGCTGAGGATCAACTTCTGTTGGTGCTGGTAGGTAATCTACAACAGCATCTAGTACTAGTTGCATACCTTTGTTTTTGAATGCAGAACCACAGTAAGTTGGGAAGAACGCAAGATCACGTGTACCTTTACGGATACATGCTTTGATCTGTTCAAGAGAAGGCATTTCACCTTCCATGTACGCTTCCATCAGGTCGTCGTCTTGCTCAACCGCAGTTTCGATCAGCATTTCATGGTATTCTTCAACTTTGTCAACCATGTCTGCTGGTACGTCTTGGATCTCGTAGTTTTCAGGAAGACCAGTCTCATCCCAAACGTACGCTTTCTTCTCAAGTACGTCTACAACACCACAGAACTCGTCTTCGATACCGATAGGCAGCGTCATAACAAGTGGGTTAGCAGCAAGTACGTTCTGAACCTGATCTACTACGCGGTAGAAATCAGCACCCATACGGTCAAGCTTGTTTACGAAGATACAACGTGCAACTTCTGATTCGTTCGCGTAACGCCAGTTAGTTTCTGACTGAGGCTCAACACCGCCAGATCCACAGAATACACCGATACCACCGTCAAGTACTTTCAGTGAACGATATACTTCAACTGTGAAGTCAACGTGTCCAGGAGTGTCGATAACGTTTAAGCGGTGGCCTTTCCACTCACAAGTTACCGCAGCTGACTGGATTGTAATACCACGCTCAGCTTCCTGCTCCATGAAGTCAGTTGTAGACTCACCGTCGTGTACTTCACCGGTTTTATGAATTTTACCAGTAAGCTTTAGTATACGCTCAGTGGTGGTAGTTTTACCCGCATCAACGTGCGCGAAAATACCAATGTTTCTGTACTTTGATAAATCTGCCATTGTTTTGCTCTATTTAAAGTAGAAAAATTATTCGGCCGGAGTATATCACCTCTTTAGGCGAACATCATCCTTCAAGTCGTCTAAAATGCAATCAATTTGAGAAAAAAGTGGTTTCTACTGGAATGTATTTTGCTTATATGGCTTTTATGCGTTCGAAAACGCCGTCAGATAAAGGCTGTCCCCATTTTGTCTAATAACCAAAGTGTGATGAACGAGCCTAATCAGCGGCCATTTTAATCGCCTAAATAACCGCTGATTGCTGCCCGGGCTTACCTAAAACAGGGGCTTTGGCGATGATCTTGCTCCTGAGCATAATGCCTGCTTTGAGCGCGCTAAAACCAGATAAACAAGCCCAGGATCAGCCCAACCCCCAGTAAAGGCACTAAGACAGTCAACACCGCCAATGGCCAGTATGCATCCTGATGTTTTTCACCACAGATCGCCCGCACTGTGGTCACGACATAGCCATTGTGCGGCAAAGTGTCGAGTGCGCCTGAGCTGATCGCCACCACCCGGTGAAGCTGACTGGCATCCACGCCTAAGTCGAGATAATGTGGCGCAACCAAGGGTAGGGCAATGGCCTGTCCACCCGATGCCGACCCTGTCAGTGCGGCGATCACGCTGACCGCAATCGCGGCACCGAGCAGTTCGTTGCCGGGAATACTGGTCATCAGGGCAACGGCCTCATTAAAGGCCGGCGTGCCCTTGGCCACCGCACCAAACCCGACCACCGCAGCCGTGTTGCCGATCGCTACCAAAGCCCCTGTGGTACCTAAGTTCACCGCCTGAGATAAATTATGAAAATGCCTGAAGTTAATCGCTAATATCGTCAGCACTCCCCCCAGTAATGCGACGATCAGCGCGTTTTGCTGGAGTGTGCTATGCAGAGTAAACGACAAAATCAGCACAACCAGCAAGGGCAATAAACCCGTGATCGGGTGCGGTAAATTGCGCTGGATCTGCTCCGGGTCATTGTCCCTGGCCACAAAACATTCGCCATTGGCCACCGCCCGGCGGATCATCCAGCTTAAGAGTACATAACCTAATCCCGCCATGAAAATGGCCACCACCAGGCTTTCCTGCCAGGCAGCATAGGGCGAAGTCCCCAGGTATTTGATTGGGATCCAGTTCTGAATTTCGGGCGACCCCGCTGAGGTCATGGTAAAGGTCACGGAACCAAATGCCAGCACCGCGGGAATAAAGCGCCGGGGTAAATTAGCATCTTTAAACAGACTGAGCGCCATGGGGTATACAGAAAAGGCAACAATGAACACGCTAACGCCGCCATAGGTCAGCAAAGCACAAGCCAATACCACAGCTAACACCGCGTATTTCATGCCGATTTTGCCAATCACATAATGGGCAATGGCATCCGCAGCCCCGCTGTCCTCCATAAACTTGCCAAACAAAGAGCCCAGCAGGAACATTAAAAACCAGGCTTGCAAAAATCCGGCAAATCCGGCCATATAGAGAGACACAAAGGGTTGACCTGCGGTGGCATTAAAAATAGCAATGTCACTGGTCAGCGCCACGATTAATGCGCACAGAGGCGCAGCGATAAACAAGTTGACCCCTCGCAGGGTCAGGCCAATCAGTAACGCCAATGCACCGATTAAGCCAAGTAAACTCAGCATACATGTCCTGTTGATTTTTTGTTATTTAAGGTTAGTTATACGGCAATTTGGCACCGGGATCGAGCACCCTGAGCAGATCCTTACTGAGGGGCGTTACCGACTATCGAACAACTACAAAGGGAACAAAGCATGGCTATAAGCAACACTTCTCTGGGAACACTCTTTGCGCTGGCGCTGACCACCAATGCCTGTGCAGAAGCGACGGAACGCGCAACCTGGCTGTGGAAAAAAGGCGCAGATCCGCTGGGGGCATCCGCCATGATCACCAGCCAGTCGACGCAGCATACGCTGATCGATTTGCTGCAACAGCAACATATCACGGCCGTCTATGGCTCCTACGGACAATATACACAAACGCAGTCACAGGCCGTCGCACAGTGGAATCAGACACTGGCTGCGCATGGTATTCAGTCACACTACCTGATGGCGCAAAATACCTGGGTTTTCGCGCAAAACCACAGCAAAATGCTCAACAAATTACAAACCCGCCTGATCGATTATCAGCGCAATGCTACGCCTGATGCTGGATTTACAGCACTGCATCTGGATATTGAGCCTCATGCACTGGCTGAATGGAAGCAAGGCACGCCCCAGTCTCGTCAGGCGTTGCTGTGGCAGCTCATAGATACATTCAAAGCCATCAGAGCTTTGCTAGATGATCAGGGTATGACGCAGTTAAAGCTGTACGCCGATATTCCCACCTGGTATGACAGCTCAGCTAAAATAGGCTGGGTCGACCAAGGGGCGGCCTTTTTTGCCGCACTGGAGGAGGTACTGGATGGGATTTCAATTATGGCTTACGAGCGGGATAACAGCGCCTCCATTTTGAATGCCACTACTGATGAACGGGCACTCGCCTCCCCCACATTTTCGGTGAGACTGGGCGTAGATGTCAGCAATACCTGGCAGAGTCCTGCCCATTTATACCAGGTCATTGGTGAGCTGGAAGCCGCGCAACAGCGCGTCGATATTCACGATGCAACCGACTACTATTACTGGCTGCAAGCACACTAAGCCCACGCCTTTACTCACCCTGATGCTCGCATGTCAGTGTTACCTGCACGTGCGACGTCATAGTGTGTGCCTGCTCTTTGCAATGATAACCATACCTTTGAGTAAACCGGTGTAGCTCCTGCTCATCATCGCGCTGATCCGCATCATTCCAGTTCGCCTCATAGGTTACCGTATAAATACATCCCATACATAGATCCATAAAGCAGCCACAAATATAAATGAGAATTATTTTCAAAAGGCAATTGACAGGCACCAAGATCTAATTGATAATCAATCTCAACAAAGTGACGTGACGGTTCATTTTGTTACTCTAATTGTTTCTCGACCCTGAAACGCGTGTCGCGCACGATAACAGCACTGGTTGTTAATGAGTTACATTGACGCCCCTTGGTGTAACTCAACAACCGCCTTATATTTTACTTGCTACATTGCTCATATCGGTGACGGTAGATATGATCCCAAAAAGCCCTCCTCAGGGCTTTTTTCATTTCTGAACGAAGACAGACTCCCTTTTGTATTCTCCCTGACAACTAAGCTCCAGCTACATCATCAAAAACGCCAATGTAATGCCCTGCACAACATCAACGGATACAACTGCAAGCAGTAAAGAGATAAACTAAATGAGAATTATTTTCAAAAATTGTTTGACAGGCATAAAGATCTAATTGATAATCACTCTCAACAAAGCGAGATTGACGGCTCACTTTGTCGAAGTACGTAATTTGTTTCTCGACCCTGAAACACGTGATGCGCACGTAAACAGCGCAGGTTGCAGGTGTTAAGTATTAACGCCCCTTAATGCAGGATGCTTGCAACCAACTTACTATTTTACTTGCTACATTGCTCATATCGGTGACGGTAGATATGAACATAAAAAGCCCTGCTCAGGGCTTTTTTTATGCCTGAAATTTACTGCCTGATGATCCAATTACAAAAACGCAAATGAGAATTAATTTCAAATAGATGTTGACACTCACAAAGATCTAACTGATAATCATTATCAACAAAGCGAGGTTGACGGCTCAATTTGTTGATGTTTTAACTTGTTTTCGACCCAGAATAAGTACGTGTTGCTCACGCAAAAAAGCTTAGGTTGCAGGTGTAAAGCACTGACGCCCCTCGGTGCAGCTCACAGGCAACCCACTATATTACTTGCTACATTGCTCATATCGGTGACGGTAGATATGAAATCGAAAAGCCCTGCTCAGGGCTTTTTTTATGCCTGAAATTTACGACCTGATGATCCAACCATAAAACGCAAATGAGAATTAATTTTAAATAGGTATTGACACCCGAACAAATCTAATTGATAATCATTATCAACAAAGCGAGATTGACGGCTCACTTTGTTGTAGTACTCAGTTTGTTTCTCGACTCAGAAATACGTGTTGCTTACGCAAAAAGCTCTGGTTGCAGGTGAAAAACATTAACGCCCCTTGATGTGGCTCACAGGCAACCAACTCACATTTTACTTGCTACATTGCTCATATCGGTGACGGTAGATATGAAATCAAAAAGCCCTGCCCCGGGCTTTTTTTATGCCTGATTTTTACTCCAACCCCACAGACTAACGGCGGTTTTTACGGGCACGCGCGCGGCGCTGGCGCTTTTCTTCTTCTTTGGCTGCTTTCTTGGCCTCCGCCGCCAGACGCAACTGAGCCACCATCTCTTCTTCCTCATCCCGCATTTGTGGTGTTTCCATGGTGATACGGCCAATGACGGCATCGCGCAGTTCGTTGATCAGGATCTCCGACATTTTGTGCGTATCGACCTGATTACCACCGCGAATACAGCCGCGCTTACGTCCGGCCATTTCGATAAAGGTCCAGTCGCACTCAGGCAATTCATCAATTTTATAGCGCGCCTGTAACAGCTGAGGATAAGCCTGTAACAGATACTCTGCGGTATAACTGGCCACTTCCTCATAATTGATTGCAGTATCACGAATGGCACCGGTGGCAGCCAGACGATATCCCGAGTTTTCGTTTTCTACTTTTGGCCATAACATGCCCGGCGTGTCATACAGCATAATGCCGTCTTCCAGCTTGATACGCTGTTGAGCCTTAGTGACCGCTGGCTCGTTGCCCGTTTTAGCAACTATTCGCCCGGCCAAAATGTTGATCAAGGTAGACTTGCCGACATTGGGGATCCCCATAATCATGGCCTTTAGCTGCTTATCCTGGCCCACTTTTTGCGGTGCCAGCTTCTTACACAGCGCATTGATCCGCTGTACCTCGTTGCCCTTGTCATGGCCAAATGCGAGAGTTTTGACGCCATCTTCGCGCTCAAAGTAGTCCATCCAGGCCTGGGTCTGCTCAGGGTCGGCCAGGTCAGCCTTGTTCAGAATTTTGATGACCGGTTTGTCGCCGCGCAACTGCGCTACCATGGGGTTTTCGCTGCTGTAGGGTATACGGGCATCCAGCACTTCAATAATCACATCCATCTGCGGCATGATCTCTTTGATCTCATTGCGCGCCTTGTTCATATGTCCCGGAAACCACTGGATACCTGTTCTGCTCATCGTTTTCTACCTTATTAAATCTGGCTGTGTCAGACTGTAGACGCACAGAAAACATACTTTCTGCAACCCGACCACACGACACATGAATAACGCATAGTGTACTATAAACGTAGATATTGGGGGATCAAAGATGCAGCAACAGGTTACGCAGAACAGGGAGCATGTGTTTTGAAAGGAAACTGGGACAGTGCCGCAGTAAAAAGTGTCTTTTACACCGGCCTGCTGCTATTGCTGGGTATTACGGCCTTGATGTTTGATGACTTCCCCGGTCCAATGGAAACGGTGCGCCTGTTTACCACCATCGCGCTCCTCTCAGCATTTTACCTCGCTTTCTCTGTGATAGGCTGGCTCGCCATTGGGTTGCCGGTTCACTGGCTGTGCGGTCGCTATACCAATGGCCATCTTGTTTTCTACGCAACCCTGCCCGCCATACTGCTGATACTCACACTGACTTTTAACGGGCTCTGGTTACTGCCTGGCTGCGCACTTTTGCAGGCGTGTCTGTTCCGCTACTACCTGCATTTTGACTAACGTAGATCAGCCTGATTTTCCCCGCACAAAATGTGTATTTACCGATATAATGGCGTTTTTGCTAAATTGGACAGCCAATGGCACTCAAATCAACTATTTTAAAGGCCAACCTCTCGCTCAGCGATATGGACCGTCATGTGTACCAGGACATCAGTGTCACGCTGGCACAACATCCATCAGAAAACGCCCAACGCGTGATGGTCAGGCTACTGGCATTTGCACTGGAATATCAGGATGGACTCAGTTTCAGTAAAGGCTTATGTGTCGAAGATGAGCCGGATATCTGGTTAAAAAACTACAGTGACGAAATCGAGCTGTGGCTCAGTGTTGGCTTACCGGAAGAAAAATGGCTGAAAAAAGCCAGCAATCGAGCCAAACAAGTGGTACTTTATACGTATGGTGAGAACAACCAAGGCCCATGGTGGCAAAAGAACCAAAACACCCTGCGCCAGTATAGCAACCTAAAAATCATCAGCCTGCCTTATAGCGCCACCAGCGTGATGGCTGAAATGCTAACGCGTACAATGGCGTTAACCGTCACAGTGCAGGATGGCGAGATTTGGTTCAGTGATGAGCAACACAGCGTGCACCTGATCCCCGAAACACTACAAGGATAAGCTCACCCGGATGCAAAAGAGGTAAAAACAATGGCAGTAACCAAAGTGGTCGTCTTACATGGATTGTATATGTCTGGATTTGTCATGCGCCCGCTGTGCGAGCGCCTGGAAAAACTTGGCTTTGACATCCTCAATCTCAGCTACAACACGCTGACACCCGACAGACACGCTATCTTTGAACAAATCGATGCCTTTGTTGCGGGCCATGATGCCGCGTTGGTCTGCCACTCCATGGGTGGCCTGGTGGCCCGGGATTACCTCACTGACAATTCAGCCGCCAGTGCAGCCATCAGCAAAGTGATCACCCTGGGAACACCACACAAAGGCAGCTATATCGCCAAACACATGCATGATCATGGCTTCGATATGCTGCTCAAAAACAGTGTCGAATACCTGCTCAGCCAACAGCAAAACTGGCCGTTTAAAGCCAAGCTCTATAGTATCGCCGGAGACTTGCCAATTGGTCTGATGCCGCTGCTGAAAAAAGGCAGCCGTTCCGATGGCACCGTGCTGCTGGACGAAACCAAATTGCAGGGTATGGCCGAGCATAAAGTATTTCGTCTCAGCCATACCACCTTAATTTATTCCCGGACGGTGCTCGATTACATCGTCGACATACTCGAACGTAATCAATGATCGCCGTTGGCTGCAATTTTGTACGCCACCAATGCGATGATCCCCACAATCAGTGGAATGGGCGCGGCGATATAGCCGAACGCATCTGAATTTGCATAGCTGGCACCTGCCAGGTGACCAACCAGGCCCACGACAAAGGTCAACAGTGCTATCACCACGACAGCGATTTCGGATTTATGTTGAGAAGGGGTTTTACCTTGCATGATATGCTCCTTGGGTGCTGCACAGTATTTGTGCTCTGGCACACCGAAATAACAACCTAATGGGATGGCTCAGATGCGCACTTACACTACCCTGAAAAAGTTCACGCTCTGTGCCTGTTAAGTTCATTATGCGCCCCTGAATCGTGGGAATTTTGACCTGAATCAAAGCGCTGCTGTGGCGAAAAGACAACCCATTTTACGTTTGAGATAGATCAAATTAACAGTCGTTGTTGGGGCACGGCGTCGCAAACTGGCAAACTTTAAGCATTCTTAACATCCGTGCTAAGTTGCTGCTATAGCTTATTTTTCCCAACCATGAGACGCCTGCATGGCGGCACTGTCTTCAAAAATCTCGATACCGGCAATCGACTTTTCCCATTTGGCATCTGCCGCCTTTTTAGTCACACTAAGTATCAATCAGACGCACCATGTCGCGTCCTCTTTTTTAACCACAGTACAGGAGTAAACAATGAGCAACAGCATTGGATTAGACAGTCAGAAAAGTCAGGCATTAGTAGGCAACCTCAATACCCTGTTAAGTAGTTACCAGATCCAATATATGAATGCCCGCAGCGTTCACTGGAACATCAAAGGCCGTAACTTCTTCGAGTTACACGTTAAGTTTGAAGAAATTTATAACCAGTTACTGCTTCAGGTCGATGAAATCGCAGAACGTATCCTGACCATTGAAGGCACCCCTTTGCACGCCTTCAGCGATTACCTGGAGCACAGTCAAATCAGTGAAGTGAAAGGGATCAGTGATGGTCAGGAAGCGGTAAAACGCTTGCTGGATGGCTTTACCACCTTGATTAAAATGCAGCGCGATATTCTGGAGCAGGCAGGTGATGCCAGCGATGAAGGCACCGCAGCAATGATGAGTGATTACATCAAAGAGCAGGAAAAGCTGGTGTGGATGCTTAAAGCGTATCTTGCCTAACAGCCAATGATGAGTGGAGGGTGCGCCCTCCACCTCAAACAAGACGGCTCAGCCAGGACGTCGCATCACGATAATGCGGGTGTTGGACCAGGTAAGCATCCGCATCCAGGTAAAATAACACTTTCACCGGGTGTGTCTGCCACAGTTGTGTCAGCAACTGACGCGACAACGCGTTCACTCCGATAAAATCAATTTCCTGATAACCACGCTGGGCCACATCTGCAAAATACACCTGTAATGCAGCCAGACTGTCTGCGGTTGCCAGTTCACACTGGGTCAGATTAATCACCACACGCTGAAGCGCACCTGCTGTATAAGGCGCGATCTCAGTCAGCGCTTGCTGCTCAAATGCCCGCACTCCTTCACGATTAAATGCGCCAATCAGATTTACAAATATCACTGGCGGCACAATGTCGATTTGCCATTTTCCATGTGTTGCAAACATACCTTGCTCTCCAAACGTTTTTTGTGTCACGTTTTCTGGCAAACCGGCTGACAGATACCAACCGGCGGTTGCACCTGTTAGTGTTCTAACAAGCCAATAAAGAAGGCCATTTCCAGGGCTTTTTCATGCAGGCTCTTAAAGCGACCTGAAGCGCCTCCGTGTCCGGCATCCATATCGGTTTTAAACAACAGTTGATTGTTATCGGTTTTTAACTCTCGCAGCTTCGCCACCCACTTCATCGGCTCCCAATACTGCACCTGAGAATCATGCAGGCCAGTTGTTACCAGAATATTAGGATAGTCCCCTGCGTGCAGGTTGTCATAGGGTGAGTAGGCCAAAATGGTGCGGTAATCCGCCTCATCATTAGGGTTCCCCCACTCGTCATATTCATTGGTGGTCAGCGGGATACTTTCGTCCAGCATAGTTGTGAGCACATCTAAAAACGGCACATGACAACCGATACCACGATATAGCGCAGGCGCCTGATTCACCACAGCCCCCATCAGCAGACCACCGGCACTGCCGCCAGAAGCAAATACTTTGTCCGCAGCGCCGTACCCTTGTTCAACCAAAGCCCGGGTTACATCTTCAAAATCGTTAAAGCTATTTTGCTTATGCGCTTTTTTACCTTGCTCATACCAGTGACGACCCAGCATTTCTGAACCACGAATATGCGCAATGGCATACACAAAGCCACGGTCCAGCAGGCTCAGCGTGTTACTGGAGAAGTTCGGATCTATGGTGATCCCATAGGCACCATAGCCATATTGCAGCAAGGGGTTGGTGCCATCTTTATTGAACTTATCTTTACGATAAACCAGTGACACCGGCACTTCGACACCGTCACGCACAGGGATATGTAATCGCTCAGACGCATAGTGCTCCGGATTAAACTCACCCAGGACTTTCTGTTGCTTCTTCAGGGTCTTTTTGCCCCCGTCCAGTGCAAAATCATAAATACTGCTTGGGGTAGTCAGGCTTGAATAATAGATCCGAACCACCTGAGCGTCGGGTTCAGGGTTATAGCCCAGGCCTGCGTAGAAGCAGGCATCATCAAATTTCAGCTGATAACTGTGCCCGGCATAGTCGTGCACCACAAAGCGGATCTGGCCGCGCTCACGCTCTGTCACAACATAGTGGCTATGGAACAATTCCATGCCTTCAAGCAGCACGTGTTCACGGTGTGCAATGAGCTCTTCCCACTGTTCAGGCTCTGCCAGCGTATCTTTGGTGGCACGCAACAGGCGGAAGTTTTTCGCTGCCCGGTTCGACACCAGATAGTAATACTCGCCCAGCTTGTCCAGCCCATATTCATGACCCGGCGTGCGTGCCAGCAAAGGCTCAAACTTACCCAGAGGCTCATCAGCCGACAACGCCAGGATATCTGTGGTTTCTGTCGCCGCCAGATGAATGTAAATTTCGCTTTCATCTCGGCTCTTGCCCAGGCCCATATAGAACTGACGATCCTGCTCTTCATAAACCAGCTGGTCGTCACTTTGCGGCGTCCCCAAAACGTGGCGATAGACCTGATACCCCAGCAGGGTTTGCAAGTCTTTACGAACATAAAACACAGTTTTGCTGTCGTTGGCCCAGACCACTTCCCCTTCGGTTTCGGTCAGTACGTCACTCAGCATCTCGCCGCTTTGTAAGTCTTTAAAGCGCACAGTATAAATGCGCCTTCCGTCCGTATCTTCACTGTAGGCCAGCAAATTGTCATTGGGGCTGACGGCAATGTCACCCAGTTCAAAAAACTCGTAAGCCTGCGCCAGCTGATTGACATCCAGCAGTAATTGCTTGTCCGTCATGGCTTCATCGCCGCCACGGTAGTGACGAGAATATTCATCGTCGCCGCTGACTTCGCTCATATACCAAAAACGCCCGTCCTTAACCGGCACCGTGCTGTCATCTTTGACAATGCGACCTTTCATTTCTTCAAATAACTGGTCCTGTAGCCCTTTATGCGCTGCCATCATCGCCTCACAATAGGCGTTCTCAGCACGCAAATGGTCTAGTATCTCAGCGTCCTGACGTTTATCGTCACGCATCCAGTAGTAGTTGTCTGTCCTTTGATGTTGGTGATGTGTCATGGTGTGTGGCACTTTTTTAGCCACTGGCGGGGTCAGGGTTTTGGTCACTCACTTGTTCCTAATTTGTTAAAAATCATTGTGATCCTAACATAGCAAATAAACGCCTGAGATGTCATTTAATTCACTGTGAGCCGCAGGGATTCTATCTGCAAAAGAAAAAGGCCAGCGAATGCTGGCCTCTAAAGGTTGTAACTTTGGCAGATAGTTAGCTTTGTGGCTGACTTGCCCTGCGATTCATAACATGACGTGCGGCTTTACCAAACACACCGAATACCGCGCCAAATACCTTGCTGATATCAATTAGAATGATATACAGGCACGGTACCAGCACCAGGGTGATCAAGGTCGCAAACAGCACCGCAAAGCCCAGTGATACCGCCATGGGGATCACAAACTTAGCCTGTAAGCTGGTCTCAAAGATGATGGGCATAACACCGGCAAAGGTGGTGATAGACGTCAGGGTAATTGCCCTGAAACGCGCACACCCGGCTTCAACCACGGCATCTTTCAGCTTCACGCCTTCTTTTCTGACCTGGTTCACATAATCGGTCATGACCAGCGAGTCATTGATCACAACCCCCGCCGCCGCAATCAGACCATAAGTCGACATCATGCTCATATCCAGACCAAAGAACCAATGGCCCCAGATGGCACCGACCAGGCTGAACGGGATCACCGACATAATGATTAACGGCTGACCATAACTCTTCAGCGGCACCGCCAGTAAGATATAGACAATGAACATACCGGCAATGAAGAACATCATTTGCTCGTTGGCCTGCGCCTGATCTTCTTCGATATCACCGCCCAGTTCGGTCTTCACCTCAGGGAACTGTTCAAACAGCTTAGGCAACAGGTTATTTTTGATATTCTCAACCACCTGATTAGGTTCAATCACCTGCTCATCAATGTTGCCGTAGATATACACAGTGCGGTAGCCATTTTCACGACGAATATAGCTCACACCCGGGCGCTCCACGAACTCAACCACATCGCCCAGCATCACATCTTTGCCCTCAGGCGTTGTGATGACCGTATGCTTCAGTGATGAGAAGGCTTCCCTGTCCAGGCGCGGATAACGCACCATCACTTTGATTTCTTCACCATCGCGGATCACGCGCTGCGCTTCCCCACCATAGAAACTCATGCCGACCTGGTTAGCAATGTCTGACAGGCTCAGGTTCAAATCGTACGCCACCTGCTTGAGCACCAGCTGCACTTCTTTGCTTTCCGGGTCAATGCTTGAACTCACATCAAACAGACCCTTTTCCTGTTGCAGCATAGAAATAAACTGGCGACCCGCAGCATTGAGCATATCGATGTCCGGACCATACAGCAGATAGCCAAACTCGCCCTGCCCCTGGCCTTCATCGTTAACGTCATCAATCACCAGCAAAGACTTCACACCGGCAATGTCCGGCATGTTTTCACGCCAGCGACGCGACAGCTCAAAGGCATCAAACGGACGGTCGTCTTCTTCTACCAATACTGCCAGCACGTTGCCTTCTGTACGGCCCTCATTCCAGACCATGATGTCTTTGATCATGCCCTGTCCATACTCCTGCTCTATCTCGTCTTCCACCTTCAACATCATGTTTTCGATGGTGGTCAGCGCTTCCAGCGTTTGCGAGTCGGAGGCATTGTCGTTCAGAGTCAGTTTCACCATAGGATAATCGTGCGGCACTTTAGGCATCGCCACAAACCTGACCTGATTCGAGGTGATCAGTGATACGCTCAGTATGAGCATACCAACAAAGCCACACAGCACCGTCCAGCGCCACTGTACACAGGTTTCAATGAGGTTGCGGTAAGGCCCATTCACAAAGGCAAAGAAACGCTTATTGAACTTGGCGCGCCAGCTGCCCTCACGCATTGGTGAAAACTTGGTATGGCCAATGTGTGCTGGCAGGATCCACTTAGACTCAATCAGACTGAAGGCCAGACACAGCATCACCACAACCGCTATCGATTTGAAGAACGCAGCTTCCGGGCCACTCGACAACACCATAGGGGCAAACACCGCCATGGTCGTCAATACCCCGAATGTGGCCGGTGTGGCGACCCGTTTCGCGCCAACCACCACGTTATTCACGCCAGGTCCTTTACGCTCAATTTCGGTATAGGCGGCTTCGCCTATGACAATGGCGTCATCCACCACGATCCCCAGCACCATGATAAAGGCAAACAGAGACACAATGTTCATACTGATGCCAAATACCGGCATCATCATAATGGCGCCCAGGAAACACACAGGCAGGCCCACCATGACCCAGAACGCGAGCTTAAAGCGTAAGAAAATGCTCAGCATAATGGCGACCAAAATCGCCCCCTGGAACATGTTCTTTTTCATCATAGCCAGACGCGCTTCAAGGTAATACGTCATGTCCACAAAGGCCGTTAACTCAACCCCTTCCGGTAGCGTTTTATTCTTCGCTTCAATATAAGAGTGGATCGTATTGGCGATGGGCACCATGTTTTGATCATTGGTCGCTTTCACCGACAGGTAAGCCGCATTCACGCCGTTAAGTTGAAAGTAGAATTCACCTTCAATGAAAGCGTCTTTGATTTCTGCAATATCCTGCAGCAGCACTTTAGCGCCGTTTTCGCCCACTTTGACCGGGATACGGCGGAACTCGTTACCACGATATTTCTGATTTTCGACCCGTACTGAGATCAGGCCCGAATTGGTGCGGATCTGACCGGCTGAGACATTGGTCGAGTAGCGGCTAATCGCCATGGACACTTCTTCCATCGACATGTTGTAACGGCGCAGCGCATCCGGGTCAACTTCAATGGCAATTTCATATTCCGGCATATTACGATCGACCAAAGAAATATTAGACAGCTGCAACAACTCGTCTTCGACTTCTTTCGCCAAAGGCTTCAATTGTGTCAAAGGCAGATCAGCCACCAGGGCCATCTGTACAACATCTTGAGTAAACTCTATTTGTTGCACACGGATCGGCTCCATTGAGGCCGGGAAGGTTGCGATACCATCGACCCGGGAGCGTACTTTGTCAGCGACATCGGCCAGCTCTGCACTGGTGTCAATCTCCAACTGCACGCTACCGCCGTTACGATAGGCACGATAAACCGCCTTGTCTATTTCCGTCACATCCTTCAGTGCTTCTTCTACCTTTATCAGGATACTTTCTTCAATTTCCTGTGGCGAAGCGCCCGGATAGGTCGCATTAACCGAGATGAGATTGAGCTCAATACTCGGAAACATCTGGCGCTGGATCGTAAAGTAACTGATGATCCCCATGATCAGGATAAAGAACATCATTAGATTCGCAGCGACCGAGTTATGCGCAAAGTAGGCTATCAGCCCCGTTTGCTTTGGTGTTGGTTGTTCACTCATTATCCGTCCCTGCCGTTATAGCTTTTCCAGGCCAGAGCCCTGCGCATTGGTCTCATCTGCATCCGCAACTTTCACCGCCATACCACGCTGTGGGTATTCCGGCAAGGTGACAACCACCTTGTCACTGTTGTTCAGTCCGGCACCCACCAGGAAGTATTCCCCTTCCTCACGGACCACCTGTACCTCACGAGGCTCAAGCTCAGCATTGTCATTGATCAACCAGACCGTCTGGTTATTGACCAGCTCTTGTGGCAAACGATAGATTTGTTTAAGCGTTTTACCTAAAAAGCTCACCTGTACATAAGTACCAAACTTCACTTTAGGCTTGTCACTGTTCAGACCGTATGGATCTTCAATACGTACGACCAGGTTGCTCATACGTGTTTGGGTATCAACGGTGCCCAGGTCGCGATGGATCTGTGCTTCGCGGGTAAAGCTATTCACGCCTTTGTTAAATACAGTCGCTTTGGTACCACCCACGGTTTCAGGTAAAAACACCGAATCGAAACCCGCAATGGGGATCACCACTTCGGCCTGCTCAATGTTATTAAGCTGGGCAACCACACTGCCCGTTGACACAAACTGACCCAGACCCACGTCACGAGACACAATCAAACCATTGAAAGGCGCAACCACATCACAATTGTCCAGATCACGCTGAGCGCGCATTAATGCGGCCTTCGCAGATTTAACCGCCGCTTTGGCACTCATCACCTGAGGTTTACGCAAAAACAGATCGGTGTGTTTTTTGTTAGGGAAACGTTTGGCTTCATCTGCTGCCACGTCTGCCTGTGCCTGCTCTTCAATCAATGCCGCTTCAGCACTGGCCAGCTGAGCTTCGGCCTGTAATACCGCCGCTTCGTAGTTGTCTTTTTCAATGCTGAGCAGAATATCACCCTTCGCAACCACGCCGCCGGCCAAAAAGCTGGGATGCCAGTAAACGACTTCGCCGGCTACCTGAACAGACAGCTGGGTTGTTTCAAGTGGTGTGACTTCACCATAGCTTTGAATAAGAACCTGATGATCCTGTGCCTGAACGGATTCGACCTGTACTACAGGGCGTGTATCTACAACCTGTTTATCTTCCTCACCCTTTGCGACCGCGTTGATGGCTGAAAAGCCTGCCACCCCAAGGCCCAACGCCACAACGGGAAAGATCCATTTTAGTGCTTGTGCTTTCATGACTTTACCTATTGATATTTTCCTACCGACTATCTTACCAATATAGAGACGTTCAATAACGTGACATTTGTAAGAATCTGTTACTGATTTAGCAAAAATCTCTCAGTTGGCTTTTAGTATGGTAATAGTCCAGCAATAAAACCATTAAAAACATGAAAGTAACAGCCATCAAAAAGCTGGTTATCAGACCCATCAACGCCGCTTTAAACACCCAGCACAGCAGAGTAAGTAACAACAATGCCACAAAAGAAACTGGTAAGACCTGACAAAGCCGCCCGATCAATTGCTCTTTTAGCAACGTGCCCGCCTTGGCACCCACCTGCCACTTGATGTGCCACACAGGTGCAGATAACAGCGCCAGGTAGCCCAACACCCCATATAAGCCCACACCGACCAGCAGCAGCATCAACAAACTCAGGGCGATCCCCGTATAGGCACTGAGCCGGGCCGATTTACTCAGTGCAGCGGCACGCGCCGTCATATTGGTTAACTGAAATACACTTTGCGTAGGATCTTGTACGCGCAGCAGGGCATTCAGATCAGATTTTGCGAGCGACTGCCCTGGCTTCAGCCGGATAATCAGATTACTGACAAAAAAGTTATGTGGCAGATACACTATGTCCGGCGTCCCCAGAGTCGGCGAATAAATATCTTCTACAATGGCTTGTAATCTGACCGGGCGCTGATCGCGAGAATACAAAGTGGTGCCGACATCTTGCAGCGTCAGGCCTAACTTACCAGCCAGGCTTTGGTTAATGATCACCACCTCTGCCGGGGCATCCAGCGTCAGTTGCTCCGCACTGAACGCCTGACCTGCCAGCACGCGTTGGCCAACGGTTTCAAAGTAGCCCACGCCACTCCATTGCCCAAAAGCGGTCAGCTGCCGGGCACTGTCTGGCACCGTACTGATGGGTTCGACCCACGACATTTCCAGTGGATCATTGGCAGCCATGCTGGCCGCGGCTATCTGGGGCTGAGCCAGCAAGGTTGCAATATTGGCTTCACTGAGCTGACGTCGTGCCCGGGCTTTTTGTTCGCCGCGCTCAAAGTCCAGCTGCTGCATCTGCACCTGGATTAAGCCCGTGTCATCAAACCCCTGCGCTTTGCCAATCTGCGCACCGTAATGGCTTAACAGCCAGATGCTAAAACACAACACCACCATGCCTGTCGTCAACTGTGTATTGATCAGCAATCGACTGAGCCAGCCTGGTAATTGCTTTACCTGACCTTTACCAGAGCCACTGAGTTGCTGCCTGAGCCCACGTAAGTCCACAAAGGTAAAGACACTGCGAGCAAACCCCCAGGCCAACCATAACGCCACACACCACATCCCCAGATAAGCAGGCCAGGACAACTGCAACCAGGTGATGCTGCCCAGAATATCCTCTCCCCAATATTGCATCAGTGCCATTAAGCCCGGTGCCAGCGCCGTTGCCACCAGGGCCGCCAGTGCAAACAGTGCAACCGCATGGCACAACACCTGACGGAACAACCTGGACTGACGCGCCCCCAGTGCCAGATGCAATGCCAACTGCGACTGGCGACTTTTAAAATCCAATAAATAAAGCGCAAACAAATTACACAGGGTCACCACTACCACGCCCAGAGCTGCGCCAACCAGCCACTGTCCCATATCCTGTAGCGCCCCTTTGAGTTTGGTATCGAGCGGGCGCAGCGTCAGATGGAGGGTTGTTTCACCAAACCCATACTGCTGTGTCAGCGCATTGATGCGGGCACTCAGCTGCATGGCTTCTGAATGTAGTACCTTACTGGCCTGAGGTAAGGTCCTGCCGACCAGCAACACATTATTACGGATCGCTATATCGGCAAACGGGGTCATGTCGGTCGCGGTATGACTAAAAAAAGGTAAAAAGACATCACTATATTGTGCAGCCCGCAACAGCTCCGGCTCCCGGCTGTCCTCGGCGAGAATGCCCACCACCTGAAAACGCCGGTCATCGAGCTGGATCACCTGCCCGGTCGCCTCCTGGCCCGACAAATAACGGCGGGCAAAACGCGCACTGACAACCGCCTGCGCAGCACTTTGCGCTTGCTGCCCCTGTAAAGACGACGCAGCAAAATAGTCGCCACTTTGCAGTGACAGATTAAACAAGGAAAAATAACCCGGCTCGACCAGTGCCGCCGCAATTTTTGGCTGCTCAGGATGATCCACATACAGCATATCTGTATAGTAAAGTGGCGTGGCCAGCTCGAATAACCCGGGCGTCTGATGCAACTGCCAGGCAGCAGGTACAGACAACGATTCGCTGAGCGTCACTTCGCCTTGTTCATTGCGCAACTCACCATCCACCCAGGCAAGCCGCTCTGGTGCGTCATAAGGCAATGGACCATGTGCCTGCCAGGCAATCACGCCGGCGACCAGCAAGGCCGCCATTGCACTGGACAACAACACAACAAAAAACACCGTCATACGCCAACGGGTATGCAACGCCTTCAGCGCGTCCTGAATATCTAGCCCCATGTCACAGCATTCCTTCAGACAATCGCACTGCGTGCAGTGCGATGAGTGTGACTGCCACCGACGATTTCACCATCGAGAAGACGGATCTGCCTCGGTGCCATATCAGCATACCTGGGATCATGCGTCACCATACAAATGGTCGTCCCTTGCTGATGTAGCTGCGCGATCAGTTGCATCACCGCGTCACCACTTTTGGAGTCAAGGTTACCTGTGGGTTCATCCACCAGTAAAATGCTAGGGTGCGCAACCAGTGCCCGGGCAATGGCAACCCGCTGCTGCTGTCCACCAGAGAGCTGATCTGGCTTATGCCCGGCACGATGCGATAACCCCACCTTGTCGAGACAGCTTTGTACGCGATTGTGCACCTCCTCACGCGACAGTCGAGTCTGGCTATAACGCAGCGGCAATGCCACATTATTAAACACCGACAACTCATCGATCAGATTAAAAGACTGGAAAATAAACCCGATGTGGCGGTTTCTTAATTCTGCTCGCTGATCGGCGGTCAAGGTGCCAACCTCAACCCCCTGAATAAAGTATTGCCCACTGCTGGCTTCATCCAGCAAGCCCATAATAGACAGCAAAGTGGATTTACCACACCCGGACGGGCCGGAGATGGAAACAAACTCGCCTTGCTCTATGGTCAAGCTCACCTGACGCAAAGCATGTGTTTGCAGTGCTTCGGTTTCGAACACTTTGCTGATGTGCTGCATTGCTATTATCTGTGTCATACTATCCCCGCTGACAAACCGACACCCCATTGTGCCATAGTTGTCCTTTAAACCTTTAATTCAGTGCAACCTGCACGCCCTGTTGTGCCAGGTTACTCAAATCAGAAATAATCCAGCGCTGGTTTTGTTCGGCGCCCTGCTCTATCACCACATAACGACCCGCCAGCGCGCCAAATTGCACCGTTTTCAGCTCAGTGTTGCCGTCTTCATGCACACGATATAACTGCGCGGTCTGTTGCTCACGTACATTGGCCGGACGACGAATATATAAAGCCTGATCCAGCTCAGCCACAGTGATGCTGGCATCAATACTGAGCATAGGTCGGGCCGCTTTAGGGAGCGTCTGAGGGAGCGCGACTTCCACTTTCACGCTGTTTTCTGCCACCACAGGATCAATCCGTCCCACGGTGCCTGTTACCTGCTGATCACGGATCCTTACGATCACCGCCTGCCCCGGCAGCACTTTTTGCACCTGCGACTGTGGCACGCGCAGCTCAGCCAGCAGCTGCGTCTGACTGCCAATCAATGCCGTTTCGTCGCCCACTGTCAGGCGCTGACCCACCGCCAGGGGCATACGCTCCAAAATACCCGCAACGGGTGCCGTGATAGTCAATGCAGCTAACCTAGCACGGCTGCGCGCCAGCTCCTGGCGCCGGATAACAATGCGCTGTGCTGCCAGCTGCTGCGCACTGGCATGAAGCTTTTTTAGCTGGTCCAGACGCTGTTGTGCGCTCTGCATTTGACGGGCCAGGTTGGCGACACGGGACTGAGTCTGCGCAAATGCCAGGTGCGAAATGATCCCTTTCTCAGCGAGCCCCTGCTCGGCCCGCAGCCGTAACCGGGCAGTTGCCAGATCGCCGGTTAATTTATCCAGTGCCGTTTGCTCACTGAGAAACTCTCGCTGCTGATTCAGTGTAAGCTGTTGCAATGCCATATCACTGCTCTGCAAAGCCTGTTGTGCCTGCGCAACCGCCAGTGACAGATCCGGATTATCGAGCGTCGCAATCACCTCCCCCACAGCAACGGGTGCCCCCGCTTTGAGGTGGATCTGTTTCACTACCGCATCACTGTCGGCAGTGATTAAATGCTGCTCCGCACTGCGCAGCACGCCAAAACTGTCCACACCAATCGACAGTGGCCCATATTCCACCGTGGCAATCAGGACTTCATGCCGCCCCAGCCGGGTGATCTGCTCGCTGGGACCTATCAGCCAGACACTCCCCCCAAAAACTAAAGCGACCAGCCCCCACATCCAGCGACGCCAGCGCTTGGTGGGTTCAGGCGGTTTAATTACATCCATTTTCAGCTCCGTAAAGATTGTCTCTGTCACGCTAGGAGCCAGTTTCGTGCCAAACTTTTATAGCTTTAAAATCATGACGTTAAATAAATCACATCCCGAATTTCGGCGAAAGCGGACGCGTTGTCCGGAATTGGAACGGGGGCAAAGAGGGCCATGACAGACAGTAAAATCGGTTGTTTATTTTCGCAGTCACAGTCGGACAAGAAAGAAAAAGGGGGAAGTCACAGACTTCCCCCTTACTCGGGACGGATCCTATTACGGACCTCAAGTAATTCATATGTGCTTTGTGCAAGCACAGTCAGTATTATTGCAAATCGTACACGCTCTTACTGCGGTTGTTCAGCCAGGCTTCATAGGTGTTTCATCAACCAGATCCGCAATACGACCTTTAAACTCACTGTAGCCTTTCTCTTTGTAGAATTGCTTCAGTCTCAGTACTTCTTCGTGACGTGATGACAGACCACTACTCGCTTTACGGACTGCGCGGTCAAAGTAGCCCGATCTATGCCTCGCGCTGCTTATGTAGCTACTCATATTGCTGTCACTCCACTCGTTATAGATAAAGTCGTTACCACTGCCACCCCAGGATTTAGCACGGTTGCCCCACGAGCCACCACCGGAATCAACAAGGATGTCGGCACCTGAGCTTCCGGACAAACGGTCTTTATTCCCGTCGTTACCAAAGATGATGTCTTCCCGACACGGTCAACGCGGTGTCCGCCAGTTAGGGGCTCAGTGCCAGATAAACCATATATTGATTTTCAACATGCTCATCGATGTCTATCTGGGTCCGATCCAGGCCATTACAGTAAGTGCCTGGTGCAGCCAGCCGCGTGGCAAGCGCGTTGTTGGGCAGCAAGGTCAGCGAAAGCGCCGCTGCCAGGAGTGCCTTTTGATAAACCACCATGTTAGTCTCCATGAGTTAAGTAAAGATTTGCGCAAAGAAATCTTGGTCGTGGAATTTATAAACCACAATTGTGCAATCACTATGGGCTCAGACTGGGTAAAAAGGATGAGTTTCTCGAACCGTAAAACTAGTCAGAGCACGGAAACACCTGGCTTTTTTATCTCAACAAGGCTGCGCTGCTCTCCTCCGGGGTGAATATAGCGCTGGCCGGCCTGCAAAAAAATGCGTCATTTACTACCCATTTGGTCTGCAAAATGCGCTGTTGAAAAAACGTCATAAAAAAAATCATAACGCCTTGGGTAACACTTGTTTACATATTCACGGTTACTGGTTATGAATCCATTCATAAAGTGCATCAGACAAGGCGCGTGCCCTCCTCAATTAGAAACCCCTTACAACTCATGATTTTTACCTAAATCAATGTAAGTAAAACAAACTTTTAGAGCGTAACTTAATCAGTATTCGGGTACAAAATAACAGATTGATACTTTACATTTTTTAAACAGCTGTTAAATTACCCCGTATAATAATAAGAAACAAAATGTAACTTCACTGTTTTAATATTCATATACGGATGTACAATGAATTCACGTCAACGATTGAACTGGCTAAACAGCGCCCGAAGGGACATTCAGGCGTCACTGCGCAGTTTGCGAATACAACAAAAAATGTCGCAAGCCGAGCTGGCCAAGAAAATGTCCGTCCCGGTAGATCAGTCCACCATTTCCAATTGGGAAAGTGGTAAGACCATTATGGATCTGGAGCAATTGCTTGATATCCTGATGATCTTTGGTAAAGACTGGAAAAGCTTTTTTGGCTTTTTGGCCGATAACGCAGAAAAAAGAACAATTAAAAAGCCCCAACAGAAAGAACCACCTATGGAACCAGAGACAGAAGACAAGGGAGAAGACTGATGCATATTGTTGAGGTATTGATCTCTTCCGTAACACTGATTGGACTAGTCATGACATGGCAGCACTATAACGCCAGGTGGCTATTTTTTATTCTTATTTTAGTACAGTCAATTGAAGCCACAGTAAAGCCAATTGCCATTCAATGGACCCAGCATTATTACTTATGGCTGTTATTCGCCAACATTTTATACTTGTTGCTTCTTTTGACTCGCAGCGTACTTGCTCGCAGACTGTACAAAGCTTCTGGCTTGAATTTCTTCAAACTTGCAGGCGACAACTATTCATTGACTGTACCTGAGTGCGCATATTATGTTTTAGCTCTTGTAGCTATGATACTTTGCGGTGCTCAGTGGATTGAAATTCAACTCTATTATTATAAAATTCTTGATTATCCATTCATTTATCACCATGTTTGGGTGCCCGTTATGTATGCACTTCATGTATTGCAATCTCTATCACTCATTACATACATTTTTGTGACTAAAAGAACGCAAGGAACTTTACAATATGAAAATAATTAAACGTGTTTTACTGACTCAGGTTGCAGGTGGAGTCAGTGGAGACCCTGATAGATCAACATTACCTAGAATGGCGCCGATCGACCCCCCTTTTGAGAAAAAGAAAAAAGCGCCTTATACAGGTTAAATTTATTAATCTATTCATAAATTGAAAGTTTATTAATCTAACTAAACCTCAACTCATACGTGACCTAATAACTCAGGAAAGAGAGTTTTTAAGTTGCTCAAAATTATGAATAGATTAATGACCAGCAACATATAAATGGAAGCCTTAACGCCCTCGTTGTACATATCCCGTATTAAATACGGGATAAATGCCTGACACAGTCAAAATATCTCACTCAAAGCACATAAGTCATACTGACCGCTTACGATTCCTCCCAACCCAGATAAACAGAGCAAGGTTAAAGGGGCCTAAATATCCCTACCAAAACTGATTTCCCCGTACATCCACAGTAACCACCAAACCACAAACCCATTGGCAGATCATTAGGATAGGTGTAGAGTCAAAGCGCAATAATTACAAAAACCGCGACCAAGCGGATACGCACAATGCGTGTCTTAAGGAGTATGACTATGCCTGCTCGCCTCTGGCTAGTGAGCCTGTTCACTGTGCTGCTGAGCGCCTGTGCCAGCCCACAAAAACACCCTACAACACCGCCACCACGACCGGACATGCCATTTAACCATGCCCTGTTTAACCCGGTTGCGGTACTCGATGAGCAGTCCATTTTTACCCTGCCGGAACAAGAGCAACAAGCCTTTCTGCGCTACTATCAAAAACATATTTTAGCGGGCATGCGCGGCGACCGGATCATTTTTGAATACCTGCACGATCAGCTGAACGAGTTCCACTATCGGGGCGAAACTTACAGCGCCACCGAATCGTTACAATACGGTGGTGGCAACTGTATTTCACTCGCTGTACTGACTCAGGCCTACGCCTTTGTGGCAGGTATAGACACCCGATATCACAAAGTGGCTTCGGCCCCCGTGTATCAGCAAGTCGCCGATACCATACTGATCTCGTCACACTTTAAAACTAAGCTGCTGGCACCTGAGGAGCAGGAAGAGGAAGACTGGATCACACTGGTCCGCCCGGGCACCATCATCGACTACTTCCCGGCGCAGGATGCCATATTTGTCGCGTCAGCCCGGTACAAAGATCTGGTCGCCAAGTTTTACGCTAACCTGGCCGTAAAAGCCATGCTGGCTGATGAGTTTGACCTCAGTGCCGCCAGAATTCTGCGCGCCCGCAGCTATGCCCCAGACGACCCGGAGCTGATCAATATCGCTGCCGTATTGCACCGTCGGGCCGGCGATCTGAAAGGCGCTGAAACCATTTATCAGTATGCCGACCAGCATCGTCTGACCAGTCATAACCTGCTGTCAAATTACCTGGTCTTAGCGAAAGCGCAGCAGGCAACGGCGCTGGCTGCACGCCTTGAGCAACAGCTCGAAGAGGATGCCAAAACCCCGTTCGACTTTCTGATGAATGCGCGCAGTGCCATTGCCAAAGGCCAGCTGAAAAAAGCCTCCCGCATGCTGGTTAACGTGCTAAAAGAAACCCCTTACCTGCCTGAGCCGTATTTTGAGCTGGCCAAGATCAGTTACCTGCAGGGCGACCATGATACAGCCCGTCAGCAGCTTGAGCTGGCAATTGAGAAAACCTCCGATCCGGAAAAAAGCCGGGTGTTCACCGCTAAACACAGCATGTTGCAGTCACTCACCGAGCAGTAACAACAGCTGCGAGCTGGCTGCCTAGTTACGTACGCAGCCACTCAGTGTCTTAGCCCGCTACGTGATGCCCAACCCTGAATGATGGCTCTGCCCGCGCTCAATTATTACCCCGTCATTACAGCCGCTTGGCCATGCAACAATGAACATGTAAAGCCCCCGTTAACAAAAATATCAAGCATGCTAAACCCAAGCCGGTGACACGTAATCGCTTCTAAAATAAAGGAAGATCCTGGATATTTGCTGATTTTCTCTGAAAATCACACCTTTAGTCCACAAAACAGGAATAAATTACAGAGCGCAAACGGTAAAAATAAAAATTTTTTACCCAAAACACGCATAAATACAGCACTTAAATGAGGAGTGATGATTTACTTTATTAATTTTTTGTTATCACTTTCTTTACAAAAACTGATTTTGTGATTACCTTTGTACCTGTGCGAAATTTATTCAATAACTTTTTAATCTAAAAAATCATTCAACAACAAGTGAAAAGGAACAGCAATGAAACTAACCTATCTTGTCTCTGCGCTCGGCTTACTCTCAACCGCAGCACTGGCTCAAAACACTGCGCCACTGACAGAAGCACAAATGATGCAATACACCAGTAAGGCCAGCAAAGCCATCATTGGTGCCCGTGCCGATGCCAACATTTCGCTCGGTCAGGAGTTTGCGACACTCAGCAGCACAGGCAGCACAGTGATCACACGCACCATCACCCACCCTGATGCCAGCTACATCAAACTACACTTTAAAAATGTGAACCTGGCCAATGGCGGCAAGCTGGTTGTACGCTCAGCAGATGGCAGCGAACGCTACGAGTACACTGAAGCGAATATGCATGCAGCAACTGTTAACAGCAAACTGGGAGACGACGGCGTAACGAGCTTCTCAGCCATGTCTATCTCTGCTGAAACGGCAATCGTTGAATATACACCGGGTAGCGCGTCTGACTCAGGCCAAATTTCAACTCAGGCAATCACACCAGCAGTGATTGATTTCTACGACCACGGCACAGAAAACACGCCGATGATGGAAGCCATGAACGCATCAACCGACGTGGGTATTGAGTCAACGTGTGGCGTTAATGAGCGTCGTGACGTACAGTGCTGGGCAAATTCAAACTCCACTGAATTTGAGCGTTCACGCCCGGTTGCTCGCCTGCTGATGAACGGTAGCGGCCTGTGTACTGGTTGGCGTGTTGGCCCGGACAACCGTATGTTCACCAACGAGCACTGTGTGGGTTCTGCGTCTGAGTTGGCCAACACAGAAGTATGGTTCAACTACCAGCACACCAGCTGTAATGGCTCAAACCTTGAAACTGTGGTGAAAGTCACAGGTAAAGACTTCCTGTCTTCTGACTACACACTGGACTACACCCTGTTCACCATCAACGAGTTCAACAAAGCGGCGCCATTTGGCTACTTTGGTCTGGATGTTCGCGATGCGACACAAGGCGAGCGCATCTATATTCCACAGCACGGTTCAGGTAACCCGAAAGAGCTGGCCATTGA
The DNA here is from genome assembly GCF_001482385.1 of Pseudoalteromonas rubra. Taxonomy (NCBI): domain Bacteria; kingdom Pseudomonadati; phylum Pseudomonadota; class Gammaproteobacteria; order Alteromonadales; family Pseudoalteromonadaceae; genus Pseudoalteromonas; species Pseudoalteromonas rubra. The sequence continues at coordinate 2,633,885 of NZ_CP013611.1, forward strand.
GTCAGATCAGAACAGCAGCGGCAACTGTGAAGCTGACGTCGTAACAGCCAATGGCCGTGGAACTGGCACAGACATGGGCTACTACTGTGACACCATTGGCGGTTCTTCTGGCTCACCGGTTCTGGCGGCATCAAGCAACAAGGTTATTGCACTGCACCACTTTGGTGGCTGTACCAACCAGGGTGTGAAGATCAGCAAGATCTGGCCTGAAGTATCGAGCCACTTCAATGGTATTCCGGATGGCGACAACAACAGCGATCCAATGCCAACAGCCGACTTTACTGCCAACTGTACAGAACTGGCATGTAGCTTTGACGGCAGCGCGTCTAGCTCACCGAATGGCGCTATCTCTCAGTACGAGTGGAACTATGGTGACAACGCAACAGGCTTTGGTGCATCTGTAAGCCACACTTATGCCGCTGGCGGTAACTACACAGTGTCACTGACTGTGACAGACAGCACAGGTGCAACTGCGACAACTTCGAAGCAAGTGCCTGTTTATGGCCCAGGTGGTGAAGATCAGCTGCAAAAAGGCGTAGCAAGAACTGGCCTGTCAGCTGCACGTGGCGAGATGACTTACTTCTACTTTGATGTGCCAGCGGGCGCGACCAACATCACCTTTGATATCTCAGGTGGCAGCGGTGATGCTGACTTGTACGTACGTAAAGATGCACAACCCACTACCAGCATTTATGATTGTCGTCCGTACCGTTGGGGTAACACCGAAAACTGTACACGCAACGATGGTGCCGGTCGTTACTGGGTCGGTATTCGTGCCTACAACGCATACTCAGGTCTGAGCCTGGTTGCGGATTACCAGTAATACTGAATTAAATTTTTCTCCCTAAAAAGGCAGCACTCGCTGCCTTTTTATTTATCTGCCCCTTACAGCGCATACCACAGCCCCAGCCAGGCCCGCAGTGAATCCTCCGCCAGATCACTTTCCACCCGGGCAACACCCAGATCAAAATGCAGATCAGTCATCCCGGCAGGCGCAAACCAGTTTGCCCATCCAAGCACTTGCTGGCTCAGGTCAACTTGCCACTTCACCCCATAGCTTTTCGCGATCCGCAGGCCATCAAGGTGGTGATGTTTAATAAAGAGTCTGGGCTGGCCCAGTGACCAGCTGGATGCCAGTTCATAGCCGTAATAATGCCGGCCGGTAGCAAACTGAAAAGGCAGCTCGGGGCTGAGCACCAGATCGCTGCGGGTGCGGCCACTGAGGATATTGTTATCAAACCCGCCCAGACGCAGCAATTGAGCGTCGCGATACTGAGACTGCACACCCGCAAACCAGGGCCAGTCCCACACCTTGCCATATCCCTGCCAGTCATAACCGTGTCCCTGGCTGTCACCTCTCAATATGGCTGCTTTAAGACGATAGCCCAGGGCAGAATCCTGTTGGTAGTATTGCCAGCCATGCTCCAGCCCGGTCCACTGCGTGGTCATGGCCTCATCGCCTTCATCATCATAGTGGGTAACCGCAGCAAAAGGCGCAACAGACAAAGTATCAAAACGCCACTCATAACTCACACTGGTGCTCAGTCCTGTACCATGCAACCTGACCGGCTGTGCCTCAGCATGCTGGTGACGGCTGTCTAAGCGGTAGTTGCTCAGGTGGGCATCAAAACGCCAGTCTCCCCAGCGGTAGCGCAGCGCGGCAAAACTGCCATCCAGTACATTGTCGCTGCTCTGTGTCAGTCCCAGTTGCCAAGATAATTGCTGCAGCAGATCACTGCCTTTGACGCCCACGCTCAGCAATTCGCTGGCAGCAGTGCTGGCCTGCGCCGATAATGCCACGGACGCATTTTGCTTCAGCCACTGGTAATCACTGTGGGTAATAGTCTGCTCCTCAGCGTCATAAATCTGAGCTTCAGGCAATACTACGGTATCGGTTTTACCCAGTGGTACCGCGAAATCCTCACTGAGGGCCGTGACGGGTTGTTCCGCGATCTGGCTATCCAGCGCATGCAATCGCGTGCCCTGTGGCGTGGTTTGAGCATATAACAGCGGCTGATCCGCCCGAGGCACCAGTTGTTCAAAAACCGCTTGTCCGGTGGTGATCAGATACAGGCTGTTTTGCTTGATATCGTAACGATACACACCCAGCTGGCCATTCAGACCCGCAATAAAATAAAGCCCTTGCCCGTCTGCTTGCCAGCTGGGTGCTGTCAGGTATTGATATCCCTGCGGCATAGGGACACCGCGCACTGTGCCGGATTGCAAGTCTTGTATATACAATTTCCAGTTGCCGTTCAGCGCGGTTTTCAGGTAGGCCAGCTGACGTTTATCAGAGGCAAGCTGCGGGTAATCGTATACCGTGCCGAGGTTGCGCGCCGACAGTGGCGTGACCGTGTTGCTGCTGATCTCGACCCGCACCAATTCTGAAAATCCACTACGTACCTGCTCTGCAAATAGCGTATCTGCGTCCAGCAAGGTGAAACGGCGGATCCCCAGCGACTGAGTTAATCGTGTCACCTCACCGCTGGGAATATGCCAGCGATACAGATCGTTGACCCGGTTGCCCCGCGTCTCATCAACGCGCGCGCGGGCAACAAAATACAGCGTTTCCTGATCCAGCCACTGCGGATATTGTATGCCTGCAAAATCACTCGCTGCCAGCTCAGCCACCTGCTCACGCTTAAACACGGCCGGGGACTTATCTGCAATGTCTGTGGGGTCCGCAGCCAGAATAGCCTGCTGTGCTTTGTCGAAGGCTTGTTTGGCCTCAATATTGTCTTCGGTTTTATACACTCTAAGCCAGCGCTCTCCGTCACGGCTGCGCTCAGTCAGCGCAATTTGCAAGCCATCCGGGGACAACACAGGATCGCTCGCCGCATAGTCAAACTCCTGCCATAATGGGCTGTTCAGCGTATCCAGGTCACGCTCTTGAGTCATCGCAAAGTAGGTGTATTCCGCGATAAAGCGACGATACAGCTGTGGCGCGCTCTGTCCGAATGCCCCTTCAAAGGCGCTGGCAAAGCTGCGTTTGTGTACGCCATGAACGCGCGTCCAGACAGCATCCAGCGTCTCTTTCCCATGCTTGTCCTCGAGCCAGGCCAAAAATCTCACCCCCAGCAAATACGCCATCGCACTGGAGCGGTAACTGCCATCGCCATTGCTCAACGCCCCGTAAGACAATAAAGCCCCCTGGCGGGCAAACGCACGTAGCAAGGCTTCGCTGTAATTATCGTAAAGGCGGCCACGGCCCGTCATCCGTGACTCCAGCAAGGTGGCATACCCTTCTGAAACCCAGCGGGGTAATACCGCACTGGAAAGATCATAAATATCAAACCAATCACGCAGATGCTGACGCCACACACTGCGGCTGGGTTGAGATAAATGGACCAGGTGAATGTATTCATGCAGGATCAATAATTGCTGCCAGCCCGGGCTATTGGCAATCACAGAGTCTGACTGTGGCGGCGTGGTAAACAGCGCCATCAGCGGGGTGCCGGTGCTGGGTAATGCAAAGCCATTTGCGCCATTGATGGGATCAAACACCACCACATCGGCAATGCTATCCAGAGCCCGACCCTGTTGCTGTAACACCAGATCCCTGACCAGCTCCAGCTCAACGGCTGCGGATCGCGCCCAGGCCTGCTGGGTCGGTGTGTAGTGTACTCTGAAGTGCTCGGTATGAAGGGTCTGCCAGTCATTGGCGCGAGCCTGAGTGCTCACAATAAATAGCAGGCATGCAGCGCACACCGCTGCAAAAGAAGTTCTCATCAATTGCACAACCATGCTCATCCTCGATGATGTGATCCAAAGTTGCGCTTAGTATGGCAAAAAATGTGCTTAAGAATCAGTAGGTATTTATCTTTTGAAACACTTTAACCCAGCGCAGCTCAGGCATCGCTGTGCTGATCAAGTGAACTGACCATATGCAAAATGCCACCGGCGACGATAAACACCGCAAAGGCTGCGGCAAAACTCAGCCCGGCGTACACTTTTGCCAGTGCCAGAATGCCTGCACTACTCCAGGCAAGCAATCCTCTGAGTCTGGCCGTCATTAAACGCGCTAACCTGAGTTGGCTGACGCACGCAGCCGCGACAATAAATACGATTAAAGGGGTTAAAACCAACATAGACCACTCCCGGATCAGGGTTTGCTGGCATGATAATACGACGGCAGCATAGGTTAAGATCAGTATGAGGGTCATTATACGCAAATGATAATTATTATCAACTGGGGAGTGTTATCTTAATGACCGCACCTACTCGCTCACCTCGCTGCTCGTTGTTAACCTCAAACTGGCCCTCATGACATTCAATCACGTGCTGACTGAAGGTCAGCCCAATGCCCTGCCCCTCGGTCTTGGTGGAATAAAACGGCGTCAGGACATTGTCGAGATTGGCAAATCCGCCCCCTTCATCTGCCACCTCTATCACCACGGCTGGGCTGAGGTAATAGCTACGTATCAGCACCTGGTGGCCAGCTGGTGTGGCAGTTTGATTGGCTTCGATGGCATTTTTAACCAGGTTGATCAGGACCTGCTCAAGTAACTGCGGATCGCAATGACACTGATGCGCCTGGCAATCCAGTGCTATACGCTGTGTCGGGTGCTGTGATGCAAATAAGTCCTGTACTGACGCAAACAACGGGTGGAGCTGTACCTGCTGAAGCTGGGGCTCAATGACTTTACTGATCTCACCATAACGGGCCACAAAGTGCTGCAAATGCTGACAACGCTGCTCAATGACCGACAGTGCCTGCTGCTCTCTGGCTGAGGTTGCACGCTCCGCAAGGCTTTGCGCCAATGAACTCACCGGGGTCAGCGAGTTACGTATTTCATGACTGATCACCCGGATCAATTGCTGCCAGGCAGCCAGCTCTTTTTGCCTCAGCGCTTTGGTAATATCCAGCGCGACCAGTAAACTGTGGCGCTTGCCTTGCTCATAGAAATAGCTGCTGTGCAGCTGCCAGCGAGCCCCCTGGGTGTGACTGACAAATTGCCAGCCCTGCTGCGCCTCTTCCAGCCCCAGAGACAAGGCCGTTGCCCCTTTATAATGCTGCCAGGGTTGTCTATACAAGGATTCAAAAGCTTGATTTGCATAGCTTAATCGTGATTCTTCGGTAAAAACCAAGATCGGGGCATTGAGCTTGTCAATCAGCTGATAAATAACAAAGATCTGTGAGTTATAACGCGATTTTTGATGATGTAACTGCTCGCCCAGCGCTATCAACTGCTGTTCAAATGCCGCCACGTGGCCAGAGCGAAAATGGGGCCGGATCTGTTGACTGAAGTCCGCCTGTTGCATGGCCTCAAGCTGCCAGTGTGCACGTGAAAAAATACCCTCCAGCTGTGCCAGACGATGCGTGTGCAGACGCCACAACCCTCCGCTGACGCCACCCGCTATGAGCACAACCTGCCACCATGGCAACGCCTGCTGCCATAATAAGTATGACAACAGAGCCACCACGACGAGTCCCAGTAAAGCCAGATGCGCATGCAGAGCGCGCTCGAAGTTAGCTTTCACTGCGCAACCCGTATTTATCCAGTCGGCGATATAAAGAGGACTTTGTCAGCCCAAGCGCCTGGGCTGCTTTACTGACCTGCCCCTGATGCAGTGCCAGGGTCTGTTCTATCAGGGTTTTCTCGACCTCCGCCAACGTCCTGCCCGACGATTGTGCCACATCAGTATGCAGCGGCTCTGGTTCAGGACTGGACAAGCGCAGCTGACAGTCCACAGCACCGATCTGCGCCCCTTCACTAAGTAGTAAGGCCCGCTCCATCACATGGCTGAGCTCACGAATATTACCGGGCCAGCGGTAGGCCAGTAATGCAGCCTGTGCCTCGCTATCCAGTGCTTTAGTGTCGAGGTTGTAACGTGCCGCATGGCGCGCAAGTAGGTAATTGGCCAGTGGCACTATGTCATCCAGCCGTGCACGCAGCGGCGGAAGCTCAAAGGTAAAGGTATTGATGCGATACAACAGATCGCTGCGAAAATGCCCGGCTACCACGTCTTTTTCCAGATCACTATTGGTGGCGCAGATCAGACGAATGTCAGCACGCTCTGTGCGACTGCTACCGACCCGCTCATATTCTCCACTTTCCAGCACCCGAAGTAACTTGGCTTGTTGAGTCAGCGGAATAGTCGCAACCTCATCAAGGAACAGGGTCCCGCCATCAGCCAGTTCAAAACGCCCGCTACGCTGTGATTTAGCATCAGTGAATGCCCCTTTGGTGTGCCCGAACATTTCACTTTCAAACAGACTCTCGGGAATGGCGCCCATATTCACACTGATCAAAGGGCCACCACGGCGTGCCGACTGACTGTGCAGCGCGTCAACCAGGTAACTTTTGCCACACCCACTTTCTCCACACAGCAATACACTGGCATCAGTGGCTGCGATCCGCGCCAATTTCCTGAACAAGGTTTTCATGGCCTCTGAGCGCCACGTATAAGCGGGTAATGTCACCTCAGTATCTGCCGTCACACTTTGCTGTGTTTGTAGCGCGCTGAGCTTACTTTGCTTACGGATGGCATCCAGCAATTGCAGGTTTTGCCAGGGCTTTTCGATAAAGTCTGCGGCGCCCAGGCGCATCGCCTCCACGGCCAGTGCCACACTGCCCCAGCCGGTCAAACAGATCACCGCAGGTGCACCATCCAACGACTTTAACCACCTCAAAAATGCCAGTCCTTCCTGTCCGGATGTGGTATCGCGGGTAAAATTCATATCGAGCAGGATCAGCTCTATCTGCTTACAACTCAAAAACTGCTTGGCCACTTCCGGATGTTCTGCTTCAAACACCTCAAAACCATGATCTTCAAGCAAAAATGCCGCGCTTAAGCGCACCTCCGGATTATCATCCACAATGAGTACTGCCATTGTATTCCCTGTCCGATTATAATTGCGTTCAGAATACGGGAAATTGACTGAGACGAAAAGCGTCCGACAGGCGGTTGTGTCCATGCCGCAGGCACAGCATTATGAGAAGTGACCTGCTCACAGGCTAAGTAGCCTAGTAGTTCCCGTGTCGAGCACGGGATGACGGGGTGTAAAACAGTGAACAGTGCAGCGCGCTAAAGTGGTACCCAAGCAAACATGGCTTGGTGTACAGCTACAAGTGGGCACACTTCCATATGGAAGGCACCCAGTTACTAAAGTGAATAGTGCCTGGATCTTTAAAACGGCTCATTTCACCTTGCGCAAAGGCCGCGCTAAAGCACGACTATGCACGATAGCTGCGAAGCGTTGCTTCGGTCTTACTAAATCCAACTGATTTTGGTGGTGAGGGTGTGGGATTCGCCCGGAGCCAGTGTCACTGCGTCGTCCATTACGTTAGCTGCTTCCAGACACAGCATAGTGTGGTATTCATCGTCGCGGAAGTTGCTCAGACGTTTGGATTTTTCTATCCAGGGATTCCATAACACACAAGAGCTTGAGTGTTCGCGGCCAACTGCAATTTTACCCTCTGGCGTTTCAATGATTTGTACTTCAGGTGCTTGGGTGTAAACCATGTCAGTTTCGCGGGCAAACGTGACCACTTCGTTCTGAACAAATGGCCCCTCACCAAACTCAATAAAGTTTGCCCCTTGTAGCCCATCCACGCGGGTTTGTGCTATTGCAGGCGTTGGGAAATAGGTATGCAGCGCCTGAGTCAGGGTAAACGTTTCACTGCCGGTATTGGTGTTGCAGAGTCTGACTTCAAGTTGCTCACTGAGTATAAACTCAACGGTCAAACTGGACTCATAAGACCAGAAAGTACGATCAACAGAAGCCATTGGCAAAGACAACACAATACGAATTGCAGTATCGTCTTCTTCTACGCGCTCTGCACGCCAGACCTGCTTACGCGCAAACCCATGTGCCGGCCAGTCTGGTTCGGCATGTACACCAAACCAAGGCCAGCAAATAGGAATACCACCACGGATAGACTGGCCTTCCAGGTAAGTTTCATCCTGGGATACCCACAACAGGTTTTTCTGACCTGTTGGAATGAACTCGGTGATCTGTGCACCTTGAAGATAAATTTTAGCCTGACAATGTGGTCCATTAACGTCAAAATACTCCAGGCCGGACTCGGTACGTGCCAATTTTACTGAGTCAGAAAGTTCCATATAACACCTATTTTTAAACTAAACTGGCACTACCTTACCTAAAATGCCCGAGCGGTGTAAGAGGTACCTATCGAATATGAGTGATCTTCATCACATCCCATGTTCATTACACCTTAAACTGGCCAACCAGCCGGGTCAGCTGTTCAGATAATCGCTGCATTTTATCGCCATTTTCGCTGGTGTTATTGGCTACATCGCTGACACTATCCGCCGCATTTTTTATTTCAATCACATTACGGTTAATGTCTTCTGCAACGTGCTGCTGCTCCTCAGCTGCGGTGGCAATTTGCGTATTCAGGTCACTGATAGTTTGAATAGACTGAGTGATTTCGCTGAACTGGCTTTGCGCAGAGTCGGTCAGCTCCACCGTTTTATCTGTGCGGGTCAAACTGCTGCGCATATCCAGCGATACCCCTTCTGTCATTTTTCTCAACTTGTCGAGCTGTGAGGCTATTTCTTCGGTTGACTCTGAAGTACGCTGAGACAAGGCCCGGACTTCGTCGGCAACCACTGCAAACCCCCGCCCATGCTCCCCAGCCCGGGCAGCTTCAATGGCAGCATTCAGTGCCAGCAAATTCGTTTGCTCAGCAATACCACGGATCACACTGAGAATGGACATGATATTTTCACTCTCACTGTCCAGCTGATTGATGTCTGACGTTGCCCGCTTGATCACGTCTGACAAGGCGACCACACTGTCTACCGCTTCTGACATCACCGACTGACCCAGCTCTGAGGCCTGCTGAGTTTGGGTGGCCAGCTCTGCGGCATTTGCACAGCTGGATGCCACCTCGTTGGCCGTTGCCGCCATCTGATTAATGGCCGTTGCCGCCATTTCCAGGGCTTGCTGTTGCTGCGCAGTTGAACTGGTTAATTCCTCCGACTCCGTGGCCGTAGCGCCGGCCGTTTGATTGAGCTGCTGAGCGCACGTATTTATGTCTGTTACCAGCTGCGCGATCAGATTAAGAAAGCTGTTGAAGCTATCCGCCAATTTGCCCGTTTCATCTTTGCTATCGACCTCTAAACGCTGAGTCAGATCGCCACCTCCCTGGGAGATGATAGTCAGACCATCACTGACCTCCACAATCGGGCCAGACAACACATTTGCGATATAGTTAGCCAGTACCACAAACAAAGCCACCAGCACCACACTTAGGATCACCAGTGTCCAGGTCATGGCATTGGCCGCCGCCATCACTTCACTTTGTTCCACAAAGGCAATGAACTTCCAGCCCAGCTTCTTCGACGTGTAGATACTGGCGAAGTAGTCAGCCCCATCAATCTGAATTTCATACAGCCCGGACTGATTACTGGCCAGGGTTTGATACAGACCGTTTTCGACCTGTTTAACATCTTTAAACCGATAATCGCTGTGTTTGGCATCGACCAGAATTTTATCCGTGTCTTCCACCAGCATCAGATAGCCCGTTTCACCCAGTTTGACTTCCCGAATGATCTTAGTCAGGCCCTGTAACGAGACATCCATGCCCGTGACACCAATTTCTCGACCATTGGATCTGACAGAACGCACAGTTGAAACAATCGCCATGTCATCCGGTGCCCAATAGTAGGCATCGGTCATTGCGGTTTGGCCATTGGCCGCTTGTCCGCTGCGATACCAGGGCCTGGGGCGAGGGTCATAGTTTGCACTCACTTCACCCTGAGGCCATTGAATATAACCACCTTCAGTATTACCGAAGTAAATGTAGGCAATCCCCGGGTGGGTATCTCCAAAGCGTTCAAACAGATCATAGACGGCTTGCTCTGTCTCGCTGCCAGCACGCGAGTTAAGCGCTGTCGCGGTACTATTACCGGTATAAACCTGCACGTTGCTTTGTGCCCGGGTGAGCTTAGGGTTGGTCGCCAGGAACTCAACATTCTTCGCAATTTCATCGAAGAACATACCTATTCCATTATCGACCTGAAGGGCTTCCCGACCACTCATCTCCACAAATTTATCGAGCGCAAATTGCCGTGTCTGGGACACAATCAGCACAGCGATAATTAAAATAGGCGAGACGATGGCAACGATAAAAGCCAGTCTGAGCTTTTGTGAAATAGTCATAGAGTGGATTCCTCACGGGATGGGCTGGCAGTACCAACACACTAAAACGCATATACCTAGCGTTGCTGATCACATTCACGTTATTACTCAAAAATATAGTTTATAGTTACGCAACTATCCAAAGGATCAGGGAAAATTCCTGGTGTTCATAGCGGGTTTCTTGGAACATAAGAGTGAATGGTCTAGGCTATTGAGAGATAATTTATTCTCACTAACTCAACCATACGGGTATTCTCCCATGCTAAAACGCTCTCGACTCATGACGGCTCTTTGCGGCGCTATGATGTTGTCTTCTGGTCCCACCATTGCCAGCGAAGATGAACTGGCACAGTTAAAGAAGCAACTTGAACTGCTTCAGCAAAAAGTGCATAAAATGGAACGCGAACAGGCTCGCGAAAAAGCTCAGGCCAAAGCCGATAAAAAAGCGCGCCAGGCCGACCCCGCCAAGCCCAGTATCAAAGTGGGCGGTGCTGTACGGACTAACCTCAGCCACACGTCGTATGATGACGACAACAAAAATCGCGGCGGCGATTTTGACTTCGATATTTTTCGGCTTAACTTTTCCGGCAATGTGGGCGGTTTCGGGCTCAATGCCGAGATCCGCTTTTTCGACTACATGACCGCCGTTAAGTATGCCTATTTACATTATGACTTTGCCAAAGACTGGCAGGCACAGCTGGGCATGACCAAAGTGCCCTTTGGTAACTGGCCTTATAATTCTCACAATTACTTTTTTAACACCACTTATTATATTGGGTTGGAAGACGACCACGATATGGGTGTGTTGTTTAAACGCAAAATTGCCGACAACTGGCAGCTGGATCTGGGCTTTTTCAAAAATGATGAACTAGGCGGTGTCGATGGTTATGTAGAAGACCGCAGCGATCGCTACTCATACGACATAGTTGGCTTTCGCAAAACCGGCGATGGCATCTATGATGACCCAACCCAGCCGCTGGGCGAATACAACACCTTTGCCGGCCGCTATGCCTATCACTTCAAGCATAAAGGCGGTACCACCGAGCTGGGCGTATCTGGTTTGAGTGGTGGCCTGCACGACGGAACCGAAAGCGCCGGTGACTACATGGCCTGGGCAATCCACTTCAACGGCAACTATGGCCCCTGGAACCTGCAATTACAGCACGGTGAATACGAATACGATGTCGATACACCTGCCACACGTATGGCCGTCGGCGCCTATGCATTTTTTGATTCCATTGCTGCCAAGGCGACGATGAGCAATGCCAATATCGCATACAGCTTACCGGTACAATTTGGCCCAATCACAGGCCTGCAATTCTACAATGACTACGGCATTATCTACGATAAATCGGACGACAGCGAAGACACCTGGATGAACGTCACCGGTGTTTCTCTCTCTGCGGGTGCGTTCTTTAGCTACATAGATTATGTGCTCGCCAAAAACCAGCCGTTCGTGGGCGGATCCGTTGCGGGTAATAGCGACGAGACTGAGCGCCGCTTTAATATTAACATTGGCTACTACTTCTAAGCGCCACCAGCAGCGGCGTTTCGGCCGCTGCTTAACGCTTCATAGTGCTAGATATCACACACCATCACATCTCCAATTTGGGCAAATATTACACACAGCGCGAAAATATTACAGCGACTATTCGTCTGTTTGTTTTTAGCTATAATGAACAGAGTAAGTCACACCGATGATCAACACACGGGATAATACCGGGAAGGACTGCGATGAAAAAACACGCACAAAAACTATTTAACCGTTGCTTCTGGTTACACCTTGCCGGGATCTTATGTGTGGCACTGGGTTTTATTGGCATGGCGCTGCCCGTGATGCCAACCACCATTTTTTTTATTTTGGCACTGGCTTGCTTTACCCGCTCTAACCCCAAATTAGCCAACTGGCTGCTGGCTCATCCCAAATTTGGTCCCACGCTGGCTGCCTGGCAATCCCATCAAGTTGTGCCAGTCAAAGGCAAATGGGGCGCGGGTTTAGGGATGCTATTTGGCTTTGTGATCTTGTGTATGACCACCGCGCCCTGGTTTGTACTGGTCGGCGTCGCGTTAACCGAGCTGATGGTCATGGCCTATTTACTCAGCAAACCCTCCGAGCTGCCTGCCAGCTAAATTAAACGGCTCCTGGCAGCGTAACTTTTACTCAGTTTTTTTGCACAGCAACGTTTTGATTGTGTGTCGTACAGAGTATCAACATCACCGCACCGCACATAATCGCCACGTCAGCAATATTAAACACCCCCGTTCGCAGCTCACCAATACCCAAATTGAGAAAATCGATTACGGCACCATTGTTCAGCACCCGATCAATCAGGTTACTCACACCACCAGACAACACCAAAGACAAGCCAATGATCTGGTTGCGATTTAAGTCCTCACTTTTCAATGTATATAGCAATATCGCCACCAACAGCAGTCCAACCACCCCAATAAACAACACACTGCGCAGTGGCGCTGGTAATTCGCTGCCTAAACTCAAAAACACACCGCTGTTTTCCCGGTAACCAAGGCGCACCAGGTCATGCCAATAGCTGGCCATCTGCCAGCCATTTAAGTAGTAACTTGCAAACCACTTACTGAGCTGATCCAGACACAAACCTGCACCCGCTATTACAGATATCCAGTATACACGTTGTTTAGTTGTCATACGTTGTTGTCTTTATTTGTTGGCAGTAAGCCACTATAAAACGCGCATTGTGACACCGGCATGACAGGTTGGATGAAATATACATTGTTTAGCACATACCAAACAGAAGATTACAATTACTCCACAGCATTCGCTCCATACTGCCAATTGAGGCGATTTAAACTACACTCAAAACAGTGAGAAAATAAGGGGGCTGGTGTGCGCAATTTCGTGCTAATGGCGTTTGTCTGGTGCCTGATATGTGCTTTTCCTTTGCTCGCGAAGCCCATTCTGCTAGGCAGTCATAGCGTGTGGCCACCTTACGTACAGGACGATGACCGCGGCCTCAGCTATGATATTGTTGCCGCAGCCTTTGCCCGCAGAGGCGAAACCTTTGCGCTTGAAGTCGCGCCATTTAGTCGGGCAATGCGCCTGGCACAAAACGGAGAAGTTGATGTGATCCCGGCACTGTGGCATACGCAGGCACGTGCACAGCAGTTCTTCTTTAGCACCGCCTATTTGCACAATGAGCTCATTTTTATTTCCCTCTCTGCAAACGCCTTGTCTTTTTCTGGATTAAGCTCTCTGAACGGTAAACGCGTATGCATGATCCGGGGCTTTGCTTATCAAAACCTGGTAAGCGGATATCCCAATATCAGCGTCATCAGCCAGTTACATTTGAGCGAATGCCTGCGACAGCTGGCACGGGGTCGGGTCGACGGCGTAGTGGCAGATCGGTTTGCCGCAGCCTATGCAATCACCCATCATTTTCAGCGTGACATATTCACCTTACACGCTCAGGTCATCGCATCATGGCCACTCCATATTGGAATCAGCAAAACACACCCCAGGTCCCGCAAGCTTATCGACCTGTTCAATCAGGGCCTCAGCGACATCATCCAGGATGGCACCTATCAGCATTTACTTTCACAATACCCTCAGATCGAGCAGGACCAAGGCATCAATCCCATCCCCTAATAACCCGCTTCATGAATCAAACATACCTTGTACCCGTAACTCAGAGTGAATTATTGAAAGCACTGTCTATAATTTAATCACACTCTCTTGGTCCGTTGACTTAAAACTGATAGAGATTAACCTGTTAGGTCGTTATCAGTGACACCCTGGCGTGTTGGCGGTGTATGCATCAGTTCGCCGTTTAATACGCACCGGCACACCATGCCTGGGTATGAAATAATGCTTACAAACAAAGTTGACTGGCAGTACCAGAGAATAATCGAACCTTGGGTGATCTGTTATGCAGCTATTACTTCATCGCGCGTTTATTCCGGTCGTTTTGCTGGTTGGACTGCACACGAGTGCAGCGCTGGCCGCAACCACACCGCTCAAAAAACTCCAATCAACACTCGAGCAGGGACAATATGAACAGGCTTATGCATTAGCGCAAGCACAGTTCGACACTGCCGCAGGCGAGCCCGCCTTTGATTTTCTCTACGCCAGGGCCGCACTCGAAACAGGCCATTACAACGAGGCTGTGTTTGCCCTTGAGCGTGTGCTTGCAGCCAAACCCAACCACCAGCCCAGCCTGTACCTGCTTGGCCTGACTTACAACAAGCAAAAGAACTACTCGCAAGCCGCCACGACACTCAATTCGCTCCTGAACACGCCCCTCAGTGATGAATTCAGACAACGGGTAACGCGCGCGCTGGCGGCCATTGAAGGCAATCTCGCCAGCCTGATACAGGAGCTGAAACACCGGGTTTCATTGGCGCTGGGCCACGACAGCAACGTGAACAGTGGCACCACAGATGACCGCATAGTAATTGGTGGCCTGCCCATTTTGCTCGATGAAACTAGCCGCGAAGCGTCGGATTCCTTCGCCCGCGCCAGTTATCGCTTTGATGGCCGCTGGCAACAAACCCAGCACCAGACATGGCGAGCCAATCTACAGATATCAGATCAACGCCATCAGGACAGTGATGAATTTGACCGAACTCAGCTCAGCGCGAACCTCAGCTACATTCAGGACATTGCGGCCTTTCAGCTTCACATGGGCACCCAGCTGGGCGTAATGTCACTGGACTCTGCAACCTATCAGCAAGATGCTGGCGTCTTTAGTGCACTGAGATATGCCATCAATGAACACTGGGCAGCGACCATCAACATGAGCGCGTTTAATCTGAATAATGTCCGGGACAGCGCACTCGACAGTCGCTTGTATACCTCAGGGCTGGCCCTCAGCCGGGCAGCCCGCAACTGGCTGTTGCGCCTGAGCGCCGGTTACACCTGGCAACCGGCAAGAACCCCTGAAGGTGAGCATTTTGCACGCGACTACAGCCATTTTAGCGCCTCTTTGGTGTATCGACTCAACGATGCCCACCGCCTTAATGCCAAAGTGCAATACCGGGATATTGAACACCGTGCCGCGCACCCTTTCTTTTTACAAGTACGGGACGAAACACTCCACATCGCACATCTGGGCTGGCACTACCAGATAACCCCGGCCTGGAGTCTGGAAACCAAGCTGGCTTACTACGACAAAGACAGCTCACTGCAACTGTACAGTTATGATCGTACTGAATGGTCCTTAGGAGTACATTATGATTTCTAATTCTCGCATCCGCTGGCAGCCACTCAGACACAGCACTCATCTGACCCTCTTATTATCCGGGTTGCTCTTTGTTCCCATTAGCCAGGCTGCGCCGGCAGGCAAAACACTGATGTCTCGCGGTCAGGTCGTGGCGACAGCCAGTGACAGCGCCGAGCAACGCGCACTGAAACGTCGCAGTCCGGTCTTTGATGTAGACGTGGTGAATACCGGACAGCAAAGCAATGCTCAGCTGCGTATGCAGGATGGGGCTTTAATCGCCTTAAAAGAAAACACCCAACTGATCATCAATGAATATAGCGGGTCTTCGGAAGAAGATGGCTCCGTTGTGATGGAATTAGTAACTGGCGGGCTGCGCACCATTACGGGCAAAATCAAAGGCAACAAAGACAATTATCAGCTCCGCACCCCGGTAGGCAGTATCGGGATCCGGGGTACGCACTACGAAGTTGAATGGCAAGGAGATACACTGCTGCTGGCCGTGTGGGACGGCACCATTGAGGTCAGTGTCAACGAGGAGCCGCTGCTGCTTGGGCAGGAAGGTAACTTTTCCTTTGCCAGTGTCAGCCAAAGTGGTGAAGTAACGCCCTTACTCGCCCCACCGCAACAACTTACCCGGCTCACACCAACCAGCCAGGACGCTGCCAGCGGTACCAACTCAGATGAGCAAAGCGACGACGGCAACACTGAGAATACCAATGCGGAACTAGATGACGCTCCAGCTGAGGCGACAACACTGACCATAGCGCAAGCCCCGGTCGCCACCCCGCCTGCGGCTCAGGAAGCTTTTGAAGCCGCCTTGCCAGATGTTGGTCGGGACATCTCAGAAAACAGCTTTATTACCGAAGAGAACCTCGACACAGTGGGGATCGATCCCCTTGAAGATTTACTTGCTGAGCGTACAGGAACAGCGCTTTACACTGCGCTAGAGCGCGCCGAGTTTAGCTCGACTGGCGGCGCAATCAGCAACATCCAAATGCAGATCAGCGTCGATTTCGACAGCGGCACAGTGCCACAAGGCGTCTTGTCGTTTAACGATCAGCAGGGTGAATGGTTTGCCGCCTTTAACGGCCTGATCGACGCCAGTGGCATGACGCTGGGTGTCAATTTCGCCTCGCACGGGCAAAACCTGGCTGAAGGCACTATCGAGACCCAATTCAGCGATGAGCTGAACAAGCTACGTGGCAATTTTAATTTGAACGAAATTGATGAGCCGAGTGTCACCGCTTCTGGCTTGTTTATTTTGAGTCAACCTTAAGGGGGATGGGGGATGAAGCGCTCGCAATTACACCAAATGGGCATTCTGACACTGTTTTGTACCGGGCTTTTAACGGGTTGCTCAGGCGATGGTGACGACACCACAAGCACAACACCTAAGCAAAATACGACCACTGAACCACCAGCCCAGGATAACAGCGCCGATCAGCCAGATGCACCATCAGGCCAGGCCAGTTTGATCCCTTTTGACTATCAGCCCAGATTCGCGAACCGTAACCTCGCAGCGCGTCAGGTGGTCAATACACAATTCGTAAACGGAACGGGTAACGTCCTGTTCCCCGTTACACAACGTACCTACCGGGGTAATCTTACCGTTTCTCTGGATGCCATCACCGATCCGGAAGGCGTCAGCCGTGTGCTGCTGGGCTTTGACAATGCAGAGCAAGCACAGGTTTTATGCGATGGTAATTGCAGCGACCCATTCGCGTTTACCGAAACAGGCATTAACCCGGCTAATTTTGCGCAGCAGCCCGGCAGCCTGCAATTACAAGTCTGGGTAGAAGACAATGGTGGCAACCTGACCACAGTAGCCACCCAACAAATTAGCTGGTTGCCACGCAGTATCGCGTTTAACAGCACGCCACGCAGTGAAGGAAGCGCGGCACTGGATTGGCAACCGCTGCCCAGTTTCTTGCGTTATAACGCGTATCTGGCCGAATCACCCATTGATGATGTGCGCAACATTACCACCTTACCAGGTGGCCAGCGGGTCATTGCCTTAACTGACTCAACACACACCTTCAGCGGCTTAGATCCACAAAAACACTATTACACCCGTATCACCGGCATTGATGGCAGTGGAGAAAGTGCCTTCAGCGAATCGCGTATGCTGGCGGCCTCCAACCTGATCACACCCGTCGCCGTTGCAGACAGCTTTAGTGGCGTTCAGTTTGAATCACTCTCGGGCAACCTGCTGAACAACGACAATGCCAATGGCCTGGAACCACTGACCTTAGTCACCACAGCAGTACGCGATCCACAAAACGGTACACTGACTCTATTTGCCGATGGGCGTTTTACTTATAACCCCCGGGAGAGCTTTTTTGGCACCGATGGTTTCCGCTATCGTATCGTAAATAGCCAGGGCGTCACCGCCGAGGCCGAAGTCACTTTAGTCATTGAGCGTGTTAATCAGGACCCGATCGCCTTTGACAATCACTATGCGCTGGAACAAAACAGCGAACTCACCGTCAGTGGCGCCGGGCTGCTCGTAAATGACATAGACTTCGATGGCGATGCACTCACGGTGAACACCACGCCTGTCACCGATGTACAAAATGGTACCCTGACACTCAATGCCGATGGGAGTTTTAACTACCAACCCAACTCTGACTTTATCGGCACAGACAGCTTTGAATATCGGGTAGAAGATGGCAATGGGGGCTCAAACACGGCCACTATCACACTGCTTATAGAAACCGAAGTCAGCAATTTTCCGCCTGTCGCAGTCAATGACAGTTATCAGACAAATGAGGATGAACAGCTGTTTGTCGACCTCCCTGGAGTACTGGAAAATGACAGTGATGCAGATGAAGATACACTGACATTATCGATCATTGAGCAACCTCTGATGGGCACACTGGAGCTCAGTGACACAGGGAGTTTCCGCTATACCCCGCAACAAAACAGTTATGGGCAAGACTATTTCGTCTATCAGATTGATGATGGTGCAGCCAATGTGCAGGCTTTTGTGCTGATTGAGGTCAGCGAAGTCAATGACGCGCCTTTGGCTAACGACGACAGCGTTGAAGTCGCACAAGGGCAACCCATCAGTATTTTAGTGGCAGCCAATGACCAGGATATTGATGGCAGTCTGAACCCAACCAGCCTGACGCTGCTCGAAGGGCCCAGTCATGGCGACGTGAGCCTGAGTAATGACCGCACCCATTTCGTTTATCAGAGCGAACCGGACTACCGGGGTAGCGACAGTTTTACCTACCAAATTCAAGACGACAGGGGGGCAGCGTCCAATGTAGCCAGTGTCTTTATTGAGGTCACAGGAGACAACCAGCTACCGGTTGCAGTGAATGACAGCGCCACAACGACTCAGGAGGTAGCGGTTGCCATAGACGTACTGGCTAATGACAGCGACAGTGACGGCAGCCTGAACTACAACAGCCTCACTGTGGTCACCGCCCCGACCAACGGCAGCGTGACACTGGATACCGTAGAGCTGAGTGGCTTTATCTATACGCCGCAAAGCGGCTTCTCAGGCAGTGACTCTTTTACTTATCAGGTACAAGACAATGAAAGCGGCCTTTCTAACACCGCGACGGTCACCATTACGGTTGAACCACTTAATCAGCCACCGGTTGCCGTGAGTGACAGCGCCACAACGACTCAGGAGGTAGCGGTTGCCATAGACGTATTGGCCAATGACAGCGACAATGATGGCAGTCTGAACTACAACAGCCTCACTGTGGTCACCGCACCCACTAACGGCAGCGTGACGTTGGATACCGTGGAACTAAGCGGCTTTATCTATACGCCGCAAAGCGGCTTCTCAGGCAGTGATTCATTTACGTATCAAGTGCAAGACAATGAAGGCAGTCTTTCCAATACTGCAACCGTCACCATTACGGTTGAACCACTGAATCAGCCACCAGTTGCGGTGAATGACAGCGCCTCTGTCGAAGTCGCCCAGTCTGTCACTATCACAGTGTTGGACAATGACAGTGATGCCGATGGCACACTGCAAGCCGGCACCGTCGAGATAGTACAAAGTGCGC
The DNA here is from genome assembly GCF_001482385.1 of Pseudoalteromonas rubra. Taxonomy (NCBI): domain Bacteria; kingdom Pseudomonadati; phylum Pseudomonadota; class Gammaproteobacteria; order Alteromonadales; family Pseudoalteromonadaceae; genus Pseudoalteromonas; species Pseudoalteromonas rubra. The sequence continues at coordinate 2,653,216 of NZ_CP013611.1, forward strand.
AAATGGGCACCACACAAGTCAGCAGCAGCGGGGAGATCATCTATTTTCATACCGGCACCTCAGAGGGAGAAGACAGCTTCACCTATCGAGTGCAAGACAACCAGGGAGCAGCCTCCAACACTGCCACCGTGACCGTTACTATCACAGCGCCGGATACCACCCCGGTGGCCGTCAATGACAGTGCACAAACCGATAAAAATGAGAGTGTGGGCATCGCCATCCTGAACAATGATCAGGCCAAAGGACGCGATCTGCTGATCAATAGCATTATGGTTGTTACTGAACCGTCCCATGGCAGTGTCTCAATAGATTCAGCCAATGGCACAGCCCTGTACGTCCCCCAGTTTAACTTCGTCGGCAGTGATAGTTTTGGTTACGTGGTGAGCAACGACCTGGCCGAAACTTCCAACGTTGCGACGGTCACCATCACCGTAAACGACAAAAACTACGCCCCCACTGTAGAGCCCGGTTCAACAGAAATCGAGACGGATATCAGCAGTGGAACGCTTGTGTTGCAGATCAGCGCCTCTGATCCAGATGGCGACTCCCTCACTTATCAGCTGTCGGGTAACAATGCGACAATTTTCTCGGTCGATACAGATGGTAAAGTCACTGTTGCCGATGCCGAGCTGCTGGCCAGCAATGGAGAGCAAACCTATACCCTGACCGTGACAGTCTGTGACTCTGGTACACCTCAGCTTTGTGCACAAAGCGAGATCACTATATCCGTCACACAAGCTGCGCCGAGCTATATTGCCTCCAAGCGCAGCGAGTTTGGTGATGATGGTAGCCTGATGGTCGTGCTTAATGCCAGCCAGGAATTTCATACACCCGGACAAACTCTGCTGCAGGCCGACGGCAAAATCATTAGTGTCGGATCGGTGGGTCATCTCAATGACCTTGCCGGGCGCAATATTCACCGTGCTTATGTCAGCAGACAGCTCAGCGACGGTCGCCCGGATCGTACTTTTGCGGCTTATGGCAACTTCCAGAGTAATTTTAATATCGAAGTCGAGTCTGTCCCACAGGATGTCTGGGCAAAAATAGCAGCAGTTGATGAACAGGGACGTATTTATGTGGCAGGTTACGTCAATTTCTTAAGCTCACAGCAATTACTCGTATTCCGTTTGCTCGGCGATGGGTCACTGGATACCAGCTATGCCAATGGCAATGGGTATATGACCTTACCTTTGGGCAGCAATGTTTTTGTTACCCCCGTTGCCATTGCGCTGGAAGACAATGAAACCCTCACTGTCTTGAGTAATATCAGAGCCACCAGCACCGCCACAACAGGCACAGTGACACTATCTAGGATCACAGCTCAGGGCGAGGTCACCACCACCCAAACGCTGGCTGAAACGCCCACCAAGAATGCACGGGGCATGGTCACTTTGCCTTCTGGAGACTATCTGGTGTACGGCGAGATCACTTCGACCGAAACGGGTGAGGATGTAATGTTAATGCGCCTCACACAAAGCACGCTGGCTCCGGATAGCAGCTTTCAGAACAATGGGCTGCTACAGCTCAACATCACCCCTGTTGATGGTGAGCTACCGGGCACGTTATACAATGATACGGCCCGACAGGTGATTCTGAAAGACAGTAACACGTTACTGGTGACCGGTCTGACTACGTACGACCCATTCGAGGATCTGCGATCTGTTTATCTATTACAATTAACAACAGACGGCGTGCTCGACACAGCCTTTGCAGGCAGTGGTTTGCGCACCTACCCGGTTAACGAGCTACCATCAGACTCGTCTTTGGATCTGACTTTCCATAGCGCTTCTGGTTTATCTCTGCTCACCGAAGGCGATAACTATTATATCGCGCTGAACCGGACTGATGGACCGGACGAACAAGTGGTGCAAATCATCAAAGTAGGTCTGAGCGGCGCGGTTGACACCAGCTGGTTGCCAGGCAGTAATGGATTTAGTATCTACCATGCTAACGGGCTAAAACTTTCGAATATGCTACAGACTCAAAGCGGGTTATTACTTAGCGGACAAAAGAGCACTCAATTGAATGCTGACACTGTAGCCCACCAATGGCTTGCTGAAGTCACAACAAGCGCCGAGTTTAACCAAAGCTTTGCATCATTTGGGCAAGGCTTGGTTAATGTTGGTCGTCGAGACGAAACCTTTGCCGTCGGGCAAATATCCACCTTTAGTGCGTCACTGGGGCACCTACTGCTTGGGGGCCAGGCAGCAACCTGGCAAAGTACACCACAAGCCGTGCCCTACGTACTCAAACTGGATGCCTCAGGCCAGCGAACCAACACATTTGGTAATTTGGGTCTGACATCCACACTGCCCTCAACCAGTATGGGGGCCATGTCCAGTGCCACAGTTGGCGCGATTAATGAAGACAGTACAGGTGCTGTCATGCTGAGTGCATCCGGCAATGTGTCTGTTTCTATCGGCGACGAACAAGCTATTGCGACGGTAAACAAGTTCAGTAACCTGGGCGCATTGGATAGTAGTTTTGCCAATAATGGTGTGCTGAGCCTGATTGCCAGCGAGTATCAAGCAGAGTCTACTGCACTAGAGCTAACTCAGCTAACAACGCTGCCGAGTGGGAATATTCTGGCCCTTGGCCAGGCAACCACCAGTTGTTATGTGCACAGTATGGCCTTTGTCATCCCCAGCTCTGGAAGCTTGCCTGATCACTTTAATTACCCCATTCCTAGTGGTTACAGTTGCAGCCCCAATGCACATAAAGTGTCTATGATCCATACTGTAGGAAGTAGCCTGGTCGGCGTTGGCCAAAGTCAACCGGGGCCGACGGCACCTCAACTGCTACTCGCCAAAGCCAATGAAGCAGGCGTCCCAGATACCAGCTTCGGCACAGACGGCCTGGCGTTACTCGATATCGGTCTGAGTGTGGGTGACGACATCACCATGAGGGGCTCAGTGGTGGATGCCAGCCAGGGCTTTATTGTCTTTGGCCATGCAGGCACAAAGAACTTTATCGTTCGGGTGACTAGTGCAGGCGCACTGGATACCAGCTTTGCGGATGGTGGTGTACTGATGTTTGAACAAATATCCGGTGAAGCTGTGCTGATCAACCAGGCCTGGATCGAAAGCAACGGTAAATTATTGTTGTTCGCCCAGGCAAGCAGCTCTAAATCCCTGTATGTCGGTCAGCTATTACTGAGTGAATCACCGGGAAGCTGGGATACCAGTTTCGATGAAGATGGCACACAGCTATTCAATAGCGCAGTCAGCGGTGAGCTGAAAACCGTCATACAGCACAACAGCAGTACAGAGTTTACCTTTGTGTTGCAACAGTCCTCGCCCGCCAGGGTGAGTTTACAAGCCGGCCAGGTCGTTCAACAGTGACGAAGTAAGTTAGCAGTCACCAAAGGGTTAGGTATGAAAATAAAGTTTTATGGTGTGCGGGGGTCCACCCCCACACCGGGGCCAACAACCGTCCATTATGGCGGTAACACTGTGTGTGTAACCCTTGAAAGCGATGCTGGTAAACGTATGATCCTGGATGCGGGGACCGGGCTCAGAATACTGGGCCAGGAGTTGATGCATACCCGTCAGCCTTTTTACATCTTACTAAGCCACAACCATTGGGATCATATTCAGGGCTTTCCGTTTTTCATTCCCGCCTACATTACCAAACGCCAGATCACCATTGTACCTGGTGTCACAGAAGAGCATGCCCCTGATGCCATTTTAAAGCAAATGCAGGGGAGTTATTTTCCTGTACCACACAACACCTTAGCGGCTGATATTCAGATAACCCCACAAGTACAGGACCAGTGGCAATATGAGGACTTCAACATTCGCCGCTGCGCGATGAACCATCCAGGTGGTGGCAGTGCTTACCGCATTGCGGCTGACGGTATCGACGTGGTATACGCCACGGACAATGAGCTGAACCCGCCTGGCCTGCCCGTTACGTCATTTCAGCAGTGGGTTGATTTTGTTAAAGACGCAGACTATTTGATCCACGATGGCCAGTTTGTACCGGATGATTACCCGCTCAAACACGGCTGGGGACATTCACTGATCAAAGATGCGCTGCTTCTTGCCGAACAAGGGGCCGTAAAGCATCTTGTGCTGATCAGCCATGATCCGGACCGCAGCGATGCAGCACTGGATCAGATAGCCGCTGACATTCAGCGCCAGAACCGGCCTTTCAAAACCATTCTGGCTCGCGAGGGATTAACACTGCCATGAGCCTTCCGCGATTATGGCGTAAATATTATCAGCAATGGCTATGCGGCCTCTTTCTTATCGCTCTGTTTATCGCCTTGCAATTGCTCACATTATCCCCGGCCTCGCCCTATGGCGACGCTTTAAAACGCCTGGAAGGCCTGGGCTACGACTTGCGTTTGAAGTCGACTCTGTCTCTGCAATCGCGCTCTTTTTTACCCATTGTGATTGTCGATATCGATGAACCCAGTCTCAAACAAGTCGGCCGCTTCCCCTGGAGCCGCCATGTGATGGCACGTTTACAATCTCAGCTGGCAGATGCGGGCGTAGCCGTCATTGCCTACGACATCTTATTTTCAGAACCGGAACTGAACCCGGCCCGGCAAGTGCTCAGCCATCTTGATACGCAAACCTCAGCCAATGTCTCCCACACGTTACACGCTCTGGCCCCAACCATAGATGCCGACAAAGCATTTGCCAGCCGCTTACAGGAAACCGACACTGTACTTGGCCTGCTGTTCGAACATCAGCCTGATATTCTCGTCGGCACGTTACCAGAGACCATTTTTTTCAGTGCCATTCCTGCTACCGTGTTGCCCGTCCCGGCCTTTGCCGGACATGTTGCCAATGTCTCAGCATTACAACAAAACAGCCCGGGCAGTGGCTTTATAAACAGCGCCCCGGATAGCGATGGTTTCATTCGTAACTCGATGCTATTGGCCAAGCACCAGGGACAGCTTTATCCTGCATTGGCGCTGGAAGCAGCGCGACTCTATACCATGGCTGAACAAGTCGAGGTGGTCACTAAACCCTTTGGCACCGGGCACAGCGTTGAGGGAATACGCCTGGGTACAGCGCTTATTCCAACAGATGACTACGGCCGCGTCAACGTCCCTTATCGGGGCCCAGCCTTCAGCTTTCCATATGTCTCTGCAGCTGACGTTCTGAACGGCCAGATAGACCCGGAGCTGTTTGATCAGGCCATTATCTTTGTCGGTACGTCCGCGGTTGGTCATGCCGATCTACGAACGACGCCTGTGGGTGTCCAATATCCCGGTGTTGAGGTGCACGCTAACGTGCTAGAGGGCCTGGTTTTTCCAGAGTTGTTACCGAGCAGACCCAACTGGATGGATGGGGCTGTGATTATGCTATTGCTGTTACTGGGCCTCCTGTGCGTATTTATTTTGCCGCGCCTCGAAGTATTAGGTATTGCAGTCTTTACCCTCTGTGTGAGCGGGTTGTTTATCGCACTGAGTGCGTATTTATGGGTCAAACTCAGGCTGGATTTACCTCAAGTTGCGGTACTGACCATGTTGATTAGCCAAGCCATGATCCTGGGCAGCCTGGGGTTTGTCAGGGAGCACAAAGAGCGACTCCAGATAAAATCGATTTTCGATCAATATGTCCCGCCTGCCCATATTCAGGCGATGTTAGACAACCCGGACAGTGTGTCTATGGAAGGGGAAAAACGTGATATCACCGTGCTGTTTGCTGATATTCGCTCCTTTACCACTATCTCTGAATCCCTGGATGCAGGTCGGCTCAAGTCTTATCTCAATCAGTATTTCTCGCCCATAACACGGATCATCTTCGAGCATCAGGGCACCATAGACAAATATGTGGGCGACATGGTGATGGCATTTTGGAATGCCCCCCTGCCAGTTCAGAAGCACCCCGAACTGGCGGTACGCTGTGCCATGGCGATGCAAGAGCAGGTAGATGCTCTGCAAGAACCCATGCGTCAGCAATCATTGCCTCCGTTTAAAATTGGGATTGGGCTCAATACCGGTGATATGAATGTGGGAGACATGGGTTCTGAATATCGTCGCGCCTATACCGTACTCGGCGACGCCGTGAATTTGGGCTCCCGGCTTGAAGGTCTGACTAAATACTATGGGGTGGGCATTCTCATCAATGAAACGACGCATGCGCAATGCCCAGACCTGGTATGTCGCCCCATTGACAAGGTCAAGGTCAAAGGCAAAAACCAGGCCGTCACGGTATATGAACCGATTTGCAGTCACGAGGCATTAACCCCAGATATACGTGAAGAACTGGACGCCCATGAACAAGCCTGGTCACTTTATTTATCACAACAATGGCAGCAGGCTCAGGCAGCTTTTACTAAACTTAAAGAACGCTCACCAGAGCGAAAAATCTATACGCTACTTAGTGAGCGGATCTTGGTCTTACAGGCTAACCCGCCCGGTGAGCAGTGGGATGGCAGCTACACCCATACATCGAAATAGCAGGTGAGTTATGGAACAGCATATTCGAAACATCGCAAATAAGTTTGAGCAGGCAGGCTCACAGGTCGCGCTGCAACACCTGCTCAAATTGGCCATTGAGCTGGCATCAGAGCACGATACAAGTCGACTTCTGGAGAACATCCTGCTTTCGGCTATGGAGCTTAGCGCAACCGACGGGGGGACCATCTATTCCGTCACTGAGGACATGCAGCTGCAGTTTGCCACACTGATAAATGGGCCATTGGACCTGCACATGGGCGGCACCTCCAATCAACCAATTCCTTTTCCTCCGATCCCTATCTACTTGGACAATGGACAATGCAACGAAAGCGCTTTAGTCGCACTGGCTGCGGCAAAGCGGGAAATGATCAAGATAGACGACGTATACGAATGTGAAGAATACGACCTGTCTGCAGCACGAGCGATGGATGCTAAAACGGGTTATCACACGCAGTCTGTGCTTACCATTCCTTTGCTCAATCATGAACAAGAACTCAATGGGGTGCTACAACTGATCAACCCACACAGTAAGGGCGAAATAGTCCCTTTTTCCAGACAGCAAACCGATATGATTTGCTCCATTGGCGCCCTGGCCGCTGTGGCACTGACAAACCGGCAGCTTATCGATAGTATGGAGACCCTCTTTCAAGCCTTTACCCGTCTGATTGCAAAGGCCATTGACGAAAAATCGCCTTATACCGGTGGTCACTGTAGACGCGTGCCTGAACTCACTATGATGATTGCGGAAGCGGTGCATGACGCCACGTCAGGCCCTATGGCTGACTTCTCCATGACGCAAGCCGATCGGGCCGAGCTGTCATTAGCGGGCTGGCTGCATGATTGCGGAAAAATCGCCATTCCTGAATATGTCATGGATAAGGCCACCAAACTTGAATCGGTAAACGACAGAATCGCGTTAGTCGATGCCAAAATTGAGCTGGCAAAACGTGACCTTGAACTCGACTATACGAAACGTATTTTTCGTTTTGAACGGGATGATGACCAAGCCCAGGTCAATCATCTTAGAGTTGAATTGGAGGAAAAACTCACTCAACTAGAGCAAGATCGCCAATTTTTACGACATGCTAATATCGGCGGCGAATTCATGCGCGACGAAGACCAGCAACGCGTTAAACACATCGCCGAACAAACATCCGTGCGGATCGGCACTGAGATACAACCCTTATTAACTGAAAACGAAGTCTATAATCTGAATATTGCGCGCGGCACGTTAACTGCAGAGGAGCGCAGGATCATCAATCGCCATATGGATATCACACTGGAAATGCTCGAAGCACTGCCCTTCCCCAAACATTTGCGTCGCGTACCCGAATTTGCAGGCGGTCATCATGAAAAGATGGACGGCACGGGATACCCAAGAGGGTTAACACGCGAGCAAATGTCGATCCCCGCCAGGATTATGGCCATTGCCGATATTTTTGAAGCGCTCACAGCAGCAGATCGTCCCTATAAAGATGCGAAAAAGCTGAGCGAATGCTTGTTCATTATGGGGAAAATGAAACTAGGCGACCACATTGACCCAGACTTGTTTGACGTCTTTGTCGATTCGAAAGTGTATTTGAAATATGCACACCAGTTCCTCAAGCCTGAACAAATTGATGAAGTGGCGCACGAGCAGATCCCGGGCTATGTAAAAAAACAGGGCTGAAAAACAAAGGCCAATATTGGTGGGTATTGACCGCTAGCTGTGACGACTTGTTGTTTAACAGCCCCATATTTAATGGTGACATTATTATTGTTGTTATTTTTTAATTTGGAATACGATCTTCCTTTTACAGCAAGCAACACCTGTTAATGCTATTGATGAATCTAACCAGCGATACAGCGGCAGTAGGTCCGCTGCATCGCCGGCAATCACTCCTTGATTCTCATCGACCTATCCTTGTAACAATCCAGAACACTGACAATACGAGTGGCAGGCAGTCACTCTGTGCTTCCAACACTATTCCTGTTGCTCTCCCTGTGTTGGCCCGGATCTCTATTATTATTATTATTTCACCTGCTTGTTGCATAAGGTGCAACATATACACTCAGAAAGACTACATAACAATCTGAGGTACATCCTGAGCTAACACCAAACTCTTTACTTTCATTCCTTCAGAGCCCGGCACTGACTTATTCCTTTCCTTGCAAGAAGTGCGTTGTCTGCATGTCACTTGCCTTCCTTGATAGTGCTGGCAAACCACACCAGGTTGCAGACTAAGTTACAACTTTTCATCAGTCCCTGTCCGGTTGTTGCTAACTCGGATCAAACTATAGAAATTTATCTCAATTTTCTAAACAACTGTTACATCTCTTTTTTATAACCAAAAAAAAATAAGCCATTATATCAATGGCTTATTTTAAATTTATTGCTGAATTAATTGAATTTTGAGTTAACGCAAAATTTTGTCATGCGGTTTTTCGCAGTCTAAAATTCCACAAACCCAGATAGGGTTTCGTGGGCCTGTTTCGTCTGCGTACGTAGAAAATGACCCAGCAACAGAGAAAAGAGAGATAATGGTGATACTGATTATTTTTTTCACACTAATGATCCTTTTGTTTTTTGTTAAGTAGAGCGAGCAAGGAGAATAGAGCTAGGGTGGGCGACCCAAACACTCGGCCCCCTTTCAGGTATAATCTTAGTGATCTATTTTAATTGTTGCAATAGAGGTGTCATTTAATTGCACCGACAGTGAAAGGACTTTATCTCCACCTATATTTGTCGCTATGGTAGGGTAAAGAGCAAAAAAGCGCTCTTCATAAACGAGATGCAAGTCCGTCTGCCAGTTTAGTTTGTGCAGATAAGTGTTACGTTCATCAAACGCCGTCCAGATAATATGCTCACCCCGGACGTACCAACGGCTAATATATCTAAAGTCAATTGGATGATTCAATGCTCTTGCCGGGCCGGTAAGAGTAGGTAGATAGAAAAGCTGTGCATCAATTGGCTCAGCGGCGATAAAACCAGTGCCTGCCGGGCGGATAGAGCGATACCCGGATAACAGCAGACTACTGATTTTAGAAGCTATATTATAGCTTTGTATTTCCCACTCACCCGCAACATTTACCCCGTAGTAGATAGCGCTGCCGTCTGTACTAAACGCAGCATCGCTGCTGGTCTCCATAGATGAGGTAATATAACTAACCTGACTGTGTTCAAACGAGTAAAATGCCAGCTTGGGACCTTCCTTAAACAAAATCCCACCGGCCTGATACGATACATCCAGTAATTCGACATTCTCATCAGAGCTGTAATAAGAGTCAATCTCTCTGTTGCTCATCGCCATCCTGCCAATGGTTGTGATCCCATTTCTTAAGTGCATCACCCATCGATGCTCAGCTGACCGTTCGTCATATAGCATAGCGACAACCTGAGGCGCGGTATTGATAATCTGCTGAACTTCTAATTGCGGGACGAGTTGATGTTCTATATACAAACGCTTCGCCCGGCTGAACTCTTTTTGCAGCAACACAATATCTGCGCCATCATGGGTATCAAAGCTGCGCAGCAACATATCGCCATCTTCGATCAATCTGATTTGCTCCCCTGTCAGACTGTCAACCTGGAAAAGCGCGCCTGTGGCCATAACCAGCAAAGACGTATTGTTTTTCCATTCAACGCCGTACAACTTGTGTTTAGTGCTGTGAATCAAGGTTTCTTCTTTTGTTTTTAAATCAAACAACAAGATGTGGAACTGACCTTTGATCTTTTTTATCAATGCCAGTTTCTGTTTATCCGGTGACAAGCTAACATCAAACAATATTTCACTTGCATCACTTGGGGCCAGCATGCGCAAGTATTCTCGTGTATGCAGATCAAGCGCGTACAGTGTCATTTCACTTTCCAGATCCACTAACATAGGTAATAGCAGCTCTGATGCATGGCGACCACGGGAAGGATCCCCTACCGCAACCACACCTTCTATCAGGGTAATCCTCCCTGACTCAGGTTCAGACAAGGTCAATGGCAACAACTGAACAGACGTTTTTCCACCACTTAAATCGCTGTATATTATAACTTTATCATTCTGGGCAAACTGCACAAGCGCAGCATTATTAGCATGATAGGTAAGTTGTCTGATCTTGTTATTTTGCCTGTCAAGCAAATATACCTGTCGGTCTTCCTCAATAGACGTACGGCCAGAAAAGGCGATATATCGACCATCCAATGACACCGATAAGTCATATTTTTCGCCATTAAACTCCGTCAGTTGGTCAAGATCGCTAACATTAGCCAACTGACTATCTAAAACATACTTCACAATGGTGTCATACTTAGTCCAACCAATCGTCGCAGAAAGAAATATAACCATTACTATCAGAAGTTTATAAGTGAAGCTCGATGATTTATCTGGGGTAGAGGGCTGGCCTTCAGCAGGGTTTACAGGCGCTTCAGATACACTGTTTGATGCCTCCACAGGCCCACAGTCAACCTCCTCAGCAGGCGATTTAGCAACCTTCATTTCTTTTACAGGAATGGCCGGGGTCTCTAACGCGTCAACAGGTTCAATATCGCAAACTAACTTGTAACCGCGCTTTGATACTGATTTCACATAACGCGCATTCGCAATATCAGTGTCATCAAGGATCAATCTGAGCTTTTTAACGGCGCTGCGTACCGCCGTATCCGATACCACGCGATCTGACCATACTTGCTGGTGCAATTCTTCTATGCTCACATATCTGTCTTTGTTTTCATACAGATATAGCAACAACGCCATTACCTTAGGTTCAATAGCAACCTCGTTGGCATCGCGATATAAAACCTGATCGCTCAGATCCAGAACAAACGCTCCGAGTTTTGTCAGTTTAATATCCAGTATCGAAGACATGGCATCCAATCAAAGTGGTCAAAATTTCCAGTTCTTGATGGACGATTAGACAGCCGAGTCCGGCGCACAAGTACTACGCTTCAGGCCCTCTCGGATACCTCAGGCAAGGCATTATCCCAATAAATGAGAGTATTCTAAATTTTCAAATCGTCACAACGCATTAGACTAACAGGGAAAAGAAATGAAGTTCAACTAAAACCTGACAAACACATAGCAACTCAGGTTAAAACTTATTACAAATATGACTAATCATTTCCATTTTCGCAATTCAATGCACTAAAGGTCACTTGTTCGCATAAATGATTCACACTTGCACTTATTCCACAAGCTGACCACTTTGCTTTCAAGAGACCTTTTATCACTGACTTAAATGCGTCTGCGGACACGGTTCATCGACTCACTGGCCACATACATTCGCATAGATATAGATTGCGTCGCTCCTGGCAAAACTGATTGCTACCTTGTCCTGAGAGATAAACGCCGCAGAGGTCGGTGCCTGGGCGCCACCTACATCAAGTTGTGACAAATACTGCCAATGGGTACCACTTTTACGTTTAAAAATATAAACCTGATCCGCAGACTCAGATAACGCCAACATGCAATGTCCTGCAGGGCCAAATGCCAAACGTGACACAGCAGTCAGCTTTTGGTTATCTGACACCTTCAGCTCTGTAGAGGGTATATAATGACCCTGTGGATCAGGAGAATAGATAAATACACTGCGCTTATCCGCCACGAACAAGCGCTCAGTTCCTGGCGAAAAAGTCACAAATACAGGCTCAATCAACGCTTTTGGGTACCCAACAGGCAAGGTTTGTTGCAACTTAAGCGGCTGTGTATCTGAGACCTCAAACAGCGCAATTTGATTTGCCTGCATGCCCGCCACGGCGACTTTCAGGCCGTTATCAGATTGCGCGACCGACACAGCGCCACCCAGCGCATTGACCTGCTCAACCCGAATTGTCTGACGTGTGCTCAGCTGCCCCTGTGAAGACGTCAATTGCACCAACGCCTGCGACACATTTGCCGCCACATAACTGATACCAGCGGCATCACCAACAATAGCATATGGCCCTAACAGAGCCAGCTTATCCTCTTGTGTTGAAATGGGCTTACCTTGTTTGAACACGCGCTGGATATCAATTTGGTCAGATAAATCAGACTGCAAAATCAATTTATCACTACGATCCAACCGAAACTGAGCAACCGCACCACTGTAAAAGCTAACAACCTGAATATCCCTGTCAGCCCCCGAAAACGTCATATCCGATGCACCTATAAGCGTACCGCGAGCGCGCTCACCTGATATCATATCCAGCATAGTCAAAGCGTTATCATCGGCAACACGATATGCAGTCAATGCATCATCATCCGCACTGACCGCATACAGTATCCTGTCTGTGTCATCAAATAACAGTCGCCGAACATTATCCAGCCCATCGATGCCATTTTGGTTATCTACATAACGATGCAGCAAAGCAGTGTCTTCAACTGGCTCATCAGACGTTGCGCATCCAGCTATCAAGCTGCTCATACCAAATGCGACAAAAAGCCCCACCAGACAGGGCTTTCGTTTTCTATTTGCCAATAACATAGTACTCCTTTGGGATAGGTATTTAAGTGGCTGTATTAAATTAAAAAACGTCAGGCTATGCGCTAGGCATGGCCTGACGCACGTACTAAGACGCTTTAAATCGCTCCCTGTCTTTCACTATCTGCTTAACCAGTTTGCCAAACGATTTTTCTTTGGCACGCCTTTGCGCCATGGTGGAAGTATTAAAGGCATTTTCTCGGTTCAACTTAAGGTAGTTATTCAACCGCCTTTGACTCAGCTCGCCGGATTCAATCGCGCGATGTACTGCACATCCGGGCTCCTGATCGTGCTGACAATCGTTAAACCGGCATAGCTCACTAAGCAGTTCTATATCAGCAAATGCCGAGCTGATCCCCGTATCGCAACCACCCAGTTGCAACTCCCGCATCCCCGGCGTATCGAGCAACAAAGCACCTGATGGCAAGGTAACCAACTCCCGGTGCGTGGTTGTGTGTCGTCCTTTACCATCGTCCTCACGGATCCTGCCAGTTTGCTGATGGTGTGCCTTCATCAACGTATTTGTCAACGTTGACTTACCGACGCCCGATGACCCCAGCAATACGACTGTCTGGCCTTTGGTGAGCCAGGGAGACAAACGTTCAGCACAGTCGGACGCTTGCGTGTTTAGTGCCAGCACATCCAGGCTGGGGTCAAGCTCGCGCACCATAGTGAGTGCCTGATCCGTATGGTCAACCTGATCGGCCTTAGTCAGCAGAATGACGGCTTGTACGTCCGAACTGTGCACCAGTGCCAGGTAGCGTTCCAGTCGGTTCAGATTAAAACCTTCATTTAGTGAACACAAAATAAAGGCAGTATCGACATTTGCCGAGATTAACTGCCACTCCCGCTGTGTCCCTGGCGCCTTACGTTTGAAACAACTTTGCCGCTCCAGCAAGCGGATATATCGTTGCTGATTGTCCAGCAGTATCCAGTCGCCAGCGGCGAGTGTATCCATGGCAGGTGTTACTGGCAGAGAAAAGCTCCCTGTGTCGCTTTGCACTGAAATACAGCTTCGATGTACCGAGGCTACACGCACAGGACAGACATTACTCCACTCTTCAAGTGAAAGCTGTTGTTGAAAAAAGGGTGTCCAGCCTAAGCTGGAGAGTAACTGAAAGTTGGTCATGACGACCCCTTAACAATGATGTTAATACTTGAGAAAGGGGCTGAGTGCCCCGGTAGATACCGGGCGAAAAGAAGTGCTGGCTAGACTAAATTTAGTTAGTTGAGGTCAGTCTGCCCGGTCGGTTTGGTTACTATCATCATTGTCCTCCTGGGTGTTTTTCCGTCAATTCCGACTTCATCATATCGGATCGACACACAGAGTCAATGTCTCCCTGAGGGGCGTTGAAAGGGTATCATACCCCAACAATCAATATCTTACCTTGCGCCATCCCCTCTCGCTCACAGCTTAAATCAATTCGACTATCGAGTGGATACTGGTATAAGCGCTCCAGTTTGGGGTGGGTTTTAGTGAGGAAAGAGCAGCTTCTGACAAACAAACTCATTTTGCTTTGTTTATCGACGAATGCATACGCCGTTTTGGCCAACGCCTCTTTGCACGCCGCCATAATTTGGGGATTCACTTGATTTAAATGAATGGCTTTGTGTGCCTCTTCTTGTGGGATCACTTGCAGGCTGCTGGCCAACACACACGCCGCATAGATATCTAACACCCCAATCACCCGAGGTTTCTGACTGCCCCGCTCAGCATAGACCACCATCATACACGGCACTTTGCTTTCATCCAGTTGCTGCGCTTTGATGGGTTTTAACACAAGTGAGTTACTGATGTTTTTTTGCATCAACCGCTCAAGTAAATCGGTTTTCGGCAAAGCCAGCTCCTCTCTGAGGGGAACAGCTTCATCCTCCACAATCACTTCATTGGCTTCCTGCTCCAGCACCAGAGGCATAATGGCGCTACGCAGGGCATCATCACTGAAAGGTTTAGACAGGAAAAAAGCACAACCCAACGAGGTCGCATAATCAATCTGCGCCGTATCATCGACAGTGGAGATCATCGCCACGGGGAGCTCAGGGTGGCTGACACGCACTAGCTCAAGCAACTCAATACCGGTTTTATCCGGCATGTGCCAGTCGGTCAATATAATTTGGGGCTGCCAGCTGGTGATCTGTGCCAACGCATCATCGACACGGCTGGCACACTTCAAAAACAGCTTGCGATACTCAAACTGTTGCAAGGCCCGCCGGATGATCTCACAGGTCGCATGGCTGTCGTCAACGATCAGAATTTTCACTCTTTAGCCTAACGCAATTATTCTTCTTCAGTATAGGCAGAATTTTGAACGAAAACTAAACTTATCTTATTGATAAACAAAAGCGGCGTATCTCAGCTTATGGTTCCTCTCGAAGTTTACCAATACGTAGCACTGAATGTAGGGCTTTTGATCCTGGCGGCCTGGTTCTATATTTTGTTGTTGATTTTAAGAGAGTTTCGTCATTTTGCCGGGGCTTTTTTGAACCACAAACAAGGGGCACCAGCCAATGATGAACTACTTGCACAGTGCCGTGAAGCCGTGGCTCGTGCGAGTCAGTTTTCTCAGCAACATAACCAGACCATCTCTGAGCTTTTGCAGGTGCAAATGACGCTGGAAAATCAGTTGTCGCAGATCCGCGCATCCACCGCGGATCACATCACCAAAGAAGAGCAAGGCTCCATCAATGAGTTAAATAAAAAGCTGATCCGCTCTCATAAGCTTATTAAACGCCTCAAAGGCGAGCTCGACAACAGTGACAAAAAACTCCAGCACGTCAGCTCCAAACTGGAACATCAATTCCAGTCTACCGATACCTTGCGCCAGGCGAACACGCAATTACAAGAGGAGCTGGAACAACTGAAGCAAAACAAAACCAGTACCTCCGCCAATACCATGAGCGATCAGCAAACTCAAACATTGCTCAACCAGTACAAACGTCAGATAGAGGAGCAGAATCAGTTGATAGATCAACTCTCCGTAGACCATGAAGGAGATGACAGCAGTGCAGAGGTGACTGCCCTGAAAACGGAGCTTGAACAAACCCGGCAAAAACTGAAGCACCTGAGTAAAGAGAAAAATTTTGTGGAAAGTCGTTACCTTGAAGCCATTAAGCAGACTAAACCTGAATAACGACTCTCCAGTCATGGCAGGTCATCTATACTGGTTATGGATGTATTGGTATCACCTCAACGCACTGATACCGGAGGGTTGACAGTGACTACATTAAGGCGTGTATGGCCTGCAATTCTGATTACTTTATTGTTATATACTGACCTGATTGCCAGTCAGAGTTGGGCCGCTGCTCCAATTTCTCAGGGAAATATAGAGCAAACACAAACAACTAGGGTAAACACACCGTTTTTCGACACCGGTGAACTGATTTTTCAGACCATAGGTGACAATGAGCAAATCCCCAAAGGGGTGGTCACCGCGCTGGCTCAGGACCGGGATGGATTTATCTGGATCGGTACCCAGTTTGGCCTTATCCGTCACGATGGCTACCGGTTTGTGCCTTTTCAACATGACCCGCGAGACCAGACGAGTCTGTCTGGCAATTTTGTACGTACGTTATGGACCGCTCAGGACGGACGGATCTGGGTCGGCACCTTCTCTGATGGCGTGTCTGTTTATGATCCCAAAAGTGGCCAATTCAGTCGCTTTGCACATCACCGCTGGGCAACAAATAGCCTGCCTCACAGCACAGTGCGTTCACTGACAGGCGATAATCAGGGTAATGTGTATGTTGCCACAGACAACGGGCTGGCGCATATCCAGACACAAACAGGCCAGGTAACGCGGCTGCGTGTTGAGGGCTGTGATATACCACTGCAACAACCCAGGCTCCGCTCAATCTTACTGACAGACACAAATACCATGTGGCTGGGCAGCAAAAGTGGTTTGTGCCACATCACCTTACCTGCTTTACGGGCAACTCAGAATGTCGACTGGCAGCAACCACTGGCTGGTAAAACGCTGCCAGCCTTTAATCGTCAGAACGTATTTCGACTGTTCCAGGCGACGGATCGATCCATCTGGATTGGCACCACAGATCATGGCGCGGCCTTTTTCATACCCGGCTCTGATCAGGTCGGGCGGATCACGCATCGCCCGGATGATCCCTCCAGCCTCAGTTATCACTGGGTCAACGGCATTGCACAACCCAATGACCAGGAGATCTGGCTGAGCACGTCCGGCGGCGGCATCACCGTGGTGGATGCCACAACCGGCGCGGTAAAGCGCCATATTCGTCATGATCCCCTGAACCCCCACAGCATTAACCTTGATTCTATGGGTGCCCTGCTCGTTGACGCGTCCGGACTTATCTGGGCAGGCACTTGGGGCAACGGACTCAATCGCCACAATCCCCACAATGGCGCGTTCAGAACCTTTGTCCGACGACTCACCTACCCACATTCGCTAAGCCATGTCGATGTCCGCAGTTTTGCCGAGCTCAGTAATGGCATGATATGGGTTGGCAATGCGCAAACGGGGATCGACATCATAGATCCGCAGATCGGCATGGTGGCCGGCCACCGCCCCGATCCATCGGATCCAACCAAACTCGCCGATGGCTATGTCCGGACGATCCGCCAAACCTTTGATGGCAATATCTGGGTCGGATCGGCAAACACCGGGTTATACCATTTTGATCCTGATACCCAGCATTTCACGCGCTTCAGCAAAGCAGATGGCCTGCCCGGCGATCAGGTTTTCACCTTGCAAGAAACACCTGGCGGCCAATTGTGGGTTGGCACTGACGAGGGGCTGGCCCTCATGAACATTAATACACACCAGATCCAGACCTTAAATCACTTCACTGATCACACCATTTTGCCGGGAAAATCTGTGCTGAGTATGACCTATGCGGCCCCCAATTACCTGTGGGTAGGAACCCGCAATGGCCTGTTTGTGCTCGACTTAGACGCGCACAGTGTCACCGAGATCAGTGCCCAGGCCGGTACCACTGAGACCTTGTCAGACAATTATATCAATAGCCTGCTGATTGATAGTAAGGGACACCTACTGGTCGCCACGCCCCACGGCCTTTATAAGCTGGTTCACTTTGACGGCCACCACGCCCAGTTCGAATCGCTGGATCAATTAGTGGGCAGACCAACCGGCACCGCGGGTAACCTGCTGGAAGATGATCAGGGACGTCTCTGGAACGGCTATGGCTGGATAGACCCCGTGCATCGCCGCTTTGCAGACTTAAGCGTCGCCGATGACTGGGATACCGGAACCATATGGACTGGCTCCTACATTAAGCTGCGTAATGGCACTTTACTGTTCGGCGGTACGAAAGGGATCCTCTTGTTACGTCCTGAACTTTGGGCCTCCTGGGACTATCACCCTCCCCTGGTGATCAGTGAACTGGCGATCAATAATTACCCCGTAACCAACACAAACCAGCTGACCCTGCAACCTAATACCCACAGCTTTTCCGTCGAGTTTGCAGCACTGGACTATACGGCACCACACAGCAATCGCTATGCCTATCAGCTCATAGGTTATGACGACGACTGGATCCAGGTGGATGCCAGCAAGCGCCATATCACCTATTCACAATTACCACCTGGCGACTACCAGCTCAGGATTAAAGGGAGCAACCGCAAAGGTCAATGGAGCCAGCATCAGCTCACTCTGGCGATTACTCAGTTACCAGCCTGGTATGAGACCTGGTGGTTTCGCCTGGGGCTACTGTTGCTGATCACCATTTTGTTATACCGGGCGTATCTATGGCGGATAAGAGAGCTTAAGCAGCAACAAGTTGTGCTGGATAACCTGGTTCAGTCCCGCACTGAAAATATCACCATGCTGGGCACCATAGGCAAAGACATCACCTCCACTTTAGATCTCTCGTCGGTGCTGGAACGTGTCTATAAACATGTCAACGAGTTGATGGGCGCAGACGTTTTTGTAGTCGGCATCCTGGACACCGAAAATCAGCGCATATCCTGTCGACTGGCGATTGAAAAAGGCCAAAAGCTACCCGAATTTGAATATACTTTGTCCGACACTCAGCGCCCCGCTGTCTGGTGCGTCACCCATCAAAAAGAGCTCAGGGTCAATCAGATCAGCGAACTGACGCAGTTTGTTAACCACATTGCAGCGCCGGTCAGCGGCGCAGAGAGTCAGTCGCTGGTTTACCTGCCACTGATTATTGATACCCGGATCATTGGCTGCCTGAC
Organism: Pseudoalteromonas rubra; assembly: GCF_001482385.1. NCBI lineage: Bacteria > Pseudomonadati > Pseudomonadota > Gammaproteobacteria > Alteromonadales > Pseudoalteromonadaceae > Pseudoalteromonas > Pseudoalteromonas rubra. The sequence continues at coordinate 2,672,250 of NZ_CP013611.1, forward strand.
CGTGCAGAGCTTTCAGCCACATGCTTTCAGCGACAACGATGTGCAAATGTTGCGCACAATAGCTAACTACACCGCCATTGCCCTAGCAAACGCCGACGCTGTAGCCCAGCTTGAGAGTACCTTTAACCAATTACAAACAGCCCACGAAGACCTCAAAGTTACTCAGCAACAACTGGTACAACAGGAAAAAATGGCGGGACTGGGCCGCCTGGTCTCCGGTGTTGCCCATGAAATTAATACGCCGCTTGGGATTGGCATTACGGCTGGTTCTTATGCGAGTAAAGCACTGGCAGAATGCGAGCAAAAACTGGCTGACGCACGACTTAGCAAGGACAATCTGGAGCAATTTTTTGCCACACTAAAAGAAAGCCTGCAATTGCTGGAATCGAACCTAAATCGAGCAGCACAGCTGGTGAAAAACTTTAAGCAAGTGGCTGTGGACCAGTCCATAGAAGAGCTCAGTACCATAAACCTGCCGGATTATCTCAGCGATGTGCTGACCAGTTTGCACCCCAAATGGAAGCACTCTCAGGTCACGGTAAAAACCGATTTTCCGGCAGAGGCCCGCTTGTCCACATACCCGGGGGCCATTGCCCAGATCCTCACAAACCTGGTCGACAACGCCATTAAACATGGATTCGATGATGGAAAACAGCCCGGTACTCTCTGCATTACGGTTAACAGCCAATCGCAGCAGCTCACCTGGACGGTATCTGATGATGGCACCGGCATGAGCGAAGAAACGCGGGATAAAGTCTTTGAGCCATTTTACACCACCCGACGCAGCAGCGGCGGGACCGGGCTGGGGATGCACATTGTCTTTAATATCGTGACTCAAAAGCTCAAAGGCACCATAGAATGCCAAAGCGAAGTCGGACAGGGGTGTCGTTACACCATAGTGCTCCCAATTCAGTCGGCCGACACCAATGCAGACTAACATCAGGTAGTAACTCGCATTTTCTGAGAGCACGCTGTTAGCATTGTCAGTGCATCCGCACATGTGCTCAAGCCATGCCGTCAAGTGCCGTTCGGCACCTGATTAAAGATTGACTTTTGATTATTGCCCGAAGGTTCTGTTCAAGGTACATTCGTACGCTAAAAGAACAAAAATCATCAACCTTCGCAAGTTGCCATACTACTCACAGGCTAGGTAAATATTATGAGTTCGGAGCAAACACAGCCAGTCAGATCTATCAAACTGGCCGCATTTTTTGACATTCTTCCCCTGTCCATTGCCGTGATCCCCTGGGGGATTTTGTGTGGTTCGTTGGCCATTCAGATTGGCCTCAGTCCGTTGCAATCGCAATTAATGTCGCTGCTGGTCTTTGCCGGCGCAGCACAACTGTCTGCGTTGACGCTGACAGGTGCCAGTGGGGGTATCGCGACCATTTTGGGCAGCACTGCTGTGATCAGCTCACGCCACTTGCTCTACTCTGCAACTTTTCGCAGTCATGCAATGGGCTTACCCTTACATCACAAAATGCTGATGGCCTTTTTGCTCACCGATGAAATGTTTGCTGTGACCGAGAATAAACGTAAAGAGCTGGGCTACTTTCCACTCGACTATGCCTTGATCTCTGGTGCCACTTTCTATGTTATCTGGAACCTGTCCACACTGGCTGGCATTGTGGCCGGCACCAGTATTCCGGATCTCGACAGCCTCGGACTTGAATTTGCCATTGCTGCCACCTTTATTGCCATGGTGGTGCCCAATATAAAATCATCCCCAGTGCTCGTGGCGGTGCTGGTATCCGCCGGTTGTGCCGTGCTGTTTCACAAGTTCGAGGTGCCAAACGGCCTGTTGTTGTCTGCGCTGATCGGCATGGTGGTGGGCTATCGCTTAGACAAAGAAACCAACTAGGAGGCAAACCATGAGTTACGATCTGATTTTATTAATGGCGCTGATCACTTTCTTTATGCGCTACGCCTTTTTTATGGAAAAGCTGCCCGTCAAACTCGACCTGAGGGTGCAACGGTTTTTAAGTTACACCGCGCCCTGTATTTTGACCGCGATGGCGGCACCAATAGTATTTGGCGAAGTGACATTCAATACGCATGATCTTGCCAACCCCTTTTTGCTGGGGGGAATACTGACCATCATATTAAGCCTGCTGGTGAAAAACACCCTGTTCGTTGTATTGGCGAGTATGGGCATCTTCTTCGCACTAAAAGCCCTGTTATGAATACATATAATGACTGACCTAACTATAGTGAATAGCGAATTTGGCGGTTAATGCAAGCTTCGATAGAACATCACCCAAAAACAAAGTAGCAACATATTTGCATCAAGTGTTGAATTTAATAAATGCATACCGAATAATATTGTTTTTATAAAAGGACCAAACAAATCATGAAGCTCATTTCCATTCTCACATTATCTTTATTGCTACCGCTCGCACCAGCAGCTTTCGCAGCAAAAGGCGTCGGTCAAGTTGAACGTATCTATCCAAGTGGCGGTAAAGTATTCTTCCGTCTCAAAGGCGATGAGTGTAAGCAAAGTGCCAATGCCGGCAATACCTACTGGTATTTTGAACTCGCAGACGCCACTGCGGGGGTGAACGTATCTATGTTACTGGCTGCCGCAAACACATCTAAAACGATAAAGATCGGCTACCCTTCCTGTGACCCAACAAAAAACCAAAAGATAAACTACCTCTATCAAGACTTTTAATTCACCAAGGCATAGCACCATCTAAAAAATGAAAAACAGATGGTTTATCCCATTGCATTTTTATTGTGCTATGCCTTGTATGCCAATTGGCCCCCATAAAGAGCTTTGTTACAAGTAATTGGCTCATCTCGATCGAACTATAAAAATAAAACACGTATATGAAAGTTATAATACACTTACTCTTGTGGCTTACACTCGCTACCAGTTTTCAATCGCTTGCTATCAGCAGCCCAAGCTTTAGCCTCAGTACATATAGTATGTACCGGGGAAACACAGTAACGCTGTCCTGGAGTCGTCCCAGCGGCACACAGTATTTCAATCTATGGGTACTCAAGCCTGGCGATACCTGGCTGAAATTCAGAGGGGGTTACACCAGCACCTCCTTTAACCGTTATATCAATAAAAACGGCACCCATACTTTTTACGTCGAGGCATGTGATGCCAGCGGATGCAGCGCATCAGGATCGGCATCCGTCTCTGTCAGTGAACCTCCTCCTCCTGGGCCGAGTGCTGTGCGGGGGTTCTCTTTATCCACCTCACAAATATACACTGGCGGCAGCGTGATGCTGCAGTGGCAACCGCCGAGCAGCTATTCAGGTTCACTTTATTATCGCTTACGCACTAAAAAGCCAGGCGGAAACTGGTTTGTATTTCGAGATGTTTCGTCCCCAAATTTCCTCCGCTCAGGGATCAATCTGGCAGGTACTCATTATTTCCAGGTCCAAGCCTGTGATTCATGGAACCAGTGCAGCTACTCCTCCGTACATAGCCTCTCGGTGCTATCACCGCCCCCGGTACCAGATGCGGTTGCCGGACTGTCTGTCAGCAAGACGCAACTAAATTATGGCGACTCCGTTAAGATCAGTTGGCGTAAACCCGGCAACATCAGTGATACGACTTACTACGATGTCTATATCACTAAGCCAGGCGCACAACCCGGGCTGCCAGATGAGCATTTCCTATGGCATGATAATTTCAGAGCAACTGAACTGACACGTAATGAGATATACCGTCGAGGTGCAACCAAAGTGGGTATTGTGCCGTGCAACGTGCTCAATCAATGTGGTCCATTACGTGAAGTCAGTTTTACAGTAGGTGGCACGCTACCACAACCCACATTTACCCGAAATAAGTCTGTCATTCGTCAGGGAGAACAAGTCACTTTCAACTGGTCGCTCCACCCCTATTACAAAGACACGGTCGGTTATACGCTCTACCAGCATTCGCAAGGAACGACGCGTAAAATAGCAGGCCCACTGGCGGCTACCGTACAAAGCTTGACTCATACACTCAATGAAGTAGGCAGCAGTACTTTTTACCTTGAAATGTGCAACACCTATGGTGAATGTAACAATAAATCACTCACTGCGTTGACTGTGCGGGCGACGCCTGTGATCACCCATGCCGCGGTAGCGCAGTTGGCCGTCAATAAATCTGATATCACTTACGGTGAGCATGTCGCACTATCGTGGCAACGCCCGGCAGGCTACGATGAAAACAGTGGGCTGGTATTTGATGTCTATGTGACTAAGCCCAGTCCGAACCCAGGTGAAGCAGATATCCGCTTCCTGTGGCGTGATAACCACCCGTCTCTTACATTGACACGGGGCCCCAATTATCGTCGCGGCACTATTAAAGTAGAAGTCGTGCCATGCCTGGCAGAACAATGCGGTTTGAGCCGTTCCGTGTCTTATACCCTCAGCGGTAACACGCTGCCTGCAGCGACACAGTTTACCGTTAAACAAAATACCGTGTTTGCCGGAAATGGGTTTGACTTTAACTGGCAGTTCCCTGAGTTTTTTCAAGAAGCCGTGACCACTCAATTATGGGTCAAAGCACCAGAACAAACTGCGCTGCAAAAATACCAAGTCAACGCGCCTTTGCATGCCCCGGGTCAGTATACTTTTTATCTTCAGTACTGTGATCAGAAGGCACCCACAATATGTAATGACTATCTCAGTCACCCTGTTACAGCAACGGTCAAACCGATCAAAGTTACGAACCTGAGGGTTGATAAAACCAACATCAATTACGGTGATTCTGTCACTATCTCCTGGGACAAGCCCAATGGCTATACAGGAGCCCTTACCTATGATGTATATATTACCAAGCCCAGCTCGGAGCCTGGCCAACCAGATCAGCGTTTTTTGTGGCAGCGTGCCCTCACTGATACTCAGGTAGTACGAGGTCCGAATTACCGCCGTGGTCAGATTGGTGTGGAAGTACATCCTTGCCTGCCAGATGGCAGCTGTGGTGAAGTCACGACAACACAGTACACACTTAATGGAACCACTTTGCCTGACGCAATACAATTTACCAGTGAAAAGCCCGAGTATTATCTGAACGAATCGGTGTCTTTCAACTGGCAAATGCCAGAGTTTTTTAAAGAGCCCATCACTGCCAAACTGTGGATGACTTCTCCCGGCAGCCAAACCATCAGCCTGTACACCCCGGGCACCGGTCTGACGCAAAAAGGCACCTATACCTTTTATCTGCAAACCTGCCTGACCAACTACAGCACCGTGTGCAGTAAACAGCGCAGCACTGCCACCTCTGTCGTGGTCAGTGACAATGCCACCTTGCTCAAAGTAGAGGATCTAACGGTGTCCGCCAGCGACATCGTTTATGGAGAATCTGTCACCCTATCGTGGAAAAAGCCATCCGTTTATCAGCAAGATATGGTCTATGATGTTTACATCACCAAACCCAGTCAGTATGCCGGGGAGCCCGAACAGCGTTTCCTGTGGCAGGACAATTATACCGGCACGTCACTTGAACGGGGACCTAACTTTCGACGCGGTACCATCAAAGTCGAAGTGCAGCCTTGTACCTTGTCAGGGCAATGTGGCCAATTGACTGAAGTCGCTTTTCAGCTCACAGATAGCCACCTGCCCACAGTCACCTTTGAACCACTGCCGGAACGCGTCTTTACGCACCAAACGGTCACACTGCAATGGCAGATCCATGAGTTTTTCCAGGAACACGTCAGTTACACGCTGTATGTCAAACTGCCAGGTCAGCAACAGCTAACCATGTTAGGGGAATTCGACTCACGCACCGAAAAATCGCGTTTCCAGTATCAGTTCACCGACGCTGGCGAGTACATTTTCTCTGTTCAGGCCTGCGATAAAAAAACCAATGGGGCTATCTGTAGCATACTTGAAAGTTCAGAACTGGTGGCAAACGCAGAGCCTCTGAGGCTCACATTGAGTGTGGAAAATGGCAATCTGCAATGGACAGATGTTGCACAGATCAGCCACTACTTGCTGGAAGTCGCTGACTGCACGCAAGGCTGCACCAATGGCAAAGTACTGAACTGGCAAAACATCCCACTGTCAGGAGCACAGACTCACTATGACGCAAGCAAGGTGACCGGGCTGAGCGCATACAGGGTTAAAGCATGTTTTAGCGATACCATTTGTAGTGGCTGGAGCAATCAAGTACTGCACGACCCGAATGCAAGACTCCTGACGGGCAAAATCGCAGAGTTCAATACCATCTCTTCTCTGGTTCGGATACGCATTAAAGGCGATACCTGTAAACGCACAGAAAACGGGCGGTTCTGGACACTGGACCTCCTGACACCGGCGGGGAGCGTTACGTACAACCTACTCAAAACTGCCCATACCCAAGACCGCGCTTTGGTTTTCTCTCTGCCAACCTGCCAGACAGATAAAGATCAGCCAATTATCGAGCTATATCAGGATTACTGATAGACCGATGCAAAACGACCCATAGTCAAAAAACGGGCCCATCAAAAGGGCCCGTTTTTTTCAAGGCTAACCAGCCCTATCTACACCGCCAACCAAACCGGAGAATCGAATCGTCAGCTCTGCGTTGCTTTCAAGCTTAAAAAGCAATGTATGACGTACGATATCACAGCGATCCGGTGCCACCACAGGTAACGCAGCTCAATCTGACTCAGTGTCAAGCCAATAGAATGATAAGCAATATAATCAATAGCTTGAGATAAGTTATAAGCAAGTGTGGTTTCACCGCTATAGGTGCGTTCACCCGGCGATATCATCAGCTTGATGTGCTGCTGCCCAACCGATATCCCTTTTGCAATTCGGTAATCCGTTGCCAGTACGGGCTGTGAAAAAAGGTCATTAGGAATAAAAGAGCGACCGCGCTTAATCTATAAGCCATTGTTATTATTACTTCCTGTAGATCCGTTCCCTTCATACTACGCAAAACCAAATGCTCAGAAAATCACCACAGCATGAGCAAATTTTCGAATTGTTCATCATTTTTACTTATTTGTGTAACTTGCATTAACAATGGGTTGCAAATTAAAACTTCAAGGGGTAGTTTGATCCTCAATGAGGTACAAAATAGACAATAAACCAGACCTCATTGCATTGGATGCAGCAAACATAATAAATAGCAACAACAAGAATCAGTAGGAAGCAACATGAACAAGACATTTAGACTTACCTCGTTAGCCATTGCCTTATCCGCACTGTCATCAACCGCCGTCAACGCACAGGAAACCAAACAGTACATTCTTAAGCAAAGTGATTTAGCCATTTTTGCGCCGCAAACCACTCGCTTTGCCCGCGCCGCCATTGCCCAGGATTTCGCTGCTGAACCAGCCGCAGAAGTACTATCAGATGATGAGCAAGGCACTGTCGTCACCATGGAGCTGACTGCTGAGCAGGTCGCACAACTTAAAGCGTCTGGCCAGTACGCCTATATCGAAGAAGATTATGAATATGTGCCTTTCTCATCGACCACCAGCGCGGAAGTCTCACCGTATGGCCTGGCCGAAGTACAGGCACCTTTGCTACAAGACACCAACGCCGACTTATTTAAAGTCTGTGTGATTGACTCTGGTTACGATCTGGGCCACCCGGATCTGCCACAAAATGCCACTGGTTTTACCGACTTGCCTGGCGGCCTGACTTGGGATCAGGATGGCTCAGGTCATGGTACACACGTTGCCGGTACCATAGTCGCGCTGAAAAATGGCCAGGGCGTCATCGGTGTGTTGCCGAATGATAAAATTGGCGTGCACAACGTGCGTGTTTTCGATAACGATGGTAAGCAAGGTTTAACCTCTCGGATTGCCCGAGCAGTTGATAACTGTGTCGAAAATGGCGCTAAAGTCATCAATATGAGTTTAGGTGGTGGCAGCCCCAGTCAGTACTTCCAGGATCGTTTACAAGCCGCGTATGACAAAGGCGTGCTTATCATTGCCGCAGCAGGGAACAGCGGGGATAGCACAGTCAGTTACCCTGCCAGTTATGAAACCGTGATGTCAGTGGCGAATATTGACGAAAACCGCGTGAAAAGCGCCACGTCACAGTACAACGCTTATGTAGAAATTGCAGCACCAGGTACTAACATCCTGTCTACCGTGCCACGTGGCACCGGTGTTGCCGCAGGCGTGACAGCCAACGGAGTATTTGTTAAAGCCAGCGGCATGACCAACTCGGCAGAAGGTAACGTCAGTGCCGAACTCGTCGACTGTGGCCAGGGCCTGAGTGCCTGTGCAGCGACACGCAGTGTCTGTTTAATTGAGCGTGGTGGCGCTTCATTCAAAGACAAAGCAGCCAACTGTGAAGCCGGCGGCGGTGTAGCAGCTATCATCTACAACAATGCTGCGGGTTCATTCAGCGGGACGCTGGGAGACGGCGCACATGGCGTGACCATTCCGGTCATTGCCTTGTCTCAAGAAGACGGCACGGCACTGAAATCCTCTGTGGGTGCCACAGTACAAGTTCAGCTCGAAGCCATTCTGGATTACGATGAAAAATCAGGTACCTCCATGGCGAGCCCGCACGTGGCTGGTGTTGCAGCCCTGGTCTGGAGCCAACATCCAAGCTGTACTAACGTAGATATCCGTAATGCACTAAATGCCACGGCAATCGATTTAGGCTCGGCGGGTCGCGACAACGAATACGGTCACGGTTTAGTACAAGCCAAAGCCGCGTCTGACTATATTGCTGCCAACGGGTGTAGCGGCACACTAGAAAACCAACTGCCAGTTGCCAGCTTCACAGCAAGCTGTACCGACCTGGGTTGTAGCTTTGATGCCAGTGCCAGCCGCGACCCGGATGGTCAAGTCATGGCTTATGACTGGAATATCAACGGATTTGCCACCACCGGTGTCACTGTCACACACGCATTTGCCAATGCCGGCAGCTATCAGGTATCACTGACAGTAACGGATGATGCAGGTGCGACGCACACTGTCACTCAGTCAGTCTCTGTCACAGATGGCAACAACAATACCGGCTGTACTGGCCTGGAAACCTGGTCTGCCAGCAAAATTTACCGTTCAGGTAATGAAGTAGCCTACAATGGTCGCAAATACCACAGCAACTGGTGGCACCGTGGCAAAAACCCGGCGCAAAACTCCAACGTGGGTAATGCCTGGAAAGTCTGGACTGATTTAGGCGTCTGTAACTAAGCGCCCACGATTTACAATTGAGAGCTAGCAGTCAGGCGACACTTAGGTGTCGCCTTTTTTATCGGCCACATGCTGTTGTCGCTGCCCCCATTCACACAGCATATCCAGAATTGGGCTGAGCTCATCCGACAATCCAGTACTGGTGTATTCCACTCTGGGTGGCACTTCGGCATACACCTTGCGAGAGACCAGCCCGTCGGCTTCAAGCTCTCTTAACTGTTGAGTCAGCATCTTTTGCGTGATCTTTGGAATGCGCTTTTTCAGCGCCCCAAACCGCTGCATGGCATCGTCTATTCTCATGCCCATGCTGATCACGTGGGCGACTCAAGGCTGATCCAAAAAGCACTGCCGGATACGCCCATTGAAATTTATGCCACCGCAGAGGTGCGCGATGCACTGCACTCGCACAAAGTCACGGCGCCCGCGCCGATCACTCAGGTCATTGGTGATACATTTAACTTTGAAGGCCACACATTTAGCAACTTTAATGGCCACACTCAGGACAATACGGCATTGCTTATCACAGATCAGGGACGTACCATCATTCATGCCATCGATCTGGTTCACCCGGATTAACTGGAGTTTCGCAGTTTCTCAAACGTTGAAGACTCCATCGCCTACAAAAACGACATAGAGACACTGATGGCGCTGGACTGGGACGTGATGGTCACCGGCCACAGTAACCTGGGCTATAAAGCCGATGTCCAGTTTGTTCAGGACTATATCCGCGATGTACAAACTTTTATCCATGCCGGGCTGGCCAAAGCCCAGTTTGCCGAGCACTTTAAAGGCGAATCGCCATTCAGCTGGTACGCGGGCTACACCAATGACATCATCGACTTTGCTCACGCCAAAATGGCAGAAAAATACCGCAAAGGCAGAGAGGAAAAGTTTGATATTGTGGCCAAATCGCACGTCCGGGTGATGTTCTGGGCGATGTTTGCCCGGGCGCTATAATACCGCCAATGTGTTGGGGGCCAGTGTCCCCGCAGACCCTACAATAGTAGGTAGGCACTCTCCCTGCCAGCTCCAACGTTTGCTAGTCAAAGCACTCGGGCTACGCCCGTTAAAAGACACATCATGACATGAGGCCCGGTTACCGAGCCTCATGTCATGATGTACGATGGCTGATGGCTGCCCTTAGTCTAGATTTAAAAAAGGTCTGGGTTGCCAGCCCAACTCCCTAATGGCCTTATCACTTGAGAACACCTGTTGCAGTGCATAGCCTCCTGTCCAGCTGCCATATTGCTCTGCCCACAGCGCCGCTTGCCCACATTCTATTGGCTGCTCAGACAGCTGCTGTAATAAGCTTGCCAGCGGAGCACGATGCTCCGCAGAGCCAATGTATTCTTCTCCCGACCTACCTCGTTCGAGTACCAGCCGGTATAACTCTGCCAGATTCTGACGCTCAACCAGCGACCAGGTTTGCGCTTCGCCCTGAGGTAGCACAGGATGGCCACAGCGTTGTAATTCCCAACTTAGGATCGGCGGTAAATAGTGCTCTTCCTCACGTACCACATTGGCAGGGCTGACAACGCGTAAGTCGATGTTTTCTTTGTCCCGCAACCAAACCTGGTTATCCAGCATCCACTGAAAATCAGCCACTGAGTGCTTTGGCGTAGTTTCGGTGATCACCGCATCATGACTGCCATAGGTCCAGCACCCTGCGGTATAGATCACAATCAACGGGGTGTTGCGTGTTGTCGCTTGGTCTGCAATCGCCCGCATAAGTGCCGCATCGGTTTCGCCCATTTGAGCATCAAAGGTACACGCGGTATGAATAATGGCCCGACAATCTGCCAGTGTACTGAGCCAGGACTGCGGTTCGCACAGTGAGCCCATCACAACGGTTGCCCCCAGTTGCGTGGCTTTGTGGGCACTTTGCGCCGTTTTGCATAACACCTTTACCTGATAGCTGTGCGCTATCAACTCCTGCACTATCGCACTGCCGATATTACCCGTGCCGCCCGTCACAAATACGGAATTACTGATACTCATGATTTACTCCATCAAGGTTGAAAAGCGTGTCAACAGCCTACCCTGATTGATATCCGACTCGCTACCGCGTGGCGCGGGTGAGGGATTTTATGTCGATAAAGCGCCATTTTTTGTCGATTTTCGACGTCAATTTGATTGGCTGATCTGATGGGTTTTGCGAAATTGCAGTGGCGTCATATGATGAAACTGGCGGAAATTGCGGATCAACACGTCTGCCGACTGAAATCCCACTGCGGCAGCAATGGATTTTAGGGGCTGGTTGCCCGAGACCAGCAAAGTGGCCGCCACCTGACAGCGCCACTGGCGCACAAAACTAAGCGGAGACAGTCCGGTCACTTGTTTAAAGCGTGCAGAAAAAGCAGATTTAGACATCGCGGCAAGCCGGGCCAGCTCATCAATACACCAGTCTTTGTTGGCCTGTGCCTGAATGGCCAGTATCACCGGAGCCAGTGCCCGATCGTGCAGCGCCTGTAACCAGCCCGGAAAAATCTCTGCGCTATCTAAACGCCTCAGCACTTCCAGCAGCAGTAACTCCAGCAACCCTTTTTGCGCCAGGTACTGCCCCGCCGCAGGCGTGGCGTTTTCCTCATAAATCCAGCTTAACAGGGTGGCCAGTTTGCTCTGTTCGGGGGCCTCCAGCACAATCAGCTCGGGCAGTGCATTACTCAGCCCGTCGCCGCCCCAGTACTGAATGGGCGCAAACACAAAACAACCACACATCATCTCACAGGACGCTCCCGCACCGCCCAACACCCGGTTGTGCGCCGTCTCTGATGAGTGCGGTTTAAACAACACCTGACTACTGACACAGTGCGCACCGGAGGCGCTCATGAGCTTATGCGCAGTGCCATAGGGCAGGAGCAACAGCTGCCCGGCGCGCAGCGACACCGATTGACCAGAGTCCAGTTCCACCACACACTCCCCGGCTTTGACATAACTGAAGCAACACACATCCTGCTTTTGCTCTGCAATGCCCCATGGCGCCCTGAGTTGAATATGGGAAAACACCTCACACCGGGGGCTCAGGTGTGAAATAAACAGACTGAGCGGATCTATGCTGTGCATCAGGGAATTTTCCTTGCTTGCCGACACAGTGTCTTGGCACGATAAAAGATAACTATTTCTTTATGTACAAACAGTTATATCAAAGCAGGTATAAGGAATAAACCGCACAAGCCATAATCAACTTACATCACTGCTCCTGTCCCGCTCAACCAGGGGCAGCCCATACTCGCCAATTGTCTATGCTCTGTTGTTAATCGGCAAGTTGTTCTGAAGCACGCTCTCGGTTTTCAAGCCGTTGTATTTTCAGCTGCTGAAGCACCATAAACCCCACGCCGGTTGCGATCAATACCGCACTTGGCAAAATAGCCGGTACCAGCCGCTCATTGAGCAGTACAACCGCTACCGGGATCCCAAGCAATGCCGCAACAGGGCCCGTGAGGCTCAAAAATACAGGGCCACCTGCTTTTTGTAACACGAATAACAATACGAATTGCCCTGAGAACACTAAGGATTGCACAGCAAGTAAAGCCAAAGTGGACCCGGAGATGGGGAGCGACACCTGTAAACTCGGTACCAGCCCCCCGACTGCCGCTAAAATCAGTGTTGCCGCAACCAACATACTTGGCACTAAACTTTCGGGACTTATACCTTTGGGCCAGTATGCGGTACGATATATATTGCCAGCAGCCAGCAGCACGGGCCCAAGTAACGTAAGCAATAACCAGGTATGGCTCGCTTGTGGCGCCTGCCATTTCGCCGCAACCAGCACCATGGTGCCCGCAAGGGAGAGTATTACACCGACTGAACGTAGCAGACACGCTTTTTCCATACCAAGAAATAACGCAAAAACATAAGTAAGGAGCGGCGGTAATGAGATGGCTAGCGCGACAAAACTGACGCCAACATGGGCGATAGCACTAAAGAGGATCAGGTTCGATCCGGCAACCGTCAAAAGGGAAGAAAAAACACTGTACTTTATAACCTCCCGGTTGACGGGTATGCTCTGCCCTTTAAAAAGCTGCAGACTCAAAAGAAAAATAGCCGCCCCCATTAATGACCACATTAAAAAAGGCAATGCTGCAATGTTCATAGATGCAGCCACTTTTGCCAGATTTGTGGTTGTGCCTAACAATGCCCCCGTGCCCAACAGCGCATAGAAGGCCGTTGATAACCCCGTATGTTTCATACTTACCTTACCCTGTAAACTTTGATGCGCGACCTGCGCTGTGTTTGCCTACTACCTGCTCAGCTGCACAATAATGCGCAAACCCTTAAGGTCCGTCGCTGAAATTGACAACAGCAAAGCCCCGTGGCGGGGCTTTGCTAATAGTATATGCGAGTTGTTTAGAAAAGATGTTTGTTAAGTGCCGTACCAGCCTGGTCCAGTGAATCCTGTACCGCCTGCACATTACTGAGCGCATTCAGCAAGCCAAAGTCATGGATCATACCGTTATAACGCGTAATCGTTACCGGCACACCTGCTTTATTAAGCTTACGTGCATAGGCTTCAGCTTCATCACGCAGAATGTCTTTTTCTGCAACCTGGATAAGCGCTGGCGGCAAGCCTTTAAGCTGCTCAACCGATGCTCTTAGAGGTGCAGCATAAATTTCATTGCGTTGCTCTGGCTTTTCAAGATAGTGATCCCACATCCATGCCATTAAATCACGGCTCAGAAAATGCCCTTGCGCATACTCATTGTATGACGGGTAATGTGGGTTGGAATCCGTTACCGGCCATAGTAGTAACTGGAACTGAATGTTTGGCGTGCCCGCTTCTTTTGCTTTCATGCTGACAACTGTCGCCATGTTGCCACCGGCACTGTTACCGGCCACGGCCAGCTTACTGCCATCAACACCTATCTTGTGACCATTCTCAGCCACCCACTTAGTCGCGGCATAGCCCTGATTTATTGCGGTAGGGTATTTCACTTCCGGAGAGAGGTCATAGTCCACATAGATAGCGGCAGCGCCCGAACGAACCACCAGATCCCGGATCAGACGCTCATGGGTCGGATAGTCACCAATCACCCAGCCGCCACCATGAAAATACATAAATGCTGGAATGTCCCCTTTACTATTCACGGGTTTCACAATGGTCAGCTCAAGAGTGTCGCCATTCACCCGTATGGTTTTCTTACTCACGTCTGCCGGTGCCAGCTGCGCCCCTTTCTGACCGTCACTCAGGATTTTCCTGACCGCTTGCGGCGAGCGTAAATGCAATGGTGTACCTTTATCCTGCGCAAGCACTTCCAGGAATTGCTGAGTCTGAAATTCCGTGCCCGGTGAACCTGCCGGATTTGCAAATAATGAAGGACTAGCCAGTACCGACAGGGCAATTGCTAAGGTGAGCTTTTTCATTGTGCTACTCCAAATTCAGTGGTGACATCCACATTGCCCCGGATCGCATTGGAATAAGGACAGACCCGATGCGCTTTTTCAATCAGTGATGCTGCATCCTCATGACTGAATCCAGGGATGTTCACTTGTAGATCGGCACTAATGGCAAAACCAATCCCTGATGGATGGTGGCCAATCCCCACGAGCGCTGTCACAGACAAACTCTCGGGCAGTTTTACTTTTTGCTGCATCGCAACAAATTTAAGTGCACCAATAAAACACGCAGAGTAACCGGCCGCAAAAAGCTGCTCAGGGTTCGTGCCCTCGCCGCCTAAGCCACCCAACTCTTTAGGTGTACTTAATGCAACATTTAACTTTTCATCGCTGGAAACAGAACGTCCATCCCGACCACCGGTGGACGATACCTTTGCTTTATAAATTACATCCATTACCTTTACCTTTCTATGACTTGCATCAGGCATAACTATTCAGCTTTCCTAATGTTTTAGTTTAATCAGTGAGCCCTGTCGTCATGTTCGTACTGACTTTCTGAGGCCATAGACACCATAAAGACATCGCTGCCATTTTTCTCTTATCAATTTCTTGTGCAGAAAAACAAAATAAATTGTGAAAAAATAATAATAAATATCATTTAGTTATAAGGGTAGGTTCCATTTCAGAATAATTCTGAGCGATTTCTACATAGTGGGAACACTACTTAATAACGAATAAATGGGGTAGAATCAGGCTTAATAATGCATAAATATGCCAGCTAGTATGCCATCGCAAAGGAATTAACAATGCTCAAGTTCGGTCCCTGGGTACTGTCTCCACACCAGTATTTGCTATCATCGGGAAAAATAGAACGAGAACTCGATCCACTTACTTGCAAATTACTGCATTATTTCCTGACCCATGGCAAGACCCTCATATCCCGAGAAGATTTGGCAAAACATGTATGGGAAACCCCGTATGTTGATGACAACGCCATTTACCGCGCTATTTCAGACTTAAGAAAGCAGCTTACTCACCCCGATTTCAGTCATAAGTTCATCAAAACACACCATAAGAAAGGCTATAGCTTTCCTATTGAAGTCATCAAGCTGCCTGAAAAAAGTGTACATGAGGCCCCACCCTCAACCCCTACAACGACGCCAGAAGCGCAAAAGATCTTACCAAGTGTGGCAAAGCGTACTCGCACTGTGCCCGTATTCCTGAGCGCCCTTTTACTGCTGTTAGTAAGTATCTTATGGCTGCTCATCAGCCACGGAGAAACAGGACCCTCACAACCGCCAGAACCTGCGCCTAACAGCATGACACACGCCCCCTCAATTACCTGGGAACCGGGCGCCGAGTACAACCCACTGCTCTCGTCTGACAATCGCTATCTGGCTTATCGCAATCATCTCAATGGCACAGACACCAGTTTTATCGTGCGCCAGTCAGATAAAATGAAGGTCCCACTCTTTTATCAGGACAAGCACATTGACGTTTTATCCTGGCAAGCAGACAGCGATACTCTGTTAACAGCCATCAGTGACGACGAACATTGCCAGATCGCGACGTTTGATATCAGCCAGTTTCCGCACATTCTTGCCCCAACGATGCTACTGCCGTGTGGCAGGCCGCTGAACAATGCCGCTTACCTTAGTCAGGACGGCAAAGACCTGTACTATGTTAAGGCCATCCGGGGTCTGCAAAAAAACACCATTTACCGCTATTCACTGGAAACAGGGCAGGAACAAGAACTGCTGGCGAAGCACGAGGTCAATGGCGGCGTACTACATTTTGAAATGTCACCAGATGAGACACATCTGGCCTACCTGCTGGTCGATTTTAAGGGCCCCATGCGGGCCGGCTTGCTTACCCTAACAACGGGGAAAAACCAGCTCATCGCCCAGTTAAAGCATGCCCCCTACGGGTTTGCTATCGACTGGCTGCATGATAGCTCTGCGGTGCTGATTGCCGATAAAAACCGTATCAGCACCATAGATATCGCCACCCAGGCAACCACAACTGCCAGATTGCCCGATAATTTTTATGCTTACTACCTGGAGTTAGCTGAAAACAACCACATCCTCTACACACCCTATGTGGTGCGTCATGCCAGCCTGATCAAAGCAACGAATATATTCAGTGCTTACGACACAGTGCATACCCCTATTTATCAGTCAGATATGCACAACTACAATGTGGGCTCGGCACACTCAGGCGCGGTGTATTTTGCCTCGACCCGTACCGGCACCCATGAAGTCTGGCGCGCACAAGACAATGAGCTGACACAACTCTCTGACCTGAAAGACATAGATCAGTACATCGGGCCAATCCGGGAATCCTATGATGGCAAATACATACTGTTTAAGCAGTCTGAAAAGCTTAAGTTTATTCGGCTGTCGGACAACCAGCTGTTTACCATTCCTGAGCTTCCTGAAAAGATCTGTCGCTACTACTGGACGCCAACCGGAAACCACATTATCTACTCCACAGAAGACACTGAACACTCAAAAATCTGGCAGTTTGATTTGATCACCAGGAGCATACATTTGCTGTCGGAAGTTGGGGGCAGAAGCTTGCTGGTCAATGAGCTGGGTGCTGCATACTACCTTGATGAGAACAACTTAGTCAGTGTTGCAACTGGCGACGCTCAGGCTTTGAATTTACCGTCCTATAATCATAACTTCAGCGTGCTGACCAGTCAGTACCTGTATTTTCATGATGCGATTAAAAGTCTCTACCGCTTAGATTTAAAGACCAACGAACTATTGAAAGAAACACTGCTTTTCGCCCCCGGAGAAATGGCCACAATGAGCATCAACAATGGCCTGATCTACACTCGCTATCAGCTTTCGGACACCTCAATAAAATACTCCTCACATCCCTTCACTTTGCATGCTGACGCGCTGTAGCGCCTCAATATGCAATACCGTCAATCATCTACAGCGGCCTGTGTGCAGGCTTCGCCTCCAATTACGGTCGTTAGTCCTTTCGTATGACCCAGTATTGATTCACACGCTAGCTCAGCAGGTGGCCAACATAACCAATACAACGACACGCCACCCGGTTCACTGCCGCCACTGGACAGACAATACCGACAATCCATGCCGTTAAGGTGAGAAGTCAAATGGCATTAAAGGGGTCAAACTGGCGCCCAGCTGCCGTGATCTCGCAGAAAAGCGCATTAAATTACACCCGGCAGCATGCAAGGCCATGGCGCCGTTTTTTGGTTGCTCAACACTGTGCCCGGCTTTAGCCGGACTGAAATGACCCACATTGTGTACCTCTTCACCCTAGATGGTGGTGATATCGCCCCAACAAAACCACAGCAAAACTCTGTTTTATATGGCTATTAAATCCAGAAAAGACAAAATTGTAACCAGTAAGTCGTTTTTCAGTCCCGCTTAGCGACCCACTTAGATCATCAAGCTCAGGCCTCGGCATTGTGCATATCTGAACACGTTTCACCAGTACGCTTTTTGAGCGCCACACTGGCCGTTAAAAATGCTGTGCCAAGTAGCCCATTGGTATAAAAGTCCAGCGATAACCCCACTTCAGGCCCGGATATCACACCAACCAATATCATCACCCCCCAGCAAGCCACCGGGACCGACAACGCCATACCCAGCGTGCGCGATGCAGAGTCCCGCAGGCAGACAAGCGCATTACAAATAAAGGCGCCCACCATCGCGACCATAAACACGCCTATCAGCGCCTGCATGCCAACACCTCTGGTGGCATCGCCCAACACTGCGCTGGCAATGACCCAGCAGGCCCCAATACTCAGAGCCAGCAAAGCCGCAAGTGCAAACCCCGCGCCCCACTTTGCCAGTGTCGGTGCTCGCGACGCAATTCGAGGGTGCAGTTTATACAACCCCAGAACACTGGATGCGAGTCCGATAATCGCCGGGATCGCGGGCCACAAAATGGACAGCTGATATCCGGAAAAATGACGCGCCCATAAACACAGGGTGTTGATTAACATAAAACCACCGGCAATCAGAAAAAACCGGGCATCCCAGGATGTAGGTGTGTACTGAACGTTTTGCATTGTCTTCCTCACATTGAATGTTGTTAACCGTGAACAGGTGAGGTCATACAATGCAAAGAAACGCTCCGTAAGTCGTTTGAATGGGCCCGTTCGAACTTTTTCTTTCAAATAATTTCAGCAAGTTAGGAAGCTGCCTTGGCGACATAAGCGCTTAAAGACAGGATACCCAAGCTACTTTTTCAGCTTTTCGAGGGACAGTCTCCCCCAGATAATTAACGCGCAATCCGAACAAACACACACAAAACATCAATAACGAGACTCTCTGCTGCTATGCCTGTGAAGGTGCCTGCACCTAAATTGTGAGGGGTACAGTGTCTAAACATACACTCTGGATCCGCCAAATCTGATACCCGGAACAAGCAAAGCTTTACCAGAAAAGAGCGAATATCATTGGCGTACACTGTAAGCAAAACCGCAAAACACTCATATACAGCCAGACTGTAACACCCCGAATGACTGTCCTAACGAATGAGCGCTCTGTGCACCAGCTCAAAGCCACTCCCCCAGCAAAGTTTCAGGGCACAGGCTATCAAAAAGTGCTCAGGTAAGTAATTTATGCCTTCTTGCAAGGTGGTAACCATTAATTACCATGGTTACCAGATGAGACTTAACACTGAATTACAACTGAGGCATGAACATCATCGACACCTGGCGCACCGAAGACGGCCACATTGTAGAACACTGGGATTCAATCCGGGCGCAGGATCAGTCGATGCGCATTTACTCCCTGTTTGGGCCAAAAGGGCGCGAACTCAACAAGGATGTGCCTGAGCTATTTATGTTTGGTGGAGAGACCCCCATGTACTTTACAACCAGCGGCTCGGGTAAGGGCTTTTGCCTTGAAAATATGAAGAATAACTTTAAGGTGTTCCCCATTCCGTTTTCGGCAGCAAAAGGGACTGGCGTGGACTGGAAAGACATGTCAGTCAGCACCAATTTATCTGCCAACATGGGGTTAAAAAACCAGCTTGAGTCGGTTCAGGCGCAGCTATCGGTGTTAAGCGCCTGGAGCCTTAGTAGTGACACCTGGCAAAGTGACAGGTCAGGCAGCGATGTTTACCACCAACGGGACATACCCACACAATACATCGGGCTGATAGCAGAACAGGGGAATATTTTTTCTAAGTAGTAAGTACTTCACCCTCTGATTTTATGACATATAAATAAACGCCAACCACAAAAAAATCGCGCACAACGGCTTTGTTAGCCTGAGCGGTTTTTTACGCTCAAAAGCCTCTGCCCGTGCGATTTCATACTTACATTCCGTTCTTCGTACACTTTCTGCGGCTACTTTTTTAGATCTATTGGATGCCTCTAAAAAAATCCTGTTACCTGCATGAATTATTTTTACAGATATAACAAAATCGACAACCCGACACAGAAGCTCACAGTCCTACTGTAATTGCCCGTAATAGCAAATTTGCCAAGCCCTCATTAAGCTAAAGCAACCCATATAGGTTACTTTATGCCTCATGATTGCACATAACATTCCAAGCTGAAAAATCGGTAAACATATATTTTAAAACAATATAACCCCATATTTCACAGTGCAAACATTGAGTGTCATTTCATTTTTTAGCGAGGCAAGATAATGGATAATAACCCCCTCAGCGGTATCAAAATTGGATCGACTGTAAGTGCGCTTGATGGCAGTTTTAGTGCGCCGGTAATCAACGGAAATATCAGCAAGATCAACTCGATTGGCTACTCCGAAAAATCTATGACCGGCCACAGTAGTTATGTTTACACCGACTCAATGAATCAGGGTTCTTTGGGTGTATCTGGCTCTTATGGTGTGTCGGGTATCAGTAAAGTGTCTGCCTCCGTGACCGGCTATGTTGGCAATTCAAAGGCTAGCAGCGACAAAACAATCAGTGTTGATTACAACATTAAAGCAACGGCAGGGATTGAATACATTTTCTTTGATAACCTGTCTGCCGAAGATTTGATCAACGCCCTGGCTCGTGGTCCAAAACAAGATTTAATCGCCGCGATGGAATTATATACTAAGCTAGATCAGGAGCTTAAAGCATCTAACCTCACAGCACTGAACGTGCTTCAGGACACCACAAAGTACTCAGAACTAAACACACAACTCCAAAACTGGATAACATCAACACAACGCTTTTTTAAGAACTACGGAGACGGTGTTGTAGTCGGTGTTTTATGGGGTGGTTACGGCGCAGTTTCCATGAATATGACCAGTAAAAGTGATCAGAGCATCTGGAAATATGGCGGTTCTGCCAGTTTTTCCTATTCAGGCATTGGTGCCTCCGTGTCTGTTAAAGCCACCTATGATGGCGCCAACTCCAGCAGCACAGCAGATGTCGATGTCGCTTGCAAAAGCTTCCACAGTGGCAATTTTATAAAAGATCAGGTGGACAGCTGGTTCAACCAAGTCAGTGGTCAATCCTTCGAAGCGCTAGCCAACGTCAGTGTGCTCGACAAAGCACCGGATCTCTCAAATGGTCAGCCAGCTCCAGAAATTCCCGCCTTTGTGACGCCCAAATCAGAGCCTTCCGTTGCCGATAAAATAGGAAAAATCAAAAATCTGGATGGCTTAAAAGCATTCGCTCAGGCATCTGCATTTGATAAGGCAAAGAAAACCAATCCAAAGCTAACACTGGATGAATTTTTAACCCAGTCAGAGCAAAAGTCCGATGTGAAAATACTCGAAAAAACCCGCTCCGACGTCGCTGAAAACAATATCAGTGTCAAAGACGCGATAACGCAAACAGAGCAACCACAAGACGTGAAAGCAGCATTGGCAAACCTGAGCACCAACCTGACTGAAAGCCTCATTGCCGTGCCGGGCGCACAACCAACCCCACCCCAAGCTACAACGCCAACGACTCAGGGCAGTAACCCGGTAGATTTGCCACGCATCACCAAAGATCCCACTGATGATTATGCCCCATTAGGTGTGTGGGTAGCTAAGTGGACAGATTTATTCCCATGGCTAGCTACGGGCTTCTTAAATAGCGTAGAAAGCGATGGCACAGTGTCTGATAAGCTGAGATACCAAACCATGCTGCAAGATCTGAGTACCTTGTCATCTATTTACTTTATCGCCGACGCATCCGGTGTGAAGCCTGTCGGCTTTGAAGCCGTCGAAATGGCGCGCGAATTTAGCAATGCGCAGGCAACATTATTAACCCTGAACGGCAAACCCGATGCTATCGGACAGGTCTATCATAATCACCTGTCAGAAGATTCCCGGAAAATCTACGACCTGTGGGATAACATCAAGTACTTGCGCGGTGCAGAACTGGGCCTTGGACTATTAACCAACGATAACAAAACCCTGGGAGATCCCACTGCGGATAATAGCAGCTCGTTTACCAAATCTGATTGTGCTTTTAACGCACAGGACAAAAACTATGTCGCGTTCAGTCAAGTTAAAAAGCTGCTCCCCTGTCTGTACCCCGACGGACGTATTTCCCTGTTTGGCCCACACGGTGGAGAGCTAAATAAAACCACTTCTGAAAACTTGACCTTTGGTGGAGAAGAGCCCAAATTTTTTAGTGCGAAAAACACCGGACGTGACTTCTGTCTTGAATGCGATGACAGCACAATTAAGGTTTACCCAATCCCGTTTTCAGCAGCACAAGGAGCTGGTGTAGACTGGAAAGGCATGTCAGTCAGCACCAATTTATCTGCCAACATGGGTTTAAAAAACCAGCTTGAGTTGGTTCAGGCGCAACTGTCCGGACTGAAAGCCTGGAGTCTTAGCAGTGACACCTGGCAAAGTGACTGGTCAGGCAGCGATGTTTACCACCAACGGGAAATACCCACACAATACATCGGGCTGATAGCAGAGCAGGGGAACATTTTTTCTAAGCAGTAAGCACACCCTGATTCTATGGCATAAAAATAAACGCCAACCACTAAAAAACCGCTCACAACGGCCTTGTCAGCCTGAGCGGTTTTTTGCATTCTTATCAGCATTTAAGTTTTAACAAACTCTATATTCAATACATTATGCACCCCTGTGAACAAACTCACAGTGCCCTGGCATTGTTGAATTCTCAACCTGGTTATATCTTCATGACTGGTCTTTAGCAAATCTGGCTCGCAATATTCCAGCTGATACGCTTCGTCATCGCTGATCATTACTAAGGCTCGCCTGTTATGATTGATCTCAAGTTTAGTGTCCAACTCTTCACTAAAGTAAAGACCAACCAGACTATTAAAATCTTCTATAGACGCCTGAAATAATTTGATTTTCCTAACCTTAAAGGCTTTGCCGGTGCGTGCGCCTAACCAGGACACAACCTGGTTTTGCTGTATATCAAATATCACCGTTAACTGGCCAGCTTCGTTAACTAGATGGCCGTCACCCGCATGATATAAAACCTGCTCACCACCAAACAGCAAAGTAATTTGCTCGCCACTGCGCACAATTTCAAAGCCGTCTTCTGGTTCATGCAAAAATTCATAGCTGCCAGGCAGGGCTTGTAACATAGACTCGCTAAACGCTTCTCTTTGCTCAAACTCGGGCAGCACCTGCTCATCGATCAGGACATTAGCAAGCACAATATCGGCGATACTTTCAGCCAGCCCAATAGGGTCGCCGTCTGCGTCATTGCTCATCACAACCACGGACAGCTGTTGCTCGGGAAAGCGCAGATACTGTGATAAGTAACCACCCCAGCAACCGTCGTGAAACACGATAGGCTGGCCCCGATAGCGGCCAAACTCGAGCCCGAGTCCGTACTCTGTCGGCGCTCCATTGTTGAGCACACCCGGTCGCTGCAATCGCGCAGCGACATCCCGCCAATATGGATCTTGCGTGTAAAAGATGTTGTCCCACTTGAGCAAATCTGGCGTATTTGTACAAAGCGCGCCGTCTCCCAGCGTCTGCCAGTTGGCCATCTGTGGCTCATAGCCGTCGTTACCATTGTCGCAATAGGCCTTTGCAACCGGAGGCTGATCCTGGCCCGCTCTTCCCCAGAAATAGCTATTGGTCATCTCCAGAGGCGTCAAGATCGCTTGCTGGCTGAACTGGCTGAGCGTTTTGCCAGTCACGGCCTGAACCACCAGAGCGAGTAAAAAATACCCTGTGTTTGAGTATTCGAATTGTTCACCCGGCGCAAATTCCAGCGCATACTGACGCTTGATCATGGCCAGGGCCTGGCTGTCGCTCACGTCCTGATCGAGCTGAACACCCGCCTGAAACAGCAACTCGTTGTAATCACGCAAACCACTGGTATGGTTCAGCAAGTGTCTGAGGTTAATGCTGTTGCAGTATTCGGGCAAACCATCGATATAATCAACCAGCCTGTCGTCCAAACTGAGTAAACCTTGTTTCTCCAGTATCAACACTGCCGCGGCGGTAAGCTGCTTAGAGACCGAGGCAACATCAAATACCGACGCCGCAGTCAGACTCACGCTTCGCTCTATATCAGCCAGACCTGTCGCACCGCTGTAAATCACTTTACCGCTTTGATAGACGGCGACGGAATAGCCCGGCCCCTTTGACGTCTGGTATTGCTGGAGCAAGATATCAATTTCTTTCATAGTGCTCTCTTATGATCATCCTAGCTTGCCAGCAAACTGCTTGCAGCTGGACACATTGCATTCCTTTAACGGCAAGATGCCGCATTGTGCTGTTGCTGTTGTAAGTCAACACGCTAGTACCTAGAATGATACTTTAATACTGAGCCACTAAAAAAGGCGCTTTCGCGCCTTTTTTAGTGTGGGCTAGCAATAAAGTCTCATACTAAGTGAGGCTGTATCAATTGTTTTTTTGTTTCTAAATTTGAAACTGAGAAATAAAGTTTCATACAGGCCTAGTGAGTGCAAAAAGAATTGCTGAAATACTCAACAATAAAGTTTCATACCATCATTACTACATAGGACTAGATCTCGATCCCATCACAAAAATATCTATGACAAAGAAGTCACTCTAAAATTCAAAAAAGCACTACTTTAGGTACAAATTTAAACAGACAAATATCAATGTTTAGAACAGGTGTGAGTAGTATCTGGTTATATGCTCCCGACTAATTCCTGTCATTTTGGCTACCGCAACTTTTGTTACCCGCTTGTCCATTCTTCTCAGGCTATTTATGGCTCCTTTAATTGCTCTTGTGCTATCGGTGCGCCTTGATAGATGAACACGGAAAGCAGCTTTTTGACGATTTGTTAGGCTTACGTCCTTATCAATTTCAGGTGATGTAATTACGGTTCGCCGACTTAATTCACAACTTGGTGAAACCCATAAACATTCTGTTCGGTTACTTCTGTTCTTGCTACTATTCGCCACAACATTTATTTCATGCCGCCGCCACCCTGCATGCTCTAGAGGGTAATAAACTTCAGTCTTATAACCTGATAGAACAAACATACCTTTAGCTGAAAGCAAAAGTTCAACCATGTGCTCATGATCTTCCTGAGACATTTCAATCTCATAACGACCATTGACACGAGTTTCAGGAACATAAGGAGGATCAAGGTAAAACAAAGTTTTTTCTCTGTCATAGCGAGGAATTAGGTCACTAAAACATAGGTTTTCTACTTGGACTTTTCGCATGCGACTATGTATATCTGCTAAGCGCTCAATTCCCGCATGAAATCTTCTTACGCTTGCAGAATACCCAGCTGCTGGAGCATCAATGCAATACGACCATTGTCTAGCTAATCCCCCATGTGACTGCCTTTGAACAACTATCATTAATCTAGCCAATTCAATCTCATCTAACTCACTCTCGACAGCCTCGACAGCCTCGACAGCCTCGACAGCCTCGACAGCCTCTCTAAAACAACCCCTCGAATATGGTGTCAATTCCAACCGCCTTACCAGCTCTTTGGTTTTTTCCTTATCTGATAAAACAGAAAACAAACTAGACATTTTAGCATTAAGGTCATTGTAAACTTCAACTTTTGAAGGACGCTTTCCTAGTAATACGGCACCTGAGCCACCAAAAACATCTACGTAAGTTCTATGCGGTGGAAAATACTTAACTATGTTTTTCACATATCTAGATTTGCCACCAAACCAAGTTACTGGTGGTGGTATGACTTGGTACTTTTTCATTAAAACCAACCATATATCACATTTTTCCTCATTATGTGATATATGGTTAACTTTTCAACTGTATGTTCAATTGCTTACTTATGGCGCTGTATTGATAGATTGAAGATCGATTAATGAAGAGCTTTTCTTGTAGGGAGAAATTCATCGGTGGTAATGGCAAGCCACCATCCGGTTAATCAATATATATGTATCTAGAAACGAACCAGTTGCAACTTTCATCGCTACATATATCTTTAAAGTCATCTTTTTCATAATCCGATGGATCAAGCTCGGTGCTAAACACAACATAATAAAGTGTTTTTGGCTTCACCGTTGCAAAGTAACTCAGTGTTTTCTTGGATGATTTCAGTGAAACTACTCTTTTCATATATGTTGACTGTGTCTTTTCATCTGAAGAGATCTCATCGTAGACATTGGGGTACCTAGCATCAATTCTTTTCAAAAAGCGACCTGCAGCCTCAACCTCATAAACAACCATTGGCTTCCTATCTAAGTTGTAAACCAGCTTTGACTTTCCTTTGTTTTCTATGTTGATTTCAATAATCAACCCTTTTGTTTCATCCATATAGTCTTTATGTGGCGAAGCATAATTTACAACCTTAAAATCCATGGAAATTGTTGAAGCTTCAGTATTTTCGATGTCTTTTTTCAGCTCTTGTAACTTTGCTTGTTCAGATAACAAGGCTGTATTTGCTCTTTCCGCTTGCTCTTGAATATCAAAACTGTAGTATGCCCAGATCCCACCAAAAGCTATTGCTATTGTTGTCGCCAAATTCTGAATCGTCTCTGAAGCACTTTGGGTTTCACCTAAGCGACTAGTTTTCCAAAGAGATAAAAAGCCAAATCCTAGTAATATACTAAAAAAAACTATTGAAAGTGTCAGAGGTAAGTTAATTACAGGCTCGATTGATTTAGTTGTCATATCCCTGTCTCATCATTAGGCCTTGCGTCTGGGAACCCTTCTGGCACTTCTTCATCTTGTTCCGGAGGAAAAGTTGCAAAGCTCATATCTTCCTTAACTTCTATGATTTCTTTATATGAAGTTTTGTTGGGTTTTGCCAACTGTATCTCTAGTTTACTCTTATGCAATTCAAAAGGTGTACGCTTGACTACTCCATCATACACCTTCTCTAGGTGCTCACCGTGGGCTAATACTGCTCTCTCATCACTTTCATTCTGAAACGAACTACTTTCACCCATACACCCTGTTAAACTAACAATAAAAAGCAACATTGAAACACGCTGTTCAAAATAAACGCTGCCCCATATGGTCCCTGGAGAAGTAAAAATACTCTTATTCGATAGAGTGTACCCACCATCCTCTCCAAAGCTGGTATAAACATCTAGGAACTGATTTCTATCGTCCAAAAACCAATCTACACTATCTTGATTTTTTGCAAATAACTCAAGTTGCTGTATCAGCCTTTGGAACTCACTCAGATGAAACTGAGATATTTCACCTTCATGGCATATTTGATTCGTGAAATGAAATTTGTTCCCTTGAATATAGCAGCTATACAACCAATGAGTTAAAAGCTCTGAATGAGCTTGCAATGAGAAGACGCTTCTTTGAGAGTTCATCGAAGCTTGAACTGGAGGTGGTAAGGTTGACCTTAAACGCTGCTCTTCCCACTTGACGTCACGCCGCAACACATTTTTCAACTCTCGAGTAACAAATCCATTCTCTTTTGGAACCTGAACAGGGAGAGGGTTTGGCTCCATATATGCTTGAGAAATCACTGTCCCAACTAAAATATGCGAACTAGTCAGTGTAAAAACCGTGTCACCAACCTTAATGTCCTCAATAAGCATCCTTATTTGATTGTAGTTGGCAGTCATTTGAGCCGCAACAAGCCTTTCCTCAACGGGCAAAGATTGGTTGATTTTGTTGAGCTCTTTTTGTATCCGAGGAAGGTGTTCTGCAACGAGACGCCCGCCGGAGCCTAGTTTGACATCATCCATATGTCCTAATGCAACCACACCAGAGTGTGCAAAGAGATTAAAATTAACCCCACCGCTCCCAGCCCTAACAACCCAATACTGAGAGTTCTCCGATATTTCGGGTATATTCATTTTCTGTCCTTATTAAATCTTTTCAATACACACTACATAATTCTGTCTTTTTCATCTTTGATTGTACACCCCCTTTCAAGCTATTTAGATCCCTACCGCTCTTATTAGCCTGCCAATTAACGTCTACATTTCGGTGGATGACCACCGCACGATAAATGATGTACAATGAGTCAGTGTCAATGGAGAATTATTTTTAGAATGCCAGTTACCCCATCCCCACTCAGATACCCCGGAGGTAAAACAGCCATAACACCAATGGTTTCTGAGTTGATAAATGCAAATAATCTGCGCAGTGCTCACTATGTTGAGCCCTATGCTGGAGGCGCTGGCCTGGCCCTGTCATTGCTTTTTAACGGCTATGTACCAAAAATACACTTAAATGATATCGATGTTTCTATCTGGTCTTTTTGGCATTCAATACTTTATCGAACAGACGAGTTTATAGAGCTTATTGAAAAAACTAACATCACATTGCAAGAATGGCATCAACAAAAAGAAATTCAAGATTCTAAAGCTTCTGTAGATAGTCTCACTCTTGGCTTCTCAAGCTTTTTCCTAAATAGGACAAATAGATCCGGAATAATTCAAAAAGCGGGTGTTATAGGAGGATTGGAACAAAAGGGCGACTATAAGCTTGATTGTCGCTTCAACAAGCCTGACCTTATTTTGAAAATTAGAAGGATTGCTAACCACGCTAATCAGATAAATATTTACAACATGGATGCTGTCAAATTCATTAAATAT
Organism: Pseudoalteromonas rubra; assembly: GCF_001482385.1. Classification (NCBI taxonomy): domain Bacteria; kingdom Pseudomonadati; phylum Pseudomonadota; class Gammaproteobacteria; order Alteromonadales; family Pseudoalteromonadaceae; genus Pseudoalteromonas; species Pseudoalteromonas rubra. The sequence goes on from NZ_CP013611.1 coordinate 2,700,577, forward strand.
ATAGAATCAAGTGTAGAGCGCAGCTTTTATTGTATTGACCCACCTTACTTTGTAAAAGGACAAAGCTTATATACCAATTTCTACGAGCCTAGAGATCACCAAGAGCTGGCATCTGCAATAAATAATATTAAAGGAAAGTGGATGATGACATATGACTATGCGTCAGAAATAAAAAGACTATATTCTGACTATAGACTTTTTACCTTTTCGTTGAACTATAGTGCAGCAGATAAAAAGAAAGGCACTGAACTGCTCATCGCAAGCCCATCACTTAGGGTCCCCCTCAAACTAAATTTGAAAAGAGTCCCCAAAAAAGAGATCGGTATTTTTTAATATTATAAGTTCATTCCTTTTTTTGACAAGATATCCAAAACTTTGCCGCCAGGTACCAAACTAATTGATGCATGTCTGTGGGCTAAAGCTATCGGAACAATTGCATTTTCATATAGTTCAAGCTCAAAGTGCGTAATTAAATTCATTGCCTGTGTAAGTTGGGGTCTATAAAGGTCGATTTCAACTTTTTCTCTAGAGAACCTGACTTTAGAGTTGCTAAGGGCTTCTTCATCTTCAGCAATCGAAGGCATTTTTTTCGAAAATGGGTAGACTAGCCCAAAAACAAACACCTTTCCATTTCTAGTTTTAAATATAAAATCCTGCCCGTAATAAGTTTCATGTCCGAAGTTTGTTGATGCCTCTGAACGAGCTGCAATATATTTGTGTCGATACTCATCATCAATTACTTTGAATGCTCCTATAGGAATGTAAGGAGATAACGCCTTGGCATGTTCAACGGCCGGACCTGTTTTTTGTATGCCAATAATTAAAGGAGGCTGATAGCCTTTTTCAACCAGATGCTTTCTGACTTTCGCATACAGCCTTAGCAATCTCGTGTGAACTTTTGCTGGCTGTCCAAAAATGGCCAAAGGCCCATCAATAATAAATGCCATTCTACTTAATAATGATGGATCTCGATAACCAACCATACGAATAAAAGATGCGATAATAAGATGTTCAACAACATTCATAAACCGCGTAATCGCTGAACCATTATCACCAAGGTCTGATATTTGCTCATGAATCCGCATAACATCTGTAATGTACGCATCCTTTTCACATACCGCACAACGTTGTACTTCTTCATTTTTTTTGAACTTAAACTCTTCTTGACTACCACATGCAGGACATCGCTCTAGTTCAACCTCCCCATTATCTATCGCTAGTAATGTCCCCACAACATTGAAGTTTTTGTCATTAGTAAAGCTAGTGCGCATATCTGAAAGTTGCTCATAAACTGCCATCCTAAAGCCATCTTTAACAGTTTCAGCTCCCTTATATCTGACATTACATCCAGGTAAAGTAAATGAAATTGGGTCTCCACTTCGATGAAGCTCTGCAACTTTGAAGGGATCCACAAAGTTTGAATTAATAGGTTTAAGATTGTCGAACTCAGATACCTCTATAATAATCATGCTATTCTTTACATAGCCTATTTGTGTACTCGGAAATAAACCCGAGATAGCCTCTTTGTGAGGGCTTGCATCAGAAGCAACAACATAATCTGGCAACTTGCCACCTTCCCCCTCCCAGAGAACATAGTCTTCTGTAATTTTTTTCGCTTCTTCAGCTGATGGTTGTGTTAAACATTCACATTCATTAAGAAAATTTTGTACGTCAGGGTTTTTCACTAAGTCAATATGCCCACCCTTTCCTGCAAACTCTTTGCTATATGGCATCAAACACCTCCACGCTGTTTTATCGTCTTATATTCCTGCTCGAGCTCAAGCGGTGTAAATCGATTGATTTGCGTTGGTACAACGAATGGAGAGGAAAGTGTTTTTATTCGCGCAAAGCCTACATCTTGAGCTGTCTTGAGAGATTCATGAAAGTCTGAAAAGTCGTAAAACTTTCCTAGGGCTCGGAGTTCATCCTCATTGTTTAGATGCGTTACAAACCAGTTTTCAGTGTTTGCAAGAATATTTGGATGTATCGAAGATGGTTCTTGAGTTGCATAAACAAACGCAATTTTTGCTTTGGCTCCTTCTTTTGCAATTCGTGGCCACACTCCCGTTAGATCATCTTTCTTACCTATAAGGTTATGAGCTTCTTCGACATAAATTACAATATTAGAAAGAGGTTCATTCTTATGAAAGCGAGCCATTGAACTCGTAAGAATATGACGTGCAATACGCAAAGCCATTGCTTTCCGGACCATTTCAGACCCTACAGACAAGTCCAATATGACAATTTTACCTGACACCAAATACTCATATATTTCAGCTTCAACTTCAGTACTGCGACTTACACTATGGTAATCTGCTATTGGACCTAAATAACTTTTTACTCGTATTGGCATGTCTGTCTCATTCTTGCCAACAATTAAATTGCATAGAGCTTTTAAATTATCGTCAAGCCAATCATCACCTGCTTTTTTGCTCCTTAGCGAAGGCCAAACCCCATTGGGAATTTTTGTTCCTTTTGTTTTGAACTCCCTTTCCGCAACTTCGTATTCCTTCCTAATTTTTTTATCTGCGCTTCTTGCGTCAGTGAAAAACTTCACAAACTCATTTAGAGATACTCCATTTTTATAGTCAGGGAAAAACCTCTCAGCTTCTTCATTAAGCTCAGATTGCGATGGCTTCTTACCTAACCGTTCTTCCAGTTCAATAACAACTTCCGAATAGTTTTGTTCAAGTATTTGCCTTCTAACCTCTTTCGATACAGTTAAGAAAACTTTGTAGCCCTTTGGAGCCTGAAACCCCTTTGAAAACATCAACGCTTTAAACGCGACCATAAGCCTATTGAAACGAGATTTTTCACTTTCTGAAGCATCATCAGGAAGTTGGTCCAGGGAAATGGAAGAAACTAAAATTCTCATATCACCAGCTGTAATGTTTTCATCTCTCAAAATATCCTGGATTATATTCAAGCCAATATCAGGCTGCTCGTAAAAATTATTCCTTAAATCTCGTACGCTTGAGTCAGAACTATGCATACCTCGATATCGAATAACATCTTCGTGAAATACATCAGCTATCGAGCTTCCATCATCTTGTTGATTCACATTGGCATATTCGCCATTTATATCAAATATGATTTGACCAACGGCGGTACTATCTTTTGCTGCAGACATTGCAACTGAAGAAACGGTAGTTTTTAATGTGTTCGACTTCCCTGTTCTCGTCATACCCAATATGGCAGTCCTTCGAGCCAGAAAATCTGTCGGCTGTATGTTTACAGGTACAAGATTCTCAGTTTTGGCTCGGTGTAATCTCGAAGTTGAAGTGTATCTAACAGTTCCAATTTCTATTGCTGTAGGCAATGCGCCAAAACCAGACTTCCTAGCTTCCTCTAACGCTTTCTTCTTCACTTCTTCATTTACATGATTCACAATAGTACTTAGAGCTTCATCTCTCGGTTTGAATACTCTCATTCTGCTAGTTGACATGTAATTCTCAATGTCACTACCAAGACGTAACTCACCATTATCGATATAAAAAGTACCTAAGATCCGACACCTCAACCCACCTGCTTGAAGTTCAGAGTGAGTCAACACATCTAGACCATCAAGCCTGTCGTTTGCAAATACCTCATCAGATGTTCGCCTTTGGTTATGCTCAATTCTCGTTCGAATAAAATCTTCATCTGTAGGTAATTTTGAAGGCCCTAGGACCCTTAAAAGAATTACTTCTCTATCCAGTTCAGTTGCAACAGAGATATTACTTGGGTTCAAAGACGTCGCGACAAGAAAGCTATTGTGTGGAACCCCGGCTACAGTTTCCTTAAATGAGTCATTTGTTAGAACTAATGCCTCACTAAAATCCATAGAGTATACGTATCCAACCAAATTCCCCCTGGGAGGAAGGCCTAGCAGTTTCAACAACTTATCTTCAGAACCTAATAAGTTAGTAATGTGTTTATTCATAGAGATGTACTTCCTTCATCCGCGTCTCATTCTATGGACCGTTTAATCAACTTTTAGTGAAACAAATCCAACAAGAGCTTTCAAAATAAAAAATAATTAAGCTCTATATTAGTTATAGTTAGCTTGTCCGAGCAAAATGTTTAATGAATCTATCAGCCCAATTTTCAATTTGCACCTCACTCAATCCACCTTCATCTTTAGATTTTTGATGTGACACACTTGTGTGATTAGCTTCACCAACCAGTTCATCAAAGTACTTATTTGGCCAACAGAACTGTTTGCTGAGCAACCCTCTTTCTATCTCGGCTATAAAGTCTCCTAACTGGCCTTTTAGCGCCAATGCTTGAGCTGAAATGACTTTGGTGGCAATTGATGCTCTGTGATCTGAGGTATCGACCTCTAGTAAGAAATAACCTTCGTTTAGATGTTCAATCTGCACAATAGCCATGCACCTAGGCGTCCCATCATCCTTAAGATGACTTTTACTTCGACCAACAGCCGGGAGCTTTCGAGATACTGACTTGCTTTGCTTAACACCATGTTCTTTTTCTAATATCTCCAGCATTTTGAAGAAGCCATCGAATTTATTGTGGCTCAAAGCGTCATCATCAGTTTGGTCATCTAATCCATCAATGGCAGCTCGAGGCTTATTACCTCGTGAGCCTGGGTCATCGGTGCTTACTTCGGGTGGTAAGGTGCTGGGCTTTTCCTCGTCTTCCTTACCACCTGAGCCATTACGGGCTTTTGTATAGACTTTACGAGTGCGTGGTACTCTGTTGTATGTGCGCTGCGTTGCATCACAAAATATCAACGCTGACTCGTTATCTTCGCTACCGTCACTGTCTTCATCTATTTCTCTCTGTGTCGGTAACTGCGGATAGGTGCCACCTTTCCCTTTACCAGAACCTCTCTTGTTCTCAATAAAGTTTGGATGTGAAAAGCCAATGTCGGTAATATCTGGAAAGTACAAACCGTCGATGGCTTCTACACGGTTAATAAACCAGGTTTTTCCATCTGGCGACTGCCAACCTCTGGCCGCAATGCTTACCCCTTCAAGTTGAGGCGGATCAAACCGGAATTTCCACTGTTGATACTTTTCTGTTATTACACTCTCATCTAGGAGATATGCATAGATGCTCTGAAAAGAATGCTTTACATCGTCGTCGAGCAGTATCCAGGCTATCTGATGCCTGAACCCATCATTGTCGAACAAGATTTTCGGGCACAGTGATGTTGGTAAGGCATTGATCATCACATCAGGCTGAAAGTCACCTTCGAGCTCAGGGTCGAAGTCAACGTCAAATTCAAAGTCGAGTGCGTTATGGCTCAGAGCCGCATTTGCCAAATAGTTATTGGTAAAGAACAGTGCTCTGGCCAGTTCAAGCTGAGGAAGGTAAATTGTTTTACCTTCGGACCTAAACACAAAGCAATTTTGAGATTGTTCATTGCTATGCCTGAACTTAACTAAACCACACTCTTCAACTGTTCCCACCTTCCAAAGACCACGTTCGGGAAATGTAATTTCGACTGAAAAGCCAGGTGGTGTTGCCGTGGAAGTTTGGTTGAGTACAACCTGGCGGCTTAAATATGGTAGCTGGCTAAACTTAAGGGATTTGCGATGGGAGTTATTAAACTGAACTCCAATGCTCCATGTCTTACGATCGTGGTACTTGAAAACGTTGCCGATCCCCTGGATCCTGGCGTTATCTGGTAGATTTTTGAATCTGCTCGTTTGCTTCATTCGTTACAACACTTCCCAATAACTCCGCCGTGATGGGGCGGATCCTATCCTTACTGAGCCGTGCTAAACGCTGAATGCGCCAACTTCTATAGTCATGGTGATGTCGAACACAATTAATACATGCCACAGCGATACGACGGCATTGGTACTCCTCTATAGTTTCACAGTATTTATTAAAAAACAATTTACACAAAGGCAACTTTTCTAATTGTTTGATCTGGGACAATGGAATATTTACATGCAAAAAGTACCAGTTTTTTGTCAACCTTGGGACTTCCAGACTAAGCTCCAGCGTATTTCGAAGTCTGATAAGTCGCTTTACGTATGCCAGATCACGCTCGCACCAATCTACTTTCGGCTTACGCCTAATGCCTTGTTTCGTGTGCGCTTGATTAAACGCCATAAGCCAGGATTTATCATGTCGATACAACCATATATACAGATCTGCAAAACCACTTTGTCTGGCTCCCTTAACACCGAATCTGGCTACTGCATGCTGCCAATTTTGCCGTTTGGCAAGCTCAACGGTGTGAGGTGGTGCCGCAGGTTGGTTGCCTGGTTCCTGGCTATAATCCATTTTTGAAACATCTGTCAGTAAACCAGCAATGTCCAGGTGCTCATCAAAAAATGCCTGCAAAACCAGCAAGTGCTGCAAGTAACTAAATGCTTTTCTGTGCTTTCTAAATAATGTCTTGAGCCAGTTTGAATCAACACCATCATCAATGCTTAGCCCGAGCCAGCTCAAGCCGAGAGCACCCCAGTATTTATGCACGATATGACTGACCCCTGTATGGTCAATATGTTTACCATGATTTAAACCAAGACGCGTCGCCAGAGCTCGATAGAATGCACTCCACTGCTCTGGATAAATATCAACCTCAGGCGCATCTAACAGAACCTGTGTGTTTCCCGCCAGTCTTTGAAATTTATCAGGCAACTGCTCAGCCACAGCAGCAGGGAGCACACTCGGATTGAGAGCAGAAAACACATGCTTATGAAGAGAGTGAACATGTACGGCACTCTGCATTAAGCTTCCGTGTACTGGACAACTCACAACCCCGGGAGCCTGCCAGAGACGATGCCAGTACCACTCTTTATATTTATCGAGCTGCATTGCCAGGCAACGCGGACAGTACTTTAAATACACAGGGCTTTTTACAACCGAGGCGGCTTTCCCAAGCTGCAACTCTGCAGAGCAACCGTTACCAGAGAGCAAGTCACTTTTCACTCGCTGAGCGATTACTGGATGAACAAAGGGGGCATACAGCGGGTATAGCGTGTATTGCTTCAACAGCTTTTCGGCCGTTAGTTTTGCATTTCCCTGGTAGTGGGAAGCAAGCAATTGCAAATGGCCCTGCAATGCCACAGCAGCAACAAACGTCTTGCTGCCAAGCAGATTGTAGAGCAGTTGTTTAGGTGAAAGCTCTAAGCTATATACACCATACCGAGCGATAACACTGTAAATCAGCTCATCGCGATACGGGATGGGTAAATCAAACACCTTACACGCTCTGTTTAAGCCACGATTCTATATCGAATATCTTTCCCTGCTGTTTGTAATACTGATAAAGTTCGCCGGATTGCTTTTTGTGTTGAGAATAACCAAACCGTAAGTCGTCACCAGGCAATGTATGCCAGTCCTTGAGCTTGATGAGTGCTGGCTTCTCTTTGGGTTCTTCCACTTCGATTGGCGTTTGCTCATACCATTCTAGAACGAGTGGAATAAGCCCTCTTACCTGAAGATTTGGATGATCTTTAATAGCTCTTTGCACTAACGGGATCAATAACTCAGATTCACATCCCATGCCTAGCAAAAGGTTATAAAGCCGCATGGCCTCTGAGTCGCTGGCAAAAGGTAATGTGTCTGACTTAGTAGCGGCAACTTCAGAGATCTGTTTGCTCAATTCTAGCAATCGCTTATCAATCTCTTTGTATTTCAAATCTGAATATTTGGCGATACTCCTGACTTTTCCCGATTTAAGTGCTTCAATCATCGGATGAATAGGCTGTAGTTCAGACTCGTACACCTTCATAAGTAACTTTGAAGATAACCGTTCAACTCCAGTGATAATGGCACGAAGCTGCGCAAGTACAAATAACTTAACCACGATATCCAGCACACCTTGAGACAGCTCAAACCAGGTGTTGCGGATCTCTTCTGTGAGCGGCTCATCACGATGGATCAGCCACTGATACTGCCAGAGCTTATCGGTCAACAATCGCCACTCGGTGGGCTTTGGCTTACCCGTTGTTTTATCGATTCTATTTTTATGCTGTGGCAGGGGTTCCCACACCATAGAGCCAATCCCAGTACTACGCCTTGCAGATTGCAACTCAAGTTCAAATATGGGCCTTGCTTTGGGGGTACCAACTAAAATCACCGGCACACCAATAATATTCACCAAGGCCACAAAGAACTCGAGCATTCGTTCTTGCCCTTCTTTTTGCTTACGGCCTAAACGCTGAATTTCATCAATCACTAACACGCCAATAGCATATTGATTCGCGACTTGCCCCATAAATGACAACAGCACCTCAGTACTATGGCGTTTGTAACCGTATCTCTCAGTGAGATCAGTATTGAGATGTTTATCTACCTCTTTAAAGAAGTTTAAGCAGAGACTTTTTAATGACCCATCCACAGGGCATTCAATACGCAAATAGGTGAGTTGGTAAGTGTTATATTGTTCGTGATAGATCGCTTGCGGGTAGGTGGCCAGTATTCGTAGCACACTGGAGCTTTTACCACATCCAGAGCAACCAATAAGTGATAAACAACGTGCCGTTGAGGGCGCTTCGGCAAAACGAAAGCTACTAATATCTCCCGTCATCAGCCGCTCGTAGCCATTTTGCAAGTGTTGTTGTAACTGGCCAGTAGCGATGTTTCTGGCAACATAGCCACCGCGGATCATCAACGCTATTTTTTCTTCTAACGCCACATGCATCGAAAGCGGCTGAAAGAAGTCATCAAGCAAGCCACATAATTCATGAGCACGCTGTCTTGCATCTAAATAACCGGCTGCGGGATTGTATTTTACCTTACCCTCCAGTTTAGTTTTTAGCTCTTCTATTTTGCTCACTCTTGGCAACGCTTCGATAAACGGATTGCCTTTGTAGCGCTCAATCTCAGACTCCTGATACATCGCGCGGAAGATGTTGGGTGGTAAAGTCATACGTCGTCATCCTCCCCAAACAGTTGATCTGAAAAGTCAGGAAAGTCCAAATCATCATCCGGTTCAGAGAGATAATGCACTTGAGCCGATTTGCTGGTATCAATTTCTACTGGCTTATGGGCACGTGCTTTACGTTCTTTGGCTTTTTCTTCAGCTCGATTATCACGAATATTGCGAATACGCTCAGCACCCGACAAACCAATATGTTTTGGTGCGGCCTTTTCAGCCTGCTTAACCACATCGATCACTTGACGTTCCAGAGCACGCTTTTGCTGGTCAGCTATCAGTTTTGCATCAGCATGAGTGTGTTTTAACTCATCACTTTGCTGCCATACATCCCAGAAGCTCGCTCCGGAAAACTGCCTTGAACGTGTGGCTAACTGGCACACAAAGTAATCGCTGCTGTTAGGACCGCAGTAAATATAGATATGATCTGCTATCGCCAGATCATATGCCACTTCCACACTCTTGGGCCGTTTAACGTCTTTCCCCCGATGCATCCAGCCCAACTTCAAAAGCTCCGCGCTGGTGTAATACAAACCAAATATACAAGCACCCGACTCGGATATGGTTGCGCGAGCTCTCGGCATCAGTGCTACACGGAGATGCTCTGCCTCAGGCTTTCTCAAACGGCCAGTACGATGTTGCAGGCCCCAATTCCAGATGGCCAACGGGTTATTTTGCAAGTCCGTTGGCATATCTGCGGCTTTATCATAGCTTTCAATTACGTGATATTGGTTGTGATAAAGTACTGACGCTAAAATAATTCTGGTGAACTCTTGAATCGTAAGCTTGGCATCCAAGCGATAATCCCGGTCTCCATGCTTTTTGGTCTTGGTGCCTGTGACCACACCTGGTGCGAACGGCTTGAATGCTTGCTGAAAAGTATTGAATGCTCTTTCGACGATGCCTTTTGCCTCGCTTCTAAAAGGGGGTGTATTTTCAAGACGAACGCCAAAACCCTTTTCTAGGCATTCAATTTGATGCCCCATTAGCTCGCCTCTGTCAGCCAGCAATGCGGTAGGTAGGCCTATACAAGGCCATTGCTCTGGTGATACATCAAAGCCAAACTCGCGGCAATAATCTGTTTTATCAGTCGCAGCCATATGAAGTGCTTGAATGGCGGCTGCATACGAAGGATTTTCAAAGCCGACATAAAACCCCGCCACCATGCGACTGAATACATCGATTACCATGTAAATTACTGGGCGACCAACGATATTGCTTCGTTGGGAGTCAGACACAAGGTAAATATCTGCAATTGTTGCGTCAATCTCGTAGCGCATTCCCGGGCCTAAAACATCTGCAACGGCGGTACCTGTTAAAGGCCGTATGTCTTTTTGTAGTTTGATCTTTCCGGCCTGAGCCTCAATTTTTTCTACCTGGCGATATTCGCGTTTGTAAAAATGTTCCATTTGCCTGAGTGTTGGCAGCTCCTCTTCCGGAAGAGCTGGGAAATACTGCGCATATATATCTTTAAGTCTGTTGTGTGCATATCTAAACGATTTGCCCTTGTCGGTCAGTACATGGCGCTCAATAGCAATACGAAACAGTTTTTCAGTAAAGTCATCAATCAGGGCACCGGTACCTTTCATATACTTACGAGGCCTGCCTAACTTTGTTGTTGTGGCCCGGCGCTTTTTGCCCTTTGCCCCTGAATTTTTATAATCCGGTAGCAGTGCATTGGGGATCTGGCCTCGCTGCCAGTAGCGACGTGCAAAACGATAAATTGTCTGCTTAGTCTTGCCCGTATCGACCATTACCTGATGAACCACTTTGCCACGCGCTTTAGGCTCGTAGAAGTCTTCAAGCTCTACCAAGGGCTTAATTGCCGCATAGTTCTCATCGCGTTTTACCTGTGCTGTAGAACCGGATTCTGGTATGACAGCAATGATGTCACTATATGGGTCCGCCGCACGTTTTAATACTTCATTCTGAAAGCCTTGCTCCAATTCAGCCAATTCAACGAACTCAGGGAAGGCCTTATCATCATGGACTTTGATCCAAATAGCGTAGTACTCAAACACCACTAGTATGCGATACAAGGTCTGTTCGTATTGCAACACTTCATTGATTTGAAACACGAAACACCTCCTGAATTTGCTCAACATTACCTAATCGGAGTTGACCCACCTGAAGCTTTTGTACTGGCGTAAAAATGTCGAAGGTAAAGTAACGATCAGCCAGCAAAGCTCTTATTTCAAACAACGATTCCCCTAAGTCTAGTCCATAAGCGGTATCAATCTCTTTGCAGGCATTTATAAGCGTTTTAGCTGGATGTTTTGCAAAGTAATCGGCATAGAATCTGGCTTGCTCAATGGCTGAGTCTTCAGCTTCTTCATGCTCGCCTTGCAATGGATAAATCCACTCAACATTCGCCTTAACCACTTTGGGGATCTCTTGCTCAGTGACTATTTGCCAGGGGATTTGCTTTTCAAGCCAAAAGCGCTTTTCGAGCTCGAGTATTTCTATTTTTCGCTGATCTTCAAATGAGTTGACATATTTGGCCTGTAGCGCAAAGTAGGGAAGATCTCTTGAGGTTGTTTCAACAAAGAAGTCACTTGAAAGGTATTGATCAACGCCACGAACATTTGGGTGCTTGATACCCGCAGATTCCGCTAACTCAAGCGTTATCTCGCGTTCTAGAGGGAACTGCTCTTTGACTTGCAGCACATCCTCCCGCCACTCGAGCAAGTAAAACATGGACAGTTCAAGATCGGATAATAAATGATGGGTGCGTTTTGATTTATAACCAAAAACCCGATGTACACGACCGTCTGAAGGTGCATCGTAAACAGTCAACCAAGGCTTATAATCTTGATTGTCACCTGCACCGCGTCCTTCTTTGATCCACTTACGATACTGAGCCTCAGTATGACCAATCTTCCTAGACATAATATACCGCTATAACTGATTGAAATTTCAGCATAGCTAGAGTGAAAGTGTGATGCAAATTTATTAATCGCAAGCATTAAATATGATGAATGTACTCGACATCAGAAATATCATAACGATTCAAAGTAATTAATTTCTTTTAAATCAATATTGTAGTAATTTTAAGTTCATGTACTTTATATTTGAGCTTAACCAGCAAGGTACACACGGCAGTAATCCAACAAGGAGGAGATAAACAACCAACTTACTGAAATTCACTCTCTGGTGAATGTGTTGGCAACTCGCCATACAAACATCAGGAAACCTTATGATAGAAATCTATTTGGTGCTTCAACTGGCAGTTACTATTGAGCCAGCTCTGTCACTAGAAGTCCTAACTGCATTGGTTGGGCTAATAGGCAAGGGTGCTTTCGCCTATTACTGGATTAATCGTATTATCAAAGAAGATTAATACTTAATCAAAGAGGCTACGGACCTCTATAAAAAGTCCGCGAAGCGGAGCCTAACCGTATAAACAGGCATAAAAAAATAAAATTAAAATGTAGAAGCGTCTTTATCCTCAAGATGAGTTTTGGCGCTCAAAAACGCCTAATTTAACTGTATGAAACTTTATTGTTCGGGATGATACTTTATTGTATGGGGTGAAACTTTATTGTTCACCCACATTTAGTTCAATCAATCTAACCCAACTTACTCTACCGTAACTGACTTAGCCAGGTTACGTGGCTGGTCGACGTCGGTGCCTTTGATCACGGCAACGTAGTACGACAGTAGCTGTAGCGGGATTGTATAGACAACTGGTGCGATGATGTCTTCTACGTGGTTCACGTTCATTACACGCATAGTGTCGTCTGATGCGAAGTTGGAGTCTTTGTCTGCGAAGACGTAGATGATGCCACCGCGGGCGCGAACTTCTTCGACGTTTGACTTCAGCTTTTCAAGCAGCTCGTTGTTTGGCGCGACGACGATGATTGGCATGTCGGCGTCGATCAGGGCCAGTGGGCCGTGCTTTAGCTCGCCTGCGGCGTAAGCTTCGGCGTGAATGTACGAGATTTCTTTGAGCTTAAGTGCGCCTTCCATTGCGATTGGGTACTGTGAACCACGACCCAGGAACAATGAATGGTGCTTGTCGGCGAATTCTTCTGCCAGCGCTTCGATGCCTTCGGCCATGTTCAGTGACTCTTCCAGCTTGTTTGGCAGCGTCTTGATGGCGTTCACGATCACGCTCTGGTCACGGCCTTTTTCCTGTGCGATTGACGCAGTTAGCATCAATAAGCCCACTAATTGCGTTGTGAATGCTTTCGTTGACGCAACACCAATCTCGGCACCGGCTTTGGTCATAAAGGCCAGATCGGATTCGCGTACCAGTGACGAGCCAGGCACGTTACAAATGGTCATTGAGGCCATGTAGCCCTGCTCTTTCGCCAGGCGCAGTGCCGCCAATGTATCAGCAGTTTCACCAGACTGAGAAATGGTCACAAGTAGGCTGTTTTCGTGTACGAACGACTCACGATAGCGGAATTCAGAGGCAATCTCGACATTACAGCTTACGCCTGCGTATTGCTCAAGCCAGTAACGCGCCACCATGCCTGAGTGGTAAGAGGTACCACAGGCAATGATCTGAACGTGCTTAACGTCTTTGAAGATCTGGTTTGCCTGGTCGCCAAACGCATCTACTGAGACTTTGTCGCCGTCTAAACGACCTTCCAGCGTGTTACGCACGGCCATTGGCTGCTCGTAGATTTCTTTGAGCATGTAGTGGCGGTATTCGCCTTTGCCCGACACGTCCTGAGAAATGTTGGATTCAACCACTTCGCGCTCAACCGGTTCGCCGTTGATGTCGTAAATTTCCACTGTTTCGCGGGTGATGCGCGCCACATCGCCTTCTTCTAAGAAGATAAAGTTGCGTGTTACCGCAAGCAGGGCCAGCTGATCAGAAGCGATGAAATTTTCACCCAGACCCAGGCCGATCACCAGCGGGCTGCCTGAACGGGCAACGATGATTTCGTTATCATTGGCTTTGTCGAATACCACTGTACCATAGGCACCTTCCAGCTGCTTCACTGCCGCTTTTACAGAGTCCAGCAGCGAGTCATGTTGCTGACGCAGTTGGTGGATCAGGTGGACCATAACTTCGGTATCTGTGTCAGACACAAACGTATAGCCGTCGTCTTTTAATACTGTACGTAGCGACTCGTGATTTTCGATGATGCCGTTGTGTACCAGTGCGATCTCTTCACTTGAGATGTGTGGGTGAGCATTTACTTCGGTTACACCACCATGTGTTGCCCAACGTGTGTGCGCAATACCTGTATGACCGCTAACGCCAGCTTCGGCTAAAGCCGCTTCCAGGTTTGCCACTTTACCCACTGCCTTGACCGTATTCAGGCTGCCTGCATTGCTTAATGCTACACCCGCTGAATCGTATCCACGGTATTCAAGGCGCTTTAGACCTTCGATCAAAATACGGTTAACAGGACGTTCTGCTACCGCACCAACTATTCCACACATAAATTCTCCATTATTTGCACTTTGTGTGTTGTCACTCTACCTCTGCACAGATCAACTGCACGCCACGGGCCTCGATCGCCTGGCGCAAGTCGGCGGCCAGGTTGTTGTCGGTGATCAAGGTCGTGACCTGATCCCAGGGCAATTCTAAATTCGGTATTCTACGGCCGATCTTTTCAGATTCGACCAGCACAACCACGTCACGGGCCGCTTCGGCCATGACCTGGCTGAGTCCCACCAGCTCGTTGAACGTGGTGGTCCCCCTTGCCACATCAATGCCGTCGGCACCGATGAACAGGGTATCAAAATCGTAAGAGCGCAAAACCTGCTCGGCAACCTGCCCCTGAAAAGACTCCGAATGCGGGTCCCAGGTGCCACCGGTCATCAATAAGGTTGGCTCGTTTTCCAGTGCCAACAAGCGGTTAGCAATATTAATGGCATTGGTCATCACCACCAGCCCGCGCTTTTGCGCCAGCTCCGGGATCATCGCCGCCGTTGTGCGGCCACTGTCGATGATGATGCGGTGATGATCTTTAATCAATGTAGCTGCCGCTCTGGCAATTGCCACTTTACGTAGCGTATCGCGCTCATCATCGCCTTTGGCGACTATCTCTTGTGGCAGCGCCACCGCACCACCGTAGCGACGCAGTAACAGGCCGCTTTTTTCCAAAGCGGTTAAGTCCTTTCGAATCGTAACTTCTGATGTGGCAAATTCACTGGCTAACGCCTCTACGCTGACTTCGCCCTGAGAATTCACCATGGCAAGGATTGTATGTCTACGTTGTTGTGTATTGCGTTTGGTCATCGTGGTTTTTTATTAAGTTATAAGTTTCGTTTCGAATGTTGTGAGATTATAGTCGAAACTTACGAATCGAAACAAGTTAAATTTTAATCATGGTTTTAAAGTATGGGATTGAGTATGCATTGGGCATAACGAAACCTATCTACTGCGCAGGCTGTGAGTGGTTACCGGCTCTTTGGCCGGGATGATGTTAGAGGCTCGCTGGCCGGGATAACAGCTGTTGTGGTCAATAAAGCGAGCCGTGACTTTATTAAGCTTGAATGATAGCCGGTTTGTTTGACTTCACATCCGTTAGCAGGATGCTAAAATACGCGGGTGTATCAAATATGGGGAAAATGTGGTGTCGGCTCGGATCAGACAAGAATGGCTACTTTCGCTGTGCGGCTGGACGCTGGTGATTGGCTTTCTGACCTTTATAGACTTGCTGCACGACTGGTCGGTCCCAGAAGACGAACGCCTCAATAACCCGCTGTGGTGGGCAGTGCAGGAATGGGGGCTTTGGTACCTGTTGTCTCCGCTGGTTTTTCGCGCGCTGGCGCAGCTTGAGCCCGCTCCCCGGGTAAACACCCGGCTATTTTTAAAAATCATGGCGGGCGCCTACTTCATGGCCATGCTGTTACAGGCCCTGTTTGATTTGGTGGCACTGGACGACCCCATCGCCTATACCCTCTATTACTTTGCGCCGGCGCATCTGCTGGTCCTGTTTGTCCTCACCATTTTGTGGCACACCCAATTTCGCACCATTGCAGAGCAAAACCAGGCACATCCTGTGCTGTGGGCAGATCAGGGCAAAGACAAAGCGCCGGTCGCGTTTAATGACATTACCCATGTCACGGCGGCCAGTAACTATATGGAGATCCACACGCGCACACAGCAATACCTAAAACGTGGCACACTCAAAGAGCTGATGGCGCAGCTGCCGCCTCAGTTTATTCGCACCCACCGCTCTCATGTGGTCAACCTGTACGCCATAGACAGGATCCAGAACAAGCCTTCTGGTAGTGCCATTATTCAGCTCAGCAGTGGCGCTCAGGTTGCGCTAAGCAAAGGCTATAAGCAGGATGTAAAAGCACGGTTTGCACAAAAAGCCGGCGTTGTTTCCTAAATCATTGAACTAATTTAGCCTTATGTGATCAGATCTCGAAAGCAAACACAGAGGCTGAACTTTGAAAGAAAAGCGTATCACCAACTGGCGCGAATACAACAAAGCCCTTATCGCCAGAGGCAACATCCAACTTTGGTTTTCCGAGGATGCGATTGAACAGTGGAACAACACGCAACATCACGGCGGTAAAGGCCGGGCTAATCATTTCTCAGAGCTGGCGATTGAGACCTGCCTGACTTTACGGGCTGTATTTCGCTTGTCTCTTCGAGCTGCACAGGGTTTTGTTTCCTCATTAATATCAATGATGAAGCTTGATTTGGATACGCCAACTTATAGCTGTTTGTGCAAGCGTAGTGCAGAGCTGGCAGTTCGCTATAGGCCACACTCCAGTGCATCCGGAGGCATTGATATTGTGGTTGATAGCACTGGTTTGAAGGTGTACGGAAATGGTGAGTGGCACGCAAGAAAACATGGTGCAAACAAGCGCCGAACATGGCGAAAGCTACACCTGGCAGTTGATCCAGATACACACCAAATCGTAGGCGCTGAGTTGTCCACAGTGTCTGTAGCTGATTCAGAAGTTTTGGGTGACCTACTCAGACCATTGCGCAGGAAGATCAGCTCAGTTAAAGCAGATGGTGCTTATGATACCAGAGGCTGTTATGCCGAAGTAGCAGCTAAAAAGGCCGAAGCAGTGATCCCACCAAGGAGTAACGCACAGTTGTGGGAGGATGGACATGCTCGCAACAGCGCGGTCATTTTAACAAAGCATATAGGCAGCAGTGAGTGGAAAAAATGTGTGAACTACCATCAACGTTCACTGGCGGAAACGGCAATGTACCGATACAAACAGCTAATGGGTGACAAGCTGGTCAGTCGTGGATTCAATCAGCAACACACTGAAGCGATGATCAAAGTGAAAGTACTCAATAGAATGACTAGGCTAGGTATGCCTGAATATCAGGGAAGCAGTTGAAATCTCGGTGTTACCTAAGTTATCTGGATTTGATCAACAAGGCCCAAAAAGCCTGAAATGCCCCCTGTCCATTCGTCCCACATCCGCCGGGATTAGCAAACGTCTCACATCCATTCATCCCTGCCAGCCACAACTGGCCCCTAAGCTTTTGTTTCTCTTGGTTTGAATCCCTTAAAATAGGTCAAACTTTCAAGGAGCGTTATATGAATCCAATAAAATCAGCTCTGCTGCCCTCGCTGCTGGTGTGCACCCTGTTCACACCGGTTTATGCTCAGCAGCAGGCCGACAAAGTGTTTGATCAGGCTGCGCTGGCCCAGTTTAATGCCCAGCATGCTCTGGATCTGCTCAACCAGCTGCCCACTTTCGTGCTGAGCGAAGGCAACAACGAGCGGGGCCTCAGCGGCGCCAGCAGCAATGTGTTGATCGACGGCACCGTGCCCTTGTCCAAATCCGATTCCATTGAAACCCTGCTGCGCCAGCTGCCAATCAGTCAGATAGCCAGCCTGGCACTCTATACCGGCCAACATCCGTTCAGCCAGCTCAGTGAATACACTCAGGTGGTGAACATTACGACCCAAGATCAGGGGGCCACCCTTGACTGGCGCGCCAAGTTGCAGTCGCAGCACAGCTACCATGAGCTGAGCGAAGCCATGCTGAGTATGCAAACCCGCCTTGCTCAGTGGCAGCACACGGTGAGTGTGAAATGGGTGAATAACCATGCCTATTCGTCTGGTGAACTGGCGCTGTTTTCCGATCCACGACAACAGCAGGCCTCTGAGGTGCAACAAGAGCACTTTGCTGAGCGGCAACAGGGGGCTCAGTTTGCTCTGATCAGTCGCAAACAGCTCGAAAACGGTACCTTGCAACTGAATGCCTCGGCACAACACACCGACTGGCTGACCCGCTATCGCTGGACACCGGCAGTGCCTGAGCCCATGAATGGCACGACCGACGACGAAACTGAGAAAGAATACGAGCTGGGTTTTGACTGGCTGAGAGAGACTGCCTCAGAGTGGCAGCTTCAGCTCACAGGCCTTGCCAGGCGTGAGCAATCGGACTTGTCTATACAAGAATGGCAGCATCAGGAGGCGGCATTAACTACCTTTGAGCAGCGTGAGCATGCGCGCGAGCAGGTACTCAGGCTGGCTTATGGCAATCCGACACATGCGCTGCAGCCCAGTATCGGTATCGAAGGCAGCTACAACTCGGTCACCGCCGACACTCAGGACGGTGGCGACCCGCTCAGCAGCAAGGTTACCGAAACACGGTTTGAGCCTTTTCTGGCCGCCAGCTGGCAAATTGCACCGCAATGGCAAGTGTCGGGCAAACTCGCGCTGGAACAGGCGACCCTGAAATCCGGCACTCACGCTGAGCAGACTGTGAAACATCGCCTGTTAAAGCCTCAGCTTAAACTGGGCTACGACCTCAGTGAAGCCTCACAACTGACTTTCAGCGCCCAGCACCAGGTTGAGCAGCTGGACTTCGGACTGTTCCAGACTTCCCAGAGCAGTGGCTTTGTACGTACGCAAAATGGCAGCAAGCAGCTCAAACCCATGCAGTACACCGAGCTGATGCTCACCTGGCAATATGCCCTGGCCGATCTGTTTGAGTTTACGCTCAGCCCGCTTTATCAGTGGCAACAGGATATCCACGAATATCAGCTGCAAGCCAATGGCAATGGTGCCATCACCAACGCTGGGCGCGCCCGCTACTTTGGCCTGGACAGCGAGTGGAGCTTTAATACCAGCCGTCTGCTCAGTGCCAGCCGCATTGAACTGAGCTACACCTGGCGCGATGCGCGTTATAAAGACCCATTGAGTGGCACGCGACCCATTACAGATCTGACCCCGCACGAGTTAATCATCGGATTCCGTCGCGATCAAACCCGCTTATCCTGGGGCGTTGAGGCGTTTTTGCCTACCCGTTTGCAAGAATACTTCCATGATGAAGTCTTTACAGAGCGCGCCAGTACTGAGCTCAGTGCATTTGTACAGACCCAGGTTGGACAGGGATTGTCACTCAGGGCCGAGATGAACACGCTGAATAAGGCCAAATATCAATATGTCAGAGCACTTTACGCGCCCGACCGTAGCCAGCCACTGGCAAGTAAAGAAGTGCTGGATGAAACTATCCAGCCGCAATTCAGCCTGACACTCAGTGGCCGCCTCTAGCCGGGGTCGGCCACTGGCTGTTGCAGAAAAATTCAGCCATAATGAGCTTGATAAATATAGTTAAATACAAGGAAGAACACCTATATGACAAGACTCATCGGTTTTTTGTTCATTATTTTGGTATCGGCATGCACGCAGGCCAGCATCACCCCCTGGATCTCATTTGAGCTGGACAATGGCCACATTAAAGTCCCGGTGACGGTGGCTGGTAAACAAAGCATGGCTATCCTGGACACCGGTGCCCAGGGCAACGCCATCAATCAGAATTTTATCGACTTCCACCAACTGAACCTGGCGCATCATGGCCATGTCCAGGTCCAGGTCCAGGGAGTGCATAATACTGAACGCAGAAAGCAATATGGCAATGCCGACGTGGAGATATTTGGGATCAAAACCAAACTGAACCAGCTGGCAGCAGTAAACATGGGCAATCCGCAGAACAGCCTGCTGATTGGCGCGGGGTTTTTCAGCCAGTTTGTGGTTCAGATTGACTATCCCAACAGCCGCATACGTATGGTGACCCGAGATGTGATAAACGTGGCAGAGCACGAAAACATCAAGACCCAGCCGCACAAAGGTTCTGGCCTGCCGATTGTCCAGGTTGAGATGGCTGGCAAAAAAGTCTGGCTATTACTCGATACTGGCAGCAACAGCGGCGTGTTGATTAGTCGCCGCCTTGCCGAAGGGCTAGACTTGATCGGGCCGGAAGACCACCAAATGGTGTCGCAGGGTGTCAACGCGCAAAGTGCGCTGCGAACCACCCAACTGGAAGAGCTCACATTCGGTCCCTTTGTATTGTCAAACGTGCAACTTGCTTACCCGGAAAAAGGCCATAAGCTCTCTCCCCTTAAGCAATATGCACACACTTCGAGCATGATCAAAGGCAAAAGAGTCAAAGGCATACTTGGCTATGATGTACTTAAGCATTTTCTGGTTACACTGGATTATGCACGTGGCAACATGCACCTGAGCGTACCAGAAAAGCTCTGAGCGGATATTTTCTGCTTAACCGGGCCTGCTCGTCTATACTTAATGACCACAGTAAGTAAACACGAGGAGGTCCCATGACTCATCGTATCAGTGCCTACTTAGACACACACCTCATCCCTTATCGCGTCATCGAACACGTCGAAAGTCAGTCGTCATTTGCTTCGGCCTATCTCAGCCAAATCCCGTTGCCCCAACTGGCAAAAGCGGTGATGCTGGAAGACCACGAAAGCAAACGTCTGATGGCCGTGCTGCCGGCCAATTACAAAATCAGCCTGAGCAGCCTCAGTGACGCCCTGAAACGGCGCTTTCACCTGATGAAAGAACGCCAGGTATATCGGTTGTTTTCGGACTGCAGCCCGGGGGCAATTCCCCCCATTGCCGACGCCTATCACCTGGATACAGTGTACGACGATCTACTGCTGAATCAGCCCCATGTATACATAGAATCAGGCGACCATCGTCACCTGTTAAAGCTTGCGCAGGCCGATTTTCGCCAGCTGATGGAAAACGCCAAACATCTGCGTTTTAGCCACGAGACGATGCATTAACGTAAGCCTGCGCTTTGCAATGCAGGCGCGCTGCTAAAGCGTTCCTTTGTTCAAAGGCATCACAAATCGGCAATGGCCGTCGCTGACATTGCCGATCATTTCATCGTAGGCTGTTTCCATATCAAACGTTGCCTGCGTGGCACCCAATTCCGCCAGCACCAGCTCAGCTTCGCGCAGGGAATTGTAGGTCATGGTCTTGCCCTGACGATCAGTCAGTAAATGATAATTTCCCAGCGCATCCAGTCCACCGGCGAGATAATGGTTAGAGTCGGCATAGCTGAGGATCACAGCATCCATATGGTTCTGATCAAGCTCACTTTTTAGTTCGGAACGTAACATAAAGGCCCCCTGACGGTACGGAATTAAGATGCAGGGCTGAGCCCTGATCACAAAGGTAAGTTTAGCTCAATTTACGTACAGTTCAGGCAGAGCGATCAGCCTGGTCCAACAAGAGTGGCAAAAATTCCCAACTTATATACAATCAAAACAAACAATAATAACGCCGAATCGCCCATGCCAGTCAGAATTGTTCTCCTACTGTTAACCCTGAACTTACTCAGCGGTTGCCAATCTACCCGCTCAGAGCTCGCCCCGGAAGAACACCTGACTGGTCACAGCACGCCCGTCGCCCATTTTGAACCGGATCGACCTTTGCCTGCACTGCCAACGCCCCATACCAGTGATGACGTCTGGCAGCGTATTCGCATGCAACTCAGCTTTGCCAGCTCAACTCACCCCAGAGTGCTGAAGCGCGTTAACTGGTATCTGCAACACCCCAAGTATATGCATACCATCAGTGATCGCGCCCGGCCGTACTTGTATTATCTGGTGAATGAAGTTGAGCGTCGCGGCCTGCCCATTGAACTGGCCCTGATGCCACTAATAGAGAGCGACTTTAACGCCCAGGCCTACTCAGAAAAACATGCCTCCGGGCTATGGCAATTGACACCTTTGATTGCAAAACACTATGGCGTAACCATTAACCCCTGGTTTGACGGGCGACAAGATCTGCTCCAGTCGACTCAGGCGGCTCTCGATTTTCTGGTGTACCTGCACAAACGCTTTGACGGCGACTGGTATCATGCCATTGCGGCCTACAATACCGGTGAAGGACGGGTGGCCACCGCCATCGCCCGCAATCGCAAAGCAGGTAAATCCACGGACTTTTTCTCCCTGAGCCTGCCAAAGCAAACCCGACACTATGTGCCTAAACTACTGGCGGCGGCCGCCTTGCTGAAACAACAGCGCATGCACTTTCCGGCCATAGACAATCAACCCGCCTTTACCCAACTGGCTCTGGACAAAGCCGTGATCTTGCCTGACCAACATGACTGGGCAGAGTTAGAAGTTCTCAACCCCGGCTTTCGACGCTTTCCGGTGCTGCTTAACGGACCGGGGCATGTGCTGGTGCCCACGGCTCGGGCGAAAGAGTGGCAACTGGCCGCCAATGCGTTTCAGGCACTGCCAGATTCGCGCTGGCAGCAAGTAGTGGTACGCCGGGGCGACAGTCTGAGCCGGATCGCCGCGCAACATAATGTGTCTGTCAGTGAGCTGCGCCAGTTTAATCAGCTCAATAGCGATATGATCCGCATTGGTCAGACGTTACTGTTGCCATCACGCGAAGAAAAACTAGACTACGTGGTTAAGCGCGGTGACAGTTTGTGGCGCATTGCAAAGCAGTTTGGCGTAACGGTCAAGGACCTGAAGCGCTGGAACCAGCGTGACAATAACCGCCTGCAACTGGGAGAAACACTGGCCATTCACCTCTCCGCGCCCTAATTAAACTGTGAAAAGGACATGTCGCATGACACAACAGGAAACCGCATCAGCAACCCAGAATGACGACCACAACGTGACCACATTGCCAGATCCTGACCAGCAGGACGAGACGCATCACGATACACCCAAGCGATTTTTTCAGGGCAAGCAACTGCGACTGTCTCGCTCCAAAATGAATACAGTGCTGGCCTTGTGCGCCATGTTGATCTCAGCCGCCTCTTTCTATGCCACCTATATGCAAGCGAAAGCCGCACAGGAGCAGGTAGCCGCGGCAGAGCGGCAACTGGAAGCCGAAACCTGGCCCTGGCTGCAATTCAACTACAGCAACTTTGATCTTGAGTCCGAGCGACCCAGGATCACCATAGGTATCCTCAACTCAGGCACCGGCCCGGCCCTGATAAAATGGGTGCAATACCATTACCAGGGTCAGGCCTATGACTCGATCATCGCCCTGTTTGATGCCTGTTGTAATATCAGTGCGTATCGTGACGCACTCGACAGCGCGCAGCAGGACGACAGTGAAGTCAACGTACTGGCCAAATTTGGCTGGTACATTACCAGCCGAGCCGAACACTCGCTGCTTGCGGATGGTGCTTCACTGCCTTTGTTTACCATGCAAAAAAGCAACTTTAACAACCACTTATGGGATGAAATAGACGATATGTCTGAACAAGTAGAGGTCTATACCTGTTATTGCTCACTGCTGGATCAATGCTATATTTCTACTGTCAACTCACATGTATCCCCGGTTTCCGATTGCACCGCAGGCAAGCTGACACTCGCACAACGGGATAATTCATCCACAACGGAGCATTAACGGGTTTGCTAAAACGTCTTTTATCTAAACATCGCACGTCGTCACCTGCCGTAAAGCACATTTGCCACTTTGAAGGCGTGATCGACCACTTATATTTAGATACCCGGGGCAACCCCACCATAGGTGCAGGCTTTCATGTCGTCAGCCAGGATGCCTTTACCCGGCTTAGCTTACGGGACAAACGCACCAACAAGCCCGCCAGCAGGGCGCAAAAACAGCAGGAGTACGATACATTAAAGCGCCTGCCCGCCGGGAAAACAGCCCGCTGGTATGCGCAACATTGTACCTTGCACCTGCCGCACAGTGAGAGTATGCGCCTGCTTGAGCAACAGCTCAGTACTTTTGAGCAAGAACTGACACGCCTGTTCAGCCCCCAAAATGGCTATACCCGCTCCTACCAGCAACTCCCGGACAGTGTTCGGCTTGCTTTACTGGACCTGGCATATAATCTGGGCACACCCAACCTCAGCAGCCGCTGGCCCAAACTCTTAGCCACCTTGAAACAAGAAGACTGGCGACAGGCTGCGGATGAATGCGCACGTAAACACGTGAGTAAAGCGCGTAACCAGGCCACCCGGCAGTTGTTTATACAAGCTGCCAGCAACGATAACCTGATAGCCAGACTGTTCCGCCGGCTGTGGAGCAAGCTGTGCCGCTCGTGACGCTGGCCGATCTGTTTTTTCGTTTTAATGCCATCGGATTGCTACTTGCCCTGATGCTGTTTAACTGGCCCAGATTGAACCAGGCTGAGCGCTCCCTCAGCGCCGCACTGGCGCTCTGCCTGAGCCTGTTTTTGCTTCTCACTCAACCTCTGCCCGAGTGGCGGTTTAACCCACTTCGTAACCTGTTTCTCGCAGGGACCGAGCTATTGCCACTGATGCTCTGCGCATCAGCCTGGTACCTGATCAACCAACGCGTACCGAACTGGCTGAACAAACCCAGTGGGCGCTGGCTGCTTGGCGGATCCCTGCTGGCCAATAGCAGCGTCTTTCTGCTCTACGGCAGCGATACCCATTGGCACACGGTGATGCACCTGCTCAGTGCGCTGGCGATGTGTGCCACTTTGTATTACTGCCTGGCTAATTTTAATGATGATCTGGTCAATCACCGCCGTCACCTGAGGCTGATTTTAGCGACCTTTGCCCTGTTACACTGCTTGTTGCTGGTCGGCTTTGAGCTCAGCGCCAGCCTGATCCGGCGCGACCCGCTCTTCCTGCTGGCGAATGCGGTGCTGGTGTTTTGTTTATTGCTGCTGATGACCTGTTTGTCACGTGCATCACGTGTGCCTCGCCAGGAAAGCGCACAAGCTGACACCCAGCCTGTCCCGGTAAAATGGCAAAGTACCTATCAGGCGCTGAACACCTTACTTGAACAAGGCATCTATCGTGAGCCAGAGCTGACCATAGGGACGCTTGCCGAGCACCTGGCTATCCCTCCTCACCAGTTACGTGTACTGATCAATCAACAGCTTGGCTTCAATAACTTCTCACAGTTTGTTAATCAGCATCGTCTGGCGTATGCCGCAGAACAACTGAGAGATGTGGCAAAGGCTCGCACAGCCATTCTGAGTATCGCCTTTGAGGCAGGGTTTAATTCGATTGGCCCGTTTAATCGGGCCTTTAAGCAGGTTTATCAGCTCACCCCGGGGGAATACCGCAAGCAAGCCCTTAATCAGCCGCAGATAAGCGAAAAGACTCTATAGGCTGATAGATCAGCCCCTGAGTATCACAACGATACGAATGATAAAGATGAAACTGAGTGACCGACAGAGTAAACGGGGTCATTGGCGCATCTACTCTGGGCTCAGGTTTATGTCCTCGAAACAAAGTGATGTGCGGCGAGAAAGGCAAGCGATCGCAATGCAGCCCCAGCTCGGTGCCTAAAGCCCGTAACGGCTCAGCCAGCGCACGCAGCTGTGATGGCACCGACTCGGGGTGTAAATAGAAGATCCCCTTACCCGACCAATAGCCTATATGGGCAAAGGTGAGGGTAAACTCAGGGACCTGCAATTGACGGGCAAACGCCACCAACTCGGCGTCATGCTGCGTCTCAACCTGACCTAAAAAAGCCAGGGTCAGATGCCAGTTTTCCGGCTTAGTCGGGGCTTTGCTGGCACTCACCTGTGTGCGCAGCCAAGCAGCAATCTGCGCCTGACTGGGCTTATCGACTTCAATGCCAAAAAACAGGCGTTTTGTCATAGGTTACTCCCGGTTGTTAGCCTGAGTATCGTTCAAAACCGGGGTTTTCCCAACCTCATGTGTCGCTGGCCATTTACTGAGCCCGGGCATAACGGCGCTCAATAAACAAGCCAAGCAGGCCCGCGACAAACAACACCATCCCGATGAACTGCATCCAGTCATTGCCCGCACGCGGTACACTGCGTCCCTGATCTGCCTTCAGTTCAAAGTAGCGACGCCCATTGTCGAGCGGTTGCACAAAGGCACTGCCACGATACTCAAAACTGAAAAACAATTCAGGTGCACGACGTTTTTGGTACATCAGTCGTAATGCATCAAAGTCCTCCCGGCTTGCCGTTTCAGCTTCACTGACATAGCGCGACCAGCGAGTATAAAGGTCCAGCGGCTCTCCCTCACGCAATTCACCATAAGAAAAGTACTCATACTGATGCTCCGGCAGAAAAATCGTCCGATAGCCGCTGTAAAACAGCGCACAGCCCAGTGAAATACATATCAGCGCCATCATCAACCAGCTGCGTCTGCGCGCCAGCCGGTGTTTATCCAAATTCTGATACCAGGCCTCAATATCCGGGATCTGCGTGAGATGCTGCCTGTCTCCGTGCGCCATCAGCCCAGCCATAAAACTGTCCAGATCCAGTTGCAGTGCTGCCAGCAGTTTTCTGAACACGTCATTCGACGGTATAGAATGGTCGTTCTCCAGTTTCGATAAATAGCTCTGCTCTACTGTCATTTGTGTTGCCAGTTGAGGCTGACTCAATGCCTGTTGTTGTCTTAATTGTTTGATGTATTGTCCGAGTGTCATGACCAGGTCCTTATGTTGTTAGAATTGTGGCCAGTCTTGGTAAGTCATGGATTAATAACAAGATGAATATCCAAGCATACGCAGGAATACCGCACCATACCAGCCTCAGGCGACACAGCGGCCAGGGAAAATAGACGAAAACCGTCGAAAAAGTCGCCTGACATTGCACACGTTATCGCTGCATTCACCTGTCATTTTTACTTTCGGCCAGCATTTTTCATTTTAAGTAAGATTTAAAAGCATATTTATCAGATAGTTAAATGAATTTACCGCGTTAAGGAAAGAAAATGAAATCCCTCATTAGTGTGCTGATTTTAGTGATCACAACGGTCCTGCTCTATTTCGGCTGGCCCGTTTATCAGTTTTTTGCTTTTAATCTGCAAAAGGTGCCAGTGCTGGCCTCGGCCACACCACTGCCCGCTGGTCCGCTGCCCTATCAGGCAGATCATGCGCCCGGGCATGCAACATTCGCCACCAGGGCCGAAGCCATACTCAACACAGTCCGGGCAAAAAGCAATGCACCCGGGATCTCGGCAGCCGTGGCCCATCAGGGGCAAATTGTCTGGCAGGGCGCTTTGGGCTATGCCGATATTGCGACACACACGGCGCTGACGCCAGAGCATCAGTTTCGCATTGGCAGTACCTCCAAAGCGGTGACTGCCACATTGATGGCAAAACTCATGCAAACTCAGGGCTTTCAGCTGGATACTCCCCTAAGCGACAGCCTGACACCGCTGCCGAACCCGGCCTGGCGAGATATTACGGCGCGCCATCTGGCATCGCACAGTGCCGGGTTACCCCATTACAAAGGCAACGAAGACCTGCTGGGGTTTTATCATTCACTCAGCCTGAGCCAGCAATTTGACCGTGTACAGGATGCCGTGGCCTTGTTTGATGAAGGCCCGCTGCGCTCGGCGCCGGGCGACGCCTTTTATTACTCCAGTTATGGCACAGTGCTGCTGAGTGCAGTCCTGGCGCAGCATGCGCAACGCCCTTACCTGGATTTATTGCAGCACTATATATTCAAGCCGCTGGGCATGACACGCAGCGGGGCTGAGTCAGTCGCAGATAAGCTGGCCACCTTTTACTTTAACCGCCGGGGACAGGATACGCAGTATATTCCGTGGCGCGCCGTGAATCTCAGTCATCGCCTGGCTGGGGGCGGTTTGATAAGCACACCGGGCGATCTGGTACGACTGGGCAGTGGTTATCTTGACCCCAGCTATTTACACACCGACATACGTGCACAGATCTGGACGCCACAGCGCCTTAATCACGGCGAAGTGAATCCGCAAAACTATGCGCTGGGATGGCGTCGTCATGAGTACCAGCCTGACGATACCCCCTTATTTACCTACTATCACCACGGTGGTGTATCAAGGGGCTCGCAAAGTATGTTGATTGTGGTGCCTGAGCACCAGCTCAGCGTAGCGGTCAATATCAACAGTAAAACCAAGCCATTCAGGACCTTTGGTCAGGCGTCTCTGTTACTGGCGGATGCTTATGTGCAACTGACAGCGCAGGCTCAGCGTGATGTGCCCGACAACCCGCTCAGCGCCGCCTCCAGTACTGCGTCTTTACCGGCAAAGTAATCCTTGGCCGTCAAAGCAACTGGCAGGTCCGGCGCCACCCATATCCGACTGTCCTCTGCAGCACTCTGTTGATGAAACTGCGACGAGATCACACCAATTTGGCCACTGTAAGGCAAAGTAAACCAGCCTGCCTCGCCGATGGCGTTAGGCCGGGTGCCCGAAGGTTCGCCGACCACAACCGCGCTGGTCAGCTTGCTGATCCCCATTAGCAGATCATGGCCAGCCGAAAAAGTGTTACGCCCTGTCAGGATCATCAACTTGCCATTTGGTTTGAGTGCCTCAAACAGCACCGCCGTGGCGATGGTGCTGGGCAATAAAAAACCATTCCCCCCGCTGTTATCGCGCAGATCCAAAATAAAGTGCTCGGCTTGCCCGGCCAGTAAACGCTCGCGCAGCTGCTGATTAAAGGCATCCAGCGACACATCCTGGCGTTCATGCACGGCATTAAAGTTCACGTATAATGCCTTGTGATCGGACAATAATTTTGACCAGTAAGGACCTGATTGCGGGTGCTGACGCGGCAGCTCAGGAAAACCATTAAACTGCATGGTGCGTGGGGTCAGCGCCAGCTGCTGTGCTTGCTGGTCATGGCCACGGACTGTCACGGCAATTTCATTGGTGTGTTCAATGATCCCCAGCCCCTGCAATACCGGGGCAAGACTCAAATAATAAGGTCCCAGCCAGGCTTGCTGCATATTGTTGTCTCGCGGGTTGACCTCCCCCGTTTTTGCCAACGCCTGTAACGCCGGTGTGTTGCCTATGGTCAAAACCTGCATGCCGACGAGGTGCTGATAGTTTGGGTCAGCCGCCACAATAAACAACCCTTCTTCAAACAGATAGAACTGCACAGGCAGCTGCTGATAATTACCCGCCTTACCCCATGCCGGGATGATAAAGTTATGGCCATTTTCCAGCATACCGAGCAGCTGCATCAGCTCAAATACGACTTGCTGATCGCGCAAAGTGGGGATGCGTTTATCAATTTGCGCCACTTTGTGCGCAAAGGCCTGCTCACTCATGCGATGAAAGGCCGACACATGCAAACGTCGGATCTCCGCAGCCAGATAATGTAGATCATGGCGCCAGCGCGCATCTCTGTCCAATTCTGCGGCGGGCTCAGCCCCTACTAAGCGGCGATAGTCGGCGTCTTGTGCAAATGCGGCAAAATGTGGATTCGGCGTGCGGCTAAGCACACTACGACCCATCAGCGAGGGTTTATCATCCCAGCGCGCCTGGAGCGCTCGCTCCAACCACACCATGGCATTGCGCTTGTCTTTGAGCGCACCATAGAGTTCCGCCAGGGTCATCATCATATCATTGGGGTTATCATGCCATTTCGGCAAACGTTGCAGCCGCACGCCCAACTGCAATGCCCTTTTTAGTGGCGCAATGGCATCCTGCCAACGTTGTTGCTGCCGATAGCCCAGGCTCAGCAAATACCAGGTGACCCCATCGTTTTGGTAGTCTCTGGTCAGCGCGGAAGCCAGTTTAACGACCGCAGGCCAGTTTTCCTGCTCAACCAGCGTGAACAGCAGCTCTTTGTTATGGTAATAGCCAACCGGATCGCGCAACTGATTGGGCAAAACCGGGATTTGATACGCATCGTTATGATACCCGGGCGTGCCTCGCGATGGCGTTGCCTGTAACTGCTGACCACTTAAAATGATGAGTCCAAGTAGTCCAAAAATGGCTTTATACATCTGTTTCTCCTTCTAACATGAGAACCAATGTATTGAAAAAACTACTTTTATTCGTTCAGGATCCGGATTCTGTACGGTAAAAATTAAATGTCAGGTTAATCAGACCGAAGACGATGTACGACAATGCGTACGATACCGGCTGGGCGTCATCCCCGTGCGTGCTTTGAAGGCCTGATTGAAGGTCGACTTGGCATTAAACCCATTGTCCATTGCAATGCTGAGTATCGAGACCTCAGCGTACGCCGGATCGGCCAACTGTTTCTCAATCTGCTCAAGCCTTATTTCATTGATATAATTAGAAAAGTTATTGTTCGAGACCGAATTAATCGCCCACGAAACCTGCTTTACACCCAGTGACAGCTGATCCGCAATATGCTGAATACTCAGTCTTGGTTGACAAAATAATGCCTGATCTCTTATCTGTGCGTCCACCGCCTCAAATATCGACAGAGCTAACTGTTTGTCCTGATCCGCTTCTTCGGGCTGACTCAGCGCCTGATATTGTGCCAGACGATTAAAAAAGTGTGGCTGCTTTATCACCCCCACCAGCAACAAAGACAGAATGCCAAAAAAGCCGACCTCGTGAGCAAAATACCAGTAGGCTTTCCACGGCATGGGCGTTATGGGCTGAACATTCATGCGCACAAAATCTGTCAGACTCAGTACGACATAACCGCCGAGCAACCAGGTCAGCCAGTTCAGGCCCATAGTAGGCGCATCAGCATGGACCTGATACACCGTATCGCGATAATCTCGCAGCAGCTGTAAAGACGCCACCAGATAGCACAATAGCATCACACTGCCCAGCGCAATGAGCGGCTGGACATAATCGGTCAGACCCAGCGACACCAGAGGCAACAGCAAATGACGGCCAGATTTAAGGGCACCTCCTGATGCGCCTACCAGTTTGCAGACACTGAGATACCAGGCCGGACCCATGGCCACAGTAAAAGCCGGGGTAATGATGTACCCTGCCAACGCATAACCAGTGCTTTCAAGTACGTTAGCAACACAGAGTAAGGCCTGAAATACAAAAAAGAACATCAGGCACCGACTTTTCGGATTTTGCCACACGAGTATGGCGGCAAAGCACATCTGCCAGGCAAAGATCACCTGAAACAAAGTCAGCCCTGAAATACTAAGCGGGGTGAGCATGTTTAACTCTTTATTATTGTTATGATTTACTTCACAGTTATTTAAACTGCACCATCTCGTTGCTGCGCACATAGGTGCGCAGCTCTGGCTCAGTCCAGGTGCCCTGCTTAAGATACTGGGTGGATACCGTAAAGCGCCCCTCTTTAAACCGGCTGATGGATTTTACCTGGGTAATGCCGTCTTTGCTGCCGGTCACATCCTCAACGGCCGCGAACTCGTTAGAACTGAGCACCTCTATCGTCCCCTGGGTGTAGAACCCCGCAGTGGTGAAATAATAAAAAACCAGGGCGTTTTTACTCTTATCCCAGAAAATCAGAGATTCTCCGCCATACATACCCTCATTAATAGAATGCAAAGTACGCACAGCCGTGCCATTCAGCGCACGCTCCCAGCGACTGATATCGCGCATCGGCGGCTGGCCTGCAGGAACCGCGAAATCAGCCTGCCAGGTCCCAAGGTAAGGCTGAAAGACCGCCAGCTCCTGAGCGAGCGGTCTGGGGAAGTTGTCTGCTGCCAGCCCGGATAGGCTGCACACGCCCAGCGCCAGGGTGCAGATCCAGTACTTGATGATACGTATCATGAGGCCATCCTGTGTTGTGATTTTACTAAAAAGTAGCCAATGGACTCTGAAAACACAAAAAGCGCCCCTGAAGTAGCCTTCAGGGTGCGCCTTTGTCTCTTAGTTGCTTAATCGGCTTTTTTATCGGCCGAAAAATACTTGCGACGCAGCATATCGTGGATCACCAGCTCCTGCTCACGACCATAGGCCTTGAACATCCGGTTATTATGCATATGCAGCAGCGAGCCGAGTAAAGTATCTTTGCTGCAATTGAGCTTACCTTCATCGATCATACGATTAAGCACCGCCACCACCGGCTCTGCTGCCAGTGCCCATTGCGACAGGATAGCAAACAACGCCTGTTGTACTTCATCCGCTTGTGCCTGTGGTTGCTGAGTCAGTACCGAAAAATCTTTATCCAGTTGTGCTTCATAATCTCGATATCGATTCCCCAGCTGCTTACGCAGTACACTGGTTTCATTAAACTCTCTGCCAAAGCCATCGCGTAGCTGGCTGATCAGCGCAAAGCGACCCGCTTCATCATATTCAAACAAATCCAGCAGTTTATGGGTGTGTGCCAGCGCCATACGCCAGCGTACATCCTCGCCGTACTCGTCAATCAAGGCACAGGTTTTGGCGATCAGCGCACTGTCGTACATAAACAATGACTCTACCAAAGCCATAGATTCAGGCCCGCCGTAACGCTCTACTTCACGCTCGTAAGTCATGAGTTCGACTTTGTGTAGCTCGCCGCTCTCCACTTTGGGATCCAGCAGGGCATTCAGTTTAGGCAGCAACTGGCCGCATAACAGCCCGGGATCACCATGAAAACGCAAGCGCAGATGCCAGTCCGGATCGCCATAGCGGATAAAGAACCACTTATCGTACAGGTCACCACTTTGCTCTATCATGGGTAACAATTCTTCCGTCAGCAATTGTTCAACCAGTGAATTACCCGAGTATATCTTCAGGCTTAACCACTCGGATCCCGCACTAAAGCGGCGCTTCAATGGGGCAGCGGTGATGTTGCCCATTGGATCGTCACTGAAGTGGCGATGCGATGGCGCATGCTCATTAGTAAAAGGAATAATGACTTCATTACTGTAATGATTGCCTTGTGCATCGACCACTCTGGATGGAAAATGCTGGCTGATCACTTCTTTAAGTTCAACCCGACTATGGCCTTTTGTCTCGGCCAGTAAAATCGCAAACATATCCGGGTTACGTAAGTCCAGCTGTAACACATTGTCAGACATCGCAAAGCTGACCTGCGGATCGAGCTGATAGGTTGCCAGTAAAGCGTCCAGCTTAGCACGATCAAACTGACCTTTTTTGCTGATGGCTTCCAGTTCAGTTCTGTCGATCCGCCAGGTTTTTTCGCTCAGGATCAGGTTGTCCAGCATCAGACGTGGCACAAACGACGCCCGCTCCAGACTGGCTGGCAACTTAAACTGTGGCGGCCTGCCATCCTGATGTTGCAACATACACAGGAACTTGTATGCGCTCAGGCTGCGAGCTGAGTAGTTATGGGCGCTCGACAAACGCGGCACCACTTGTTTATTGAGTCGTTTACTCCAGAGCTTCACACGCTGGCCTTCGACCCAGACATACAGATCACTTAATGGGATCTGATACTCATCATCCAGGGCGCTGTCAGCCAGGAACACAATTTCATACTGGCGCAGGTGAGGACGCGCGATGACATTACCTGGGCGCCCTTCCGGCATGTGCACCACTTCGGCAAAAATCACCTCGTCACTGTGCGCCTGTTCGGCAGCCAGATGGGCCACCACATTGTCTTTAAGGCCGTCATCCAGATGACAAAAACGACCCAGCAAATTGGCCGCGGAAGGACCATAACAGCCATTAAATTTGTGAACCGGGTTACCACGCTCATCCTGATACAGGCTTACCATGATAGCGAATGAATATGGGAACTTAGTAACGGCATCTTTATTGGTGATTTTTTGCTTCAGCTCTTTGCCACGTAATACCACACAGTCTTTACCGCGATTTTGAGGCTGGCTCAGGGCATCTTCAACAATACCATCCAGCACGCTGACTTCCGGCATCGTCTGCTGAGCAGAGCCACCACGGGCCAGATTCAACCCCGCTACCAGAGGCGCCTCATAACCGGTTTCGGTGGAGATACCTATCCCGGACTCATCGTCGAGGATTTTATCTAGCGGGACAAACTGACCTTCAAAGCGGGCATTAAACTTCGTCATAAACTGACTCAGCGAGTTACCCTGCTCAGAGACACTCAAACCCGCAATCAGCTCCAGTTGTTTTTGCAGACGTAAGACGTCCTGCTCAGCTAACTGGCAGTCATTAAAATCACGATAAATATCACTCTGGAAGAGCTTATTTTCCTGCACCTTCACCGGCAGGGTTTGCAGGTGAGCCAGCAGTTGTTTATAGGGGGCAATGTCCCCGGTTTTTTGTGCATCCAGTACATCAATCTGCGCCAGTGCCGTAGCCAGCTTATCTGCCGTGTCGAGCTCTTTAATTTCGGTGATGGATTTTAATAAGGCGCGATCCGGTGATTCTCCGGTCAGCGGCAAGGGAATATCCGCCAGTAACACCCCCTCATCAATCAGGTCCTGAACGTAGGCTTCGACTTCTTCCTGGTCGGCCTCATCATACTCGGCACAAAACTGTGCCACCAGGGCATTGAAACTTTTACCATCGCGTGCAGCATCCAGCACAAAACGGAAGTACTCGTCACTTTCAACCGCGCTCAGACGATACTGCATGGTCTCTTCAGACAGGTAAGTTTCTATGTAGCGACACTGATCAGCAATAAAGTAGTGAGAAGAATTTGGCTTATACGTCAGCGTATCTGAGCGTGAGGCATGCTTGATAAAATGATCTTTCAGCGCATTGAGATAGAACATATCGAGTCGGGTTTTACGGCTATCCTGCGTTAACTCGGCAACATTCAGCGCTGTCTGTGGCGCGATGCTGCCCTGATGGATCCCGGAAAACAGACCGAATGGGGTAGGTCGGGAACACATGCGGACCATGTATTTTATCAACGCATGCGCCACCTTTTTCCCCTGCTTAGAGTCAGGTTTGGTACGCCACTGATCAATCCGCTCAAGCAAAGAGGGACTGGCCAGATAAATGGCTTCTTCGACCCCTGGCGTGGCCAACCAGGCAGCCAACAACACATTGGTGTCGGCATCGTCCTGCCCGAACTGTGCCAGTTGCTCCAGTCCCAGCCGAGGCGTACGAATTACAAAAAAATTATCATTTTTTAGTTGTTTAGACATCACTCACTCCCTATGCCATTAACAAACAATCAACCCAACCTGTGTCGTCATCAAATAAAGAGGTTAAAGCCAGGCCTATGCCGGCATACCCCATGAGAAACCCGAAATCTTCGTTGTATGCCTTATCTAAGCCGTTGTACGAGTACAGAGATTCAACACCCCGCTCGGTGTATTGCCGAAGAGAATAATCAACCCAGTATTGCATTGCCTGAACGAAGCGAGGGTGCGGCATGAGTTGATTCAGGATCTGATAAATCACCGCCATACCATAGAAACCATGACAAAGGCCGGCATCGGTAATATGGCCAGACTGCTCATCGCGCCCGGCAGCGTGCAAGCCGATTTCAAGTGCCCGCTCAACATAACTCGGACGGTCCAGCTGCTGGCCGACCCGTGCCAGAGTCATGGCAATGGTCAGATCACCATAACACCAGCCCAGGCGTGAGTGGTGCTCGCCCCCTGCGCTGGAACCAAAACACGAATGCGAAGTGCAGTCCGTACTTTGCTGCTCTAACAGCCAGTCACAGGCGCCCAGTAACAGGGTTGTCACCCGTTCTTTCAACGCCGGGATCTGCACTGCGGGTAACAACGCCGCAATGATCCCCGGCACACCGTGTGCCAGGCCGAGGTTATACTCAGGCTCAGTGGGTTCATCTTTGTTAAAGCGATAAACTGACTCTTGTGGTTGTGACCAGGTGATATGGCCATTGTCAAACCGAGTGGCGGTGCTTTCCAGGCCACTGACAATCACACCATACAGGGCCGTTTGATCAGACTGCTTAGCACGACGGGAGGCATAAGGTGCAAACCCGGACAGTCCCAGTACCATTTCGATTTCACCCTGCCACGGTTGATGGTCCAGAGACTCGCGGAATAACTCGTCGACTTCTTCCAGTAGCTCCGGGTCGTAATTTTCAGGATCGGCCTGATTAAGGTACTCCAGCAGCCAGGCTTGTCCCGCCAGACCATTACTCATCTCAAAACTCTGCTGATCCAATCCTTCCTGGAGCGCTTCCAGCTTCTCGGTAAACAGCGCTTCGTCAACCAGACTCGCATCATACTCATAAGCTTTATATAAAAACAGCAGCTGACCTGCTAACCCGCTCAGCAAGCCATGGGGTAAATCGGCGTCTCGTACGCTGGTGCTGACTTTGTCTGTAATAATTGCAAGGAGGGTATTGATGGTGTCCCGCTGCTGTGTCGACAATGAAAATTGTTCTGCCATGTTCATCCTTAATCTATTCGTCTTTCGTTATTGTTATCGTGTCGGCGCCGGTAAGCACGCACCCATAATGCGTGCTTCCCCGTTTGTACCTATGTAGCCTTGTTTGACGTTAACCTAAAATATCCGCCTGCTCAACCGTAACCACTCATAATTTTTACATATTAAAAACAATACAACGTGGCCTTATTCACAGACTGATTCTTCCTCTTGTGCATAAGGGTCCGGTATGTCTGCTTTCTTCAGTCTGACTTCCCGATCTGCGGACGCGATGGTTTCTTTACGGTGTGCAATAATCACCCGGGTAATATCCAGGCGCGACACCGCTTCATTGATGTCTGATTCCAGGTTGGTATCTAAATGACTGGTTGCTTCATCCATAAACAAAATTTTAGGCTGTTTATACAACGCACGCGCCAGAATAATACGCTGCTTCTGACCTCCAGACAGGCTCGAACCCATGTCCCCAATCAGACTGTCGTAGTTCATCGGCATCTGGCTGATATCATCATGGATCGCGGCAAGTTGGGCGCAATAAACCACCCGCTCCATATCTATCGGTGTATCAAAAAAGGCGATGTTATCCGCCACGGAGCCGGACAGGAGCTCATCGTCCTGCATCACGGCGGCAATTTGCTGACGATACTGACGTGCACCAATCTGCTCCATAGGTACGCCGTCAATCAGTATCTCACCGCTTTTTGGCAGATTCAGGCCTAACATAATTTTCAACAGGGTCGATTTACCACAACCAGAAGGGCCTGTGATCGCCACTGATTCGCCCTCTTCGATGGTCAGGTTAAGATCATTCAGTACATTCGGGGTCGCATCGGAATACGCAAAGCTGATATTACGTAACTCGATCTGACCCTTTACCTGGTGTTGTTTGACCTGATCAGGTTGAAGGATCTCCTTGTCGGTTAATGCGATATCCGCGATACGGTCAAAGTGCAGCCCGACCATTTTAAATTCAATAAGCTTCTCAATCAGGTTGGCTGTTTTATCCATAAATTGGCGCTTATACGACATAAACGCAAACAACATCCCGGTACTGAAACCACCATCCAGCACTAAGTGCGCCGCCAAATACACCACCAGGATGTTCTCAATGCCAAACAACGCCCGGTTGATGGCGTCGTAGCCAATCTGAAAGTTACCCAAGCGAATGCTTTGATTAATGGCATTGGCATAGCGGTTTTGCCACTGACCTTCGCGTTTTACTTCAGAGCCAAACAGTTTGATTGTCTGAATGCCTCGCACGGTTTCCATGAAGTTGGAGTTTTCTTCCGCGCGCGCCATAATCTCTTGCTCGCTGATATTGCGAAACGGTCGGTACATGGCAATACGCACAATGGCATAGGCTATTACTGCCGCTAAGACCACCGCTGATAAAGTGGGGCTATAAAAGAAAATCATGGCCAGTGTGATGACAGCCATCAGTCCGTCAATGATGGCCTCGATCACCCCGGTGGTGAGAATTTGCTTTACCTGCTGCAATGAACCAAAACGAGACACAACGTCACCCATATGACGTTTTTCAAAATACGAAATCGGCAGCCGCACTAGATGGTGGAAGAGGTTTGCACCGAGCTGAATATTCATCTGGTTGCCAAAGTGCAGCAAGGTAAAGCCCCGCAACGCATTGGTGGCGATTTCAAATACTAGCACCAGGAAAAAGCCGGTGGCCAGTACAGTTAACAAGTTTGTATCCCCGGTTAAAACCACATCATCGATCACCAACTGAATATAATATGGGGCTGCTAGGGTGAACACTTGCAGTAAAATAGACAATAAGAAAATCAGCGTCAGTGACCGTTTCAGGCCAGTGATACGACTCCAGAAATCCGAGAACTGTAAACTCGGTTTCTTTTCTTTCTTTTCAAAGCTCTTGGTCGGGGTCAGCTCAAGTGCCACACCGGTGAAGTGCTTGGACGCCTCCGCCATGGTATACGTTTTTTCGCCCGACGCTGGGTCATGGATCACGATGCGCTTTTCGTTGGCCTTTTTCAGCACCACAAAGTGATTCATATCCCAGTGCAGGATGCAGGGAGTTTGCAGTGCATCGAGATCTTCGAGTTCAATGCGTAAAGGCCGTGAACTCATTTCCAGCTTCTCAGCAAAATGCATAATATCCAGCAGGGTTGCCCCTTCGATGGAAATACTGAACTTTTGCCTTAGTGAGGTAAGATCGCTGTGATAGCCATGATATGCGGCCACCATGGCGAGACTGGCAAGGCCACATTCGGCGGCCTCAGATTGCAAAATGACAGGCAGTGACTTCCTTGACCAGAACTGTAACTGCTGTACCGGTGATTCGTCTTCAACGTGCATAAAAAGCCTTTTTATTCTTGTAGTTGCAGCCTACAGCTGTCCTTTAATACTAAACACGGGATCAAATAACCAACGCAATAAAGAGCGTTCTTCGACAATGATATCGGCATCGAGCATCATTCCAGCCCGCAGTGGTGTCGCCTTGCCATAAGCGGTGATCTGCTGTGCTTCCAGCGACACCACAACCCGATAAGCGGGCTGCTGTATCACACCCGGCGTGCTGGTTTCATCTGGCAGTATCACACTGTTACTGACCTGCTCAATGGTGCCGTTGTAGATACCAAACTTCTCGTATGGAAACGCGTGGTAACGCAATTTGGTTTCCTGACCGAGGTTGATAAAGCCAAATGACGACGTCGGCACATAAATGATCGCCTGCATCTGACTGCCTTGCGGCAAAATACTCAGCAGATTTTGTCCTGCATTGACACTCTTACCCACTTTACCGAGCAACCCTGTGACCACACCAGCTTTCGGTGCACGCAATTCCCCAAGGCGTTGTTGTTCAACCGATGACAACTGGATCTGTAGATCTGCCTGCTGGGATTCCAGCTGACTGAGGCGCTCATTATGCTGTAATGGCAGTTTTTCCAGGTCGGTGTCGTATTGTTGGATTTGCGATGCCAATGTCAGCCGTTCCGACTGGATGCTGGAAGCCTGCTGCTGTAACGACAGCAAAGTGTCTTTTTGTCGCTGTAACTCCAGCTCAGAAATATAACCGGTGCCTTTGAGGGTACTTATCTGACCCACCATCTGCTGATTCAACTGGAGCCGTTTTTCGAACGTACTCGCCTGACTATCCAGCTCTTTTAAACGCGCTTCTGCGGTGGCTTTTTGTTGCCTGAGCTCCGTCAGTTCAAGTACTTGTTGACGTTTTTGCTGCGTGATCTGCTGCTGCAAGTTACGCAACTGAAAATTATACTGATTGAGCAATGCCTGATTGAGCTCCAGTGACTGAGTACTGTGCTTCGCTGATGCAACCCGCAACAGGGGCTGATCCGCTTCCACATAGTCCCCTTCAGATACCAATACTTCAGCAATAATCCCGGTTTGTGGGGCAACCAGCTTGAGAATGCCGGTATTGGGCTCTATGACACCAGAGACGCGTTCTTTGCGCGCGTAACTGCCACTGGCAAGAAAAATAATGCTTATAACAACGACGATCAGGATAAGTAAAGCCAGTGTCTTGAACACGGGTGGTTGAACTAAACTTACAGCTCCTTCTAGCCGGTGTCTTTTACTCTCTAATACTTCTTTTCTAAAGAGATTTTCCATAATTAACTAACACCCGATTGTTTGAGTTTTTTATTGTTAAATTTTAATTAACTCTCCGTAATGTACCACTTTGACCTGCAGAAAGGAACTAACGATAGTGTGTCTGAAAAATACACTAACCCAGAATCAAAAACGGGAGCTTAAGCCCCCGTTTCATCAGCCTTTTTTAACCGGTCTTTGCCAGTTACCAATGTTACGCTGCTTACTTCTGGCAATCGCCAGTTCTTCATCGGCCACTTTGGTGGTGATCACAGAGCCGGCGCCAATTGTTGCTGTCTTGCCAATCTCAACGGGTGCAACAAGCGAAGAGTTTGAGCCAATAAACGCACCGTCACCAATGATGGTTTTTGATTTATTGACGCCATCATAATTACAGGTGATAGTGCCGGCACCAATGTTGACCTTTTCACCAATCTCAGCATCGCCCAGATAGGTTAAGTGGTTTGCTTTGGACCCTTTACCCAGACGCGATTTTTTCATCTCAACAAAGTTACCAACGTGCGAGTCTGTTTCCATCACGGCACCTGGGCGCAGTCGCGCAAATGGGCCTAGCGTGCACGCGTCACCTACCGTTGCATCTTCAATCAGCGTATTAGCTTTAATGACAACGCCGTTACCAATCTGACAGTTTTTCAATACACAGTTTGGCCCGATGACCACATCATCACCCAGCTCAACTTGTCCTTCGAACACCACGTTCACATCAATTTGAACGTCCTGACCAGTTTTCACCTCACCACGCACATCAATGCGGCTTGGATCCGCCAGGCTGGCACCATTTAACATCAGGGTCTCTGCTTGCCACCCCTGGTAAGCCCGTTCCAAAGCCGCAAGCTGTACACGGTTATTCGCACCTTCCACTTCCATCGCATCATCGGGTTGCGCAGAAGTAATTTCAACACCATCCTGATGGGCCATCGCCACGATGTCAGTGAGGTAATATTCGCCTTGTGCATTGTTGTTTGACAACTTACCCAGCCAGGTTTTCAGTAATCTACCATTGGCAGCCATGATACCGGTGTTGATCTCTTGAATTGCCAGTTGCTCTGGGGTGGCATCTTTTTGCTCAACAATGCCTACCAACTTGCCATTCTCACGCAACATACGGCCATAACCCATCGGGTTATCAAGGTTTACCGTTAGCACGGCCAACCCTTTTTCCGGTGTCACATCCAGCAAGCGCTGCAATGTAGACAGACGCGTTAGCGGTACGTCTCCATATAAAATCAGCACTGTGTCATCATCAGCAATATGCTCTTTGGCCACTGCAACCGCATGGCCAGTACCCAATTGTTCAGCTTGATGTACCCAGTTTACCTCATTGTGGCTCAACGCCTGTTGTAACTGCTGTGCACCATGGCCACACACCAGATTAGTCGTGCTCGCGCCCAATGAGATCGCATTATCAATTACATGCTGTACCATCGGCCGACCTGCGACAGGATGAAGTACTTTGGGTAACTTTGAACGCATGCGAGTGCCTTTGCCCGCGGCTAATATTACTGTTGTCAGTGCCATTGAACAGAATCCTTAATTATCTTTTCCACTAATCCGCCCGTGGGTACGGAGTTATGCAATCGAGACTTTCTACTGGGCGCAATTGTAACCACCTTTTTGCTGTATTATAAGAACCAAACCACAATAACTGATAAATTACGCGTGATTCACTTCTTTCCCGTTAAAACGTCACAAAGCAACCACAACCCAGGCAGAGCATGGCACAACTCTCCCAAGGTTATTCAGTGCTTTTTCACCCATTCAAAGCACCACAGTGCGTTATATATGGACTCCTGAAATCGCATTAAAAAAGCCGCACAGCAATCTCTACGGCTTGAGTCACAGCCACTGATGGCTGCTCATTTCACACAGGGCTGGGGGCTATTTCAGACCATGCGGCGGGAACAAGATGCAACCGCCTTCATCGATGCCACCAGCAACCAGTGTAAGTAATGCTTTATTTTCAATGACTTTCATTTTATTTTCCTTTTTGGTTAGTTAAAGATCACACTCAATTTTTGAAAAGTCTTTCTTTTCAGTATTGGTGCCACCCATTACATAAAGCGCTTGTTCACGCGTTAAATTCATATTTCACCTCATTTAAGTAACGGCACGCGGGCCATACAACATGGGGTTCCCACCTGCCTGCTGTGTCCGGGCTTGTCGTAACCAGCTCAGCATAGAATTTTAGTTTTGCAGATCTTGCGCGAAACTATCGTTAGACTGACAGCCACGAAATGCACTGGGCGGAAAATCATGACCACCGGCCACATTTTTAGTCAACCCGATATGACACTCCTTACCCACCAAGCTTTTCATTACTTTCTTTTTAAACTTGAGCATTGTCTGCCTCCTGTTATTGATATTTGCTTGTAAACCCCCCCCAAGCTACGTAATCACACACAGTGAGTCAAACGATTGAAAAAACAGAAATAAATAAATTTTTCAAAAACTTAAATCTACAACATAAAGCGCCATAATGTTTAAATATGGCCTTCATAAACAGCCTGATGAAGGTCTTTATCCGGCAAGAAGAATACCGCTTAAATGCGTGGTTGAATGCATAAGGCAATGACGCAAAATGCGCTGCAAGCAGGGTCATTTGCTCGATGCGTTGACGGCCAGGTTCCGGGGAAAAACAACAGCGATTTGTGCTCTTCATACGGTCGTGCATCCCGGGCGCATTGCATCAAGTCGTAATGGGATGTCATAACAACGGTCAGTTCACAACGTAAATCAAGACAGCACTTTACGTTGTTGCACGACAACTAATCGAGGGACTTCATATGCTCTGGCTTTGGCTAATTATCAGTGAGGCAGAAAGGCTGGCACGGCAAAAGATAGTGGAAACAGACCCAGCAAAGTGACGCGATGACAATCACACCAGGAAGGGCCGTCCGCCAGAGCGATCTCAGTATTGAATAGTATGGCGTGCGAATCACCTGCCGTATGGGCCGCCAGATACATCAGCGCATGATCACGATTATTTTCCAGCACCAAGGCTGACATCTCGCTGTTTGTGACACTGGGCAGGGCTGGTAAACAGCGTCGCGCTTTTCTCATTTTTGAATAGCTCACTGACCTCTATGACGTATTCATTCATATGCAGGGTAACAAACACTTTGCCACGACTTTCATAACTCACCCTCACTTCGAACCCACTACCAGCGTGACAAAACCACAGCGCTCGCGCGGTCACGGCCGCGCCATGTTCAGGCTCAAATATACCTAATAGCTTGGGTGTCAGTAACTTAGCAAGAAGCTCACCTTTGACAACCCAGGTGCTCGAATTCAGTTCCGTGACCACTCCTTGTGAGCCAGCCAGAATGAGCCTGACACCCTCCTTGGTGGATCCTACTTCCTGGTAGCGCAACAAAGGCTCACCCTTTGAGACAATCTGGTCGAGTTTAACCAGATGATCCAAAGCTTTTCCACTTGAAGTAGCAAAATGATACTGATGTCTGGGCGCGCCCACCGTCAGCTTGCCCAAAAAGCTTTGCGGCCACGCCTCAGTTGAGATAAGTACCAGCCCACCAATCATGCATACTAAGAACTTCATCCATGCCCTTTCTTATGAGTCTTGCAGTGGCAATTAATCTTGAACTGTAAAATGACTGGTATTGGTAATTGGATCGGGCGCCTTATCCTGAGCACCACCTCCAATCAGACGTGTGTGTTGAGCATTCAGTGATTTTTTTTCGTTCAGGTTTTTGAGCTCTTTTTTCTGCACTTTAAATTTCATTGTATTTTCCTCACACTTATTAAAATCAAAAATGGCGTCGTTGACTCACAACTTCTTATTTGTTTTATGCCGCCATACCTGTGCGATTAACGGCGTACTTTGCTGTGATGACAATTAAAACAGTACCCGAAGAGCTGCAATTTAAGAAGTTATCAAAGCTTATAAAGCGGTCATAATGTTCAAGCTCAAGATCATGATTTATTTGTTTTTTTTCAATTTAATATCAAACCATAATATCTGAAGCAGCTTCATTTCGCGGTGTTACCCCACAAAATTACAAGCCAGACGAGTACGAAACCGCATGCCCGACTCTTTCTTGGGTCGAACGAACCCGGCCACTTAATCCGGCAAGCACCAACATCCCCAGGGTTTTCAGGGCAAGATCTCTATCCCACATGGTGATACCTTGAGTATCG
Source organism: Pseudoalteromonas rubra (assembly GCF_001482385.1). NCBI lineage: Bacteria > Pseudomonadati > Pseudomonadota > Gammaproteobacteria > Alteromonadales > Pseudoalteromonadaceae > Pseudoalteromonas > Pseudoalteromonas rubra. The sequence goes on from NZ_CP013611.1 coordinate 2,744,268, forward strand.
AACAGCGCAAATTTAGCACCGTGTTTTTGATACCCGAAGGGGATATCTTGGCGTGGTTTTGGCGGGTGTGCAGGTACGTGTTAGTGGGATCGGTGAAAAGCGCGTCGTTCGTTTTCGACGTGACTCGTAGCATGACCAGGTCCAGCCATGCTACAAGTTACACAATAGCATTAAATTGATGGGGGTTGCGCAGTCGCAGCTTCGAGCTTGATTAAATGATTATTCGCCCCTTCCAGCGTCGTCAGAATCAACGCATTGCGCTCCGTCGAGTAATGCATAGAAAACACCGTTTTATCCACCAGGTCAAAGAGCAACTGCCATTCTCCCTCTTTCATGTGATAGACCTGCTTGCCATTTGAATAGTAAATCTCCCCAGTGCCGTCCGTCACTAACCGGGTGTTACTGCTTTGTGGTAGGGCAATCTCATCGCTGATGAGACCCGTCGACAAATCAAAGTAATGCAATGTATTTTTCTGCGACAAATAGATCAGTTGCGTCTCATTAAGGTGGGCAAACCAGACCGCCCCTTTTATTGGCAGTCTTTTTGACACCTTGCTCTGCTGTGAATAGACATAAAATTGGTTGTTTTTCTGGTCTTCGTCAATGACGATATAACCGATATCACCACCCGGTAAAATATCCGCAGCCAGAATCGAGCGCTGTGCTTCAATTGAGAACTGTGTATCAAAGTGCTCATCAAACACCATGAGTTGCTCCCCAAAACCCAGCAGGGTTTGCCCGGAGCGGATATCAAAACTCACTAACGGAAAGCTATCCAGGGGGCTACCAATGGTGTAGACAATACTGGATAACCCCGTATCCGTACTCTTTCTCAGGAGCCATTTTTCATGTTCCAGTGCAAAGTAATGTGCCTGCTCGTCTTTCATAAACCCGGAAAACTTAACCTCATCACTCACCAGGAGCGGTGAAAGCGTCGTCGATGCCAGGTTAAGCTCATAAATATCATGCTTATACGGATACTTAACCGCAATCACTTGCTCTTTAGACAAAGGATATGCATTGGCATAGTTGCTCTCATTAGTCAGCTGAGTCTTACTTTCTAGGGCATAGGTGTCCATAGAAAACTCAAACATGCGATTTGTCGCGTTGCAAAACCACATGAGTGTATTGGCATCACTTTTATAGCTCAGCTCCCAAATCGGCGTTTTGGATTCATAGAGCTTGGTTTGTTTTCTCCCTTCCATATCTGTCATATAGAGTTCATAAGAGTCGTACTGGCGACGTGTGAAAAAGACACTGTCGAGGGAAGATTCATACAATAAAAACATATCGCCAAACGAGTTTAAGTTGGGAGAGGTGAGCTGAAACTCCTCACCGGTGGCAAAATCGTAATTCATCAGCACAGACAGTTGCTCGCGTCCACGATAGTTGGATTTGGAATAAACAAACGCATCACCGCCGACGCCTGCGCCACGCTCTATCGGCTCATCGCATTTAAACAAAAAGCGGCTATTATCCGTCAGGTTTCGCTCAGCCTGCCAAACCTCACAGTCTGCACCTTCGCCCATACGATAGAATAACTTACTCGAATCAGCAGACCAACCCAGAGGATAGAAATTGATACCCAGTTCACTGATTTTTTTCTCCAGCCCGGTTCTCAGTTCCTTAATGATCAGGCTGTGAGACTGGGTACCTTCGGGCAAAAAAGAAAACGCGACATAATCATTATTTGGCGATACTTTGGCTCGCGTATAACGACCTGGTATCCAGGACAACAGCTGCTCGGTGTACTCTGTCTCCTCAACGACAATAGCGGGGTCAGATGAGGAATACGACAACCCCAGCATGCCGCCACCCACCAGTAACACCGCCGCGGTAAAAACGGCCGCCCACTGCGAAACGCTGCTTAAGGGGGTTTTTGCTGCCGATACTGGCGCACTTACCTGACTGTCAGTCAGGTTTTTTGTAACGGGTGCGATACTCGCCTGGGGAATAATATCCTGATAGACCACTTCCGGTTCAAGGAAGAAACTATACCCTTTACGATAGTGTGTTTTTACCACCAGGCCCTTTTGTCGATCCGACTTGAGCACTTTGCGCAGCTCTGACATTGCCCGGTTAATTGCATTATTATCAACATACTTTTGACACCAGACATCATTAACCAGGTCTTCTCGGGTAATGATCTGGTCATTATTCAAAATTAAGTAGCAGAGAACTTTAAATAATAGAGGCTCGAGTTCACGGGTTACCTCGCCATCGGTGATGCTCTGTCGTTTAGGGTCCAAAGTCCAGGCACCAAACCTCACCTCTTTCACAGTCCTTGAAAAATTAGCTTCATTCATATCATAACTGCTTTTTTATCAGACCTTTATTGTATTTTTATCTTCCTATGTCGCAGCTTGAACTGAGACTGGGTAATGAGAGTATCTCAGGGTCATTCCTGCAACTTTGCGATATCAGGGCAAGCGTCTTTATTCAGGTAGCTAACTCGTGTCGTGCGCACTGCAACTCCGGGGTCTGCATAGGTTGGTTTAGCTTACCCCAGCCTAACTAAGTCACGATTTGCAATATTAAAGCAAATTTCTAACGCATTAAACACTCTGTTTCATCATAGTTAACCTGTTCTCCGCTCCTCTGAGGTAAGCGCACAATGTTCCAATCGTACAAATACCTCAAGGTGGATCATTCGATTCTAAAAATAAGGTGAAGAAAAAAAACAGAAAAGTCAAAGAGTAAAAAGTGCCAAAGGGGTGGTCAAAGCTGACTTGTCACCATTTAGTGACGTCGTACTCAAGCCACAGGGGATAAGCGCAACTGCATGAGTTAACGGTACAAAGCACCTGCCTTGTACCGTCTTACAAACTATTTGGAAGGAGGCGTTGGGGTAGCTGGCTGTGGCCCTCCGTGACCCCGAGAAACGGTTACATGCCGCTCTATTACAACCCTACCATCAACAGTGTGCTCAGTTTCATTGACAGTGATCTCACTGCCATCACTTTCAATCACAGTCACTTCTTCTTTGGGTGTTTCCGGCGTTTTACGGCCCTTTATAAAGTCAAACATACGTGCTCCTGTTATTTATGCTGCTTGCTCATGGCATTTTTTTTCTGTTAATTCTTGTGCCTGCCCCTGATCAAACTTGATATGGCGATCTGCAAGGTGGAAATACTTGTCATCATGCGTTACAGCAATAACCGTTTTGCCTTGCGACTTCAGCCAGGGTAGTAGCTCCTGATAAAATAAAGCTCTGAAATGAGGGTCCTGATCGGCTGCCCACTCATCTAAAACATAAATATCCTTATCTTCCAAAATCGACGCAATCAGAGCCAGACGCTTGCGTTGCCCCTGGGAAAACTGTGTCGCTGAAAACCCTTCTTTGTCGACGTTTAGCTTGTGATCCAGCTGGAACTGCGCCAGCAAAGTACGTGCCTTCTCTTCGTTCGCTGGCGATCCGTTTGCATCCAACAGCTCACGATACAAATAGAAATCGGGCAGAACCATGGTTATTTTTGCACGATACTCATCAAGCTGTGCCGCACTGACCGGCATATCATCGACCTGGATTGCACCTTTAGACGGCGTGTATAGTCCCAGCAACAAATGCAAGAAGGTCGACTTACCACTGCCATTTCCGCCTGTAATAAAGATGATTTCACCTCGATTGAACGTCAGGTTTAACTTTGGCAAAGAAAATGCGGTATCTTCTCCTTGAGATTCATAGGCAAAAGACACATCTTTAAACGCAATCTCATGCCAGTCTTCACTGAGTGGCTGGTGAGTTTGCTCAGCACCGTTCTCCTGCTCACTGCCTAACTGCAAAGACTCTATTTTTTGTAATGATACTCTCGCTCTGGCAATGTTTTGCCACAGATTCATCACATACCCAAACGGTGCAGAGATGTAAGTCACAATCAGGATATAGCTCATCACTAATTCAGTGCGCTGCAAATAATGGCTGACTGCCACTATGGTGCCCAAGGTAATAAAGATAACCACCTGACTAATATTGCGGTTAATATCCCAGGCAAATCCGTACTCACGCTCACTGCTGCGTAGTTCAGTCATGACCGGCTTCAGACGCTTTTCGAAAAAGTACTGACGTCTGTCCTTATTAACCGTAAGCTGTTTGGCACCATCTAATATCCCTTTGTAGCCTTCAAATACGTGGTCCTGATGTTCTCGCATTTGATTCGCTGCACGTGTGATCTTCGCCATCACGACTTTGGTAATGAGAAATGACACGAAAGCAGCCAACACCAATATGCCAAACATCACTTCAGATAACACAAACAAGTAACCAAAACAGGCCAGCAATAAAAAGCTGTTGTAAATGAACGCTGGCATTTCGGCCAAGGCCCCTGAAATGGCATTCACGTCGTTAGTCAGGACATTGTAGAGCCTGGCTCTGCCTGCTTTTTCCAGTTTGTCATAATCGGTGCCCAGGATCCGGCTGACCAGGTTCTGACGTACACTGTTGATCGTCCCCGCACTGTACTGAGACAAGAAATAGCTCGTTGTCATCGACGCCATCAGTAAAAAAGCAACTAAAACGGCAAACACCACTACTTCAAGCGGTTGAAAACCCGTCTCACCACTTTCCCCAATCATATGAAACAAAGCTATCGATGTTGCTGCTGTGAACAAGCTAGCGAGCCCCGATAAAAACATGATTTTTTTAAATTTTTTAATATAGTAAAGCAACATAATAAACCTGCTATTTTTGGGGCTCGCATGACCGAGCCTCATGACTCACTTATAGTTCCACTGGCTCACCCATTGAAACTACAACCCGACGCTCGCCTTTAAATGGATCACGACCATGCGAAACCAGCATGTTGTCCATCAGTAACACGTCACCTTTTTCCCACAGGAATGTCACTGTGGCCTTCTTATATGCTTCATTAATGTGGTCAATTACATCATCAGGAATCACTGAACCGTCGCCATACATGGTGTTGTACGTGAGTGCTTCTTCGCCAAACTGAGAAACCAGTTCTTTTCTGATCACCGGGCACAGGCTTGACGGATGCCAGAAAGCAGCGTGGTTGAACCAGACTTTCTCACCTGTATGAATGTGCTCACGGACTGCTGGACGAACCTGACGCGTACGGATCTGGTCGGCACTAATAATCTCCAGTTCAACATCCGCCTGCTGACAGTAAGCCTTTACTTCTTCTATATCATCGGTATTGAATGCTTTTTGCCAGGTTGGGCCCAGGCCATTGCCATAGTTCCGAACCAGCATCCAGCCATGCGCTTCAAACTTAGCTTTGATGTCGGCATCAATAAAATCATGCACCTTCCTGACATCAGCAATCGGTGTCGCACCGCGCTCTTCAGCTGGGATCATGCAGCTAAATGCGATTTTCATCGGCCACTGTTTGATGTACGACAGCTCATTGTGCTGCGCGATGCTTAGCTCATTCGGGAATTCAGTCGACGTATACGCCCCTTTACCCAGGTTAGTACGCGGTGTCGCCCCTTCCATATATTTTGCCAATGTTGGGATGAACTCGTTAGCGACTTCACGGAAGTCGTCTTCATTTTGTACGTTAAAACCACGCAACAAAATGGCACCATATTGCTTGAGCTGTTGATCAATTTGCGCAGCATTGTCGGCAACCCACTGCGCAGCATTATGTGCCCCAGAGGTGTCTTCAATAACCAAAGGAAAATCAGGACCTTCGGGTAAAAACCCTTCCTTCAGTGCCGATGTTGCTGTTTGACCATTGTACTGCTCGTTGAAAATAACTGTATCTTTTAACATGGTAATTTCCTTAATTATTTTTAATTTAAATACTTATTAATCAGTGTTTTAAGTTCATTTCTGCGGATAATGTCATGATGATCCGTATCCGCAATGGGGTGAAATTCGCAATGTGCCAAACGCGTTTCCCACCCCTCTGAGGCAGAGAAATCATTGGCATAAATGAGTCGTGCATGACCACCTGACGGTGTACAACTATGGGCCGCGAACAGCGCCTGGTTATGGCTCAGGATCTGCCACTGGACTTGCAGGTCCGCAAGCGAAAAGTCTTCAGACACAACCTGTTGTGCGACACATAACTGATGCAATAGTGCCAAACGTTGCTCACTGCTTAGCGGCTGGACATCAGCCATCGCAATGCCTTCCAGTGACACGCCTAATTCCGTAGCGAAAGTACCCAATCGCGCCAGCTCAGTGTGATCCAGGTTTTGTAGTTCCGGGACATAGGCATCAATCATCGTCAGGCTTAGCACCTGTTCCTCGGCTAGGCTTTGCATGGCATGTCCGATCACGCCTCCCATTGACCAGCCAACCAGGTGATAAGCTCGCTGTCCCAGGCCCTGGTGAAGCACAGACCAATAATGCGCGGCCAGTGCAACGATGGACTCACTCTGCTCAGTGATGGACTGCAAGCCGTAAATCGGAGCCTCAGTGTGCAGCTGCGCCACTAACTCGGCATAACACGTCAGCTGACCGCCCACAGGGTGAATGAAGACAATGGGAGACAACTGGCTATCACCTTCGCGCAAACACACCAGTTCCATCTTGTCACCGCACTGACCACCAGAGGCATCCACCAGGGCGGCTAATGCTGCCAGGGTTTGCTGCTGGAACACATCCAGTGCGCTGATGTGTATGCTGAAGGCCTTTTTAATTGCCCGCACCAGTGCGACCGCTTGCAAAGAGTTGCCACCCACGCTGAAAAAGCTCGAGTCTTTATAGAATGCCTTATCTTCCGGTAGTCTCAATACGGTGCGCCAGACAGATGCCAGCTTCAACTCTGTGGCCGTGTTCAGCGGCTCACCAGCACAGGATGACTCAACCTGAGGCAGTGCCTTGATATCGAGCTTGCCATTTCGCGTGACTGGCCAGTCTGAGACTGCGATCACGTGCTGTGGCACCATATAGCCAGGCAATTTAGTGCGCAGCGCCTCGCTCAATTCCGCATGCTTAAACTGCTCAGAACGGGGCTGAACATACGCCACCAACGCCGGAGTATGATTGTGTCCTGCAACAATCATCACATGTGCGCGCATCACCTCAGGGTTCGCCAGCAACTGCTGCTCGATCTCGGCCAGCTCAATACGATAGCCGTTGAGTTTCACCTGGTTGTCAGTCCGACCGAGATACTGCAACAAACCATCCGCATAGCGCACCACATCGCCGGTTTTGTATAGCTGGTGATGACCCGGCTGACCATCGCTAAACGGTGAGTCGATAAAGCACTGAGCAGTCAGTTCAGGCTTACCCAGGTAGCCCTTCGAGACCCCATCGCCACTGATATACAGCTCACCACTCATGCCCTCAGCAACGGGCCGCAAATAAGCATCCAGTACATACACCCGGTTGTAAGGCAATGGCAGCCCCAAGTGCGGGCAGGCGCCCGTGATGGGAGCAACTGTTGCATTGACTGTGCACTCAGTGGGTCCGTACACATTCAAAGCACTGCGTGCAAAATCTTGTTGCCAGACGACTAAGCGTTGCCACAAGGACTCAGAGATGGCTTCACCACCGATAATCAGATCGGGGAGCTGCGCCCCCAGACCCTCATCCAGCCACATTTCCACCAGGCTCGGTGTACAATCCAGTACCGAAACAGAGGTTGCACTGAGGTATTGAGCAAACTGCTGTGGTTGCAGCTTCAGCGCTTCTGGGATGGGCGTGAGTGTCATGCCAGCAATCAATTGCAGCAAACCCTGCAGTGAGGCATCAAACACGTAGTTTGCATTCCATCCCCAGTTCTTGTTGCCCTGACAAACGGACCATTGCTGCATCTGTGCCATCAATGCCAGCGCATTATGATGAGACACCATGACCCCTTTTGGTTGTCCGGTTGTCCCCGACGTGTAAATCACATAGGCAAGGTCTTGAGCAGATGCCTTATCCAGTGCCACATCGTGCTTAACCGTCACGTCTTGCAGCGTTTCAAGACTGATCACAGGGCAGGTCTGAGCGCTGTGCGAGGCCTGATAACCCGGCTGTGTGATCAATAAGCATGCATTTGCATCCGCCAGCACATACTCGGCACGTGATTGCGGCGCATTGGGGTCCAGCGGCAGATAAGCTGCGCCGCTCCGTAAGATGGCAAGTAACGCAACCACCATGTCATCACTTTTGTCCATTTGGACCGCAACAACCTGACCTCTGCCCACGCCATAGTGACTCACCAAAGCCTGTGCACACTGTGTCACACGCTGTGCCAGCGCATCAAAAGTCCATGTCTCGTCGTGCCAGACCAGGGCAACTTCTTTAGTACGTTGCGCTACGGTGTGTGACCAACATTCTGCCAGGCTGGCTGCATCGACTGAATACACCGGGGCCTCGGGCTGCAAACGTTCAAGCAGCGCCGCCACTTGCGTCTCACTGCATACAGTGAGCGAAGGCAAAGGCAGCGATAAGATATCTTGCTGCTCCACGCACTGTAACAATACCTGCTCAACTTGCTGCGCAACCCGCTCGATGGTATCAGCCGTGAATAAACTGGTGTCATATACCCAGTGCATCGTCAGCTGCTGTGCTGACAAGTCAAAATGAATGTCGAGATCAAACTTGGTCGTTACCGCGCTGCCAGATACTGCTTGGAATGAAACATCATTGAGCGAATCACTCGCAGACGCCTGACCCAGCCTAAAGTTCTCTTCACTGTCGGTCGTCAGCATGATCTGAAACACAGGAGAGAGTGCGGCTGAGCGCGTCACCTTGAGTGCATCCACCACGGTGTCGAATGGCACCAGATTATGTGACTGCGCAGCAACATTGATCTCTCGAATGTGCGCAAGATACTCGCCCAGCGTGGCGAAATCTGTTCGCGTGGTCAGGGCCACGGTATTGACAAATAATCCAACTAAGCTGGCCAACTGCTGATCATGCCTGCCCGCTACGGGGGTACCGATCACGCACTGGGTATCAAGACCATGCTGAGTCACCACCAGCGCCAAAGCCGCATGTGCCAGCATAAACGGCGTCAGATTATGTTCACCGATAAACTGCGTGAGCGCCTGTGCTTGTGCCTGAGGTAGCCTGCGAGTTACCACGGCACCGCACTGCTGTTTGGTCTGCGGCCGCGGGAAATCCAGAGCGATACCATGCTGTGCGGGTGCATCCTGCAGTTGCGCACACCAATAGTCTAACGAGGTCTGACAGGCAGCGCTTGAAAGATAACTCTGCTGCCAAACGGCATAATCTGTATAAGCCAGCGGATTGTCCGGTAATGCCATCGACTGATCTGCCAACTCACTCTGGTAGCAGGTGACAAACTCAGTGAAAAACACGTTCATTGACCAACCATCAGTGGCGATATGATGCAAGCTCAATAGCAGTGTGCCCGCCTCATGCTGCTCCCCTTCAATGTAGGCAGCTCGCAGCAATGGCGCTTTTTTCAGGTCAAAGGCGGCATTAATTTGCGCCACAGCCTGAGCCAGTACGTCTGTATACTGTTGTGGTGTGGGGCGATAATGCACCAGCTTAAACTCTGTAAGCGGCTGCACCACCTGTACTTCACCCGCTTCAGTTTCATGGTAAGTGGTTCTCAGTATTGCATGACGGTCTAACATCAAGAGCAGTGCCCGCTGGGCCGCTTCAACGTCAAACTCGCCCTGCACCTCAAACTGGTAAGTCAGATTGTATTGCGTGCTCGCGCCCCCAAGCTGATCAATAAACCACATTCTGCGCTGAGCCGCTGACAGGGGATAACCATGCTGCGATACAGGGGCTTTTGTCACACTCAACTCGCTGACAGTATGCTGATACTGTGCAACTAACTCAGTGAATTCAGCCAGCACAGGGGTTTCGAATAGGCACTGTACAGGCACCTCTGAGTGCAAGGTTTGGTGAATTTTGTGTATCAGGTTCATCGCCAGCAATGAATGCCCACCCAACTCGAAGAAATTGCTCTGCATCCCTACCAGTTGCGGCTCAAGTTGCAATCCAGCGGCCCAAATCTCTGCAACAGATCTGGCCAACGCCGTGGTTGGTGGGGTCAATTGCGCCGTATCTGTAGTCAGCTGACGAACCAGCCGGGCACGATCTATCTTGCCGTTGGCAGTGAATGGCATGGTGTCCAGCTGAACAATCTGCGCGGGTATCATGTGCAATGGCAGGCTTGGCTTTAAGACCTGCTTTAATGCCTCGACACTCTGCACCTGATGACAGGTCACGTAGGCTATCAGGCACTTTTGCCCACCCTCGTTTTCAACCTGAACAACCGCTTCTTTGATTTCTGACAGGCACATCAGCGCATGCTCGATTTCCCCTATCTCAATCCTGAACCCACGGATCTTGACCTGGCTATCGGCTCTGCCGACAAAACACACATTGCCATGCTCATCCCATTTAACCAGATCACCGGTGCGATAAAGCCGCTCATTGGTTATCGACTTCGCCTCGATAAACCGCTGTGCCGTCATATCTGGTTTATTTAAATAACCTCGCGCGAGCCCTGTCCCGCTCAGATACAGCTCTCCGACAACCCCGATGGCACAGCGCTTTAGCTCGGGGTCCAGAATGTAGCAGCCCGTCCCCGAAATAGCCTGACCAATTGGATAGGCACCTTCGTCGATGGCATTGATCTCGTAATACGTACTGAATGTGGTGTTTTCAGTCGGTCCATAAATATTGTACAAATGCACAGGCTTACCATGAGACAGTGCCTGATCAATACTATGCTTGTCGAGCTTATCACCGCCAACCATAAGGGTAGAGAATGAGCCGAAGGCATCAGGCCTAATGGCGACAATCTGGTTAAACAAGGCGACCGTAACAAAGGCAACGCTGATCTCCAGTCGACGTACTTCTTCGGCAAACCGATTGGCATCCAACAAGCATGCTTTGTCCAGCCCGTATAAAGTAGCCCCATTTGCCAGTGCCCCCCAAATCTCAAAGGTCGCCGCATCAAATGCCGTGTTAGAAATGAACAAGATATTGTCAGATGGACTCAGTGACACATAATTAGGTGTGATAACCAGGCGCTCGATACCCGCATGCTCAACCATCACCCCTTTTGGCTGACCTGTTGAGCCTGAGGTGTAGATGACATACGCTAGGTCCTGAGCCGTGGTATCCACATTCAGGTTACCGCGATGCTGCGCCTGGATAGCATCGGCAACATTGTCTGCATCAATGGCTATGACATCAGACACATAGGCTTCAAACAATGAAGCTAGTGCCGTGTTTGTCAAAACATGTGTAAGTCTCGTGTCCTCAACCATGTATTGCAGTCGGGCAGCCGGGTAACCCGGGTCCAACGGGACATACACCGCACCAGCCTTAACGATGGCCAGCATGGCGATCACCAGCTCAGCAGAGCGTTCGAATGCCACACCGATGTAATCCCCAGGCACGACGCCCTGTGCTTGCAAGTAAGCGGCTAACTGGTTGGCACGGGTATTCAGTTCATCATAATTGACGCTGGTGTCAGCCACACAGATCGCCTGTCTGGTTGGCGCTTCAGCAGCCCAACGCTCTACATACCTGTGTATCGGCAACTGTCGGGATGGATATTCTACCTGGTGTTCCCAGGTTTTAAGTTGAGCCACTTCCTGTTCGTCACTGAGTACCAATTCGCCTACAGGCCGATCCGGGTTATCAGCAATTTGCTGACAAATGGCCTGTAGCTGCCGAGTCATTCTCGTTATTGTTTCGGCTTTGAACAGGTTAGTGTCGAACGAAAAGCTAACTCGAATACCATCCAGGGTTTCAACCAGGTTAATTTGAATATCGTATTTTGCACTCAGTTCCGCCGCGTCAAATGATTCCAGAGACACGTCTCCGGCCATCGGTATGTCGGCTTCGTCGGTGACATCCAGGTTATTTTGAACTAACGCAATCTGAAACAGCGGATGATAACTGTTGCTACGTTCAGGTTGTAATGCTTCCACCAGGTACTCGAACGGAATGTCCTGATGTTCCAGCGCCGCTTCGTTTACCTGCTTGGCGCTGCCTAACAGCGCCGCAAATGACTGCTGAGCATCCGTGCGCAGACGCAAAACCAGGTTGTTAATAAAACAGCCAAACGTTCTTTCTAGTTCTTTTTGTTTTCGTCCTGCAACAGGTGTGCCGACGACCACGTCATCGCTGCCAGCGTAGCGGCTAAGCAGCACAGAGACCGCCGCGTGGAATAGCACAAACAAAGAGGTGTTCTGACTCATCGCCAGTGCCTTTAATTGGTCGCTCAGCGCACCTGGGAGCTGAACTGCGCAAAAGTCACTTTTCCCGCCCGTCGATGCCGGCCTGGGGAAATCCAGCCCGATATCATGAACTGTTGGTAAATCCTGCAACTGTGTCAACCAGTAGGATTTAGATGCCGCGATCTGATCACCGTTCAGAAGTTCATACTGCCAGTTTGCATAGTCTGCATACTGCACAGGTACCGCCGGCAGATCTGGCGCCTGACCGGTAAACAGCGCGTTATAAAAGTGCTTAAAGTCGTCAAGCAATAGCGCCATTGACCAGCCATCAGCAGCGATATGATGGACATTGAAAAATAGAGTGCCATGTTCAGCTGACTGCCTGATAAAGCCACCACGAAACATCAGATCTCGCTGCAGATCGAAAGGTTTCTGGGCATCTTTATGTACATATTCCAGAGCCAGTGCTTCACTTTGCTCTGCGCTCAAATGACTATAATCTTCAATGACAAAGTCGACATCACCCGCTTCACGGATGACCTGGACTAATTGCTCGCCTTCATAACGCACCACTGTGCGCAACACTTCATGACGAGCAATGATCATTTGGATAGCCTGACGAGCGAGTTGCTCGTCAAACTGTCCCTCTACACGCACGCTATTTGGCATATTGTACACAGCAGCAGAATCTGACAGCTGCTGTGATAACCAAATGCGTCGTTGTGCAGAAGAAACGGGCAGTTGCCCATTTCTATCTACTGGCGCGATATGATAACGCTGCCGTTCACTTTCTAGCGCAGCAAACTGCTGTATATGGGCAATCAGAGCCGGTTTATTCTCCTTTAGCATCGCTATGAGTTCAGGGATCAGGTTACTTTTTTCGCCAGTGATATTCAGGTTCTGGCCGTCCGTAGACAGCCCGATACCTAAAGAAGAGCACTGTTCTATGATGTGCTCTACACTCATATCACCATCCTTTCAGCGTCATCGCTCACTGCTGCACCAGACATAACCAGTTTCTGTTTCTCATACATTTCACACTGCTCTGCCAAGGCTTCAATGCTTGGATTTTCCATCAGTACCTTAAGCGGGATCTCGATGCTAAGCTGCTCCCGACAAGCACTTGCTACACGGATACCCAGCAGTGAGTGACCACCAATAGCGAAGAAGTTGTCATCCATGCTGATCTGCTCTTTACCCAGCAGCTCCTGCCAGATAACCTGCAAACGCGCTTCCATATCGGTTCTGGGGGCAATGTAATCATCTACCACTTCTTCCAGTTCAATGCTTAACAACGCCTTACGGTCTTGTTTACCATTTTTAGTCAGTGGCATTTCTTCCATTTCGATAATGACAGCCGCCACCATATAAGCAGGGAGTTTGGTTTCCATCAGCTGTGTCAGGCGGTTCTGATCCACATCCGCACCAACAACGAAGGCCACCAGCTGCTCGTCTTTCACTAGAACTGCAGCATCTGTTACGCCATCATCTTCCAGCAGCACAGATTCAATTTCGCTTAGCTCAATGCGGTAGCCACGCAGCTTGACCTGGAAATCACTACGACCAAGGTATTCGACTGTGCCATCTGCCAGCCAGCGACCCAAATCTCCGGTTTTGTAGATGCGACCAAATTCAGCCGACTCAATAAAGCGCTCTTGGGTCAGTGCGTCGTTATTGAAGTAACCACGGGCAACCCCCTCACCGCCGATGTAAATTTCACCTTTCGCGCCCGGCGCCAATGGCGTCAAGGTATCGTTAAGAATGAAGGTCTGACAGTTAGGCAATGGGTTACCAATGTTGGGCACTGAGTCTGCTTTAATGTCAGAGAAGGTCGCGTTAACAGTACATTCTGTCGGGCCATATACGTTCAGTGCAAAGCGCTGATGTGCTTCACTGTGCGCCGCCACTTTTTGCCATAACTCAGTGCTGATTGCTTCACCACCAATCAACAGATTTGGCAGCGCCAGACCTTTCTCGTCCGCTTCACGCAGCACCAGGTCTACCAGTGCTGGGGTGGTATCCAACACATCAATCTTGTTCTCGGTTAGGTAGCTCAACAACTGGCTGGGGTCTTTACGCAGCTCGTCTTTCAGCAAGTTCAGCTCCACACCGAATGCCAGCTGAGTCAGTGCCTGTACTGATGCATCAAAGATCATCGGAGCATTCCAGGCCCAGCGATACTGACCTGACACACCACGCTCAGCCAGTAGCAATTGCATGCTGTTTGCGAGGTTGACCAGATTGCCATGCTGTACCGCAACCCCTTTAGGCTTGCCTGTTGAGCCTGATGTGTAAAGGATATACGCCAGTTGCTCGGCATCGAGCTCGATGGCATCAGCGTTCACTTCCCCGTCGCCCGCTATCTGAGTGTGGTCAATCGCAACAGTCTGACAATCGATATCAGCGAACTTATCGGTGTACTGAGGCTGTGCCACAACAATGTTGAGTCCGGTATCTGCGCTAATGTACTCAATACGATCTTTTGGTGCTCCCGCATCTAACGGCACATAGGCGCCGCCTGCATGCATAATGGCCAGCTGAGCAACCAGCTGCTCAATACTACGGTCAACACAAATACCGACCGGCGATTCTTTTGCCACGCCCGCAGCCGTCAACTGCTGTGAAAACGCACTGACCTTAGCTGCCAGCTCGCCGTAGCTGATTGCGTCATCTTCAACACGCAGTGCAATCGCATTCGGGTTAGACTGGGCAAATTCAAATACTGACTTGATCAGGCTCTGAGTATTTTCAAAAGAGTGTTCGTGATTGGTCTTCCAGGGCTGTACAGCGCCTTCTTTCACACCGGAAATCTTAGAGACTTTTTCTTCGCCATGGGTAATGGCATTTTCCAGTAATGCTTCGAATGATTCAGCAAAGCTTTCAATGGTATTGGTATCAAATAAGTCTGTTTTGTACTGCCAGACAAATACCAGCTGACCTTCTTCCACCATGGCACTCAGCGAAATGTCGAAATTCACGACATCGATACCCGCTAAGATCTCTTCCGGATTAGACATCTCCAAACCTGGCAACTGGAACGTGCCGCTTTCGTGGTTTTGTAGCACAAACCACAACTGGAACATCGGCTGATGGCTGCTGCTACGCTCTGGGTTGAGATCTTCTACTAATGCGTCAAACGGCAAGTGCTGGTGCTCAAAGGCTTCAAGTAGCGTCGTTTTGTTGCTGCGGATCAGCTCGTTGAAGCTTGGGTCGCCAGATAAATCTGTACGCAGAACCAGGTTATTAAGGAAAAAGCCAATCAAAGGCTCAACGTTCTGGTGCACTCGTCCTGCAACAGGCGTTCCCATCACCACATCTTCTTCCGCACTCCACTGCCCAACTAGCAGTGCATAAATCGTCTGTAGTGCCATAAACTGGGTTACCCCTTGTTCACGGCAATAGGCATCCAGCTTATCTGTCAGCGTTTGCGTCAACTCACGACGAATAGAATTCCCCAGGAAACCCTGTTGTGCCGGACGAGCGCGGTCCAGTGGTAAACTGTGCGTGGCAGGTAAGTCCTGAAGCTGATCGCGCCAGTAACCAATTTCGCTCTCCAGCACGTCACCTTGTAACCACTCGCGCTGCCAGTGCGCATAATCTTTGTATTGTACTTCCAGCTCTGCCAGCGGGTTAGGTTTACCCTGACTGTAAGCCGTGTAAATTTCTAAGAACTCTTTAACCAGGACGCCAATGGACCAGCCATCAGAAGCGATATGATGCATATTGAACAAAACATAATGCTCTGAATCAGAGGCCTTAATTAACTGCACGCGCAGCATGGTATCGTTTTGCAGGTCGAACGGCTTAAGTGCATCCTGCTCGGCAAGGGTACGAATTTCATCATACAAATCATTACCTTGAAGGTGCGTAAAATCGATGATACTCACGGCACTGGCAACCTCTTCACGGATCACCTGCTCACATTTATCGTTGGTTTCTTTATACACGGTGCGCAGGATTTCATGACGTGCAACAACCGCATCAATGGTTGTGATGAACGCGTCCTGGTTGAGAACACCCTCCAGTTTAAATGCCGCCGACATGTTGTATTGTGCCGTACCTTGTTCAATGCGGTCGATGATCCACAAACGCTGCTGAGCAAATGACAATGGAATTGGACCATCGATCTTCGCTGGCTTAAGCTTCTGTTTTTCAACAGCTTCTTTCTGTGCAGAGAATTGATTGATGAACTCAATCAGCTGTGCTTTGTTCTCTCGCAAAATGGCAATCATTTCATTGCTCAGCCCGCCTTTGGGTGCGTCGATTTGCAAGTTGCCATTCTCAACAGAGAGGCGAACTCCTTGCTCAAGACATTGATTTATTATTGTTTGTGTGTTCATTGTTATTTCCTTAATGTTTGCGCTGAAGTAGTAGCTGTGATGGTTGTACCGGCTACACTTTGATTTATAAAAATGGTTGAAATCAGTTCTGCCAGCTGGCTGACAGAGGGACCATTAGCGAGTGCAGATACACTCAGTCCCGCTTTAAAATGTTGCTCACAAGATGAACATAAACCCTTTACCTGTAATGGATTACCCCCTAATTCATAAAAACCAGTATCAACATTGACTCGGTCTTTCTTCAGCACAGCCGCATAGATGTCGTGTAACACCTCCATAATGCGACCACGCAACTGGGCACCCCATGTTTGGGTCAGGCCCACGCTGCCGACTTGCTGTGCTTTAGCCGATGACTGGTTAAGTTTGACCAAGCGGAATTCCTCAAACAGTGTGTTTACTGCTATCACCTTTGCGTCGGATGTCGCTTGATATTGGGCTAAAATGTCAGTCAAACGCGCGTTTACCTCAGTGCCATTGATGAGGAGATCTGTCCTGTGACTAAACGTCAGTCCGGTTTGGCTGTGCATAAGATTTAAATACCCTGGCGTAAGCTCAATGAGATTGACTCGCTGCGACGTCAGGTATTCATTCAGTTGTGTAATTGAATAACGCGTTTTCGTATCGACGACGTGTAACTCGAACCCAAGGCTCATCAGACACAGGCCCATCAAAGAGCAATCAAACGATACCGACGCATTCCAGATAAATTTGTTCACCCAGCCCTGGTGTGGCCCGAGTTCGGCAGCCAGCTTGTCGGACAGCAGCAGTAAGTCCTGCTGGGTCAGAACCACTTCGTTGTCCGATGCCGGGTTCAAAATACAAACGGGTTGCGTATGTAATCGGGTTTCAGGCTCACAATCTCTTGCAGGTGCTTTGAAAGCCAAAGCCTCGCTGGTGTCTATTACTTGCACTGAGGTATCCGCCAAAAAGGAGCCCAAATGGCGTTGTGTAATCGCAAAATCGAGATTAAAGCGTGCGATCACCTCATCCGTTGTTTGCATATCGCTGTCCGGGTCCAGCCCCACAAAAGTAATCCCACTGAACAAGCAAGCCATTTGTGTGACGAGCAGTGCTAAACCGTGATCCAGACACACACCGACCGCCTGTCCGGATTTGACCCCTTGGGTATTCAGATACGCTCTCATTCGTCGGACTTTGGCGAATATCGCCTGCTGCGAGAGTACCTGCCCCTCGTCAACAACGACGGTTGCCTGTGGGAACGCGGCACCATTTGCAGCGACTCGCGCGGCAAAAACCCCCTGCTCCACAGCGGGCAGATCGATGTCTGGTTTGGCGGTACGCACCGGAGGGTGGGCCGTGTCAGATTCGTTCAGCAACCATTGTAAAATGCCTTTAAAGCGCACAGCGTACTGAGCAATCGTATCGGCCTTGAACAGCTCTGGACGATACTCCCAATCCAACGTCAGGCTGGTGTCCTGCTCATAGACCGACAAAGATAAATCAAACTTCACACTCGGACTGTGAGGCTCCACCAGGTCAACTTGCAAACTATCAAGCTTCAATGGGTTAAACTGTTGGCTGTGGTACACAAACCACAGTTGAAAGATCGGGTTGTAGCTTGAATTGCGCTCCGGATTCAGGCGCTCTACCAGCAGCTCAAATGGCACATCCTGGTTGTCAAATGCGGACATCACAGCCTGCTTGGAGTCTGTCAGCAGTGCATCCAGTGGGCGATTCAGATCAATCTGATTACGCAGTACCAGGGAGTTGGTGAAACACCCTATCAGCCCCTCAATATCGGGGTGGTTTCTGCCCGCTACGGGTGTCCCTATCAGAATGTCTGTTTCGCCGCTTTGCTCCGCAACCAACAGGGCATACACCAGTTGCAAAACCATAAAGGGCGTCATATCTTTGCGCTGACAGAACGTCTGCAATTGTGAGCGTAACTGGCTGTCAATATTCAGTTTATAGCTGCGGCCTTCAAATGAGGGCTGGACCGGGCGCGGAAAGTCCAGGGGCAAACCGTGTACCTGAGGGTGCTCCGCAAGGAATGACAACCAGTGTTCCAGCTGCCCATCCAGTGATCCATCCTGAATATTCTGGTGCTGCCAGTGCGCATAGTCCTTGTACTGAATATCCAGTGTCGGCAGCTCAGCGGCTTCGTTTCTCAACACCCCACGGTACAGGGCTTCCAGCTCTTCAGTCAGAATATTAATTGACCAGCCATCAGCCGCGATATGGTGCAATGTCAGCAGCAGAAAATGATGTTCAGGCGCAGTTTTAACGATCTTGGCACGTATTTTCAGGCCCACATCAAGCTGAAATGGCATGTTGGCTTCCGCTTCAACAAAGTGCTCAACACAGGACATGACATCTTGCTTGCCCGATACATCAATGACCGGCACATCAAAGCTGTAGTCCTCCAGCACGTACTGTTTGGCCGTCACCGCATCATCAATCAGAACCGTGCGTAAAACCTCATGGCGCTTGACCAATTGCGCTAGTGCGGTTTGTAGTGCAGAGACCTGCAAAGCACCCGTGATAGAAAACACACCAGGCATATTGTATTGCGCAGTACCGTAGCTGAGCTTATCAATCAGCCACATAGACAGCTGAGAACGCGACAGTGGATGGCCACTTTCAAGGTCCGACTTAACCAGTGGTCGTACGCGACTTTGCTGCGACTGCTCCGTACGCATCACCTCAATTTTGTCTGCCAGCTGACGAATGGTAGGCTGTTCAAAAATACTGGCCAGTGGTAAATCGACCTGCATACTTTGACGTATCTGGCCAAACATTTTCATTGCCAGCAGCGAATGGCCGCCGAGCTCAAAGAAGTTGTGGGTGACACTGAGCGCATCACGCTCAAATAACGACTGCCAGATAGTGCAAAGCTGTGCTTCAGTGTCCGTTGCCGCGGCGACAAACTCCACTTCGCGATGACTGGGCTCTGGCAATGCCTTGCGATCCACTTTACCGCTGGAGGTCAATGGAAATGCATCCATTTCCGTATAAAAGTGCGGCAACATAAAGTTCGGTAATTCTGTCACCAGCTCAGTGCGGGCAGTCTCAACGTCAAAACTGAGGCCGGGTTCCATGATGACATACGCAGCCAGCTTCACATCACTGCCTCGCTCACCTATCGTGGTCACCACAGCCAGCTTAACGCCATTCAGTTGTGCCAGTTTCTCTTCTATTTCGCCCAGTTCAATCCGATAACCGCGGATTTTGACCTGGTGATCTATACGTCCCAGGTATTCGATTTCTCCCTCACTATTAAGGGTCACCAAATCGCCCGTCCGATACAGACGTTCGCTCGCCACCGCCGGTAAGTGCACAAATTGTGCCTCAGTGACATCGGGTCTGCCGATATACTCCAGTGCCAGCCCGTCGCCTGCGATACAAAGCTCGCCACTGACGCCAACGGGGGCAAGTTGATCTCGACTATCCACGACGAAATGGCGATAGTTTGGTAGCGAGCGGGCCAGACGGCAGCTGGGTGTGCCATCCTCATCCCGACGTACTTCATCAACCAGTGAATACACGGTCGCTTCAGTCGGCCCGTAGGCATTTATGACACGCTGAGAGCGGGCCAGCATCTGATCAGCCAGCGCAGGATAGAGTGGCTCTCCGACCGTTACTAAGGTGGCGCTCTGATTGCCCTGCCAGCCCGCTTCTACCAGCGCCTGCCACATTGTCGGAGTGCACTGGAATAAGGTGTAATCACGCGCATCGGCGTATGGCGCCAGCTTCAGGGCATCTTTACCTATCTGATGGCTGACCAGAGTTATTTTGCCGCCCACAGCCAGAGGGCCATAGATTTCCAGCGTCGAAATATCAAATCCAATGGTCGTCGTGGCAAGACAGTGACAAGATGCATCCAGTCCCAGGCGTCGGGCAGTGCCACAGATCAAATTGTCCAGGCTGTGCTGTGCTATCAGAGTGCCTTTGGGACGCCCGGTCGACCCGGAGGTGTACAGAATGTAAGCTTCCAGCGTCTCACGCTCTGCCTGCACGGTCAACGCCCGCTCAGCAGGTGCGCCAGCGCCTGAAAGTAGCTTATCAATGAGCAAGGTGCGCTGTGCGCCTATTGGCACTTGCGTGGCAAGCCGGGAATCTGTCACCAGCATCACTGCCTGACTGTCCGTAAACATAAAGGTCAGACGCTCCAGCGGATAGGCCGGGTCAAGGGGAACATAGGTCACCCCCAAAGACAGGCAGGCCAGTAATGTGGCAACCATATCCTCATTACGATCCAGACATAGTCCAAGTCTATCACCACGCTTGATCCCGTGTGACTGGAATACCTCAGTAACCTGTGCAGCTCTGTTACTTAACGCTCGATAGGTCAGTGCTGACTCACCTACTTCCAGTGCGACATGGTCAGGGTGCTGTGCGACATGGTGATTGAAACGCTGCACAATACTCGTTACGTCGCTTGACTCGGTGTGGCTGTTGAGCGTTTGATATACCCGGTAATCTTGTTCATTAAAAAAGTTAAAATCGGCGATCCGCTGTTGTGGGTTATGACGCATGCCATCCATGATGGTGAACAGGCGCTCGAACAACCGGGCAACATCAGATTCATCAAAGAAAGCGCGGTTCGCCTCAACCTGTAAAATGACGTCCTGATGATCACCATACTCACACAAGTTAAACAACAGTGGCGTGGTTTCTGTTCCTGGTGGAATAAACTCAGACTCCGCATTTATGCGTCCATCCGCATACTTGTAATCCAATTTCTGATAGTTGAACTGCACATCAAACAGGCGTTCAAGATCGGGCTTCAGCTGACGCGCATGCTCAACGATCTTCCCGACCGGATATTTCTTAAACTTGGACACATCCCGCATCTGTGTACGGATCTCGGCGGCCAAATCAACCATGCTCCACTGCTGATCAATGCTAAAGCGCATTGGCAGAACAGACACAATGCCACCAATGGCTCGCGCCGTTACCTTATCGCGGTTGTGAAATGGCAACGCCAAAACTATGTCGGAGGTCTGATACTGCAGGTTCAGATAGCAGGCGATTGCAGACATAAACAGGTGGTGCACACGCACGCCCATGCTCTTTGCCAGCGCACAAAGCCCGGCATAGTCAGACTGTGCAATCGCATGCTGACTCAAAAAGCTGTCATGCTTGTTCGGGTTATTCAGCTGCTTAGGCACAAACATTCTGTCAGGAAGCTGACGACTGAACTTTTGCTGCCAGTATTGCGTGGTTTGTTCACTGGTATCGAGCTGTTCATTCATGTACTCAATAACCTGGTCATATTGGGTAAGCGGGATCGATAATGTGTCTCCATTGCCCTGCGCAATAGCGAGGTAGTACCTGAATAACGTGTCGAACCAGTTACTGTAGCCAAAGCCGTCAGTGATCAGGTGATGTGCGACTGGTACATACCAATACTCTTCATCCGCCAGCTTCAGTAAAAATGCGCGATATAAGCCGGGCTCTGATAAATCAAATGGCGTCAGCAACTGCTGATTGACAAAGTGTTTCGCCTGCTCCGACGCCTGAGTAAAGGTGCTGAAATCGAGGAATTCAAATTTACATGACGTCTCTGCACGACACTGTTTGGGCTCTCCCGCTACTTCACTGAAGTAAAGATGAAACACGTCATTCTCAGCCACCAGCTGCGCCATCGCCTGTTGGAATGACGATTCACAAATCGTCTCTGTGATTCTGATCACTCCACCGATGTTGTAGTTTGGAGAACTTGGGTAGCGCTTTTGGTCCAGATAAATATCGAGTTGTGCAGATGTCAGCATCATACCCTTATCCTCTGTGAGTTTATTATTGTTGTTCATGGCTTATTCCTTATGCTCAGCAGGGATCAGCTTGAGCGAGTACTCGGTTTCCTGTGGCAGGAATGACGAGAACACGCCCTCTTGCCAATCTTTGTGCCCAGCCAGCCAATAGGGCGACATCGGATTAGATGCCTGACCTACGGGCATGTGGAAAAATCCACTCTGCTCTTCGCCGGGTGTCACACCCATGCGCATGGATGCACCAAAGTTCTGCTCCTGTACCAGAGGCATATTGATGTCACCGTCCGCACCATATTCAGGGATATTGAAGAACTTCCCGATCAGTGGCAGTGCCCCTGCCACAGGATGAGAAATGGCCACTTTGTTGTAGTCACCCCACTTGGCATTGGCGATGGTGCCGTGGGTGTTATTAAAGTGGTTATTCAGGAACGACAACGCATCAGCATATAGCCCCTGCCAGGAGTCATAACGGGTATTCAGTAAGTGTGCTGGCTGCTCATTCACCAGCTGCCAAAGTGGACCTTCCCACTGACTGGTTAAACTGAAGTAGTCAAAGACATTAGAATCTGGGTTTCGCTCATGCACATCATTCAAAATGCCACCAAACACACGCCGGGCAACTTGCGTTCTGAATGCTCTGACCAACAAATAACCCGTTGATTCTTTGGTCGCTTTGCCATTCCAGTTATTGACAATTTCGCGGTACTCGGTCAGCTCAGGGTGCTCAGCCAGGAACTCCTCATCGAGTATAGAAAGCAGTAAGTACTGCCAGCGCTGTAGAAATATCGCGCGACTATCTAACTGAGTGCGTAGCATCTGCGCTTCACTCGGTTCATGCATGACTCTCAAACCATCGTGGATCTGATTTGCCCTGGCACCCAGTGCATAGTTCTCACGACCAATCACATCGAGTTCATCCCCGGATACAACCCTGGCATTGGCCGTAAACAAAAACCCTGATTCCGGGTTCATACGCTTAGGGTAGTGTGCTGAATCCAAAAACCCGGACCAGACGTACTTATCGTTGTCATAGGCAACCGGTGCCCACACTGAATGCGCTCGTTCAGGTAAAGCCCCTAACATGGTCCAGCCAATATTGCCCTGTTCGTCACCCACAACCACATTGAGGTGTGTCATATGTGCATCATTGAATAAAGGAAGGGAAGCATCGACACTCGTCGCCAGCTCAACATCAAAGAGCCCCAGATTGACTGCCGTCGGGGAGTGGGCGACCCAACGTAACACCAGCAAGTCACCATTTTCTTCGCGCTCAACAACCGGGCCGTATGGCGTCATATCAACGACAAATTCAATCGGTGTCGCGTCTTTTACATCAATGGTCTGCGTCACAGGCGTCACCAACGCCTCGCTCTTCTCAGCTGGGATCCGCAGTAAATCAGACCAATCTCCCATTGAGTTAGTAAAACCCCAGGCAATATGCTGGTTGCTGCCCGCTATCATGAGCGGTAAACCAGGTAAAGAAATGCCCGACAGCTGGTGTTCTTTAGCTGCCTCTTGCCAGGAGTACTCAACCCGATACCAGATGTTCGGTACCGTTAAATTCAAGTGCATATCATTGGCAACGAGGGCTTTACCGGACAGCGTATTGTCACCAGACACAGCCCAGTTATTACTACCAGCCACAGACGGTGTGTCTTTCAGTGTCAATGCATACAGTGATTGCTGATGCTCTGTCAGCGCCAGGGTGTGCTGCCCACTCTCTTCAGATTCGGCCAGAGAGTAAACATCAGCATCTGGCATCGGAGCTGTTGCTATTTGCTGTGCATCCAGTGGTTTATCCCAGCTTGTGCCTAATGGCACCAGAAAGTCGACCAGCGCCTGGGGTAGCGTTTGCTGCAATTTGTTTAGATAGAGCGCATTGTGGTAATCACGTCCCTGCATTTCCATAAACATGGCAAAGGAGACCAGGAACGAATCTTCAGGCAGCCAGGTTGCAGGCGTCGCCTTGAGCACGGCATATTCAAATGGTGCGCTCTTTAGCTTATCCAGCCCGCTATTAACCCCTTCGACATACGCGTCTAATACTGCCTTATGCTGTTTGTCGAGATTGTTGTAGGCCTGATGTGCACTGTGCTTGAACTGATGAAGCCTGGCTTCCTTATCAGCATTGATAAAAGACTCGCCAAACAGGGCGCTCAATTCACCGGCAGCTTTACGGCGCAGAAAATCCATCTGGAAGAAGCGTTCCTGAGCATGAAGAAAGCCCATGGCCCGAGCAGCATCTGTTCTTGTGTGGGCAACAATAGAAGGCAAACCATTGCGGTCTCTGTCGATCACCACTTCATGTTCAACATGAGGGATCGTCACCTCACCATTTAATAAAGGCAATGCAGAGTTTAGTCGTGCCCACAACCAATAGCTTGTGCAGCTAGCGACTACCATGGTTGATAAGCCACTAAGTAATAGTGCCTTTTTAACTTTGCTGTATTTTCTCTTTGTGCTCATCTTCAAATTCCAATTCCGGTTCCTGTTCCTTGTGCACGACACACGGTGAACAAAACTAAACTGGTGAAGATAATTGGATAATCAGCTCAGAAAGACAAAACACTTCCCATTATATTGTGTTACATTGGCTGGTAACAAAAAAACACAATAACAAAAACCCAATACGATCATGAACGGTAACAGTGTTAACAGGGAAATATGGCTCGAAGACAATCAGGTCACTGTAGGTCAATTTCAGATCGACTTTAAGAAGACCCGTCTTTACAACACGGAGATTGCTGAAGAGCAGGAAAACCATGTAATCAAGCTAGAACCTTTGACAATGGAGCTCCTGTGCTACCTGGTTAAGCGCAGGGGTGACTATGTTAGCCAAAAAGAGCTGCTGGATCATGTCTGGGACGGCCGCGTTGTGTCTGATAATGCCATCCGCAGAGTGGTTAAAAAGCTCAGGGATGCGCTCGGCGATGACGTCAAATCACCCACCTACATCAAAACGGTACCCAGTAAAGGTTACTTACTCATTGCTGAGGTCAGTATTGAAGCAGTCACACAAGGTAACGGACCTGATCACACCACTGAGCTTTCTCAGACCTCAGACTATGAATATATACATAAGAAATCAAAAACAAAAGCTAAGGCACTGTATTTTATACTTATAATTGCTTTTTCTTGTGTCGCAGGGTATGCCTATTATGCGTTGCCGAGCCAGGTGGCCGTAAAACAGGTAAAAACGGTCACCAGCATGTCCGGTGAGGAAGGATGGGCGGATTATCACAAGGAAACCGATATGGTGATCTATTCTCACCGCAAAGATGTGTCAGGTTTTTTTGGTTTATATATCAAATCGCTTTCTACCAATGTAACAAAAAGGCTCAGCGCGGGAGATGCCAACTATTATTCTGCCAAGTTCTCCAAAACGGGTAAGCAAATCGCGCTGCAGAGACAAAAAGGCAGTCAGGCCGAATTAGTCATACTGACACTCAACGACACCATGGATGTGTCTAATGAAGAGGTCATTTATCGTTATGATACTTTACAGCCCAATTTATCCTGGTCGCCAGATTACAGGGCGCTGTATTTTTCTTTGAAAAAAGAACCGGACTATCCCAACACTATTTTCAAAATTGATATCGACAGCAAGCGCTTAACTCAAGTCACTTACCCTGATTTTAACCCGCATGGCGATTATTTTTCCGCCCTGTCACCAGATGGGCTGCATCTGGGCGTGCTGAGATATTCAAACTACCAACGCACGCATTTAATTATCTTAGAGCTCGCTTCCGGAAAAGTGCAAAGCAATACTGTGTTAGATTTTATTCCACCTAACATTGTATGGGATGACGACAGCTCAGGGGTTTATCTGGCCAATAGTAATGAAATCCATTTCTTTGATACCCGAACAAATGAACTGAACGCCCATGTTCAAACCGCCTTTGGATTATCTTCAATTTACAGTACATGCGGCGACAATTGCCTGCTGGTGGGTAAAGAAGATAAGAACGTGCGGGACATTGCAGAAATCAAAAATCCATTTTTGCAGGAAAATATCTACAACCTGTTTGAGTTTTCTCTCTCTGGTAAAGAAGGTCACCCTGATTACCTGGCTGATTCTGACAAAATAATCTTTCGATATGAATTTGACAACATACCGCAGATCGTCACTTACTCGACAACGGGCGAGATGGATTTATTAACCGAATTTACAGAACATCACAGTATCAGTAATCTGGATTATCATCACGCGAGTCGTTCTGTACTGGGCATTTTGGATCACCAACTTTTTGTCCTGGATATTAATACCAAACAGATCCGCTATCTCACTACGCAACTGGAAAACATTCAAAACCCCAGTTGGAGTAATGATGGTCGTTCTATTTACTTCTCGCGAAAGGAAGGGAACCAATTCTGGCTGGTGCGCCACAATGTTGATGATGGTAAATCTGAGCAGATAGTACCTGATGTATTAAGTGCACGCGAAGGCACCAAGGGCCAATATCTATTTTACCATCAAGCTGATGGCCAGCTGCTCAAAGCCCCACTTGCCAGCCCGCAACAAGGCACCTTGATAGCCAATATCAAACCTGCCTCCAATACATCCTGGCACCTAACCGATCAATACGTCTATTACTCTGTGTCTGACGGGTATCAATTCGATCTGGTCCGTACGGATCTGAACACGGGAGAATCTGAGCGTACCTTGCTACTGAAACATGCATTCTATGCAAAATTCCAAATTCACCCAAACGAAGAGAAGCTCTTACTTCTGCAAAGGGCGGCACCGAGCTCAGATCTATATAATGTGTACTTTTAGAGGAAAAATGTCTTCAGCGTCACGGAGTCATGTTGCTGAAGACATCGCACTAGAAAAAAACAGTTGTATCGACAATCGGTATTCGCGCTCTTAGGTTACCGTACAGAGCGCTTTTAACCCACTGTGATAAAATGTTCACTTGGACTATTTCGGGTCTTTCCATGGCCAGCAGTGGGGGAAACTCTCACAGCTCGGGGTAATCAGAAATTCAATAGGTATAGCATCAGCGCTGTCTGAATTGGGGGCTTCCGAGGCCTGAGCCGGTGTCCCGGTGATAGACAAAGTGACGGTAAACAAAAGGGCTTTAATCGCTGCTAAGGTTTTTGTAGAGAACATGCTATATCCTTTGTTATTTCTGTTTATTGTTTATTATTTCTGTCTTATAAGTTGTTTTGAACTACCTAACTATCAGTCGCCACTGGTTTCTACTTCTGGCCAGCAGTGCGGAAAGCTCGCACAACCAGGGACAATAACAATATCACTGAGCTGTGAATAGACCTGACCATCGTGTGTCTCTGCTGCGTTTGCCGTATGGCTGATGGCCAATAAGGCTGCTGCAATTGTTGATGCCATTAATACCGTTGATTTAATTGTTGTTTTCATAATTAGCCCCCTGATTTACTGTGTTTTGATCTGATGCAGTGTTTTTTCTTATTGATGTTTTATTATTCACCTGTGTGCGTTGGCCAACATTGTGGAAAGCTCGCACATGTAGGGAAAACATCAACACTTTCAGAAACTGAAGTCTGCTGTGTATTGTTTGTATTTTGTTCAGCAGCGTTTACTGAAGCAGCAGTAAGGGTAAGTAGAGTAGCCAGTGTTAGTGTTTTTAAAGTAGATAGCATTTTAGAATCCTTATTATTAAATTTTTATTTTTTAAGGTGCGCTTTCGATGTGTATCGATGTGCCCCGAGTTGATGAAATCTACTTTAAGCCCAATTGTTTCATTTACCACGCCACCATTCATGACTACGCATTATTTCGCTTTGCACACTTCAGAAACAAAAAATAAAACATTATAAATCATATATATAAGCAGAAAAATTATGTCACGTCGGATGATTTTTTGAAGAGCATAGGAAGCTTTTTCTCGTTTGATACCAAATAGTCACAGGCTTTTTTTTAATCACTCCCCGGAAATTAGACTGAGGCTTTAAAAATCCCAATCTGATCACTCAGATTTTTCCACTGCTTGCTGAAATCGTTTAATAAACCAGCAACCATATCCTTACTCATTACGTCTGAGCGAGTACATCTTTCAACGGTTTTGACATACACAAAAAAGGCCACCTGGATCAGGTGGCCTTGACGGGTTCAACAACAACGTATGAAGAATTAAGTAATTTCGACAGGCTGAGTCGCCTCATACTCAGATTCGTTCCGGGTAAAAATGGGTAAGCTTAGCAAGGCAGCCATCACGGATAACGAAAACACAGCACTAAAAGTCATACCACCCACAATCACAATCGCCAGACCTCGGTAAATTTCCGACCCCACACCTGGTATCAAAGCCAATGGCAACATGCCAAAAATACTGGTCAAGGTACTCATATAAATGGGCCTTGCTCGCGACTTGATAGCTGACTGGATTTTTTCACTGACAGAAAAGCGATTGCTATCTAGTTCATTGAAATGCCCGACAAATAAAATGGCATTGTTAATCACCAGACCAATGAGAATAATGAAACCCATCATAGAGATCACATCCAGCGGTTGGTAACTCACCAGATTAACCACATTCAGTGCCAACATGCCACCAATCAGTGCGATGGGCAGTGACAACATAATCGCCAAGCCGTTTCTGAATGATTTAAACCATCCGGATACCAGCAGAAACAGTATCAGCATGGCAAAACTAAACTGTTGCAACATATCTGAAATAAGGGCATTCAGTTTACTTGCGCTGCCGCGGTATGACACTGATACGGATTCAGGCATATGCGTGTCAATAATCGGCGTCACCTGCACCTTTAAGTCCTCAATAAAGGACGACAAGGGCATACTTGGTGGCGGGGTTACATTGATAGACAACGTACGAAACCCGTTAAGCCGATACAATGAGCTAGGGCCTACATCCAGCTCATAATCAACTAAAGTACGCAGCAGAGTGACCTCATTTTCCAATGGAAAGTAAAGCGGTGTATCCATAACATGATTAATGGCCCGCCAATCTTCTCCCTTGATATAAATAGGTAAGTTCTTTGTGCCATTGGAGTATTCACCAATGTATACTCCATCAGTCAATGCCCGGAGCTTTTGCGACAGATTGTATTGAGACTCTCCAAGCTCCAGCAGCTGGTTATCTTTGGGTGTGAAGATAATCTGCGGGTCATCATTGTATAAAGGGGTATTACTCCAGGGGTTAGCATATCCCATATGGGTATTAAGATGCTCGTAAACCTCACGACCTATGATTTGCAAATCGTCCAATGAGGTCCCGGTAAAGTCGATGGTTACCCGTCGATTGGTCGACAAGCCAAACCCTAGCAACGAGTTAAAACTCGCATACACATTGGCATGTACAAATTCGCTCTGCAGCGTTTCTGTAGCCCATGTTTTCAACTCCTCAGCACGAGCAGGATCTTTAGGATAAAGTACCAGCTGAATCGATGAACTGCCTGAAACAAAAGACAGGAACTTCTCAACCTGCGGTCCGTCATTCTGCTCCTGACTCTCCTCGATTAGCCGATTAACAGGCATCAATAACTCTCGCGTCAGAGCCTCATTATTCATACTCTGATTCACACTAACAGACACGTTTACCCGTGTGCCTTCAACCTGCGGCAGAATGTTTAATTTTGGCGCCAGTAAGATCAAGCCAATCAGAGGAAGTAACACTAACACAACTAACATGACCACCCGGTTGCGTGTACTGACCACCATATTGGCCAGATAAGCTGACACACGTTCAACAAATCCACCCGTTGTATTCTGCACTTTAACGATGGGCAATAAATAGCGCAGTAACAGGGGTAATAAGAGTAGTGCGAAAAACAAAGAGGCACCCAACGCAGAAGAAATGGTGATCGCCAGATCATGGAATAATTTGCCTTCAGCACTTTGCATTAACAGGATCGGCGCAAACACGATGATACTTGATACAACAGAGTTCACCAGCGCCCCCGAGACTTCTGACATGGTTTTTCGCACCGCATCGAGTGTTTTCTCACCTTGTTCACGATACCGAACCGCCGTTTCAACCACCACAATGGCGGCATCCAGGATCATCCCGGTGGACAGCGCAATACCAGCCAGTGAAATGACATTGAATGTTCGCCCTAACATTTGCATGGCCAAAAATGTCGCCAATATCGAAATCGGCAAACTGATAAAAATCATCGCTATCACGGGCAGTTTTCGAACAAACAAGAACAGGATTAAAGTCGACAGAATCACCCCAAGGATCAGGTTATTTTGCACCATCGCCACCGCACTCTTAATAGTTTTTGAATCATCCTTGGTCAGTTCGACTTGCACACCCAACTCTGGCAATACCGTTGTATTCAATTCTGTGATCACCTGCTTCAGTTGTGCCAGTGACGCCAAGGCGTTCGAGCCATTGGCAGCGTTGACACTGACATAAAAAGCCTGCTGACGCTTCCAATATACAGGGGAAGAGTCTGTGACGAATGCGTTCTCAATGTACGCCACATCGCCAAGGGTCACGACCTTTTGTTCATTTTTGGCAATAACCAGGCCATTTAGCTCAGCAATGTCTCGTCGCCCTTCAAATCGTACCGCAAAATTGCGTGTCCCTTGCTCAACAATGCCCACACTTTGGTCCAGCGAGTTGCGCAGCAGGTTGAGCATCTGATCTATTGTTAGCGCATACTTCGCCAACTTTTCAGGATCAAAAATAATATCAATACGTTGCTCGGTTGATGCCAAAGGTGACAGGTTACTGATCCCAGGGATTGCCAGGATCCGCGGCCTGACAAACTTTTCAAATACGTCTGTGTATAAGCTTCTATCTGCTGTGACACCGGCGCCATTGGGAAACAACACCAAGCCAGCAATACTGCCTTTATTGTCTTTGGACTTGTTCTGAATAATCGGCTCAAGAGCGGTATTTGGGCGTGTATTGAATTGATTCATCTTATCGATGACTTCGATGTATGCCTCCTGCATATCCGTGCCTGGCTGGAAGGTCATATTCACCCAGGCAAAGCCTGTTCCGGTATCCGTTTCATACCGCAACACACCGGGCACCTTGCTGAGTAGCTCTTCGACAGGCTCGACAATTTGCCGCTCCATTTCCATAGGAGAGGCACCAGGCCAGAAGTTCCCCACCACTATCCGGTCCTCACCAATATCAGGAAGCAACTGAACCGGTAACTTGGGTATAGCCGTAATACCCAGAATAATAATGACGAGGAAAAAGCTCACCACATAGTGAGGGCTTTTTAATATTGCGTGATTCATAACTGAGCCACCCTTTCATCCACCTTAACAACATCCCCTGGCTTGAGACCCAACCCACCACGGGTAACCACCACTTCGCCGGGAGACAGCGCCCCGGTCACGACATAGTTGCCATTTACCCCGGCCAGCACTTTCACAGCTGCCTTTTCAACCGAGCTATCTGCCTTCAGTTTATAAACGAAACTGTCTTCGCCTCTGGGGATCAATGCATCTCCTGGGATCACCAGGCTATCTGGAATGCTAATTTTGAGTGTGATGGTCAGGTTAGAACCCAGTACTAAGTGCTTTTTCAAGGCCTGCTCTGGTTCAACGAATAAGGTCACAGCGCCTGTACCGACACTCACCTCAGGCACAACCCTGGCCAGTTTTGCAATTCCTATGCGTTTAGGTCTTTGTAGTTCGCTCTCGATGATCAGCTCAGCATGCTCATCTATATGATCCAACAACTCGATAGGCAATTGGCTGGACAGTTCAATATCATCAAAACTATTCACTCTGGCGATTGCATCACCTTGCTGAACATACTCCCCCCTACGGACAAAAGTCTCGGCGACAAACCCACTGTCCGTCGCCCGGATTGTACTCAGTGCAATATGTCGTTGGATTTCGGTTAAGCTGATTTCCAGCTCGGCTAACTTGGTTTTTGCCGTCGCCAATTCATAGGTTATTTGGTCCAGCTCAGAGCGATTGACACTTTGTGTTTGCGATAAAGTTTCCAGCCGTTTCAGTTCAACACTCAGATACCCGACCTGGACCTCTGTCTGGCGGATCTCATAGCGTTTCCTTTGCTCCGATAAGACCAGAAACTGCGTGTCCAGCTGAGCGATTGTGTCGCCCGCATTGACACGCTCACCGGCCTTTTTTATCTTCACTACATGTGCGCTGGTGTAACTTGAAAGGACTGTTGCGTCAGAGTCGACGACCTCAGCCACTAATTCACTGGTTATCCCTCGGTGATTCTCGATAACCCTGGCAGTCGTGACTATCCGCTCAGCCAGAGCATGGTGAGATGCCAGTAGCAATAAAATCAGCCCGACCCGGTGCGTTAAGTTTTTCATCATTGTTGATCCCCATAATTCGCATTTCTTCTTACGTATTTGCGTGAGTCTAGAGAACCTAGAGGAGATCTGAGAAGTGAAGTGTTGTTACCTCATGCAACGACGTGTGACCAAGCAATCATTAGCATAATAAACATAGAGTTAAAAATAACACAGTAAGGCAGTCTGTCGCTCTGACAACAACTGAACGAGTACACGAAACAGCGCATTAAGGCATTTTCTACCAATCAACTTAAGTAAACTGCAGATTATCAGCGCCCAAAAGTCAGTATTAGCATGATAAAAATACGCTGATTGATGCCATAAATAACCGTGCCAGATCAGGGCTTGGGGCACAATCTATGACAGGCCCATATACTGAAATGAAAGGTGGATACAGAGGCGGAGCGATTGAGCAGACATAAAAAAACCCACGCAATGCGTGGGTTTTTTAAACCAGATAGGTGGCTGCTTATTTGCGCAGCTGGCGTAGAAGACGTAGCTGAGCAAGAGCTTCTTCAAGCTGCATGGCAGCTTGCTGGTAATCCAGCTCGCCCGCAGTGCCTGAAGCCAATTGCGCTTCCGCTTCACGTTTAGCTTCTTCAGCAGCTTGCTCGTCAATTTCTTCCGCACGGATCGCAACGTCAGCAAGGACAGTTACGGTCTTAGGTTGAACTTCCAGCGTACCACCTGCAACATAGATAAACTCTTCAGTTTTATCTTCTGTTACTAAACGTACCATACCAGGTTTTAGGCCAGTCAGTAGTGGTGCGTGACCCGGGTGAATACCCAGCTCACCTTCACTACCTGTCACTTGGATCGCAGTCACGTCACCAGAGTACAAACTCTTTTCAGCGCTCACTACGTCAAGGCGTACTGTCATTGCCATAACAACCCCCTAATTACATGTTTTTGGCTTTTTCGATCGCTTCGTCGATTGAGCCAACCATGTAGAAAGCCTGCTCTGGCATGTCATCGTATTCACCGTTTAAGATGCCTTTGAAGCCAGAAATAGTGTCTTTCAGTGAAACGTATTTACCAGGTGCACCTGTGAATACCTCAGCAACGAAGAACGGCTGAGACAGGAAACGCTGGATTTTACGTGCACGAGATACAACTTGCTTATCTTCGTCAGATAGCTCGTCCATACCTAGGATTGCGATGATGTCTTTCAGCTCTTTATAACGCTGAAGTACAGTCTGAACGCCACGTGCAGTCTCGTAGTGCTCGTTACCGATTACTAGCGGGTCAAGCTGACGAGATGTTGAATCTAGTGGGTCTACCGCAGGGTAGATACCAAGAGACGCGATATCACGTGAAAGTACAACGGTTGCATCAAGGTGCGCGAACGTCGTTGCTGGTGACGGGTCAGTCAAGTCATCCGCAGGTACGTATACGGCCTGGATTGACGTGATTGAACCAGTCTTAGTAGACGCGATACGCTCCTGTAGTACACCCATCTCTTCTGCAAGAGTTGGCTGATAACCTACCGCTGAAGGCATACGACCTAGTAGTGCAGATACCTCAGTACCCGCCAGCGTGTAACGGTAGATGTTATCTACGAAGAACAGTACGTCACGACCTTCGTCACGGAACTTCTCTGCCATAGTCAGACCAGTCAAAGCAACACGCAGACGGTTACCCGGTGGCTCGTTCATCTGACCGTATACTAGCGATACTTTGTCTAGTACGTTTGAGTCGTTCATCTCATGGTAGAAGTCATTACCCTCACGCGTACGCTCACCAACACCGGCGAATACAGAGTAACCGCTGTGCTCGATTGCGATGTTACGGATAAGTTCCATCATGTTTACGGTTTTACCTACACCAGCACCACCGAACAGACCAACTTTACCACCCTTAGCGAACGGACATACAAGGTCGATTACCTTGATACCTGTTTCAAGTAGCTCAACTGAGCTGCTTTGCTCTTCGTATGAAGGTGCAGCGCGGTGGATTGACCAACGCTCTTCTTCACCGATTGGGCCGGCTTCATCAATTGCGTCACCCAGTACGTTCATGATACGACCAAGTGTTGCTGTACCAACTGGAACCTTGATTGGTTCAGCTGTACCTTCTACTGAAGTACCACGGCGCAGACCGTCAGTACTACCTAGTGCGATACCACGTACCACACCGCCACCTAGCTGCTGTTGCACTTCTAGTGTCAAACCAGCCAGGTCGCCTTCTGTAACTTTTAGTGCGTCATATACGGCTGGCACGTTGTCTTGTGGGAACTCGATGTCCACAACGGCGCCGATAATTTGGACGACCTTACCTAAACTCATGTCTATTCCTCTCGTTAAACTTTGCCGAAGCGTTACACGGCAGCTGAACCAGATACAATCTCACTGATCTCTTGTGTGATTGCAGCCTGACGCGCCTTGTTGTATACCAGCTGTAACTCATCAATCAGGCCACCTGCGTTATCTGTTGCGGCTTTCATCGCAACCATACGGGCAGCTTGCTCAGAGGCAGCATTCTCAACTACACCTTGGTAAACCTGAGACTCAATAAAGCGCACTAGTAGTGTCTCTAGAATCGCCTCTGGGTTTGGCTCATATAAGTAATCCCAAGCGTGAGCTGATACTTCTTCTTCAGCTTTTGGCAAAGGTAATAACTGATCGATAACAGGCTCTTGCTTCATTGTGTTCACAAAGTTGTTGTACACAACGAATAAGCGATCAATTTTGCCTTCTTCGTATGCTTTTAGCATCACTTTAACAGGACCAATTACGTCCTGAACGGAAGGCGCATCTCCTAACCCGGCTTTTTTGGCTTCTAGCTCACCGCCAAAACGTTTAAAGAAACCAGCAGCTTTGCCGCCCAGGGTGGCAAATGTTGCATCAACACCCTTTTCTTTCCACGCTTTCACGTCTTTCGCTACATACTTAAACTCGTTTGAGTTCAAGCCGCCACAAAGACCACGGTCAGTAGAGATAACGATGTAACCTACTCGCTTCACCTCACGTTCAACTAAGAACGGGTGTTGGAAGTCAAGGTTAGCCTGAGCAATACGACCGATCACTTTGCGTAAGTTTTCAGCGTATGGGCGGCTGGACGCGACGCGTTCCTGTGCCTTCTTCATTTTAGAAGCGGCAACCATCTCCATTGCGCTGGTGATCTTCTGAGTATTCTTGATACTCCCGATCTTGCTTTTTATCTCTTTTCCGCTGGCCATGACTCTTTCTCCGAATCTGGGTGAGTAGTTAACTACTCACCTTCATAACACATTACCAAGTTTGCGTAGACTTGAACTTCTCTAGAAGTTCTTTCAGCTGCGCTTCGATCTCGGCGTTGTAGTTACCAGTTTCATTGATTTGAGTCATTAGCGCTGCGAATTCGCTTTTCGCGAATGCGATTAGGCTTGCTTCAAAATCAAGTACTTTGTTGATTTCGATGTCTTGCAGGTAGCCTTTCTCAACAGCGAATAGAGACAGAGACATGTCAGCAACAGACATTGGTGCGTACTGTTTCTGCTTCATTAGCTCTGTTACGCGCTCACCGTGCTCAAGCTGGGCACGCGTTGCATCGTCAAGGTCAGAAGCGAACTGAGAGAACGCCGCTAGTTCACGGTACTGAGCTAGTGCTAGACGGATACCACCACCTAGTTTCTTAACGATTTTAGTTTGCGCTGCACCACCTACACGAGATACCGAGATACCAGCGTTAACCGCTGGACGGATACCTGCGTTGAACAAGTCAGTTTCTAAGAAGATCTGACCGTCGGTGATTGAGATAACGTTGGTAGGTACGAATGCAGAAACGTCACCACCTTGAGTTTCAATGATTGGCAATGCCGTCAATGAACCTGTTTGACCTTTCACTTCACCGTTGGTGAACTTCTCAACGTAATCAGCGTTAACACGTGATGCACGCTCTAGAAGACGTGAGTGAAGGTAGAATACGTCACCTGGGTATGCTTCACGGCCCGGTGGACGCTTAAGTAGTAGTGAGATCTGACGGTAAGCAACAGCTTGCTTAGACAGATCATCATATACGATTAGCGCGTCTTCACCACGGTCACGGAAGTATTCACCCATAGTACAACCAGAGAACGGAGCCAGGAATTGTAGTGCAGCAGACTCAGATGCTGATGCAACAACAACAATGGTGTTCTCAAGAGCGCCGTGCTCTTCTAGTTTACGTACTACGTTAGCAATGGTCGAAGCTTTCTGACCAACCGCAACGTACACACACTTAACGCCTGTGTCTTTTTGGTTGATGATAGCATCGATAGCCAGTGCTGTTTTACCAGTCTGACGGTCACCGATAACTAGCTCACGCTGACCACGACCAACTGGGATCATAGAGTCGATAGACTTATAACCAGTTTGTACTGGCTCGTCTACTGATTGACGCTCGATTACGCCCGGTGCGATTTTTTCAACTGGCTCAAAACCATCGTTGTCTACCGCGCCTTTACCGTCAATCGGCTCACCAAGTGTGTTTACAACACGACCTAGCAGACCACGGCCTACTGGTACTTCAAGGATACGACCTGTTGATTTAACTTTTACGCCTTCTTTAAGGTCTGCGTATGGACCCATTACTACCGCACCTACTGAGTCGCGCTCAAGGTTCAATGCGATAGCATAACGGTTGCCAGGAAGCTCGATCATCTCACCCTGCATACAGTCAGCAAGACCGTGGATACGGATGATACCGTCGGTAACAGATACGATAGTACCTTCGTTACGCGCTTCACTTACAACTTCAAACTGCTCAATGCGTTGCTTGATCAGTGCAGAAATTTCTGTGGAATTAAGTTGCATGCTCTTTTTCCCAATTACGATTGTAGCGTCGTCACAAGACGATCTAACTTGCCGCGAATAGAGCCGTCAATGACGGTATCGCCAGCTTTAATGACCAGACCACTTACGATGGTTTCGTCGATGCTACAATTCAGCTTAACTTTGCGTGCGAAACGTTTCTCAAGTGCCGCGACCAATTTTGCTTGCTCTTCTTCGGCAAGCGCTGCTGCTGAAACGACGTTAACGTCAATTTCTTTGTCATAGTCTGCTTTTAGTTCAGCAAACAAATCTGCAACAGCTGGAATGGCGGCTAAACGCTCATTTTCGGCCATCAGCTTGATAAGATTTTGGCCTTGTTCGTCGAGTTGCTCAGCGCATAGCTTGATGAATACATCAGACTGCTCTGCTTCGGTAGCAATGCCACCCAGTAGCAGCTGAACCTGTTCATCGCGGGCCACCTGGCCTGCGAAGAACAGCATTTCATTCCAAGCTTCAACTGTGCCTTTCTCAACGGCAAGTTCAAAAGCCGCTTTAGCGTATGGGCGAGCGATAGTAGTCAATTCAGACATGCTCATACCCTCTACTTAAAGCTCAGCGACAAGTTTTTCAACGATGTCACTGTGTGCGGCTTGATCGATTTCACGCTCTAAAATCTTCTCTGCACCAACCACAGCCAGAGTCGCTACTTGTTGACGTAGCTCTTCTTTCACGCGGTTGCGTTCAGATTCGATCTCAGAGTGTCCCTGAGCAATGATTTTCTCACGCTCTTGCTGACCACGAGTTGTCTCTTCGTCAACAATCAGCGTTGCACGCTTTTTAGCTTGTTCGATGATTTCGCTAGCTTGAGTTTTCGCTTCTTTCAGTTCTTCAGCAGCTTTTTCGCGCGCTTGCTCAAGATCTTTTTCAGCTTTGTCAGAGGCAGCTAATCCATCTTCGATTTTCTTCTGGCGAGCTTCAATCGCACCATTTAGTGGTGGCCATACGAACTTCATACAGAACCATACGAAGACCACAAATGCGATTAATTCACCTATTAGAGTGGCGTTTAAGTTCACGACCGCTCCTCCTTACTTGACAGTTGTTCGTTTCAGGTATTTTGCAATATTAAAGAGCGAACAACATGTACATAGCGATACCTACACCGATCATTGCAACGGCATCGATAAGACCAGCTAGGATGAACATTTTAACTTGTAGTTGAGGCGCAAGCTCAGGCTGACGAGCACATGCTTCTAGGAACTTACCACCCATGTTACCGAAGCCTAGTGCAGTACCGATTGCACCAAAACCGATTAGTAGAGCAACAGCGATAAGTTTAATAGCAACTGCGATTTCCATTTTTATCTCCAAAGTTTCAATAGTAAATTAAAGTTAAAGTTTAAAAAATTCTTTTATTTCAGCTGATTAGTGACTTTTTGTACTAGCCATGCTGAGGTAAACGATAGTCAGCATCATAAATACGAATGCTTGCAGTACGATTACCATGATGTGGAACACAGCCCATACAAAGTGCAGTGGAAGCTGCATCAGGCCGATTGCACCAATCAGGATGAAAATCATCTCACCCGCATACAAGTTACCGAACAAACGCAGTGCCAGCGAGAAAGGCTTAGCAACCAATGCGATTGTTTCAAGTAGCAAGTTACATGGGATAAGAATCGCCATCACTAATTTGTTCTTAGAGCTGAACGGGTGAAGCGTAAGCTCAGCAATGAAGCCGCCCAGGCCTTTGATACGAATTGAATACCCGATCATCAGAATAAATACACCCAGTGCCAGTGCAGCGGTCATATTCACATCTGTGGTCGGTACAATTTTCATGTAAACATCGTGTGAGTCCATACCAAATGCTTGTTCACCAACAAAGCCGGCGAAAGCAGGTAGGAAATCAACTGGAACCA
This sequence comes from Pseudoalteromonas rubra, assembly GCF_001482385.1. Taxonomy (NCBI): domain Bacteria; kingdom Pseudomonadati; phylum Pseudomonadota; class Gammaproteobacteria; order Alteromonadales; family Pseudoalteromonadaceae; genus Pseudoalteromonas; species Pseudoalteromonas rubra. The sequence continues at coordinate 2,783,309 of NZ_CP013611.1, forward strand.
AATCCATCAAGTTCATTAAGAACACCCAGACGAAGATAGTCAGGGCCAAAGGCGCGATCAGCTTGCTGTTGCCATGGTAAGTGTCTCGCACGTTATCACCAACGAGCTCAACAACCATTTCAATAAAGCACTGGAATTTACCAGGAACACCTGTGGTGGATTTTTTAGCGGCACTTCGGAAGATCCATAAGAATATAAGACCTAAACCGATGGACCATGCGAGGGTATCTATATGCCATGTCCAGAAACCACTGTCCGCACATGCTTTATTGAAGGCCAGACCGGCATCGGTCGAACACATCTTGGCATTGGTCAAGTGGTGCTGAATATGGCTCGATAGAGTCACTTCTTCTGCAGCCATTGTTTTATCCTAAAAGTTAATGATTAAAAAAAATCAGAACCAACCATTGTGTCAGCATCACCAGCATGTAAGTGCCGAAAAACGGCAGCATGACGACTGAAAAGTGCTTAAAAATGAGCGCAAAAAGCACAACAGTTAGCAAAAATTTTAATCCGTTTCCTCGTTTCAATGAGGAATACACTTGATTTGCCTTACTGGCACCCATAAATCGGAATGCATAAGCGGCAAATACAAAATTAGGGAGTACTAGCACCGCTCCGCCAGCCAACGCCGACAAGCCTGCTTCCACTCCCCAACCAATAAAAACTATTACTGCAGCAATGATAGCTACGAGACCCTGATATAAAACACCTTTTAATGCGGCACGCCGATATGGGCTTGCTAACGAATGAGTCACTTATAATTAACCTTAATGACGCTAAATTTTATCAGGGCTAGAAAACTGGCGAAATTATACTTATTTCTGCTCAATTTGCAACTTGACGAGACGAAATGTAACGCTTTTCGAGCGCCCATTTCGCCTTAAAAGGTAAGATTACGAGGGTTGCTGAAAATCGGGCTGAATACGCCCCAAAATTCCGTCTAATTCATCTAAATTTGCATAAGAAATCACCAGCTTACCTTTACCTTTTTGGTTATAATTTATCTCCACTTTGGCCCCCAGGTTCTCAGCCAGTTGCTGCTCAAGCAGTTTAACGTCCGGATCTTTCTCTTTTGCTGTTTTTTTCTCCACTGGCTCTAGCATAGCACGCACCAGCTTCTCGGTTTCACGAACCGTCAATCCTTTAGCGACCGCGGTTCTGGCCGCTTCCGATTGTTGCTCACCTGTCAGTGCCAGTAAACAACGGGCATGACCCATTTCAATATCACCATGTTCCAACAAAATTTTTACATCATCGTTGAGATTATTGAGACGAAGTAAATTTGTCACTGTGGTACGTGACTTGCCTACGGCGTCAGCAACTTGCTGATGGGTCAGTTCAAACTCGTTCAGTAACCTATCTAATGCTACCGCTTCTTCCATAGCGTTAAGATCTTCACGCTGAATGTTCTCAATCAGCGCAATGGCCACAGCGGCTTCATCAGCAACATCTTTGATGATACAGGGCACCACATCCAGCTCAGCAAGCTGCGCAGCGCGCCAGCGTCGTTCACCGGCAATGATTTCGAATTGGTTTTCAGCGATCGGGCGCACCACTATCGGTTGCAATACACCTTGTGCCCGGATCGAACTGGCAAGCTCTTCCAGAGCCTGCTCAGACATGTCCTTGCGCGGCTGATATTTACCACGTTGCAAATACTCGATGGGCAACCGTTGTAATTCCTGATCGGCCACCTCATGGCTTTGCGTCGTCTGCTCGGGTTCACCGGCACGCTCGGTGCCTTGGGTTTGTGCGACTTCAGGCTGAGCAGGTTGAGGCGCAGCAGGTTTTGCTGAACTCAACAAGGCATCCAGACCTCGACCCAAACCGCGTTTTTTCACCGACATTATTTTTTCTTCCTCTTAGGCAACAGCTGCTGCTTGTTTTTCCTGACGGCGGAGCATTTCTCCGGCCAATGCCAGATAGGCTTTGGCACCACTGGATGCTCTGTCATAGTACATCGCTGGCGCACCAAAACTCGGCGCTTCCGCTAGGCGCACATTGCGTGGGATCACCGTGCGGTATACTTTTTCGCCAAAATGCTGTTTCAGCTGCTCAGATACATCATTCGCCAGGCGGTTACGTGGATCGTACATAGTACGCAAGATCCCCTCGATCTGTAAATGTGGATTGACCAGCTTAGAAAGCTGCGTGATGGTATCCATCAGCGCCGTTAGTCCTTCCAGTGCATAATATTCACACTGCATAGGCACCAAAACAGAATCAGCCGCCGCCATTGCGTTGACCGTCAACATATTCAATGAAGGCGGACAATCAATAAAAATAAAATCGTACTGGTCCAGCACCGATTCCAGTGCATTACGCAAACGCACTTCACGGGCGAACAATTCCATCAACTTAACTTCTGCCGCGGTCACATCACCGTTGGCAGCAATTAAGTGGTATTCGCCGGACGTTTCTTTACTGATCACGTCCTGAATGGGGGTCTCTTCGATCAAAAGATCGTAAATGGTTGCTACTTCGCCATATTTGTCAACACCGCTGCCCATGGTTGCATTGCCTTGTGGATCCAGGTCAATTAGCAGGACCTTACGTTTGGTCGCAGCCATGGAAGCTGCCAGGTTAACTGCAGTGGTGGTTTTTCCCACACCGCCTTTTTGGTTTGCGATCGCAATGACTCTAGCCACTATGTCCTCGAATACTAGTCTTTTTTCAGAATGATTAAATGACGTTCACCATCCAGCTCGGGGACCTGTAAACTAATATCACGTTCCAGAGTCACACCAGCAGGCAGGTTATCTAGTTCCTGCTGCGGAAACTGACCTTTTAATGCCAGAAAGCGGCTTTCGTCATCGACCAGATGTCCACACCACTGAACCATGTCCTGCAAAGAGGCAAATGCACGGCTCAGTACACCGTCTAATTTAACACTTGGCTGATATTCTTCAACACGAGACTGAACAGGTGTGACGTTTTCCAGTCCAAGCGCATGTTTTACCTGGGTTAAAAAACGTACACGCTTACCTAGGCTATCGAGCAAAACAAACTGTGTATCGGGCAGGGCGATGGCCAGTACGATCCCGGGTAACCCCGGTCCGGTGCCCACGTCGATGTAATTTTTGCCGCTCAGGTGAGGCGCAACGACTAACGAGTCCATGATGTGTTTAATCATCATTTCTTGCGGATCGCGCACTGAGGTTAAGTTGTAGGCTTTGTTCCATTTATCGAGCAGCCCGACATAATCGACGAGCTGCTGCTTCTGTTGTTCAGTTAGCGTGATGTCCGTACGGGCTAACAGGGCTGTAAGTTGTTCTAATAACACAGTCTTCCGTTTGTTGTTACGCTGACTTGCGTAACAACCCTTGCTTCTTCAGATACACTAATAATAGCGAAATAGCAGCAGGGGTGATACCAGAAATACGAGACGCCTGGCCGATTGTTTGTGGTCTGGCTTCTGACAGCTTAGCCACCACCTCATTAGACAGACCGCTGACCTGAGCGTAATCGAACTCAGCCGGTAACAGCGTTTCTTCGTGACGCAATTGTTTGTTGATCTCATCCTGTTGACGCGCAATGTAACCGGCGTACTTAGTCTGGATCTCAACCTGCTCCAGCGCCTGGGTATTGTCCTGTTCGCTGGCCAACCCTTCAATCTGCATCAGTGTGTTATAACTGACTTCCGGACGACGGATCAGATCTTCTAAACTGGCTTCACGGGTCAATGGCGACTTCAGCAATTCATTCACCTGCGCCAGAGCAGGGTGATCTTTGTGGATCCAGGTATTACGCAGTCGCTGTGTTTCCAGCTCCATGACTTCCAGCTTGTTGTTGTAAGCGGCCCAGCGCTCATCATCCACCAGACCTAATTCGCGACCTTGTTCAGTCAGACGCAGATCGGCGTTGTCTTCACGCAACAGCAGACGATATTCAGCACGGCTGGTAAACATACGATACGGTTCTTTGGTGCCTAAAGTTGCCAGATCGTCGATCAAGACACCGGTATATGCCTGATCGCGACGCGGTGTCCAGGCATCCTGACCCTTAACTTGCAAGGCTGCGTTCATACCGGCGATTAAACCTTGTGCTCCGGCTTCTTCGTATCCGGTGGTGCCATTTATCTGGCCCGCAAAGAACAAACCATTAATGAATTTAGTTTCCAGAGATTGCTTCAGATCTCGGGGATCAAAGAAGTCATACTCGATGGCATAACCCGGACGACAGATGTGTGCATTTTCAAATCCCTGAATTGAACGCACGATCTCCAGCTGAATATCAAACGGCAGGCTGGTGGAGATCCCATTTGGATAGAGCTCATATGAGGTTAACCCTTCCGGTTCAACAAAGATCTGATGCTTCTCTTTATCAGCAAATCGGACAATCTTATCTTCAATAGATGGACAATAACGGGGTCCGATCCCTTCGATCACACCGGCATACATAGGTGAACGATGCAGGTTTTCACGGATCACATCATGGGTTTTCTCATTGGTATACGTGATGTAGCAAGGGATCTGTTGCGGATGATCAGTCGCTTTACCCATAAATGAGAACACGGGTGTTGGTGTATCACCAGGTTGTGCCTGGATCACAGAAAAATCAACCGTGCGTGCATCGATACGAGGTGGAGTGCCCGTTTTCAGCCGATCAACTCGGAAGGGCAGTTCACGTAAACGCTGTGCCAATGCAATTGACGGTGGATCGCCTGCACGGCCACCTTTAAAGTTTTCCAAACCAATATGGATCTGACCACCAAGGAAAGTACCGACAGTTAATACTACTGTTTCAGCACTGAAGCGCAGTCCCATTTGAGTAACAACGCCTTTCACCTGATCCTGTTCAACGATCAGATCATCACATGACTGCTGAAAGATCTTCAGATTTTCCTGATTTTGCAAGATATCCTGGATCGCCGCTTTATACAGTGCACGATCTGCCTGAGCCCGAGTTGCTCGCACAGCAGGGCCTTTAGATGAATTCAAAGTACGGAACTGGATCCCGCCTTTGTCGATCGCTTTGGCCATTGCACCACCCAAAGCATCGATCTCTTTTACCAGATGACCTTTTCCGATCCCGCCGATCGCTGGGTTACAGGACATCTGTCCCAGGGTGTCCATATTGTGTGTTAACAATAAGGTATTCATGCCCATACGTGCTGCAGCTAATGCCGCCTCAGTACCTGCATGACCACCACCAACAACGATAACGTCAAAATGTTCGTGATAAATCATTTACGGGATCCTACTTAAAAACAACCAGCAAATTTCGAAAGGGTGCGTATTCTACCCAGAAAAACGCAGAAGTGAAACGTTTAAATTTTAATCAGGGTTAAAAGGATCACTTAAATATATATAAGGATCTTTTTAAAGATCTTTATTAGATCTTACTATTAGATCAGCCCGGATCTGTGAATAACGATGTATTCCTTATTTGATCCAAAGAGTTAGTTCAGATCATATGGTGTGAATTAGATCGGATCATCACGATGAAAAGCTTTGATCAAAGTGGCTATTTATTCACAGCCCTAGATCCGATGAAAACTATCCAATGGATAAGTATGCTTAGATCCGCAGTTAGATCAAAGGTTATCCACAATGCGATCTAAGAAAGAGTCATTTTGTGAATAACTTCTGTGTAAAAGATCTCATCACTGATCCGCATATCGGATTAACACGCCTGATCCAATTGCTGTTTTAGTGCGGGCAACCAGGCGATGGCGGTATCTTCCGGCAGCGCTTCATCTTGCACATCGATCTTTAATACCGGTAATAGCTGCTGTGCGCCTTTATCTGACAGTAGCTGCGCACAGTTACTGGCGGCCAGATTAAAGGTGTCATAACTTGAGTCGCCAATACCCACTACGGCAAATTGCACATGGCTCAGATCTTCATGATCAGACAGTTGCTCTATAAAAGGCAGCAGGTTACCCGGATAGTCGCCTGCCCCATAAGTGGATGTGACCACCAGCCACAGAGAATGCTGACAGGCGCTCAAGTCCGGTTGTTCATGCAGTTGTGTGTTGAATTCACTGCCATCAAGCTGCTCGGCAAGCTGTTCTGCAACGTACTCTGCGGAGCCCATTTGGCTACCTATGATGATCTCAATATTGCGCATGAGGCGTTAGATCCTGATTACTGACTCTGAGCGTATTCGCGACATCTTAATGACCTTCACAGAGAAGTAAAGCCTTGATCTAAGTTTGGGATAAAAAAATCTAGCGCAATTAATATTCAAAACGCGCGGTATTATAATAAGTCTATATTAATCAGTGTTTTAATAAAATATTCCACATACTAACCCGGTGTGCTTGCTGTGGATAAACCGCGAATATCCTGATGCTTTTTAGGGTTATCAGGCCTTACAGAAATGGCTGTAAAGGATCATAATCAGGACGATTTCTAGCTTGTGGATAGATTCTGGTGCATAAGACGATCTGATCGCCTTTCCATGATAAGAAAGACGATCTATAAAGTTTGATCTATATAATGAAATAATCTAAAAAATGGCGATCTTTTTCACCTAGCTGACAGGATTGGGTGTTTGGCATAGCTGTTTATGTTGTATAGCCACCTTCAGATGATGGTGTGATGTGAGTAATTTTGCTCGCCAGAGCACGGATTGCCACACCAATGTTCCTTTATGAAATACATATGTTGACAGAAATGCGCGGTTTTTCATCAATTTCTCACAGTTTGTATTGTGATCTGAGCCTAACCTAGGCGCAGTTTTCAAAGGAGCAAACGGATGAAATCACTCAACTTGGGCGCTGCGCTGATCTGTATTGGTGTGCTGAGCGCATGTGTTAGCCGCAATGAACGACCGACTATTACCATTGAGCAACCTGAATTGACGGCCATTGCGATGACTCAGGTGACGCTGGCTGCCAGGGTCAAAGATAAGGACGATAACCTGAAATCAATCGCCTGGCGTCAGATCTCTGGGCCGGATGATGCCGTGCTGTATGTTTCAGGCACTCAGGCTCAAAGTATCGATGTCTATCTTCCCACAGCCGCTGGCGACTATACTTTTGAGATCACTGCCACGGATGATTTTGATGTCTCGCAGAGTAAACGTTTCACTGTGGTCGCAAAGTCGCTGCAAGAAACCGTCTTTGTGCAACTTGATGATTTGTTATTGCAGATTTACGAAGTGGATAAAGCCTTGATCCCAGGCATCCAGGCCCTGATAGATTTTAATCAGGATGGAGTAGTCTGGCGAGGCGCTGCTGGCTATCGGGATGCACAGCAGACTCAGGTATTAGAGACGGATACGCCGTTTCGCATTGCCAGTATTTCTAAGTTATTAAGCGCGGCAGTGACCTTTTCCATGATTGACGAAGGGCAATTTACGCTGGATACGCCGATCACAGCGTTGATCTCGCCAGAGGATATGCCACCCGGTTATAGCATAGCGGATTTGCATGTTGCTGAGGGCGTTAAACGCGGGGGATCACTTACGATCCGGCAACTATTAGATCAAAGTACTGGGATCCGTGATTTTATTTCCTATTTGCATGACCCGTTAGCGCCTGACACGCGCTCATTTATTGCGGCACTGCAAGGCGGTGAAGACGATATTCCGGCGCTTTGGCACTCAGATCTGCTCATTGCCGATCTGCTTGGTCGTGGATTAACACAAAACCTGGAGACTATGCCGGGAGAAAAGCACCTATATGGCAACAGTAATACCGATTTACTCGCTTGGGCACTGGAAAAACACACCAAAAAGCGCTTTGAGCAGTTGTTATATGAGCGTGTGTTGCAACCGCTTGGTATGGACAACACTTATATGGACAGGCATGAACCGATGCGTGGATCTGAGCAGATAGCGCATCACTACTTTTATATTCCAGAGCATGAGGAGATCCCCCCTGAATTGAGCGGCAATCACAATGTGGTTGCACGGCAGGTGAATACCTCTTTTGCCTGGGCTGGCGGCGGGATGGTCTCCACACTGGATGATCTTAATGTGTTCATGAGGGCTCTTCATCAGGGGCATTTGGTTGAGGATCCTCAGTTACAAATGGAAATTGCCGAGCACTGGCTGAGCGAAGTGCCTGAAGAGGGGGTTCAGGAGCATTATGGCCTGGCGCAGGAGCGGCTTGATTTTGAGGGCTATTCTACAACCGGACATTCCGGGTTCTGGGGCACTAATGCAACATTTGTTGAGCCTCTGTCGATCCGCATGGTTACAGCCAGTCATCAGGTGTCTGCGGATAGTTTTTATGAATTCGAGCAAGCTGCCATTGCGTTATTTCACGAACTGGGCTTAAAAGGGGTGGCGCCGCTCACTAAAGAGACTCAGTGACGGAAGAGTGAGACGCACCTGAGCGGTGCGTCTTAGTATTGTATTACTTGCCGATACAGAAAGAGCTGAAGATCTTACCCAGCAGGTCATCGGAGGTAAATTCACCCGTGATTTCATTCAGGTATTGTTGCGTGAGTCGCAGTTCTTCAGCTAGGATCTCGCCGGCAATGTGCATTTCCAGCTGAGTCTGGCCAATCTCAAGGTGCTCTGCGGCACGCTCCAGCGCGTCGAGGTGACGACGGCGCGCCATAAAGCCACCTTCTGTTGCGCCGGTAAAGCCGATACAGGCTTTGAGGTGTTCACGCAACAGGTCGATCCCTGTGCTGTCTTTGGCACTGAGGCGGATCAGGGCATGACCATGATCGTGACTGGTACCGGTCTGTTCACCACTGAGGTCAACTTTATTGCGGATCACTGTGATGTCCATGCCCACAGGCAGTTGCTCAATGAACTCCGGCCAGATCCGGGCTGGATCGGTTTCATTGGTTTCGGTGCCGTCAACCATAAATAGCACGTGATCGGCGGCGCGGATCTCATCCCAGGCACGCTCAATACCGATTTGTTCCACTTTATCCGGACTGTCGCGCAGTCCCGCGGTGTCAATGATGTGCAGTGGCATGCCATCAATATGGATATGTTCTCTCAGTACATCCCGTGTGGTGCCGGCGATATCGGTGACAATAGCAGCTTCACGGCCTGCCAGCGCATTGAGCAATGAGGATTTTCCTGCATTCGGGCGACCCGCGATCACCACTTTCATGCCTTCACGCATGATGCTGCCTTGTTTGGCTTGCTGACGTACCACGCCCAGCTGCTCTATGATGGCGCTCAAGTCGCCGGCCACTTTACCATCGGAAAGAAAGTCGATTTCTTCATCTGGAAAGTCGATTGCCGCCTCAACGTACATGCGCAGATGGATCACTTGTTCCACCAGCGCATTGATGTGTTTTGAAAAATCTCCTTGCAGTGAGTGCAGGGCACTTTTCGCCGCCTGTTCACTGGTTGCATTGATCAGATCGGCAATGGCTTCGGCCTGAGTCAGATCCAGCTTATCATTCATAAACGCGCGTTCAGAGAATTCACCGGGTTTGGCGAGTCGCACGCCTTCCACCTGGCTGATCTCTTTAAGCAGCATATCCAGCACCACCGGACCACCATGGCCCTGAAGCTCAAGCACATCTTCGCCGGTAAAGGAGTTCGGGCCTTTAAAGAACAGCGCAATGCCCTGATCCAGCTGCTCTCCCTGAAGCGTCTGGAATGGCAAGTATTCCGCATAGCGGGTTTTTGGGCATTTTCCGAGTATTTTGTGTGCGACCTGCTCAGCCAGAGTACCTGAAATTCGAATTATGCCGACGCCGCCCCGACCCGGTGCGGTTGCCTGTGCGGCGATGGTGTCTTGTGCGATCATTATGACCCTTGAAAGCAAACTCTAATTATCGCTAAGTGTACAGCAAACGCGCGCTGTGAGGTATAGTAGAGGTGGTTCAGATATAAGGATATCCACTGTGATTGCTTTCGCTCAGTTTCACTTTGATGCAGATAAACAGATATTAAGTCACGCGCAACAAGTTGTGCCATTACGGCCTAAAGTTGCTCAATTACTGCAGTTTCTATTGGCCCGGCCGCAACAAGTGATCGCGCGTGAAACGTTACTGGATGCTTTGTGGCAACATGGTGAGTATCGTGATGCAGCATTGACGCAAAGTATGGCTGAGCTGCGCCAGGCACTGGGCGATGACGCACAACAGCCGAGGTTTATCCGTACCGTACCGCAGCGAGGCTATCAGTGGATCTGCCCACTTACTCAAGTGAACCGTAACAAGCGCTGCATGATATGGGCGACTTTTTTGAGTATCGTGCTGTTGATTACCGGGGGGACCATTGGATATGTCAGTCAGTCAGCGCCCAAGCCTGTTGTGGTGCAGGAGGTGCGACCTGCTTTGACCATTTTGCCGCTGAACAATGATACCGAGGTGGCCGCCAATGCCTGGTGGGGGTATGCATTGCATGCAGCACTGACGGCACGTTTACAATCAGACTATCAGCTTGTCCCGCCGGCTCAGCAGACAGAGGCGAATAACAACGGACAGATAGCGCTCACCTTGTCCCGTCAGCAACAGCGCTATGTACTGACCATCCGTACCGCACGGCAACAGCATAAGATAGTGGTTGAGCAGCTGGATATGGCGTTTGACAGCGTGGCGGATCAGGTTATTGCTGCACTGAACTTATTACCTGATGGGCACACCAGCCAGACCCGTCGGAGTGAGACTGCATCTCAAGACTATTACCGTGGCTTGCAGGCCCTGGACGAGCAAGGCAGCAGACTGGCAAAGTCTTATTTTGAGGCAGCCCTGACTCAGTATCCGCAGCACCTGGCGGCGCAGCTTGAATTGGCTCGCATCACCTGGCAACAGGGAGAGCTGGCACAGGCCAGGGCAGCGTTTACCGGCATGGAGCTGAGTAAAGCGGAGCCTGCAATCAAGGTACGTTATTATCTGTATCAGGCAGAATTCAGCAAGGCACAGGGTCATTATGCTCAGGCACTGGCAGATGTGCAGCTGGGGCTGGACCTTGCACAGCGTCATCAACTGTTGGAGCAGCTGGCCATGGCGTATCAGTTACAGGCCGATCTGCTGTGGTTAGATCAACAGTGGGATGCACACAGTAAGGCGCTGAACTCGGCATATGCCCTGATTGGCAGCCGCGCACTGGCTTATCAGGATGCGCAGCGCGCATTTTACCTGGCTAACCCGCCTGTTGCCGGGCCTGAAGAAAAGCGCTTATTGGATCTTCAAAGCAGCCGACAGGTGTTACACAATACAATTACCTACTATCGCCAGTCGCCACAACGTGTGCTGCTGGCACGCGCTTTGTTTGCTTATGGCCAGAACTATTTGGTGCCAGTCGCTGAAAGTGAGCCCAGCTTATTGGAGGCGCTGGAGATTGCATCCAGCCTGGGTGAAGACTATCTAAAAAAGCAAATACTTACTTACCTTGGATTCTACTATATTCAGCTTCACCGAGGAGAAGAGGCCCTTACATATCTGGCGCAGGTTGAGTCTGAACCACAGTGGCTTCCTCAGTATGAATCACACTGGTTACTGCGTGGCATGGCCATCATGGATAGTGCGCTCACTCACAGTGACGCGCCGGGGCTGGCTAGTGCCATTGAGACATTTGAGCAACTACTGGCCTGGGATAAAGTCTCTACACTGACCGCTGCACATGCTCAGTTGATGCTGGGCTGGAGTTTGATAAGGCAAGGTGATCTGGTACAGGCTGAAGCACATGTCATGCAGGCACAGGCAGTGTATCAACGGCTGAATCTGGCAGATACGCTGAGTTATACCCGTTATACCCAGATGTATATCCGTTTATTGCGCGGTGATGCTGAGGCCGCACTGGCCGTGATAGCCGATCCGCAGAATGCCAGTCACCTGGAGCTGTTGTATGGCGCGGCGGCGGCCTGGTTCGCTCAGGACAACACCTTGTCATATCAGTTGAGCGAGTTACTTGCTGCACGTGAGCACAGCGATGCCCTGCTCGATCAACTGAGTCAGATCAGGGCTGGATCAGAGCATACTTTCCAGTTAGTCAGTACAATCCTGGATAAGCCCTATAGCGTTTATTGTCAGAGCCGTTGGGCACTATAAGGGAAAAGACGGTACCCGGTTAGCCCGGTAAATCACTTTACCTTGTTTGTTTTGCACCACCCAGTAGGGCAACTCGGTCACCGCAAAGTAGCGAAACAGCTGATTATGACTGTCGAAGAGTATTTCATGATTCACTTTGAAGCGCTGTTGGTAGGCGCTGACCTGAGCTTGATCGACATAAAATGGCTTGATCACGCTCACTACCGGGTAGTTAATCTGCTCTGACAGGTGGTTATTTTGTGCGATCCTGCGCTCACAATCCGGTATATGCTGAAATGGACACAGGCTGTCACTGAAGAATAATACCCGAAAACCAGCACCGGGCTTGGTGGGATCAAAGTGTTGACCGGATAAGGTATGGAGTGGTCCTTGCTGCGGGGATGTGTCAATGAGGGCCGTTGCTGGCAGTGTACCCAGTGCTTCCCGTTGTTGCACTTGATCCTGTTCAACCACTAGCCGATAAGGGGTCTGCCTGACGCCATAGCGGATCGCCAGTTGATTGTGGGTGTCGATTTGAAGCTTGGCATAGGTCGGAAACTGGGTGGTAAACTGCTCCACACTGGCTTGATCTATGTTGATGTCCGGGTGAATAAAGCGGCGCTCGATATCGGGCTGTTGAGGAGGTAAGGCGGTTTGCTGCACGTACTCATCCCAGATGGTAATAAAAATATATTCAATGGGTGAAGCGACTGTCCGCTGGCTGAGTATGAGCATGGCCAGGCCCAGCAATAGGGTGATCGGGTTTAGCAATTTCATGGCTGTACTCCAGAGTGTGTTGCCAGATGTTGTTTAAGTTCATCGGTCAGCAGGGCGCTGCGATAAATCACTGTGCCATTGGCATCGAGTAAAATGTGCTGAGGTGTACCTGTGACCTGATACTGACGTGTCATATCGCCAGTGGTATCAAACACCACAGGAAACGAGTAGTCATAGCGATTTATATAGGTATTGATACCCTGAATGCTCTGGTTAAAGCCCACATTCACGGCAATGACCTGATAGCGGCCCTGACTTTGTTCATAGGTTTGTTGAAGATGGGGCATTTCTTCAACGCAGTAAGCGCACCAGGTAGCCCAGAATTTCAGATAAGTCATCTTCCCTTTACTTGATATCGCCTGGCCCTGCAATGTCTCAGCCTGTAAAGGGGGATAGGATTTGGCGGTGGCCATGGTTGAGAGTGTCAGTAGCAAGATGCCTGTGAGGGTTGTCGTCATGATGGTCTCCTTGCGTTATAGCCAGCTTTTGCCAGCCTGAATAAGAAAATATTGCGCCATGAGCAATAGAAGCAGTGCGCTGGCAGTGGGGACATGCGTGAGCCAGGTACCCGCGCCGGGCAAACGAGCCAGAAACTGACTGCTCAAGCCGGCCAGCAGCAACAGGCTGCTCATGCCAAGGGCGAAACTAAATAGCAGCAGTGCGCCAAAAAACAGATGCCCGCTGGTAGCGACAAACAGCAATAAGCCCCCGAGTACCGGAGAGGTGCACGGTGCTGCGACCAGCGCACTGGTCATGCCCATCAGTAATGGGCCCTGCGTGCCTTGAAACCTTAGGCCAGGTATGTGCGGTAGAGTCAGCCACCCTTTATTCACCAGTGCCAGATAAATGAGTACATTGGCAAAGCCAACCTGTATCCAGGGGTTGGATGCAACCACACCAAACAAGCTGCCACTCCAGGCTGCGATGCCACCCAGTAGTGCATAGATTGCTGCAAAGCCGAGGCAATATTGGAGCGGTGCCAGTGTTTGGGTGCGATATCGGGTGAGGGTGGCCAGCGTAATCGGCAATAGAGGATAGACGCAGGGTGTAAAGCTGGTCAGTACGCCACTGAACAAAGCCAGAGGCAGCAGCCACCAGCTGAGGTATGCGGTGGTGAGTGCGTCTAACAGGGGGAGATCAAACATAGTGTGCTCGTTAAGTCGTAAAGTGTGCGCACAGCATGCAATGCAAGCGTCGAACTCCCTATCAAAGTGACCTAAAATCATCCTCAAATTTTATCAACTTCTTGATTCTAATGATTAAGCTGATAGCACTTGAGACTGTGAGACTGTGAGACTGTGAGACTGTGAGACTGTGAGACTGTGAGACTGTGAGACTGTGAGACTGTGAGACTGTGAGACTGTGAGACTGTGAGACTGTGAGACTGTGAGACTGTGAGACTGTGAGACTGTGAGACTGTGAGACTGTGAGACTGTGAGACTGTGAGACTGTGAGACTGTGAGACTGTGAGACTGTGAGACTGTGAGACTGTGAGACTGTGAGACTGTGAGACTGTGCACGAATTATTACAGGCATAAAAAAACGGCCCATGGTGGACCGTTTTTATCGTATGTGTATTTGGTAATTAACCGCGGACCTTCATGCCCTTTTTCTCCATGCCACGATAGATATACAGCATCTGGGCAATTGAGATCAGGTTAGAGACCAGCCAGTACAGTACCAGACCAGACGGGAACCAGATAAAGAACACTGAGAAGATAACCGGCATCCAGGTCATCATCTTCTGTTGCATCGGGTCCGTGACCGTCATAGGTTGCAGCTTCTGAGTGAGGAACATACTGGCACCAAACAGGATAGGCAGCACATAGTATGGGTCTTTTGAAGACAGGTCAGTCAGCCACAGCATAAATTCTGCATGACGCAGCTCTGTTGACTCTAGGAATACATAAAACAGCGCCAGGAAGATAGGCATTTGCAGCAACAGCGGGAAACAGCCACCCATAGGGTTTACTTTTTCCTTGCGGTACATCTCCATCATTGCCTGACCAAATTTCTGACGGTCATCGCCATAACGCTCTTTCAGTGCCTGCATTTTTGGCTGCAGCATACGCATTTTAGCCATTGAGGTATATTGCGCTTTAGTGAGCGGGTAAAGGAATGACTTAACAATAATGGTGATAGCAATGATGGCCAAACCCCAGTTACCTAATCCACCGATGTTAATATCAAACAGACCAAAGAATGACCCTTCGCCAGAATATAAGAACTTCAGTAGTTCAAGCAGAGGCTGAGAAATAAACCATAACCAACCATAGTCGACCGTCAGATCCAGATCTTTTTGTAAAGCTTCCAGCGCATCCATGTCTTTTGGACCCATGTAATAAGTCGCGGTGAGCTGCGCGGTACCATTGCCCTGAATGTTTGTCGCTTCGCCTTTCACACCTATGATGCTGTTGTTATTGCGCAACGAACTGTAAATGGTGTTATTTGTCGTCTGACCTGGTACCCAGGCACTGACAAAGTAGTGCTGGATAAAGGCGATGTAACCACCCTGGGTGTTTTTGTTCAGGTTCGCTTCGGCCATATCAGAGAACGAGTATTTCTCATAAGGCTCATCACTGGTGCCATAAGCTGCGCCTAGGTAAGTCTGGTCAACCATGCTGCCTTTTTCCTGCACTGTGCGCTTGATTTGCGTATACAGTTGCACTTGAACCGGGTCGGCAGTTGAGTTGGTCACATTGTATTCCAATGCCACATCATACTGACCTGGTTTGAAAACATAGGTCTTGTTGAACTGAACGCCTTTGCTGTCGACAAAGGTCAACGGCACACGCAGTTCATCACCGTTCAGTGTGTAGCTGGTTTGTTCACTTTGGTAGACAGGGCGACCCTGGCTTGATGCATCCGGACCATTTAGGCCGATCAAGCCGCTTTGTGCGAAGTATTCTTTACCTTCGAACTCACCTAATAGCAGGTAAGGTTGATCGCTGCCATGGGTTTCGGCGTGCTGCAGTAATTTCGCCTCGACGATGTCACCACCACGGGTGTCAATTTTTACTGCCAGTACATCGGTGGTTACCGAAATGACTGAGCGAGTAGCCACAGTGGCCTGCATTGGCACATCAGCCTGACTGGAAGCCGGTACGTCGGCCTGGTCATTGTTTGCGGGGCCGGCCACTTGTTGTGTGACGGCACTGGTATCAGCATTGGCTGCGGTTTGTTCCTTTGACCACTCAGTAAAGAGTAAAAAGGAAACCAGCAGCAAGCCGATAAATAAAAACGTGCGTTGCGATTCCATAACAGCTCTTATTTCTCGTGTTGTTTATCTTGCGTTGATTTAGCAGGCACGGGATCAGCCCCACCTGCACTTAAAGGGTGACATTTTAATATGCGTTTAAGCGCTAACCAACTCCCTTTTGCAATTCCATGTAAATTAATTGCCTGGATTGCATAATGAGAGCAGGTAGGAGTATAACGACAGTGTGGTCCCAATAGCGGACTGATAAAGCGCTGATAAAAAAGGATCACACCTAATAGCAGTGTTTTGATCAGCGTCTGGCATACTCTGAATGGCCACCGGATCCACGCTTTACATTGCTGCACGATGCGCGATGAGGCTGTGGGGGAGGTGTGATTCATGTTGATGCCGTTAGACTGATAACCAATCCCGAAAAAGCAGCAGGAAATTGGCGATTAAAAGGTGAGCTAACTTTACCTTATCAGGGTCAAAATAGCCATTGAGCCCAATGCGATTTTAGCGAATTCACAGTAAGTTGAACTCGATTAATGGTTGGTTACATTGGCTAATAATGAAAACGAATCGCTGTTATTGTGCAAATTGCGCGAACAGAGCAATCGAGTAAAAACGCAATAGACAGGTATGTGAAGACAGAATAATCCAGTCGGTGTCTATTTATCGTTCTGTTTAGAGTGTTTAGGATTGTGCTGCTTAGATGCTGGGCGCTTTTTACCTGGATGTTTACGAGGTGGCGGCTTAGGCGCACCTGGTTTACAGCGCTCATTTACTTTACGCCATAATTTTTCCAGCTGTTTGCTGAGCTCTTCATTTGACTGTTCGTCGACGCCAGTTTTTACCATCAGAACAATATCAATATTGTCCAGCTTATGGCGGTTTAAGCGAAAGCTTTCACGGGCAAGACGTTTAATACGATTGCGTTGGCAAGCTTTTTTACAGCGCTTTTTAGCCACAGTGAGTCCCAAACGTGGGTGTCCGGCATCATTGGGTTTTGCTAAGAGAGTAAAATAAGGGGTTGCTGCGCGAGCGGGGTCGTTAAATACTCGGGAGTAATGCGAGGGAGTTAACAGACGTAACTCCCTGCTGAAGCTAAAGTCTTCCACTTATATATTAAGCAGAAAGTACTTTACGGCCTCTAGCACGACGACGCGCTAGTACTTTACGGCCATTCTTCGTTGCCATACGTGCACGGAAACCGTGAGTACGCTTGCGTTTTAGAACGCTAGGTTGAAAAGTTCTTTTCATAACTAATCCATCCGATCGGTTAAAGTTTAAAACATCCTATGCAGGTCGCGATCCTGGCACAGGTGCCATTGCGAGCGCGAGATATTAATGCCGCGGCGTAGGAAAGTCAATCATAATCGCGCCATCAAGCATAGATTTTAGCCATAAATAACAAAAAACGGTCATTCTGGCGGTTATCCCCTGAGGTAAACGCAGCGTATTATACCTTTATACTATATAGAGTGGGATCAAAATCCGCAGATTTAACGATCCATTTGGTTCGTTCAGATCGGATCCGATCTGTGCATGTAGGTGTGATCAACTTAGATCGGATCAAATTGAGGTTTTCCACACAGCCTGGGTGAAAAGTGGCAACATCCTCTGGAAAACTTAAAATGATCGTGTTTTTTAGATGAGATCTTGGCGTATTTTTGCTAAGATCAGTAAACAGGGTGAAAAATAAAATACCAACAAAAACAAGTGGATGCATTTGTTTCTAGGAAAGATCCTGATTTTTAAAAAAGTCAATATTGATGTTGTGGATAAGATCCCCTCATAATACCCGGCTTCCACCTATGTATTTATGATAATAAACAAGCATTTCCGTCGATCCTTTGGATTAGCTGTGTATAACCTTGTTGGTAAATCTGGCAACATCCTTGGTTTTTATGTACGGGAATATTAACTATTCGGAGTGCGACGTGTATCTGTCGGTTTGGCAAAGTTGTTTATATGTTTTGCAGGATGAGCTGCCTTCTCAACAGTTCAATATGTGGGTGCGACCACTACAAGCAGAAAGTACCGAAGATACCTTGACCATCTATGCGCCAAATCGATTTGTTTTGGACTGGGTGAGAGAAAAGTATTTAAATCGCATCAGTGAGTTACTGACTGAGATCTGTGGCGATGAAGCGCCAGAATTGCGATTTGATGTAGGTAGTAAGCCGATTGGCGCAGTTAACAGTACACCTGCCTCTAGCGAGAGTAGCCAAAGCACGCAAACTGGCGCTGTGGCTAAACCGGCTGCCTCATCGGCGGGCACGCCCAGTTCGGCAAAAGTAGAACCGGCCCCCAAATCTGGGGTGAAGTCCAATATTAAAGAAAACTATACCTTTGATAACTTTGTTGAAGGTAAGTCAAATCAGCTCGCGAAGGCTGCTGCAACTCAGGTTGCCGATAATCCAGGTTCTGCGTTTAACCCTGTGTTTATTTATGGTGGAACAGGTTTAGGTAAAACTCACCTGTTGCATGCAGTGGGCAATGGCATTATTGATAAAAAACCAGATGCCAAGATTGTCTACATGCATTCTGAACGTTTCGTTCAGGACATGGTTAAGGCATTGCAGAACAATGCGATTGAAGAGTTTAAGCGTTATTACCGCAGTGTTGATGCGCTGATGATCGATGATATCCAGTTTTTTGCTAATAAAGAACGCTCACAGGAAGAGTTCTTTCATACCTTCAATGCATTACTGGAAGGCAATCAGCAGATTATTTTGACGTCGGACAGATACCCAAAAGAAATCGAGGGTGTTGAAGAT
Source organism: Pseudoalteromonas rubra (assembly GCF_001482385.1). Classification (NCBI taxonomy): domain Bacteria; kingdom Pseudomonadati; phylum Pseudomonadota; class Gammaproteobacteria; order Alteromonadales; family Pseudoalteromonadaceae; genus Pseudoalteromonas; species Pseudoalteromonas rubra. The sequence goes on from NZ_CP013611.1 coordinate 2,801,971, forward strand.
CGTCTTAAGTCTCGATTTGGCTGGGGCCTGACGATTGCGATCGAGCCACCTGAACTGGAAACGCGGGTTGCGATCCTGATGAAGAAAGCGCAGCAGAGTAATATCAATTTGCCTCACGAAGTGGCGTTTTTTATTGCTAAGAAATTGCGTTCTAACGTCCGTGAGTTGGAAGGGGCTTTGAACCGGGTGATTGCCAATGCCAATTTCACTGGCCGGCCGATTTCCATCGAGTTTGTAAAAGAGGCACTCCGTGACCTGCTGGCATTACAAGATAAGCTGGTGACCATCGACAATATTCAGCGTACCGTTGCCGAGTATTATCGTATTCGTGTTTCAGATTTACTATCAAAACGCCGTAGCCGTTCGGTTGCTCGACCTAGACAAGTCGCTATGGCGTTGTCTAAAGAACTGACTAACCACAGTTTACCGGAGATTGGTGATGCTTTTGGCGGGCGTGATCACACCACTGTGTTGCATGCGTGTCGTAAAGTAAAAGCACTGCGTGACGAGAGTCACGAAGTAAAAGAAGATTATCAAAACCTGATCCGAACATTGTCGTCTTAAGGGCCTAGTATGCAAATTACGATTTCAAGAGAACAGTTTTTAAAACCCTTGATGCAGGTCTCGGGTGCCATTGAGCGAAAACACACACTGCCGATTTTGTCCAATGTTCTGGTCGAAGTTAAAAACGGTGTGTTATCGATGACGGGCACTGACTTAGAGATTGAGCTGGTTGCGAATGTGACACTGGAAGAGCAAGTTTCAGATGCCAGTATCACGTTGCCAGCAAAAAAGTTACTCGATATATGTAAGAGTCTCCCGGATGGATCTTTGTTGCAACTGAGTAGTCAGGAGCATCAGTTATTGTTGACCAGTGGCCAAAGTCGCTTTTCTTTGACGACCCTAGCAGCCGAAGACTTTCCAAACCTTGAACAGTGGGATGGCGAAGTTGAGTTTAAAATTACCCGTCAGGAATTGCGCCAGTTATTAGAAGCGACTCACTTTTCGATGGCCAATCAGGACGTGCGTTATTATCTCAATGGGATGTCCTTTGAGGTGGATAATAGTGAGATTAAAACGGTTGCAACCGATGGGCACAGACTTGCGATTGCTCAGCATCAGCTTGGTGCGTCATTGAATACACAACGTCAGTTGATCATTCCGCGTAAAGGTGTGCAGGAGATCATGCGTTTGTTGCCAGCAGACGATGAGCCACTAACTATTCAGTTTGGTAGTAACCATATTCGTATTTTGGATCCTGAGTTTACTTTGACGAGTAAGCTGGTGGATGGGCGCTTCCCGGATTATCGCCGAGTGTTACCACGTGGTGGTGATAAGTTGGTGAATGCTAACCGAGAGTGGTTGCGCAGTGCATTCCAGCGCGTCTCTATTCTGTCGAACGAAAAGTTCCGTGGAGTCCGTCTTAATCTGTCGAATGGCATGTTAAAGATCAGTGCGAATAACCCCGAACAGGAGCAGGCTGAGGAAACCGTTGAGGTTGAATATCAGGGCGATGACCTGGAAATTGGCTTTAACGTCTCCTACTTGTTGGATGTACTCAACACACTAAAAACAGAAGATGTGCAGTTTACATTAGCAGATACCAATAGCAGTGCCCTGATCGAAGGGGCGAGCGACGACACTGCAATGTATGTCGTTATGCCTATGCGCCTGTAGAATTGGTGTGTACTCTTAAATGAGTTTAAATCAAATTAGCCTTAATAATTTTCGCAATATTGAGGCCCTTTCTTTTTCACCAAGCGAACAAATCAATATCATTTTAGGCGAGAACGGCAGTGGAAAAACCAGTCTGCTAGAAGCCATTTACTTCCTTTCCAATGGGCGTTCATTTAGAACGAACAAGCATAAATTGATGATCCGTCATGAGCAGGATAAGTGTATTGTTCATGGTAAAAAGCAACTGCATAGTTTGTCTATCCCCATAGGTATAAGCAAAAATTTGCAGGGCGAAACACAGCTCAGGATCCAGGGGCAAGCGAGTCGGAAAATCGCTGAATTGGCGCAGATCCTGCCAACTCAGGTGATCACACCAGAGAGCTACGAGCTGTTTTTTGGGGGACCAAAAGAGCGTCGAAAATTTCTCGACTTAGGCGTGTTCCACGTGGAACATCAGTTTTATAGCGTCTGGAAAGACTTCAACAAAGTGCTTAAACAACGAAATGCTTTGCTGAAAACTAAGCCTGCTCAGTACCAGCTTCAGATACGTACTTGGGACCGAGAATTTGTTCGTTTGGCTGAGCAAATAAATATGTTCAGAAAGGCGTATATAAGTAGGTTTGAGCGCCATTTTTTTGATAAGATAGGGGTGATAAGCCCCATCTTTAAAGGCCTTGAAATGCGCTATGACGCAGGCTGGAAAGGGGAACTGGCTGAGGTGCTAAACGCCCAACTGGAGCGGGATAGCAAGCTTGGCTATACAACTAAAGGGCCACATAAAGCCGATTTTAACTTTTATGCTAATGGTCACGGCGTTGAAAATATACTGTCTCGGGGTCAGTTAAAGTTAACCCTCTATGCGCTAAAAATCGCACAGAATAACTTAATTGAGGCCGAGACCGAGAAGCAATCCATATTGCTGATCGACGATTTACCTTCGGAGTTAAGCCAGGAGACGATGCTGAGCATCGCGCATTTACTTGCAGAATGTCAGTCGCAGCTATTTATCACTGCGATAGACTCCGAAAGTATCCAGGCCATTGTGGAACCCATGAAACGAAATGTTGAGATGTTCCACGTGGAACATGGCCGCTTAATAACAAAATAATTGGAATACACCATGTCTGATAATTACGATTCATCGAGTATTAAAGTACTGAAGGGATTGGATGCAGTAAGGAAGCGTCCGGGAATGTATATCGGGGACACTGATGATGGTACTGGACTACATCACATGGTCTTCGAAGTCGTCGACAACTCTATTGATGAGGCGTTGGCGGGACACTGTGACGATATCTTCGTTACTATCCATACTGATGGCTCTGTGTCAGTTCGAGACAATGGCCGTGGTATCCCAACGGAACTGCACCCTGAAGAAGGGGTGTCAGCTGCAGAAGTCATCATGACCGTGCTACATGCTGGTGGTAAATTTGATGACAACTCTTATAAAGTATCAGGTGGCCTACACGGCGTAGGTGTTTCTGTTGTAAATGCACTTTCAGAAAAACTACAACTAACAATTCGCCGTGATGGCAAAGTGCATCAGCAGAAATACACTATGGGTGTGCCAGATGCGCCACTGGGTGTGATTGGCGAAGCTGAGAGCACAGGAACTGAGCTGAGATTTTGGCCAAGTGCGGAGACTTTCTCTGATACCAACTTCCATTATGATATTTTGGCAAAACGACTGCGCGAACTATCTTTCCTGAACTCAGGGGTCAGTATCATCCTGAGTGATGAGCGTGAAGAGAACAAGCAAGACCACTTTAAGTACGAAGGTGGTATTCAGGCATTCGTTGAATACCTGAACCGTAAAAAAACGCCTGTTCATCAAAATGTATTCAACTTCACTTCAGAACGTGAAGACGGCATTAGTGTTGAAGTATCCATGCAGTGGAATGATGGATTCCAGGAAAATATTTACTGTTTCACTAACAACATTCCTCAGCGTGATGGCGGTACACACTTAGCGGGTTTCCGTAGTGCCCTGACTCGTACGCTAAATAACTACATGGAAAAAGAAGGCTTTAACAAGAAAGCTAAAACAGCAAGCAACGCAACAGGTGATGACGCGCGTGAAGGCTTAACGGCTGTCGTGAGTGTTAAAGTACCTGATCCAAAATTTTCGTCTCAGACTAAAGACAAGCTTGTTTCAAGTGAGGTGAAGGGTGCGGTTGAACAAGCTATGGCTGAGAAGCTAACAGAGTATCTACTGGAAAACCCGGGTGATGCGAAAACGGTTGTAAGTAAAATCATTGATGCAGCACGTGCCCGTGAAGCCGCACGTAAAGCACGTGAAATGACCCGTCGTAAAGGCGCTATGGATTTAGCAGGCCTACCTGGTAAGCTTGCTGACTGTCAGGAACGTGATCCGGCAGAATCTGAACTCTACATCGTGGAGGGTGATTCAGCAGGTGGCTCGGCCAAGCAGGGCCGTAACCGTAAGAACCAGGCTATTTTGCCACTGAAAGGTAAAATCCTGAATGTTGAGAAGGCGCGTTTCGATAAGATGCTGTCTTCGCAGGAAGTTGCCACACTGATCACTGCATTGGGTTGTGGTATTGGCCGTGACGAATACGACCCGGAAAAATTGCGTTATCACCGTATTATCATCATGACCGATGCGGACGTCGACGGCTCACACATTCGTACACTGCTGTTGACCTTCTTCTATCGTCAAATGCCAGAGATCATCGAGCGTGGTTACGTTTATATTGCTCAGCCACCACTGTATAAAGTGAAAAAAGGCAAACAAGAGCGCTATATTAAAGACGACCACGGTCTGACAGATTACCTGACAACGTTAGCGTTGGATGGTGCCAGTATTTATTCAAGCGAGGGCGCAGAGGCCATTTCCGGTAATCGTCTTGAAAATATGGTTCATGATTATCAGAAAACCATTGATGTGATTGAACGTCTGACACGTAAGTACCCGCGTGCCATGATGTCTCGTTTGCTATATCAGAATGAGCTTAGTGAAGCAGACCTGAGTGATGAAGCGAAAGTTACCAGCTGGGTTCAAGCATTCGTTGCTGACCTGGACAAACATGATGAAGATGCCACTATCTACAATGCGGAAGTAAGCTATGATGACGAACGTCACATGTACTACCCGGTTGTTAATATTCGCCAGCACGGTGTTGATAAAGCTTATACGCTGAATTACGACTTCATTACCTCGAAAGACTACGTTCGCATTGTGAATACAGGTAAGTCGGTTGCACACTTGATCAGTGAAACGGGTTATGTACAGCGCGGTGAAAAAACACAGCCGGTTGATACATTTGCTGAATCACTGGATTGGCTGATCTCAGAGTCCAAGCGTGGCTTGTATACACAACGTTATAAAGGGCTGGGTGAGATGAACCCTGATCAGCTTTGGGAAACTACAATGGATCCAACAGCACGTCGCATGTTACGTGTGACTATTGAAGACGCCATTGCAGCTGACCAGTTGTTTGCAACCCTGATGGGTGATCAGGTGGAACCGCGCCGCGATTTCATCGAACAAAACGCATTACGCGTTGTGAACCTGGATGTATAAACAAGTTATTGCTTGTTGATAATCTTCCAAAAAGCCACTCCTAGCGAGTGGCTTTTTCTGTTTCATGCGCTCACTTTGACTCTTTGTTTGAAATTTAAAGCTCAAAATGCGCTGACAAACAGAGGGGGAGAAGCGCGTTTTTTACGTGCTTTTTTAGTGATAACGCTTAAAACGGCGCGACGCTCGCGGTATACTGAGCATAATTTTCAGACATTATTAGCCCAGACTGGCCACTGTTTTGACACGCCACACATGGGTTCCATGTACCATACAAAAATAAGCCAACTATGCAAAAATACGATATCAAAACCTTCCAAGGGTTGATCCTGGCTTTACAGGACTATTGGGCACAGCAAGGCTGTGTTATTGCGCAACCACTGGATATGGAAGTGGGCGCGGGCACGTTTCATCCGCTGACCTTCCTTAAGTCGATTGGCCCGGAGCCAATGTCGAGCGCGTATGTACAACCTTGTCGTCGCCCGACTGATGGTCGTTACGGTGAAAACCCAAACCGCCTGCAGCACTACTATCAATTTCAGGTGGTATTGAAGCCATCCCCTGAAAACATTCAGGAGCTATATCTGGGTTCGCTGGAAGCACTTGGTATCGATACCCTGACCCATGAAGTGCGTTTTGTAGAAGATAACTGGGAATCACCGACCCTGGGTGCCTGGGGTCTGGGTTGGGAAGTCTGGCTCAATGGTATGGAAGTGACTCAGTTCACGTACTTCCAACAGGTGGGTGGCCTTGAATGTGCGCCGGTTACTGGTGAAATCACCTACGGTTTGGAACGTCTGGCAATGTATATACAAGGTGTGGACAGCATTTATGATCTGGTCTGGACCGATGGTCCTATGGGCCGTGTGACTTATGGCGATGTGTTCCATCAGAACGAAGTTGAACAGTCGACTTACAACTTTGAGCATGCGGATGTTGACGCCTTGTTCAAGCAGTTCGATCAGTGTGAACTGGAAAGCCAGAAGCTGATCGAAGCGGGATTGCCTTTACCAGCCTATGAGCAGGTAATGAAGGCATCGCATGCATTCAACCTGTTGGATGCCCGTCATGCGATTTCTGTGACAGAGCGTCAGCGTTATATTTTACGTGTGCGTGCGCTGTCTAAGGCCTGTGCTCAGGCTTATTATGAGGCCCGTGAGGCACTCGGATTCCCGCTTTGTAAGGATTAATCATGACCACAGAAAATCTACTTGTTGAAATTGGTACTGAAGAGTTACCACCAAAAGCCTTACGCAAGCTGGCAGAATCCTTTGCTGACAATATGCAGGCTGAACTGACCGGCCTTGAGCTGGCATTTGAAGATATTAGCTGGTACGCGTCACCGCGTCGCCTGGGTTTAAAAGTAGCCAGCTTGCAAACCCAGCAACAGGACAAAGTGGTTGAGAAGCGCGGCCCGGCAACCAAAGCAGCCTTCGATGCAGACGGCAATCCGACTAAAGCAGCTATGGGTTGGGCACGTGGCTGTGGTATTGAAGTATCGGAAGCTGAAACATTGGAAACCGACAAAGGTGCTTGGTTGTTGCACCGCGCCACCGTCGCAGGCCAGCAGGCCAGTGCATTGTTATCGGATGCCATTGCCAAGTCATTGGCCAAATTGCCGATCCCAAAACCAATGCGTTGGGGTGCCAATAAGACACAGTTTATCCGTCCGGTTCATACTGTCGCAGCCTTACTGGGCGGTGAAATTGTACAGGGTGAAGTCCTGGGTAAAGCCATTTCAAATCAGCTACAGGGCCATCGTTTTCACCACCCTGAACGTGTGAGCATCAATCATGCCGATGATGCATTTGATACGCTGAAAGGGGCCTATGTCATCGCTGACTATGAAGCACGTAAAACGCTTATCCGTGAACAGATCAATGCTGAAGCGGACAAGCTGGGTGCGGTTGTTGCGATGGATGAAGCTCTGCTGGAAGAAGTGACTGCCCTGGTAGAGTGGCCGGTTACTTTGGTGGCCTCATTTGAGGAAGAGTTCCTGTCAGTCCCTGCTGAAGCGTTGATATACACCATGAAAGACGACCAGAAATACTTTCCGCTACTGGATAAGTCAGGTCAGCTTATCAACAAGTTCCTGTTTGTATCAAACATTGAAAGTAAAGATCCAAGTGTGGTCATCTCAGGTAATGAGAAAGTGGTTCGTCCTCGTCTGGCGGATGCACAGTTCTTCTTTGAAACGGATAAGAAGAAAACACTGGAAAGCCGTCTGGAATCATTAGGCACTGTGTTGTTCCAGAAACAGCTGGGCACATTGAAAGACAAGTCAGAGCGCATTGCCGCGTTGGCTGGTTTTATTGCCGAGCAATTGGGCTCAGATAAAGCGTTAGCAGAACGCGCTGGCCTGTTGAGTAAAACAGATCTGATGACTGAAATGGTCATGGAGTTCACCGATGTGCAGGGTGTAATGGGTATGCATTACGCACGTATTGACGGTGAAGCCGAAGAGGTGGCGGTGGCGCAGAATGAGCAGTATATGCCGCGCTTTGCTGGCGATGCTTTGCCTTCAAACCCGATCAGCTGCGCAGTCGCACTGGCTGATAAGTTTGATACCCTGGTGGGGATCTTTGGTATTGGTCAGACGCCAAAAGGTGACAAAGACCCGTTTGCCCTGCGTCGTGCTGCCATTGGTGCATTACGCATCATGGTTGAGAAAGAGCTGGAGCTGGACATTCATGCGCTGGTTGAAAAGTCTCGTGCTTTGTTCGGCGACAAGCTGACCAACGACAATGTTGGCGAAGAAGTCTTTGAGTTCATGCTGGGCCGCTTCCGTGCCTGGTATCAGGATGAAGGCATTGCGGTCGATGCGATCCAGGCGGTATTGGCACGTCGTCCTTCTCAGCCGGTTGACTTTGACCGTCGCGTTAAAGCAGTGAGCCACTTCAGAACACTGGAGCAGGCAGAAGCACTGGCCGCAGCCAACAAACGCGTTAACAATATTTTGGCGAAGAATAATGTCACCAGCGACGCTGAGGTGAATACTGCGTTGTTGTCTGAAGCGGCAGAGCAGCAGCTGGCCCAGGAAGTCGCTGCACTGACTGCCGAACTGGCACCGGTTTATGCGCAAGGGGATTATCAGCAAGCACTGACCCGACTGGCAAGCCTGCGCGAAGCGGTCGATAACTTCTTTGATAATGTCATGGTCATGGCTGACGACGAAGCGGTTAAGCAAAACCGTCTGGCGTTACTCAGCCAGCTTAGCCGTTTGTTCCTTAATACGGCGGACATCTCTGTCTTGCAGAACTAAGACAGACACGCTTAAAACAAGCCAGCATTCGTGCTGGCTTTTATTTTTGTGATCGGGATTAACAATGAAACAGCACATCATTGCCTTGATAATGGCATTGGGTTTGAGTGCCTGTACGACGGCACCTCATCAGTCAACGGATAGTTCAAGTGAGCAGCATGTCACAAGCAATGCGTCTCCTGCCGTGGACAGACCTATGTATCTGCGCGGTGACTTTACTTTATGGGATGCCGACGAAGTTTACCGGTTGACGCAGACCCAGACTGGGCTTTACAGCGTACGGGTTCGCTTTATGAGCCCGGGAAAAGTGTATGAATTTAAAATTGCGGATGCGAAATGGACGCCAGGTTATAACTGCGGCTTTCGCTATGATGGCAAAGTGAACCTGGGCAAACCGGTTGTTGCGGACTGTGACACTGTGTACAACTACTTTGCTTTTATGCCAGACAGAAAAGGCTGGTACCGTATTTCACTGGACTCAAGAGGCGCAGTGCCAAAAGTCATAGTCCAGCGCGATTAAGCCGGGACTGCACAAAACGAAGTGTGCAGTTTTTTCGCTTGAATATTGTACTTTCTTAATTGTTTTGATATTGTGAACTTTGAGTTAAATAAAATAAACAAGGAAAAACAATGAAAATTAAACTAAATAAAAAAGCAGTTAAAAATCTATCTGATAAGCAAGTTATTGGGCAGCAGGCGACTCCTGCTATCAATGGGGGTGGCGGTCCACAGCAAGAATTAGCGACCTGGCACCGTGGTTGGATATCTTGTATCGAATGTCCAATTCTCGTGTAGTACACGCATTGATATAGCTGGTGGGGCTCCTCACCAGCTCAAAAATCATTTCCCTTTCTTTACCAGGTAGCGGTAAGGAAGGTCATCCACTTCTTTGGCTACCAAAGTGTGATCCATAAACTCACAAAAGCTGGGAATATCCCGGGTCGTTGACGGGTCATCGGCCAGAATCAACAGGGTTTCACCGTCCTGCATTTTTCTTACTTTACCACGGATCATCATCACGGGTTCAGGACAACGCAAGCCAATCGCATCAAGAGTGTGGTCAGTGTTGTCAAAGTTCATGGCTGTGTCCCCGGTAAATAAAACGCCTATTCTAGCGCGCCTTGTATAACAAATAAATACTCGTGTGAACGGGTCGCTGTCTGGATATAAAAAAGGCAAGCTGCGGTATGCAGCTTGCCTTGGTCACCAAGTTAAAATGGTTAGGGAATCGCGTATTGGTTAGTCGTCAACGCGTTCAAACACGGTGGCGATACCCTGGCCCAGACCAATACACATGGTCGCCAGACCATATTTCGCACCTTTGTCTTCCATAATATGGATTAAGGATGTGCTGATCCGTGAGCCCGAACAGCCCAGTGGGTGGCCCAGCGCAATCGCACCGCCATTGAGGTTGACTTTCTCATCTGCAACATCCAGCAAGCCAAGGTCTTTCAGAACCGGCAATGACTGTGCAGCAAACGCTTCGTTCAGCTCTGCCACATCGATATCTTCAATGCTCAGACCTGCCTGCTTCAGCGCTTTCTGGCTGGCAGGAACCGGACCGTAACCCATGATGGATGGATCGCAGCCTGCAACCGCCATTGACTTGATGCGTGCGCGGATCGGCAGGCCCAGTTCTTTGGCTTTTGACTCACTCATAACCAGCATGGCTGAAGCACCATCAGACAGAGCAGATGACGTACCTGCTGTGACTGTACCTGAAGCCGGATTGAATACCGGACGTAACTGACTCAGGCCTTCCATGGTGGTTTCCGGGCGGATCACTTCGTCGTGTTCAACCAGCACCGGTGCACCATCGGCATCGTGACCTTCCATCGGTAAAATTTCACGAGCGAAACGGCCTTCGACTGTGGCTGCGTGAGCGCGCTGATGTGAGCGAACCGCAAAGGCATCTTGCTGCTCGCGGTTAATACCGTGCAGGGTAGCCAGGTATTCCGCAGTCAGACCCATAACGCCTGCGGCTTGTGCAACCGAAGTCGACAAACCCGGGTGGAAGTCATTACCGTGCGTCATCGGGACGTGGCCCATGTGCTCCACACCACCAATCAGGTAAGTATCGCCAGCACCAGTCATGATCGCACGTGCAGCATCATGCAATGCCTGCATGGAAGAACCACACAAGCGGTTTACCGTGACCGCAGGTACGGTATGTGGAATGCCGGCCAGCAGGGCGGCATTGCGGCCCACGTTGAAGCCTTGCTCCAGGGTTTGTTGTACACAACCCCAGTAAATGTCATCGATAGAATCCGGTGCCACAGCCGGGTTGCGATCCAGCAGCCCTTTCATCAAGTGGGCACTCAGATCTTCAGCACGTTTGTGTTTGAACACGCCAGCTTTGGAGCGGCCCATTGGCGTACGAATACAATCTACGATTACAGCCTGTTCCATGTTACTGACCCTCCACTTTGTAGAATACTTTACCGGTAGCTGCCCACTCACGGGTTTGCTCCGACACCTGATAGATTTCGCCTAAATGTGCGTACTTGTCGGCGATTTTCACGAATTCCGCCAGACCTAGCTGATCCAGATAACGGAATGCGCCACCACGGAACGGCGGGAAACCAATACCGTAGATCAGTGCCATATCGGCTTCTTGTGGTGAGGCAACGATGCCTTCTTGCAGACACAACAGGACTTCGTTGATCATCGGTACCATACAGCGCTCGATGATGGTTTGTTTGTCAAACTGTGCCGGCGCATCACAAATTTCACTCAACAGGGCAACGGCGTCGGCATCTTTGCTTTTCTTCAGGCGACCTTTGCGATCAGGTGCATACTGGTAGAAACCTTTCTGGTTTTTCTGTCCAAAGCGATTTGCGTTGGCCAGGTGGGCAACTGGATCTTTATCCTGACGTGCCATGCGGGTTGGGAAACCATCCGCCATCACGCCGGTACAGTGATTGGCTGTGTCGATCCCAACAACGTCCAGCAGGTAAGCCGGCCCCATTGGCCAACCAAAGACATTTTCCATGACTTTGTCGACTTGTGTGAAGTCAGCCCCCTCTACGACCAGCTGACTGAAGCCCGCAAAGTAAGGGAACAAGACACGGTTAACAAAGAAGCCTGGACAGTCATTCACAACGATTGGCGACTTGCCCAGTTTCAGTGCATAGTCGACAACGGCTGCAACGGTGTCATCTGAGGTTTTTGCACCGCGAATGATCTCAACCAGCGGCATTTTAGGCACCGGGTTAAAGAAGTGCATACCACAGAAGTGTTCGGGATGCGCTAGTCCTTCTGCCAGTTCATCGATGCGAATGGTTGAAGTGTTCGAGGTCAGGATCGTGCCAGCGGGTAGTTGCTGCTCAAGGCCCGCTAGTACGGTTTTCTTGATTTGTGGGTTCTCGACAACCGCTTCAACGATGATGTCACTGCCTTCCAGGTCACGGTCATTCAGCGTTGGCTTGATCTGTGCCAGTGTGCCAACCATTTTGTCCAGCTTCATGTGACCACGCTCGACTTTTTTGCCCAGCAACTTGGCCGCTTCGCCCATGCCTAAGTCCAGTGCACCCTGACTGATGTCTTTCATGACAATCGGTGTACCTTTATATGCTGACTGATAAGCGATACCGCCACCCATGATGCCAGCACCCAGAACGGCTGCTTGCTTGATGTCAGTCTGACTTTGCTTCGCCTGTTTCTTGGCAACGCCTTTGATGTACTGATCGGCCAGGAAGATCCCGGTTTGTGCCGCTGCTTCTGCGGTCTTAGCCAGTTTGGCGAAGCTTGCGTTTTCGACTGCCATCGCTTCATCGCGACCCATATTGGCTGCAGCTTTGATGGTTTTAACCGCCATAACAGGTGCCGGGTAGTGGCCTTTGGTTTTGGCCATGACCATGCCTTCGGCCATCGCAAAGCTCATGCCTTGCTCAACGCGGTTCATTTTCAGCGGGTCTAGCTTGATTTGGCGCTTAGCACGCCAGTCCAGCTTACCGGCTACGGCTTGCTCCATGGTACGCAGTGCGGCGTCCATCAGCTTATCCTGAGCGACGACGGCATCCACTGCTCCGACTTTTAGCGCGTCAGCCGCGCGGTTTTCTTTACCTGTGGTGATCCAGGTCATCGCGTTGTCCGCACCAATGAGGCGTGGCAGACGTACGGTACCACCAAAGCCTGGCATAATGCCCAGCTTCACTTCTGGCAGGCCAATTTTTGCGCTGTCAGAGGCAATACGATAATCGGTAGCAAGTACCCACTCACAACCACCGCCCAGTGCCAGACCATTGACCGCAGACAAGGTTGGGAAAGGTAAATCTTCCAGGGCATCAAATACGTCGGTGGCTGCTTTGATCCATTCAACCAGCTCGGCTTCCGGGCGGTCAAAGGTAGGCAGGAACTCGAAAATGTCGGCTCCAACAATAAAGTGGTCTTTGTCGGAGCTAAAAATCAGGCCGTCGATGTCATCACGTTGTGCCAGCTCTTTGAGCGCCGCATGACAATCTTGCAGGGTTTGCTGAGATAATTTGTTGACCGAACCTGGCAAACAAAACTTAAACTCAGCGATTTTGCCTTTGTAGAAATCCACAACAAAGGACTCGCGTTTCATTAACATACATGTTCTCCCGTGTTTTTACACTGGTACGATGAGTTGTCATTTCATTCAGTGTGGCGTCTTTAAAAGAAAATTGCAATGAAAAATTTACCGCAGGTTTACTGCAAAGGGTTAGGCACAATGCTAAGGTGGTTTGGCTGATTATTTTCCGGATGACAAGGTTTGTCCGGACGTTAAGCCTTGGGCAAGTTGCCACGCAATAGTCTGGTGTTAAACACACGACTGTTTGGGGTACACAGTGCGCCCGGGCAGGGAACTCACAGAAAGGAAGGTGTTTTGGTGTGGGCCTTATCTAGTTGCATTTTTGACACGCCAGAACATTAACTGACAATCAAGAGAATGAAAGTTAAGCACTATGAAATTATGGTTTAGTCGTTTTGCTGTCACGTGCCTTGCAGTGTGCAGTGGGGCCTGGAGCCACTTGGGACAGGCTGCGGATCCGCATAAGGCGTTTAAAGACGCAGAGCGCGTAGCGTGGAGTGGCAATTATCAGGCTTTTAAAAAGTCGCTGGCTGAGCTCGATCATCCCCTCAAGCCTTATGTTGAGGCAACCTTCTATAAACGCCATCCAAAGCTCAAATATCAGGACGAAATAGGGCGGTTTTTGTCGATTTATGATCATACGCCATTGGATTGGATGGTACGAAAGAGTTGGTTGAATTATCTCAAGCGTCGCAACAAGAAAGCCCTTTTTATAGAACATTATCAGGACACCACCAATGCGGAGCTGAAATGTACCTACTTACAGTTCCAGCTTGACCTGGGCGCGCCACAGAAAGCCATTTTGGATCAGGTAGAGCCATTGTGGGTTGTCGGTAAGTCTCAACCCAAAGCTTGCGATAAATTGTTTAGCCGCTGGCAGAAAGCCGGGTATCGGACACAAGCGCTGGTGTGGCAAAGGATCACGCACACTGCGCAGGGCGGTCAGGCATCGTTACTGAAGTATTTAAAAACCTTATTGCCCCGCAATGAAGCCTATTTGGCAGATCTGTATCTTAGCGTACGGCGCGATCCCAGCGCATCAGCTGGTCTTTACCGATATAAGCAGCGCTCTGCTAAAGAAGCGGAGATAGCCGTTTATGGTGTCCGGCGTTTGATCTGGCGTGATCCTAAACTGGCATTGCGCGCCTGGGATAAATTACAGGGCATGTTTACCTTTACTCGGGCACAACAGGACAGTGTGGCATATCGGTTTGCCCTGGCACTGGCTTCAAAAGGACATGAGCAGGCAAAGTTCTGGCTAAACAAAGTGCCCCCGGAATTACAAGATAAGAAACTGCGTCAGTGGCTGATGAGTAACATGCTTAAAGAGCAGGATTGGGAAGGGATCGCCGTGCTGTTTACGGGCATGGAAAATCTCAGTCATGGTCAGACATACTGGCTGGGCTATAGCTATGCCAAGCGTAATCAGACGGAAAAGGCGCAAGCCCTGTGGCGACAGATTGCATCGAAGCGTGATTACTATGGTTTTCTTGCTGCTGCGCGCCTGGATCTGCCAGCGCAACTCAATGCTGAGCCGCTGAATGTGCCGCCGAGCATTGTGGCCAAGGTCTCGGAAGCACCTGGCTTTAAAAGGGCAAAAGCGCTCTATGAGCTGGAGCGTTTTACCGCAGCGCGTCGTGAGTGGAATTATTTGACCAATACCTCCAGTACCGCGGAAAAACTGGCGGCGTCTTTACTGGCAGTTGAACTCGATTGGTATGACAGCACCATTTATACGCTGGCTCAGATCAAAGCCTGGAACTATGTAGACTTACGTTTTCCAATGGCATTTGACGATTTGTTTGTTCGCTACAGTGAACGCAATAAAGTTGATTTGGCGTGGAGCTTTGCGATTGCCCGCAGAGAAAGTTCATTCGCGCCCGATGCGCGCTCTCATGCAGATGCGTATGGCCTGATGCAGCTGCTGCCCAGTACCGCGAAGTATGTGGCTAAGTCACGGGTATCGACGCGCCAATTAATGAAACCAGCGACCAATATTCGCCTGGGTACCGATTATCTCGATTACCTGAAAGGGAAGAATAAAGGCAACGAGATCCTGGCTACAGCCTCTTACAATGCCGGTTTTCATCGGGTGAAGCGCTGGATCCCACAAGAGGCTATGCCTGCGGAGTTATGGATCGAATTGATCCCATACCGGGAAACCCGTGATTATGTTAAAAATGTCATGGCGTATCGGCAGGTTTATCACGCCAAGTTAGGCCGTGAGGGGAACATTCTGGCCTGCATTCTCGATATGCAAATCGGTGGTAAGTAAAGCGCGTAACCTGCTCAGTTGTCGGTTTGTCTCGCGATAGCGAGGCTGACCGCGGCCCGCTTTACTTCTTTAAACCTGTGGCGCTATGTTAGACTCAGTGACAAGCGAATTAAATAAAAATGGGTACACCAATGGAACAATTAGCAAATTTGTATGCCGAGCATATCGCAACGCTGCAACAGCGTACGAAGACCATAATTGAACGTGAGAATCTGGATGGACTCGTGATCCACTCCGGGCAGGCCAAGCGCCAGTTTCTGGATGACATGTATTATCCGTTCAAGGTGAACCCGCAATTCAAGGCGTGGTTACCGGTCATCGATAATCCGCACTGTTGGCTGGTGGTGAATGGCACTGATAAGCCTAAGTTGATTTTCTATCGTCCTGTGGATTTCTGGCACAAAGTACCGGACGAGCCGAGTGACTATTGGGCAGATTATTTTGACATTCAACTGCTGCTTCAGCCCGACCAGGTTGAACAATACTTACCGTACGACAAAGCAAACCTGGCTTATGTTGGTGAGTATCTTGAAGTGGCACAGGCACTCGGATTTACACAGGTGAATCCGGAGCCGGTGATGAACTATTTGCATTTCCACCGTGCCTACAAGACCCACTATGAACTTACCTGTTTACGCGAAGCAAATCGCCTTGCAGTGCTGGGCCACAAAGCCGCACGCGATGCTTTTTATGCCAAAGAGTCGGAGTACGGTATTCAGCAAGCTTATTTGCAAGCCACTGAGCACATGGAAAACGACACACCGTACGGCAACATCGTGGCGCTAAACGAGAATTGCGCGATCTTGCATTACACGCATTTTGAGCGTCGTGCGCCGCAGCAGCACTTATCTTTCCTGATTGATGCAGGAGCTAACTTCAATGGTTATGCATCTGACATTACGCGTACTTATGATTTTGCGCGTCAGGGAGCATTTTCTGATCTTATCCAGGTGATGAATACTCATCAGATTGAATTAGGTAAAGGATTACAACCGGGTAAGCTATATGGCGAGTTGCACCTGGACTGCCACAAGCGCATTGCTCAGGTGCTGGTGGATTTTGATCTGGTGCGTGGCCTGAGCGTTGATGGGATCCTGGAGCAGGGCATTACATCGACGTTCTTCCCGCATGGCCTGGGCCACCACCTAGGCTTGCAGGTTCATGACATGGGTGGCTTTATGGCGGATGAGCTGGGCACGCATCAGGCACCACCTGAAGGTCATCCGTTCTTACGCTGTACGCGTAAGATTGAAGCCGGTCAGGTATTTACTATTGAACCTGGTTTGTATTTTATTGATTCTCTTTTGGGTGATCTGGCGCAAACTGACAACAAACAGTACATTAACTGGGATAAAGTCGACGCGTTCAAGCCATATGGCGGGATCCGCATCGAAGATAATATCATTGTCCATGATGACCGCCTGGAGAATATGACCCGGGATCTGGCGCTGGATTAACCCAGTGTCTAAGTTAACTGTGTTAAACTGGGAGCCTTGTGCTCCCAGTGTTGTTTTGTTGAATTCCCATGTCTGAATACGCCATTCCAAGCAGTACCATTTCACATCACGAAGAAATTAAGAAAAGCACGTTTATCGTGCACATTGCCCATACGCCCACCTTAGAGGATGCCAAGGCATTTATCCGTGCTATTAACGAGCAATATCCAGATGCCCGGCATAATTGCTGGGCCCATATTGCCGGTGCGCCGGGTGGCAGCCATGTGTTGGGCTTTTCAGATGATGGGGAACCCAATGGCACGGCCGGTAAACCAATGTTAAATGTGTTGCTGGGCTCCGGACTCGGAGAGATCACAGCCGTAACCACACGTTATTTCGGGGGCATTAAGCTTGGCACGGGGGGGCTGGTGCGCGCTTATGGGGGAACGCTTAACAATGCGCTGGACACACTGCCGACTCAAATAAAGATCCCTGCCAGTATTTTAGTGGGTGAATCTGATTATGGCCTGCAGGGGAATATAGAGCAGCACCTTAATAGCCAGTACACCGTACTCAACATAGATAAGCAGTATGGAGCGTCTATCTCCTGGGAGATTGAACTGGATAGTCGTGAAGCAAAAACAGCGATTGCGTCGGTGCATGACCTGACTCATGGTGCCGTGTCACTCAGGCTCAAAGCATCCTGAGACGGGTTTCGCGGTTTACTAACTGAGTGATGTATTAGACAATCAGGTGTAATTACAATAACTCGCGAATCGCGCTATGCAATTTCGTACCATTATAAAGATACTCGGACAGCTTGTAGCGCTCTTTAGTCTGACTATGGTGCCACCGGCTCTGGTGTCTTTGATCTATAAGGACGGTGGTGGTGTGCCGTTTGTCCTGGCATTTATCTTTAGTGTGCTGATTGGCCTGATGGCCTACTACCCAAACCGCAAAGAGCAGGGCGATCTGAAAGCCAGAGAGGGCTTCCTGATCGTGGTCTTGTTCTGGCTGGTACTGGGGGCTTTTGCGGCTGTGCCGCTGATCTTCTTAAGTGAACCCAATCTGTCGTTTGCCGATGCGGTTTTTGAGGCGTTTTCTGGCCTCACGACCACGGGCGCAACGGTATTAACGGGCATTGAGTATTTACCTAAATCTGTCCTTTTTTATCGTCAGCAATTGCAATGGCTCGGTGGTATGGGGATCATTGTTTTGGCCGTTGCGGTATTGCCAATGCTAGGTGTTGGTGGCATGCAGCTATACCGGGCGGAGACACCCGGTCCGGTCAAGGACTCGAAAATGACCCCCCGGATAGCCGATACCGCCAAACATTTATGGTATATCTATGTGACACTGACACTGGCCTGCACGCTGGCTTATGCCTGGGCTGGAATGAGTTGGTTCGATGCTATCTGCCATGCGTTTGCGACGATTGCCATTGGTGGGTTCTCAACCTATGATGCCTCAATAGGCCACTTCGACAGCCCGATGATCAATGCCATTTGTGTGTTCTTCCTGCTCATTGCTGCCGCCAATTTTTCACTGCATTATGCCGCTGTGGCGGGTCGTAATATCAAAGTTTACTTCAGAGATCCTGAGCTCAAAGTCTTTTTGTTTATTCAGCTTGCGCTGGTGGTGTTATGTTTTGCGGTGCTGTCGTCTAAGCAGGTATATAGTAATGGTGACGAAACGCTGGATCATGCTTTGTTTCAGGCCGTCTCTATCAGTACCACCGCAGGTTTTGCCACCGACAGCTTTGCAGCCTGGCCTTTGTTCCTGCCCATTTTGTTGATCTTTTCCAGTTTCATTGGTGGCTGTGCCGGTTCTACGGGTGGTGGTATGAAAGTGGTGCGGGTATTCCTGCTTTACTTACAGGGGATCCGAGAGCTGAATCGTCTGGTGCACCCTCGTGCCATATATTCCATTAAGTTGGGGCGTAAGGCGCTACCCGATAAAGTGGTCGAAGCTGTATGGGGATTTTTCTCGGCCTACGCACTGGTCTTTGTGATCATCATGATTGCCTTGCTGGGTACCGGACTGGACAATATCACAGCGTTTTCAGCAACCGCGGCATGTTTAAACAACCTTGGCCCAGGTTTGGGTGATGTTGCGGCGCATTATGGGGATATTCCCGACTCTGCAAAATGGATTTTAACTTTGGCTATGGTATTCGGCCGTCTCGAAATTTTCACTCTGTTAGTGCTGTTCACCCCCACGTTCTGGCGTGGGTGAGGCACGGTCGCCGAGCTGTGGATGGTCGAGCCGGAATACACCGCCATGGATGGCTGATATTCCTGTCCTAAGCTCTGCCGATTGAATGAAGCGAGGGGTCCGAAGTATCGACGGGTTAGCTTATCTTTATTTGTTTCAGCACTCATCCAAAAGACCGGTCTGACTATTTCGTTGCTGCCACAGAGTAAGGCCAATCTGTTGTTCAGCATGCATCCTGAGCAAATCAAAATGACCTATTAAAGGTATTTTTGTAAATTTTTTAATATTTATTTTTCTGTCTTTTACATTTCAAAATAATTACAACTCTATTTAAATCATAGTGATACGTTGTTTTTTATAAAATTGCGTATTAGCCAAATTAACGCCGGTTAAAAAATATATAAAAAATCGCAAAAAATGCATTTTTTCATTAGCGGCAGTGTCATATTTGTATCGTCAGGGTTAATTCCCTACTTTTTTTAAGTTACCCACACCGGACTGTGGGTGTTGCCAGAAAACAAAACTATGAGGAATGGCCAAGATGTTTGCCATGTCACATCAAAATAAACATAAAGCAATGCAAGCAGGGATGATCAGCCGGGTAAACCTGTCTGACGGCGCCAGTGACTTAACAGAGTGTGTGGCTCAACTCAACCAGTATATGAGTGGAACCGGGTGCTTACAGTATGATAGTTGCCTGCCATCCGCGCACGGAAGTGTGCCATTACAGCGTTGCGATGGCGTAGAAGTGAGTGAGTGCGTGATAGGTATTATTTCAGAAAATGCATTGTGGCAAACCCGGACTTTGCCTCCTCTGATGCTCAAAGAGCACGCTGGTCAACTAACGAACACTGCTCATGATCACATGCTGGGTATTACCTTTATTACAAAGCGTAATGGTGAACCTATGCTGTTCTTTACCGAACATTATGAGCAACATCTGGCACTGAGCACGATTGAAGTACAAAGCCGTATGATGACGCTCAGGGATGCAGCAATTTTGCTGAAAGGATATTTACAACAAGGGTAAGTCTGTTCCTGCAATGGGTTTTTCAGCATTATAAAAAGTGTATTTTGCTGCTACACTATCAGCAGAGTAGTTAGCAGGGTTACAAGATGTTGAAGCGTAAAACGCAACGGAGCAGGAAGCACTTAACGCAGATCCCCGCAGGCAGTTTGATTGATATTGAAATCGTTATGCCAGCCAGCCGGAAACGCGTCCGTACTGAGTTTATCGGGGTGCTTGAAGATCAGTATATTATTTTAAATTATCCCAACCCTAAGCGACTCGGCGCGGCGGCTGATTATGTGAAGACAGGGACGGAGATCATTGTCCGGGCCCTGCCTGAAGATAGTAATGGGCAGATCATTGCTTTCAAAGAGACCATTAAAGCCATTAGTAATCACCCCGCGCGGCTTATTTTTCTTTACTATCCCCATGAAGTACAGACCTACCAGCTGCGCGCTCAAACCCGTGTACCAGCTTTAATCCCTGCCATTTTGCAGTTGCCCGATTACAATGAAGTGGGCGTGATCAGAGACATTTCGCTGTCGGGTATGATGTTTGATATTCAAAAAGAACACTTGCCTGACGACCTGGAATCAGAAAACTGTGAAGTTTTGATTGAAGGTAAAGACGACAATGCGTCTGCTATCAAAGGCAAAGTGTGCCGTATTATTGAAAGTGCAGAGGGTAATGTGTCGCTGGGGATCCAGGTCATGGGCCCGGATACGACGATCAAAGCGGTGTTAAAAGATTACCTGATAGATTTGTCTATTCTGTCTGGAGAAGACGAGCACTAGCTGACCAAACCGGTTGGTCAGCCAGGGTCTGAGCATTACACAAACAGTGCGCTGACCTGGAAGAGCTTTTCAACCACACCAATCTGTTTTTTGTCGATCAGGAACATGATGACATGATCTCCCGAGAGGATGATGGTGTCATCGTGGGCTATCAGTACTTCGTCGTCACGAACTATGGCGCCAATGGTGGTGCCTGCTGGCAACTTGATGTCCCGAATGGCACGGCCAACCACTTTTGAGGTGTTCTCGTCGCCGTGTGCAACAGCTTCAATGGCTTCAGCAGCGCCCTTACGAAGTGAGTAAACGTTCACTATATCACCACGTCTAACGTGGGTGAGCAAAGCTGAAATGGTCGCTTGTTGAGGTGAAATCGCAATGTCGATTTCTCCCCCCTGTACCAGGTCAACGTACGCGCCTCGCTGGATGAGCACCATGGTCTTCTGCGCACCCATGCGTTTGGCGAGCATGGCAGCCATGATGTTTGCTTCATCGTCATTGGTGACCGCAATGAACACATCAACCTGTTCAATATGTTCTTCTGATAACAGCTCCTGATCAGACGCGTCACCACAAAAGACCACGGTGTTATCGAGCATTTCTGACAAGGACGATGCCCGGTCATGATTACGTTCGATAAGCTTAACACTGTGATTTTTTTCTAATGATCTGGCCAGACCGGCACCGATATTACCGCCACCGGCAATCATAATTTTACGATAAGACCGTTCGAGCTTTTGCAGCTCGTTCATGACCGCACGGATATGTTTGGTTGCCGCGATGAAGAACACTTCGTCGTCGGCTTCTATGACAGTGGTACCCAATGGTTTAATGGCTTTACCCTGACGGTAAATGGCCGCGACTCGGGTATCTACATTGGGGATATGCTCCTTCAGAGCAGACAGCGCATAGCCAACCAGCAGACCACCATAGTAAGCTTTAACGGCCACCAGAGATAACATCCCTTCGGCAAATTGCAGTACTTGCAATGCGCCAGGGTAATCGATCAGGCGGCGAATATAACGGGTAACCAGTTGCTCCGGCGCAATATAGTGATCGACTGGCAAGTCATCGTTATGAAACAGCTTTTCCCGATACTTCAGGTATTGCTCAGAGCGGATCCGGGCGATTTTAGTGGGCGTATTAAAAATACTATATGCCACCTGACAGGCGATCATATTCACTTCATCCGAACTGGTCACCGCAATGACCATATCGGCATCTTCGGCACCGGCTTGTCTGAGCACATCCGGGTGGGCACTATGTCCAGTCACGCCTTGCAGATCATACTTGTCCTGCAATTCTCTTAATCGTTCTCCGTCAATGTCGACAACGGTAATTTCATTCTGTTCGCCGACCAGGTTTTCGGCCAGAGTACCGCCGACTTGTCCGGCACCTAAGATGATGATTTTCATAAGTTAGTTAAGCGCTATTATTGTTTTTCCAGCCGTGCGTAATAAAAGCCATCAGTATGACCTGGTAGCAGTTGCAAACCAGGTGCGTCAGGCGTGTCCCGTTCATGCAATGGCGTGAGTTGAGCATCCGCAGTGCGTGATAAAAACGCGACTACTTGCTCTGTATTTTCCTGAGGCAAAACGGAGCACGTGGCATACACTAAGGTACCGCCGGGCTTAAGTAATGGCCAGATTGCATCCAGAATACGGGCTTGTAAAGTTGCCAGCTCGTCAATGTCGGTGGCACGACGCAGCCATTTGATGTCCGGATGTCGACGGATCACGCCGGTTGCCGAACAGGGCACATCTAATAAAATACGATCGAATTGTTCACCTTGCCACCAGGTATCTGGGGTGGCCGCATTGGCTTCAAGGCACTGTGCACTGAGGTGCAGGCGCTGCAGATTCTCGTCAACGCGTTTCAGGCGCTCACCATCCGCATCCAAAGCAATCACATTGGCATCGGCTAATTCGAGAATATGACAGGTTTTGCCACCTGGTGCGGCACAAGCATCCAAAATATGCTCGCCGTCTTGTGGCGTGAGCAACCGGGCGGCCATTTGTGCTGCTGCATCTTGCACTGAGCTGGCACCCTGAGTAAACGCAGGCAATTGTTGAACATCAACCGGCTTGGTCAGCAAAATGCCATCTGCAAAGTCCGCATCTAGGGTATAGGCAATGCCTTCGGCATCAAGGCGTTCTGCATAATCTGCTGTGGTTGATTGACGCTGGTTAACGCGTAGCCACATCGGTGCTTGTTGCTGATTGGCCGTTAAAATTTCTTCCCACTGCTGTGGATAAGCGGCTTGCAACTTTTTAATGAACCAGCCTGGGTGATTGTACTTGCAGACAGGGATTGCATTGGCACTGGCTTCTAAAGTGTCCTGAGCACGCTGAAAGTTACGTAATACCGCGTTGATCAGTCCTTTCAAGCCAGGCGCTTGAAGCTTGTTAGCAGCATTGACGGTTTCTGCCACTGCAGCGTGAGCAGGCACACGCATATGTTGCAGCTGATAAATACCCACATATAACAAAAACTGAAATACCCGGTTTTTGCCTTTGAGCGGTTGCTCGAGCAATTGCTGACAATAGTGCTCCAGACTGGGTAGGTGGCGTAAAACGCCATAGCAGATCTGTTGCAACAGGGCGCGATCTTTCACTGGTAGCTGACGGCTGGCATAAGGCAGTTGGGTTGTCAGGGACTGGCCCTTATCAACGACCTGAAACAGAGTTTGCGCGGCGAGCGCGCGTACATTGGCCATCAGGCACCCACCTGGCTACCGGGGGCGACCCAGTCGCTGCGGCCATTCAGGAAGTCTTGTGCCGACATGGGTTTTTTACCTTGGGGCTGGAGTTGAGTGATGGTCAGTGCTTGCTCACCACAGGCGATAGTTATCCCGCTCTTGTCGGCGCTGAGTACTTGTCCGGGTGTGCCTTGCTGAGAGACAACCTTGGCTTGCCAAATTTTAACTGTCTGGCCCTGCATTTGGGTGTAGCATACTGGCCAGGGGTTAAAGGCGCGAATGTTACGCTCAATTTGCAGTGCGTCTAGTTGCCAGTCAATATTGGCTTCTTCTTTAGAGAGCTTTTTGGCGTAGTTGGCCTGGGCGTCATCCTGTGGCTCAGCGTTAAGCGTGCCAGCAGCCAGTTTATCCAATGTGGCAACCAGCGCGTCCGGTCCGAGTTCGGCCAGTTTGTTATACAGGCTGGCACTGGTTTCGTCTTCATCAATCGGGCAGGTAGCAATATGCAGCATGTCGCCGGTATCCAGACCTTCATCCATTTGCATAATGGTCACGCCGGTTTCTTTATCGCCTGCCCAGATAGCACGTTGGATTGGGGCTGCACCGCGCCAGCGTGGCAGAATTGATCCATGGACATTCAGACAACCCAGTCGGGGTGTGTCCAGAATGGTTTTAGGTAACAGCAGACCATACGCCACCACGACCATTACGTCGGCATTCAGTGCAGCAAGTTCAGCCTGTGCGTCATCAGATTTGAGTGAGTGGGGTTGGAAGACAGGCAGACCGTGTTCTAATGCCAGAGTTTTCACTTCGCTGGCTTTGAGTTTTTTACCGCGCCCAGCAGGGCGGTCAGGTTGGCTGTATACAGCGACAACGTCATGATGTGATGCGATCAGCGCCGCCAAATGCTTGGCAGCAAAATCCGGGGTGCCCGCAAAGACAATACGCAGAGATTTGCTCACTTGAGGTTCCAGTTAGGTAGTATATTGATAGTCGGTAACGACACGCTTACGCGCGTGCCGCTAGTTTGGCTTCTTTTTCGATTTTTTTACGGATCCGCTGACGCTTCAACGGCGACAAGTAATCGATGAACAACTTGCCCTGCAGGTGGTCTAGTTCGTGTTGCACACACACGGCCAGTAGGCCATCGGCGTCAAACTCATAGCTTTCGCCATGCTCGTTAAGTGCTTTAACCGTCACTGTTTCTGCGCGATCCACTTTGGCATAGGAGTAAGGCACTGATAAGCAGCCTTCTTCACTGATGGTTGAGCCATCTTTTGCGATGATTTCCGGGTTGATCAACACGCGCGGTTCGTCGCGTTCTTCTGAGACATCGATCACCACAATACGCTGGTGAATGTCTACCTGCGTAGCAGCAAGGCCAATGCCATTTTCTTCATACATAGTTTCCAGCATGTCTGCGACGATCTGACGGATCTCGTCATTGACTTCGGCAACCGGTTTTGCAACCGTGCGTAAACGTTCATCTGGAAAACTCAGTACTGCTAACTTAGCCATAGATACCTTTTACACTTGAATTAAATGGGGTAATGTATGCTCTTATTTTAGCCATTCACGTTCCCCTTTAACAGGTTTTGGTGGATAATATCGAAAAATAACTCAAGGAAGCCTGCATGAAATCTCATATTGCCGCCCTTTTGCTGGCAACGAGTGCTGTTTTTCCTGCCCTAGCACAAACGCTGGCGGTAAAAACCAGTGCGCCCGAGCGTTATATTGTTAAGAAAGGGGATACCCTTTGGGATATTTCTAGCCTGTATCTGAACAGTCCCTGGAAGTGGCCTGCGCTGTGGCAGTGGAATCCACAGGTCAAGAACCCGCATCTGATTTATCCGGGAGACGTGTTATCGCTACATTACGACAGCGAGGGTAACCCACGTCTGAGCCTGGCCAAAGGGGTACGTCGATTATCACCTCAAGTCCGTGTTGTGAGCGATAAAAATCAGGCTATACCAACCTTGCCATTGGCGGTAATGGAACCGTTTATGCGCTTTGAACAAGCAATGGCTGAGGGCGATTTTGCTCAATTGCCTATGGTGCTGGGCTCAAACTTTAATTATAAAATGAATATCGAGGGTCACCTTTTGTATGTAAAAGGGGATCTGCCGCGGGGGGGGAACTACGGTATTTATCGCAAAGGAGATGCTTACCGGGATCCGGATAACGGCGCGATACTAGCCTATGAATCGGTGCTGGTCGGAACGGGCCGGGTGATAAGGACTGGTAACATTGAGGCAGGTCAGCCAAGCACGGTAAAAATAGAATCAGTGCGTCGGGAAGTGAAACCCAGTGACGTGTTGATGCCGATCTCCAGCGGGCAAAGTTATTCGGCTAACTTTAAAATGACTCAGCCTGTTCAGGCCATTTCTGGCAACATCATTGCCAGCAGTAATAAACTGCGAGAGTTCAGCACCATGGCGGTGGTGGTTATCGACTTAGGTCGTAAAGATGACCTGCAAGAGGGGAATATACTTGCAATTCATCGTCAGTCTCCTACAGTGGTTGAAAGTGAAGCGGGCCCAAGCTATGTCGAGGACGCCAGCAGCCTGGATAAGGTGATCACCGAAGTCAGCGAATGGTTTGGCGAAGGGAATGACGAAGACAGCGTCGTCTGGCACATGCCAAAGGAAAAGGTGGGTGAACTGATGCTGTTTAAAGTATATGACAACATTAGTTATGCCATGGTCACTAAGACCCGACAGCCCGTTAGAGTGGGAGACTCCGTTAGCAGTCGTTAATCTCCCGCGTCTCAATAAAGCTGATTGAATTAAGCACAGTAGCTGGACAGGCTCAGGGAGGGAGCATGACAACACTGGATTTACGGCACAGTTTGGCTCTGACACTATGCCCGGGGTTGGGGAGTCGCACATTGCAGCGCGCGACCCAACACATCTCACCTGCAGAGCTCTTTACTGCCACCGCCACCACATTGCGCGAGTTTGGATTATCTCAGGATGCCATCCATTATCTGCAAGCGCCAGACTGGCATACGGTAGATACTCACATCCAACACTGTATTGCGCAGCATATTCAGCTAGTTGGTTATTTTGATACTGCGTATCCTCTGTTATTAAAACAGATCAGTAGTGCCCCTTTGATGCTATTTTGCAAAGGGCGACTGTCTTTGCTGTCTCAACCACAAATTGCCATCGTAGGCAGTCGTAACGCAACAGCCACCGGATTAGATATTGCCAGGGAGTTTGGTCGCTCGCTCAGTGATGTGGGTATGGCGGTGACCTCTGGCCTGGCAAGAGGCATAGATGGCGCGGCCCATCAAGGGGCGTTGAGCCAGGGAGGGGCGACTCTGGCTGTACTTGGCACCGGAGTCGATGTGATTTATCCGCGGCGACATCACAGCTTATATCAGCAGGTGGCTGAGCAGGGTCTGTTGATCAGCGAGTTTTTGCCTGGTAGTCAGCCCAGAGCCGAGCACTTTCCACGTCGTAATCGCATTATTTCCGGACTGTCGTTGGGGGTGCTTGTTGTTGAAGCTGAAATAAAAAGCGGCTCTTTGATCACCGCGCGCTATGCACTGGAGCAGAACAAAGAGGTGTTTGCTGTGCCCGGGTCGATCAGAAATCCCTTATCTCAGGGGTGCCATTATCTGTTGAAAGAGGGCGCAAAACTCACCGAGCGAGTCGAGGATATTCTCGAAGAGGTAAGATTTTTCTCCGAAAACGGTCTATATATAGTAGAAAGTGACAAAAAACAGGAGCACTGCCCCGTATTGCAACATCTCGGCTTTGAGGTAACCAGTGTAGATACCTTATCGCAGAGGACCCAGTGGCCAGTAGAAAGGGTGCTTGCCAGACTGCTGGACCTTGAGCTTGAAGACAAAGTAGAACGCGTACTAGACGGCTACATCAAATTAGCGAGGGGTTAATTATGTTTGATATCCTTATGTATTTATTCGAAAACTATATTCACAGCGAAGCGGATATCTTCGTCGAGCAAAACGAACTCACAGATGAACTGGTCGGGGCCGGTTTTAATCAAGACGAGATTTATAAAGCACTGGACTGGCTTGAACAACTGGCCGATTTACAACAATCTGATGAAATTCCCTATTTAAACGCCCGCCCGGATAGCGCGATCCGGATCTACACTGAGCAAGAATGTGCCATGCTGGACATCGAATGTCGGGGCTTTCTGATGTTTGTTGAGCAAATCGGGGTGATAGACAGCATCACGCGTGAAATGGTCATTGACCGTTTATGCGCTTTGGATAAGAAGGCCATCTGTCTGGACGATCTGAAGTGGGTGATCCTGATGGTACTATTTAATGTTCCCGGTAAAGAGCATGCCTATGCACAGATGGAAGATCTGATCTTTGAAGAGCCAACCGGTCCGCTGCATTAAGTCCCTCCGATTCTGTCCCGGGACGCGACTTCGTTAGGTCAGGCAGATTGCCTGACTGACCTAACTGTGTTCCTTATATCACGTTCCCTTGATACTATTATGGGTGCAAACCATAGGGGTGAAGTGGACGGGGACTTGTTATGAGTAAAATAGATCATTCATTGTTTAATGCAGACCAGCACGCCCTGGAGCGGGAATATGAAGTGTGTCCTAAATGTGGCTCCGAATTGGTGATCAAACACAGCAAGTCAGGTCCTTTTCTTGGCTGTGCCAGCTATCCCGCGTGCGACTATATTCGCGCCATCGCCCATCATGATAATCACGACATTAAGGTGCTCGAAGACAGTGCCTGTCCTTTATGTAGCGAACCCCTAGTGGTGCGCAATGGTCGTTATGGGATGTTTATTGGCTGTACCGGCTATCCTCAGTGCCATTATATTGCCCATGATGAAGAGCCGGAAGAAGCACCCGGCCCGTCTTGTCCTAAATGCCATAAAGGCACATTACACAAACGTAAGAATAAGTACGGCAAGTTTTTCTATGCCTGCGATACCTATCCACAATGCAAGTACAGCGTTAACCACCCACCAATAGCGCATGCTTGTGAGGCCTGCGGCTGGCCGGTCATGGTGCAAAAACACCGGGGTGGAAAAGCTGTGCTACAATGCCCGCAGAAAGTTTGCCAGCATACAATTGAGGAGCCTCAGTGAGCGAACAAGACACGCAACGCCAGTTACCCCAAAATGCCGTCGAAGCATTACAGCAAGGGGGGCTGATCTGTTACCCGACCGAAGCGATATTTGGCCTGGGCTGTGATCCCGATAACGAACCAGCCGTCCATGCGCTGTTGGCACTGAAAGACCGTCCGGTAAAAAAAGGGCTGATCCTGATCGCCGACAATTTTGCTCAGTGCCTGCCGTACGTTGATGACAGTAAAATTCCGCAGGATAAACGTGCAGAAATATTTTCCTCCTGGCCGGGCCCAGTGACCTGGTTGTTGCCAGTCAAGGCGACGGCACCACAGTGGGTGACCGGCGGCAACCCAAGCATTGCAATTAGAGTGACCGATCACCCTGTTGTTAAACAGTTGTGCCAGAAATTTGGTAAACCGATTGTTTCTACCAGTGCGAATTTTAGCGGCGAAGAGCCTGCCAAAACGCTGGCTGAGGCTGAGGCGGCTTTTGGTGATCGAGTGGCATTTTATCAGGCGGGCGAATTGGGTAAGCATACCAGCCCAAGTCAGATCCGTGATGCCCTGAGTGGCAAAATCATAAGGAGTTAATGACCTTGAGTCAGGTGAACTTAGAGTCCGTTAAAGCGTTCTTACTCGCTCTGCAGGATGAAATATGCCAGGGCCTGGAGCAAGCGGATGGCAGTGGCAAGTTTATAGAAGATGCGTGGCAGCGCGAAGAAGGTGGCGGTGGTCGTACTCGTGTGATGCGTGACGGTGCGGTAATCGAGCAGGGGGGAGTAAACTTCTCTCACGTTTATGGTGCGTCAATGCCTGCATCCGCAACCGCACATCGGCCTGAACTGGCGGGGCGTAGTTTCCATGCCTGTGGTGTGTCTTTGGTGATCCACCCGAAAAACCCCCACATCCCAACCAGTCACGCTAATGTGCGTTTCTTCATTGCAGAAAAAGAAGGTGAAGAGCCTATCTGGTGGTTTGGCGGTGGATTTGACTTGACGCCTTTCTATCCTGTACTGGAAGATGTGAAGCACTGGCACAGTGTGGCTAAATCGCTGTGTGAGCCGTTTGGTGAGCAGGTCTATGATGAACATAAAAAGTGGTGTGATGATTATTTCTATCTTAAACACCGCAAAGAAACCCGGGGTGTGGGTGGTTTGTTCTTTGATGACCTAAACCAGTGGGGTTTTGAAACCAGCTTTGAATATATGCAGGCGGTAGGCAAAGGCTTCCTGGCAGCGTACGTGCCAATCATGGAGAAACGCAAAACAACGCCATTCAGTGAAGCGCAACGTCAGTTCCAGTTATATCGTCGTGGCCGCTATGTGGAGTTTAACCTGGTCTGGGACCGGGGCACTTTGTTTGGTCTGCAAACGGGCGGGCGAACAGAGTCAATCCTGATGTCCATGCCACCGTTAGCACGCTGGGAATACGACTTTACGCCGGCCGATGATGCGCCAGAGGCGGTGTTGTATAAGTATTTCCTGCGTCCGCGGAACTGGCTGGCGATGACCTCGTTAGAGGACTAAGCTCAATGATTCAATAAAAAAGGCGCCGATGGCGCCTTTTTTATTTCAGGGCAGGGTTATTCAAGACGGAAGCTGCGTACTTGCTCATCCAAAGAGCGGGCCAGCTCAAGCAGGTTTTCACTGATCTGCTTGCTACCATGGGCATCAATTAAAGACTGCTCAGCATTGTCTCGGATGGCCACCACACTTTGATTAATTTCCTCTGCTGCCAGGTTCTGCTGCTCCGTCGCATCGGCAATTTGCACATTCAGTGCGTTAATCTCATGCATCTGATTAGATATATCCTTGAGTGCCTGTGCCACCTGTTTCACTTGCATGGCACGGTCATCGGCTTCCTCACAAGACGCGCTCATGGCGCTCACGGTTTGTGCCGCTTCGTTTTGCAGCTTGTCGATGGTGCGTTTGATTTCGTCCGTTGAATCATGGGTGCGGGTCGCCAGGGTACGGACTTCGTCGGCAACCACGGCAAACCCGCGGCCTGCTTCTCCGGCACGCGCTGCTTCGATTGCCGCATTCAGTGCCAGCAAGTTAGTTTGTTCGGCAATACTGCTGATCACTTCCAGAACTTTTCCCACCTCTAAGGTCTGAGTCTGAAGCTGACTGACCTGATCGGCTGCCTGGCGCACATCACGCGCCAGCTGATTGATGCTTTGCTCCGTGTGCTCTGCAACCGCCATGCTTTGCTCAGCCAGATGATTACTGCTATCGGACTTTTCAGAAGCAAAGTGGGTGGTATTCTTTACTTCGCTGGACGAGCTTTCCAGTTCATTGATAGCGGCAGCGACTGAGTCCGTGCCCTGTTTCTGTTCCTGAATAGCCTGCTCTGTGGTGTCAGCAGCGTTGTAGATTTGCTCAGCCGATTGGATCAGGACATGGGATGAAGCAGATACCTGAGCAATGTTGTCTTTAAATGAGGCCATCATCTTATTAAAGTTAATGGCCAGCCGGCCCAGTTCATCGTCTATGGTATCGTCGATACGTAATGACAAGTCCTTATTCTGGGTGGCCAGGCGCATCGTACGACCCAGCGTTTTCAGCCGGACAATAAAGAGCTTGCGGAAGATGATACCCAGAATGACAAAGGTGGTGGCAAAGATGCCGGTCAGTAAGCCTGTGCTGATCCAGGTATTATTATGTACGGTATCGTCAATGTCTTCGAGTGAGTAACTAATTCGCACCGCACCCAGTACGTCACCTTCTTGTGCCTGATGACACCCTAAGCAGTTAGTCCCTTTATAGTTTTCTCTGGCCACCATAGGCTTAAGGTAGGTCATGATACGCTTGCCATCACGCTGTTCAATGACCAGGGTTTCCTCACCTTGTAAAGCCGCCCGTTCCACGTCGCTGGTGGGCTGCTGATTGGGGTTACCCATGCCATATAGCTTGTTGATTTTATCGCCCCGAATGATATGCGCATCTTCAATATTATCGTGGTTGCGCATCTTATCGCTGAGGATCTCTCGGTTTGCCATGGTGCCCGTGAGCATCATGGTGTTGATAGAATCGAAATAATTGTCTGCCAATAAGCGAATATTGGTTTCGACGGTTTCTTCGGCCAGTTGTTTTTGTTGGCTGGAGTTACTTAATATACTGGCGATGAGCACCAGCACGCCTGTAATGGCAAGTAACGCATAAATTTTATGTTGAATGGATTTCACACGCATCGCACCTTAAAAAAGCTGAGCCGCTATTATGCGTGTTTAATAACCAGACCAGTTTGACTTAGCGCAAAAAATTATTGCGCTAATTCTATATTAAATTAATACTTTAGTCGTGATTTATCATGTGGGTGGCTAATTGAGCCAGCGATTTTCGCAACCCTTCTCGTAACAAAGGGTTGTCCACTTCCTGATCCAGGGCCTTGTCCATGCAATACATCCACTGATCGCGCAGGTCTTTATTTATCGTAAACGGCATATGGCGCATTCTAAGTCTGGGGTGGCCATATTGCTCCGCAAACAAGTCTGGGCCACCCAGCCAGCCAGATAGGAACTCAAAAAATACCTGACGGATGCGATCCAGTGGCAAAGGATGCATGTCGTATAAAGGTTTTGCGTAAGGGTCACTTTCCATAATGTCATAGAAACGGTTAGCCAGTGCTCGGGTTCCAGATTCACCACCGATGATCTCGTAAGGCGTTTTCTCGGGCGTTGGCGCCTGGTGTGTTGTCCCTGAGGATTGATTGTCACTTGCATCTTGGCTAAAGATGCGTTTAATTAACTGCTTCATATAACATCACTATATAGTTAGGCTGTTCAATGGATAAATACGCGGTTTTTGGAAACCCGATTAAGCATTCTAAATCTCCTGCCATTCATACGCAATTTGCTGGTCAGTTTAATTCAGTCATTGAGTATCGGGCTATACTGGCCGAGCTCCCTGAGTTTGAAGCGACCGTTACGACTTTTTTTGCCGAAGGTGGTTTGGGTGCTAACGTCACGCTGCCTTTTAAAGAGCGAGCATATCAATTGGCCGGACAGTTGACGGAGCGGGCTCGATTAGCGGGGGCGGTCAATACTTTGATGCCGCAACCTGATGGGTCATTACTGGGTGATAATACAGATGGTGCAGGACTCGTTGCTGACTTATTGCGCCACACAGCGTCCTTATCCGGTACAAGTATTCTGTTGATTGGTGCGGGAGGTGCTGCTCGCGGTTGTGTGTATCCGCTTTTGCAGGCCGGAGCGGCGAGAGTTGTGATTGCTAATCGCACCGCAGAAAAAGCGCAGCAACTTGCGCAGTTGTTTTCTGACTATGGCAATGTTCAGGGGGGGGCACTGAATGAGGTGCCAGTGCAGAGCTATGATCTGGTGATTAATTCGACGTCGTCGAGTGTGACAGGGCTGGTGCCTGATATCGACCCACAGCATGTGAGTACCTGTACGCTGGCATACGACATGTTCTACAGCGATCAGCAAACCGCTTTCTTAGCCTGGGTTGCTACTCATAATGCAGCAGCACGGTGTGTAGATGGTATGGGAATGCTGGTGGGACAGGCGGCCGAAGCGTTTGCCTTGTGGCGAGGGCAAACGCCAGAGGTAGCGCCTGTGCTTAATGCAATGAAAGAGGGTAGCCTGTGAATCAGCAAATCCTAATCAATGATGATATTCACTACGACGAGACGCGCCAATGTTTGATCTTTACGGCCATGGTATCAGGGATGCTGGTTTCTTGTGTGATTGCGACATCCTTAACCAAAGAACAGGCCATCACGCACTTTAAAGCACATCAGTTTGACTATGAAATGCAGGCCGAGCAGCTAATAGAAGAAGAGACTTACTCGGCACAAGGAGAAATCGAGTTAGTCCAGCTCTGAGAGGTAGTCATCCTTTAACTCGACATAGTTCTGCGCTGATGTCTTTAGAAAGGCAATCTCCTGCTCGTTGAGTGGACGAGCTTGTTTAACCGGGCTGCCTACATATAGGTAGCCCGACTCAAGACGTTTATTCGGAGGTACCAAAGCGCCGCCACCGATGATCACATCGTCCTCTACGACAACATTGTCCATGACTATTGCGCCCATACCGACCAGGATGCGATTACCCAGCTGGCAGCCATGTAACATCACCTTGTGACCAACGGTAACATCATCTCCAATGATCAAAGGATAACCATCCGGGTTTCCAGCGCTTGAGCGCGTAAGGTGCAATACACTGCCATCCTGAATATTGGTGCGTTGACCAATCCTGATATAATTGACATCGCCTCGTGCAGCGACTAAAGGCCAAATACTGCTGTGTTCACCCACTTCGATATCGCCAACCAGAACGGCGCTTTCATCCACATACACACCGGTGGCTAGTTTTGGGGTTTTGCCTTTATAATTTCTGCCTTTGTACTTGTTTGTCATTTTAGTATCCCTTTTTTACCTGCTATTACCGATAGTCTCAGTGATTAGTTCCAGTGTAGAGCTTTGCATTGTAGAACTCCAGCCTCAAAAAAGTGCAATAATGCATGTTTTACATTCACTTTTACGAGGTTTGGTGTGATTTTTGTTCGAACGCGCTGTTTTTCTCACTTTTATTAAAAAAAGGGGTTGCGCTGGGTTTCGATTTCCCTATAATGCGCATCCACCGACACGGGGCACAACGCTGAAAAGCAACGAGCCAGCGAGTTTGGAGTCAAATAAAACTTGATTCTGAAAATTTCAAAATTAAGTGTTGACATAAAATGGGAAGTGATTAGAATGCACAACCCTCAGCGCTAACAGCGCAGCGACATTAAGTCGCACCGTTCTTTAAAAATATGAAGCAATCATCTGTGTGGGCACTCGTACAGATTGAGTTCTAACAGCGGATTTCAGTTTACTGAATGACGCACAAAAATTTAGAGTCTCAATTCCTTATGAGTGACTAACATAGTCAATTTATACAGAATTCATTGAGCACGAAACTTCGGTTTCAAAAAACTTTTAATTGAAGAGTTTGATCATGGCTCAGATTGAACGCTGGCGGCAGGCCTAACACATGCAAGTCGAGCGGTAACATTTCTAGCTTGCTAGAAGATGACGAGCGGCGGACGGGTGAGTAATGCTTGGGAACATGCCTTTAGGTGGGGGACAACCATTGGAAACGATGGCTAATACCGCATAATGTCTACGGACCAAAGGGGGCTTCGGCTCTCGCCTTTAGATTGGCCCAAGTGGGATTAGCTGGTTGGTAAGGTAACGGCTTACCAAGGCGACGATCCCTAGCTGGTTTGAGAGGATGATCAGCCACACTGGAACTGAGACACGGTCCAGACTCCTACGGGAGGCAGCAGTGGGGAATATTGCACAATGGGCGCAAGCCTGATGCAGCCATGCCGCGTGTGTGAAGAAGGCCTTCGGGTTGTAAAGCACTTTCAGTCAGGAGGAAAGGTTAGTAGTTAATACCTGCTAGCTGTGACGTTACTGACAGAAGAAGCACCGGCTAACTCCGTGCCAGCAGCCGCGGTAATACGGAGGGTGCGAGCGTTAATCGGAATTACTGGGCGTAAAGCGTACGCAGGCGGTTTGTTAAGCGAGATGTGAAAGCCCCGGGCTTAACCTGGGAACTGCATTTCGAACTGGCAAACTAGAGTGTGATAGAGGGTGGTAGAATTTCAGGTGTAGCGGTGAAATGCGTAGAGATCTGAAGGAATACCGATGGCGAAGGCAGCCACCTGGGTCAACACTGACGCTCATGTACGAAAGCGTGGGGAGCAAACAGGATTAGATACCCTGGTAGTCCACGCCGTAAACGATGTCTACTAGGAGCTGGGGTCTTCGGACAACTTTTCCAAAGCTAACGCATTAAGTAGACCGCCTGGGGAGTACGGCCGCAAGGTTAAAACTCAAATGAATTGACGGGGGCCCGCACAAGCGGTGGAGCATGTGGTTTAATTCGATGCAACGCGAAGAACCTTACCTACACTTGACATACAGAGAACTTACCAGAGATGGTTTGGTGCCTTCGGGAACTCTGATACAGGTGCTGCATGGCTGTCGTCAGCTCGTGTTGTGAGATGTTGGGTTAAGTCCCGCAACGAGCGCAACCCTTATCCTTAGTTGCCAGCGATTCGGTCGGGAACTCTAAGGAGACTGCCGGTGATAAACCGGAGGAAGGTGGGGACGACGTCAAGTCATCATGGCCCTTACGTGTAGGGCTACACACGTGCTACAATGGCATATACAGAGTGCTGCGAACTAGCGATAGTAAGCGAATCACTTAAAGTATGTCGTAGTCCGGATTGGAGTCTGCAACTCGACTCCATGAAGTCGGAATCGCTAGTAATCGCGGATCAGAATGCCGCGGTGAATACGTTCCCGGGCCTTGTACACACCGCCCGTCACACCATGGGAGTGGGTTGCTCCAGAAGTGGATAGCTTAACCTTCGGGAGGGCGTTCACCACGGAGTGATTCATGACTGGGGTGAAGTCGTAACAAGGTAGCCCTAGGGGAACCTGGGGCTGGATCACCTCCTTATCGACTTAGAACTAATTTGTTCGAAGTGTCCACACAGATGATTGTTGCTTAGTAAGGTAACTTACTGAGTGATATTGCTCTTTAAAAATTTGGAAAGCTGATATTAAATTCTCGGAATGACAATGAAAATTGTTGTTCTATAGAGTTTTCGAAAGAAAAATGCCGATAAATTCGAAAGAATTTATTAGCGTCTACTTTAGTATTACTTAACTTCTGGCGAAGTTAAAACTGTCTTTGACACTACAATTCAAAACTATTTTGGGTTGTATGGTTAAGTGACTAAGCGTACACGGTGGATGCCTTGGCAGTTGGAGGCGATGAAGGACGTACTAACTTGCGATAAGCCTAGTTGAGCCAGTAAGAGGCACTTGAGACTAGGATTTCCGAATGGGGAAACCCGGCCCTTTGGGTCATCATGCAGTGAATACATAGCTGTATGAAGCGAACGCGGAGAACTGAAACATCTAAGTACCCGTAGGAAAAGAAATCAACCGAGATTCCGAAAGTAGCGGCGAGCGAAATCGGATTAGCCCTTAAGCTTTAATGTAGTTAGTGGAACATTCTGGAAAGTATGACGATACAGGGTGACAGTCCCGTACACGACAACTTATTTAAAGTGAAATCGAGTAGGTCGGAGCACGTGAAACTTTGACTGAATATGGGGGGACCATCCTCCAAGGCTAAATACTCCCAACTGACCGATAGTGAACCAGTACCGTGAGGGAAAGGCGAAAAGAACCCCTGTGAGGGGAGTGAAATAGAACCTGAAACCGTGTACGTACAAGCAGTAGGAGCCCTTCGAGGGTGACTGCGTACCTTTTGTATAATGGGTCAGCGACTTATATTCTGTAGCAAGGTTAACCATTTAGGGGAGCCGTAGCGAAAGCGAGTCTTAACTGGGCGCTTAAGTTGCAGGGTATAGACCCGAAACCCGGTGATCTAGCCATGGGCAGGTTGAAGGTCAGGTAACACTGACTGGAGGACCGAACCCACTAACGTTGAAAAGTTAGGGGATGACCTGTGGCTAGGAGTGAAAGGCTAATCAAACCGGGAGATAGCTGGTTCTCCCCGAAATCTATTTAGGTAGAGCCTCGGACGAATACTTACGGGGGTAGAGCACTGTTAAGGCTAGGGGGTCATCCCGACTTACCAACCCTTTGCAAACTCCGAATACCGTAAAGTACTATCCGGGAGACACACGGTGGGTGCTAACGTCCATCGTGGAGAGGGAAACAACCCAGACCGTCAGCTAAGGTCCCAAAGTGTATGTTAAGTGGGAAACGATGTGGGAAGGCTAAAACAGCTAGGAGGTTGGCTTAGAAGCAGCCATCCTTTAAAGAAAGCGTAATAGCTCACTAGTCGAGTCGGCCTGCGCGGAAGATGTAACGGGGCTAAACATACCACCGAAGCTACGGCTGCGAACTTAGTTCGCGGGGTAGGGGAGCGTTCTGTAAGCGGCTGAAGGTGAACTGTAAGGTTTGCTGGACGTATCAGAAGTGCGAATGCTGACATGAGTAACGATAATGCGGGTGAAAAACCCGCACGCCGGAAGACCAAGGGTTCCTATCCCATGTTAATCAGGGTAGGGTGAGTCGACCCCTAAGGCGAGGCTGAAGAGCGTAGTCGATGGGAAACGGGTTAATATTCCCGTACTTGGTATAAATGCGATGGGGGGACGGAGCAGGCTAGGCAAGCATGGCGTTGGTTGTCCATGTGAAAGGCTGTAGGCTGGTGACTTAGGAAAATCCGGGTCGCTAAGGCTGAGAGTCGAGACGAGCTACTACGGTGGTGAAGTTGTTGATGCCCTACTTCCAGGAAAAGCCTCTAAGCTTCAGTTTATATCGAATCGTACCCTAAACCGACACAGGTGGTCAGGTAGAGAATACTAAGGCGCTTGAGAGAACTCGGGTGAAGGAACTAGGCAAAATTGTACCGTAACTTCGGGAGAAGGTACGCTCTTACTTGTGAAGACTTCGCGTCGTAAGCAGGCGAGAGCCGCAGTGACCAGGTGGCTGGGACTGTTTATTAAAAACACAGCACTGTGCAAAATCGTAAGATGACGTATACGGTGTGACACCTGCCCGGTGCCGGAAGGTTAATTGATGGGGTTAGCTTAGGCGAAGCTCTTGATCGAAGCCCCGGTAAACGGCGGCCGTAACTATAACGGTCCTAAGGTAGCGAAATTCCTTGTCGGGTAAGTTCCGACCTGCACGAATGGTGTAACCATGGCCACGCTGTCTCCACCCGAGACTCAGTGAAATTGAAATCGCAGTGAAGATGCTGTGTACCCGCGGCTAGACGGAAAGACCCCGTGAACCTTTACTACAGCTTGGCACTGAACATTGACCCTACATGTGTAGGATAGGTGGGAGGCTTTGAAGCGCAGTCGCTAGATTGCGTGGAGCCGTCCTTGAAATACCACCCTTGTAGTGTTGATGTTCTAACTTAGGTCCCTGATCGGGATTGAGGACAGTGCCTGGTGGGTAGTTTGACTGGGGCGGTCTCCTCCCAAAGAGTAACGGAGGAGCACGAAGGTTGGCTAAGTACGGTCGGACATCGTACGGTTAGTGTAATGGTAGAAGCCAGCTTAACTGCGAGACAGACACGTCGAGCAGGTACGAAAGTAGGTCATAGTGATCCGGTGGTTCTGAATGGAAGGGCCATCGCTCAACGGATAAAAGGTACTCCGGGGATAACAGGCTGATACCGCCCAAGAGTTCATATCGACGGCGGTGTTTGGCACCTCGATGTCGGCTCATCACATCCTGGGGCTGAAGTCGGTCCCAAGGGTATGGCTGTTCGCCATTTAAAGTGGTACGCGAGCTGGGTTTAGAACGTCGTGAGACAGTTCGGTCCCTATCTGCCGTGGGCGTTTGAGAATTGAGAGGGGCTGCTCCTAGTACGAGAGGACCGGAGTGGACGAACCGCTGGTGTTCGGGTTGTCATGCCAATGGCATTGCCCGGTAGCTACGTTCGGAATCGATAACCGCTGAAAGCATCTAAGCGGGAAGCGAGCCTCGAGATGAGTTCTCACTTTAACTATAAGTTAACTGAAGGGCCGTTGAAGACTACAACGTTGATAGGCGAGATGTGGAAGTGGTGTGAGCCATTGAGCTAACTCGTACTAATTACCCGTGAGGCTTAACCATACAACGCCAAAGTGGTTTTGTCTGTTAGAAGTTAAGAAATAAAGTAGACGATAAGAATTTAATACGCTTTTCCAGATTTTACAGAATTTCCTGGTGAACATAGCATTTTGGAACCACCTGACCCCATGCCGAACTCAGTAGTGAAACGAAATAGCGCCGATGATAGTGTGGGGTTTCCCATGTGAAAGTAGGACATCGCCAGGGCCTAATAAAAGAAACCCGTTGCAGCAATGCAGCGGGTTTTTTGCTATGTGCGATTTAAAAAGTTGTAGAAAAAGCGGTGTTGTTTATTCATCCATGAAGTTGGTATCTAGCAACCTTTGGACACACTTCCTTGTGGAGGGCTCCCGGCGCGTAACGCGTGTTATCGGCGTCCATACCTCGCGTTCATTGCGCTGCGAAGCGGTGCTTCGGTCGCAATTCACCCATGAATCTCATCGACATTCGTACTTCCATGTACGTCAAACCCGTTGCAGCAATGCAGCGGGTTTTTTGCTATGTGCGATTTAAAAACGTGCCGAGGAAGCCGTAGATAGAATAGCATCGCCTATTCATCTATGAAGGTGGGTTGGATGTTGGAATAGGCCTGCGTTCTCTAAAAAGGCTTATTTCACCTTGCGTAAAGTAAATGTACTCGCGTTGCTCGCTGTCATTGTACTTTACACTTAATTCATCCATGAATTTCATCGACATTCGTACTTCCATGTACGTCAAACCCGTTGCAGCAATGCAGCGGTTTTTTGCTATATGCGATTTAAAAAAGTTGTATAACTTTCCGATCACAAAGCTATCCCCCGTCATCCTGCACTTGATACGGGAACTGATTACAGGCTATAACGGTGAGTATGAATGACACGTCGACCAGGCAATCACTACAAAGCACTAATTAAGCTATATTCGCCCTGTGCATCTATGTAACCACATATCCAGATATCTCTTATGACGAACAACGCTGAAGTTTTATTCTGGTTCAGGCAACACCAAGAAAATGGTTTAACAAAATCCCGCACTTGATGTGGGAACTACTAACAAGTCACATGATGAGTATTAATGACACATCGACCTGGCAATCATTACCAGACGCGTAATTAGGTTATTTTCGCCCATGTCTGTTCATGCAACCATATATCTATATATTGAGTGATGTCAGCAGCGCTGAAGTTTCCTTGGCCACCAACCGCAATGGTTAATAAAACTTATAAAATGATTCTATTAGCTCCAGCATCGAGTGCTGGATGCCGACACAGTGGCGTCAGGTGCGAAGTAGAATAGGAGATAGCTTGCATTTTATATTGTTTATTATTGGCCAATAGAGAAATGCAATGACTCGCTCGCGATTAAACTTTTCTACTTAATTTATTATATGAGTTTCTAATACTCCCGACAGAAGGTGAAATTGAAAGTTGGCTGTGAGCAATATGGCCGGTGTAATGACGTAATTATGTGATCTTATCCACAGTTGGGTGTGTATATCTTGTTTTTAATTTATGTATATTCTGAGGGTGAAAGCGGAGGGCGTTTTATTAATTAAAAAAGGGAAAAAAGGGGTTGCAATGGTTTTCGATTTCCCTATAATGCGCATCCACCGACACGGAGCACAACGCTGAAAAGCAACAAGTTAAGTGAAGGGAAAGCCAAACGGAAAGCTTAATTAAGAAAAATTAAATTTTCTAGTTGACTTTAAAAGTGAAGCGGTTAATATGGCGCTCCACTTCGCAGCGAGGCTGCGGTAACTAACGAAGTTTAGTTACATCGTTCTTTAAAAATATGAAGCAATCATCTGTGTGGGCACTCGTACAGATTGAGTTCTAACAGCGA
The DNA here is from genome assembly GCF_001482385.1 of Pseudoalteromonas rubra. Taxonomy (NCBI): domain Bacteria; kingdom Pseudomonadati; phylum Pseudomonadota; class Gammaproteobacteria; order Alteromonadales; family Pseudoalteromonadaceae; genus Pseudoalteromonas; species Pseudoalteromonas rubra. Next base: position 2,842,935 of record NZ_CP013611.1, read on the forward strand.
ATTTCAGTTTACTGAATGACGCACAAAAATTTAGAGTCTCAATTTCTTATGAGTGACTAACATAGTCAATTTATACAGAATTCATTGAGCACGAATCTTCGGATTCAAAAAACTTTTAATTGAAGAGTTTGATCATGGCTCAGATTGAACGCTGGCGGCAGGCCTAACACATGCAAGTCGAGCGGTAACATTTCTAGCTTGCTAGAAGATGACGAGCGGCGGACGGGTGAGTAATGCTTGGGAACATGCCTTGAGGTGGGGGACAACCATTGGAAACGATGGCTAATACCGCATAATGTCTACGGACCAAAGGGGGCTTCGGCTCTCGCCTTTAGATTGGCCCAAGTGGGATTAGCTAGTTGGTAAGGTAACGGCTTACCAAGGCGACGATCCCTAGCTGGTTTGAGAGGATGATCAGCCACACTGGAACTGAGACACGGTCCAGACTCCTACGGGAGGCAGCAGTGGGGAATATTGCACAATGGGCGCAAGCCTGATGCAGCCATGCCGCGTGTGTGAAGAAGGCCTTCGGGTTGTAAAGCACTTTCAGTCAGGAGGAAAGGTTAGTAGTTAATACCTGCTAGCTGTGACGTTACTGACAGAAGAAGCACCGGCTAACTCCGTGCCAGCAGCCGCGGTAATACGGAGGGTGCGAGCGTTAATCGGAATTACTGGGCGTAAAGCGTACGCAGGCGGTTTGTTAAGCGAGATGTGAAAGCCCCGGGCTTAACCTGGGAACTGCATTTCGAACTGGCAAACTAGAGTGTGATAGAGGGTGGTAGAATTTCAGGTGTAGCGGTGAAATGCGTAGAGATCTGAAGGAATACCGATGGCGAAGGCAGCCACCTGGGTCAACACTGACGCTCATGTACGAAAGCGTGGGGAGCAAACAGGATTAGATACCCTGGTAGTCCACGCCGTAAACGATGTCTACTAGGAGCTGGGGTCTTCGGACAACTTTTCCAAAGCTAACGCATTAAGTAGACCGCCTGGGGAGTACGGCCGCAAGGTTAAAACTCAAATGAATTGACGGGGGCCCGCACAAGCGGTGGAGCATGTGGTTTAATTCGATGCAACGCGAAGAACCTTACCTACACTTGACATACAGAGAACTTACCAGAGATGGTTTGGTGCCTTCGGGAACTCTGATACAGGTGCTGCATGGCTGTCGTCAGCTCGTGTTGTGAGATGTTGGGTTAAGTCCCGCAACGAGCGCAACCCTTATCCTTAGTTGCCAGCGATTCGGTCGGGAACTCTAAGGAGACTGCCGGTGATAAACCGGAGGAAGGTGGGGACGACGTCAAGTCATCATGGCCCTTACGTGTAGGGCTACACACGTGCTACAATGGCATATACAGAGTGCTGCGAACTAGCGATAGTAAGCGAATCACTTAAAGTATGTCGTAGTCCGGATTGGAGTCTGCAACTCGACTCCATGAAGTCGGAATCGCTAGTAATCGCGGATCAGAATGCCGCGGTGAATACGTTCCCGGGCCTTGTACACACCGCCCGTCACACCATGGGAGTGGGTTGCTCCAGAAGTGGATAGCTTAACCTTCGGGAGGGCGTTCACCACGGAGTGATTCATGACTGGGGTGAAGTCGTAACAAGGTAGCCCTAGGGGAACCTGGGGCTGGATCACCTCCTTATCGACTTAGAACTAATTTGTTCGAAGTGTCCACACAGATGATTGTTGCTTAGTAAGGTAACTTACTGAGTGATATTGCTCTTTAAAAATTTGGAAAGCTGATATTAAATTCTCGGAATGACAATGAAAATTGTTGTTCTATAGAGTTTTCGAAAGAAAAATGCCGATAAATTCGAAAGAATTTATTAGCGTCTACTTTAGTATTACTTAACTTCTGGCGAAGTTAAAACTGTCTTTAGCAGTACAATTCAAAACTATTTTGGGTTGTATGGTTAAGTGACTAAGCGTACACGGTGGATGCCTTGGCAGTTGGAGGCGATGAAGGACGTACTAACTTGCGATAAGCCTAGTTGAGCCAGTAAGAGGCACTTGAGACTAGGATTTCCGAATGGGGAAACCCGGCCCTTTGGGTCATCATGCAGTGAATACATAGCTGTATGAAGCGAACGCGGAGAACTGAAACATCTAAGTACCCGTAGGAAAAGAAATCAACCGAGATTCCGAAAGTAGCGGCGAGCGAAATCGGATTAGCCCTTAAGCTTTAATGTAGTTAGTGGAACATTCTGGAAAGTATGACGATACAGGGTGACAGTCCCGTACACGACAACTTATTTAAAGTGAAATCGAGTAGGTCGGAGCACGTGAAACTTTGACTGAATATGGGGGGACCATCCTCCAAGGCTAAATACTCCCAACTGACCGATAGTGAACCAGTACCGTGAGGGAAAGGCGAAAAGAACCCCTGTGAGGGGAGTGAAATAGAACCTGAAACCGTGTACGTACAAGCAGTAGGAGCCCTTCGAGGGTGACTGCGTACCTTTTGTATAATGGGTCAGCGACTTATATTCTGTAGCAAGGTTAACCATTTAGGGGAGCCGTAGCGAAAGCGAGTCTTAACTGGGCGCTTAAGTTGCAGGGTATAGACCCGAAACCCGGTGATCTAGCCATGGGCAGGTTGAAGGTCAGGTAACACTGACTGGAGGACCGAACCCACTAACGTTGAAAAGTTAGGGGATGACCTGTGGCTAGGAGTGAAAGGCTAATCAAACCGGGAGATAGCTGGTTCTCCCCGAAATCTATTTAGGTAGAGCCTCGGACGAATACTTACGGGGGTAGAGCACTGTTAAGGCTAGGGGGTCATCCCGACTTACCAACCCTTTGCAAACTCCGAATACCGTAAAGTACTATCCGGGAGACACACGGTGGGTGCTAACGTCCATCGTGGAGAGGGAAACAACCCAGACCGTCAGCTAAGGTCCCAAAGTGTATGTTAAGTGGGAAACGATGTGGGAAGGCTAAAACAGCTAGGAGGTTGGCTTAGAAGCAGCCATCCTTTAAAGAAAGCGTAATAGCTCACTAGTCGAGTCGGCCTGCGCGGAAGATGTAACGGGGCTAAACATACCACCGAAGCTACGGCTGCGAACTTAGTTCGCGGGGTAGGGGAGCGTTCTGTAAGCGGCTGAAGGTGAACTGTAAGGTTTGCTGGACGTATCAGAAGTGCGAATGCTGACATGAGTAACGATAATGCGGGTGAAAAACCCGCACGCCGGAAGACCAAGGGTTCCTATCCCATGTTAATCAGGGTAGGGTGAGTCGACCCCTAAGGCGAGGCTGAAGAGCGTAGTCGATGGGAAACGGGTTAATATTCCCGTACTTGGTATAAATGCGATGGGGGGACGGAGCAGGCTAGGCAAGCATGGCGTTGGTTGTCCATGTGAAAGGCTGTAGGCTGGTGACTTAGGAAAATCCGGGTCGCTAAGGCTGAGAGTCGAGACGAGCTACTACGGTAGTGAAGTTGTTGATGCCCTACTTCCAGGAAAAGCCTCTAAGCTTCAGTTTATATCGAATCGTACCCTAAACCGACACAGGTGGTCAGGTAGAGAATACTAAGGCGCTTGAGAGAACTCGGGTGAAGGAACTAGGCAAAATTGTACCGTAACTTCGGGAGAAGGTACGCTCTTACTTGTGAAGACTTCGCGTCGTAAGCAGGCGAGAGCCGCAGTGACCAGGTGGCTGGGACTGTTTATTAAAAACACAGCACTGTGCAAAATCGTAAGATGACGTATACGGTGTGACACCTGCCCGGTGCCGGAAGGTTAATTGATGGGGTTAGCTTAGGCGAAGCTCTTGATCGAAGCCCCGGTAAACGGCGGCCGTAACTATAACGGTCCTAAGGTAGCGAAATTCCTTGTCGGGTAAGTTCCGACCTGCACGAATGGTGTAACCATGGCCACGCTGTCTCCACCCGAGACTCAGTGAAATTGAAATCGCAGTGAAGATGCTGTGTACCCGCGGCTAGACGGAAAGACCCCGTGAACCTTTACTACAGCTTGGCACTGAACATTGACCCTACATGTGTAGGATAGGTGGGAGGCTTTGAAGCGCAGTCGCTAGATTGCGTGGAGCCGTCCTTGAAATACCACCCTTGTAGTGTTGATGTTCTAACTTAGGTCCCTGATCGGGATTGAGGACAGTGCCTGGTGGGTAGTTTGACTGGGGCGGTCTCCTCCCAAAGAGTAACGGAGGAGCACGAAGGTTGGCTAAGTACGGTCGGACATCGTACGGTTAGTGTAATGGTAGAAGCCAGCTTAACTGCGAGACAGACACGTCGAGCAGGTACGAAAGTAGGTCATAGTGATCCGGTGGTTCTGAATGGAAGGGCCATCGCTCAACGGATAAAAGGTACTCCGGGGATAACAGGCTGATACCGCCCAAGAGTTCATATCGACGGCGGTGTTTGGCACCTCGATGTCGGCTCATCACATCCTGGGGCTGAAGTCGGTCCCAAGGGTATGGCTGTTCGCCATTTAAAGTGGTACGCGAGCTGGGTTTAGAACGTCGTGAGACAGTTCGGTCCCTATCTGCCGTGGGCGTTTGAGAATTGAGAGGGGCTGCTCCTAGTACGAGAGGACCGGAGTGGACGAACCGCTGGTGTTCGGGTTGTCATGCCAATGGCATTGCCCGGTAGCTACGTTCGGAATCGATAACCGCTGAAAGCATCTAAGCGGGAAGCGAGCCTCGAGATGAGTTCTCACTTTAACTATAAGTTAACTGAAGGGCCGTTGAAGACTACAACGTTGATAGGCGAGATGTGGAAGTGGTGTGAGCCATTGAGCTAACTCGTACTAATTACCCGTGAGGCTTAACCATACAACGCCAAAGTGGTTTTGTTTGTTAGAAGTTAAGAAATAAAGTAGACGATAAGAATTTAATACGCTTTTCCAGATTTTACAGAATTTGCTTGGTAACCATAGCATTTTGGAACCACCTGACTCCATGCCGAACTCAGTAGTGAAACGAAATAGCGCCGATGATAGTGTGGGGTTTCCCATGTGAAAGTAGGACATTGCCAAGCTCCTAATAAAAGAAAGCCCGATTCGAAAGAGTCGGGTTTTTTTGCGTTTGAAATTTTAAAAAGTGTCGATGAAGCTGTAGATAGAATAGCGTTGTCTATTCATCCATGAAGTTGGTATCTAGCAACCTTTGGACACACTTCCTTGTGGAGGGCTCCCGGCGCGTAACGCGTGTTATCGGCGTCCATACCTCGCGTTCATTGCGCTGCGAAGCGGTGCTTCGGTCACAATTCACCCATGTGAAAGTAGGACATCGCCAGGACCTAATAAAAGGTCGATGAAAGACATTCATCCATGAATCTCATCGACATTCGTACCTCCTTGTACATCAAAGCCCGATTCGAAAGAGTCGGGCTTTTTTGCGTTTTGAATTTAAAAAAGTTGCATAACTACCCGGTCACAAAGCCCACACCTCCGTCATCCTGCACTTAATGCGGGAACTACTTACAGGTCACACGGCGAGTATAAATGGCACATCGATCTGACGGTCACTGTCAAGTGCCGAATTAAATCACCTTTGTCCATGTCCATTCATGTAACCAAATATCCAGATATCTCTTCTGGTGCACGGCATCGAAGTTTCTCAATAGTTAAGTTACACCGATATAGCGGCTCATATTGGCAGCTCGGTAGTTATTTTAGCTGGCGGATCCATGCTTTGTGTTCATTAAGGTGCTTGCATTGCTCTGTACGCAATGACCCGTTATGATGAATGCTGGTTGTTGAGTTTATGAGTTGATTGTGTCCTTATACTTACTTGTCTTGTTTGTTATTTTTGCCCTATTTGGCTGTGCTTCTACTTACCTGGTGAAGTTTATTTATTGTTATTGGGTAAAGAAGCAGATTGAGATCCGGTATGTATGGCGAGCATGCCTGTGCGCATTACTCATCATACCTATCTCTTTACTGAGTCAGTGGTTGGTATAGTTACAAAGTAAGAAAGGTTACTGCCAGACAGACGTTTAGCTCGCTGGCAGCAAAGCAGGGTTATTTCAGTGTAATGGCCTGACATTGACTGTTAATACAGAGTGCCTGAATTGGAAGTACTTGCTTACACACTTCGCTGGGTGGCGTTTGTTGGTTAATGGCGCGCTCTTTTTGGGTAATTGCAACGGCCATTTGTTCTACTTGAGATTCATCGACGTTGCGAACCGAATAGACGACGTACTGGCTTGGCCCACCGCAGGTTTGTCGCTCTCCTACTCCAATGACTTTGCACTGAAAGCTCGCATCACAGCCTTTGTCTGCAACGAATTCTGCCAGCGCAAAGTCATCACCATTGCTTGCTGACTGCGTGGTCTGTGTGGCGCTACAGCCACCGAGCAAGCCTGTCAGTAAAAACAGCGTCAAACACTGATACTTCATCGAAAATCCCTAGTAGGTTGCCTGATTTGAATGCTCGAGTTTAACACATTTATTGTTAACGCACTGAGTGGCCGGTGCACTTAGGTGCTCGCAAATACTGATCATCCGGTTTTTGGCATTGTAGGTGGCTTCGGCATGGGTCAGCTTATCCGCAAGTTCCTTCACTTTGTCGGGATCGGCTGTTTTTGTAGAAAAAATCACATAATCAGATGGGCCACCGCATGCACGGCTGCCGACAGGCAAGACTTTGCACTGAGTCGTGGTATCACATTCTTTGTCTTTGGTAATGAATTTCAAATAGGCGCGTTGATTCTTCAGGCCTGCTTCGCTGATCGCGTCTTTATCTATGTGCGCGACAGGCTCTTTATCCATGACTTTGTCTGCTGGTGAAGGTTTACTGTGTCCAACATCATGGCGTACCGCTGCTTTTTTTTGCAGCTTGGCGGGTTCAACCGCACGCTGTTCCGTAGAGCCTTGTTGCGTGGTGGCGGTTTCCTCGTTGTTTTGTGGTTCACTGTGTGAGGCGTTGCAGCCTGCAATGAATAACAAACTGCAAAGAGAGAGTTTAAACGCGTTCATATTCGATCCTGTTAATTTTTTATCCAGTGTGCCGCGCTTTTTCTTCAGATACAAGAGGTCACGCGCCAGAATAACAGGCGCGTGATTTGCTTACAGGCCGCCGAGCGTGAGTTTTTGCGGGTCTAATAATTCGCGCAGTTGGGTTTCGCTTAGGTCGGTGTGCTCTGCGGCGACTTCGATGATGGGTCGACCTTGCTGATAGGCCTGTTTGGCAATAAATGCTGCCTTCTCATACCCGATCACCGGATTCAATGCCGTGACCAGGATTGGGTTACGGGTTAGCGCCTGTTGCAGACTGGATTCGTTGACCCTGAAAGTAGCAATGGCTTTGTCTGCAAGCAAACGAGACATATTTGCCAGCAACTCGATACTTTGCAGGATGTTGTAGGCAATGACCGGCAGCATAACATTAAGTTCAAAGTTACCTGACTGACCCGCCACTGTGATCGTTGCATCATTACCAATGACCTGAGCACTGACCATCGCTGCGGCTTCCGGGATCACCGGGTTGACCTTACCTGGCATGATAGACGAACCGGGTTGCAATGCCTGTAACTCTATCTCGCTCAGTCCAGCCAGAGGGCCCGAATTCATCCAGCGCAGATCGTTTGCGATTTTCATATTCGCGACGGCCAGTGTTTTTAACTGACCCGACAACGCTACAATGGCGTCTTGCGAGCCAATGTTATAGAAGAAGTTTTTACTTGGGGTAAAGCGGATCCCAACATTACTGCTTAAATAGCTGTTAAACGTAGCTGCGAAACGCGCATCGGCGTTCACGCCAGTGCCAACTGCGGTGCCGCCCTGGCCAAGCTCATAGATCTTTTCCAGTGCCTGTACAATGCCCTCACAGGCAGAATCGATTTGATGCTGCCAGCCACTGAGTGTCTGTGCAAAGGTTACCGGCATGGCATCCATTAGATGCGTGCGGCCTGTTTTAACCAAATGACCGACTTCTTTACTTTTGCGTTCAATGGTCTGAGACAGGTGTTTAAGTGCTGGCAGTAGTTCGTATACTGCGAGTATGGCACTGCTGATATGAATCGCAGTGGGGATCACATCATTAGAGCTTTGCCCCATATTCACATGATCATTAGGATGGACCGTTTCGCCGCTTAGCTGAGTAGCCAAAGAAGCGATGACTTCATTGGCATTCATGTTGGAGCTGGTACCTGAACCGGTCTGGAATACGTCGACAGGAAACTGAGACAGGTGCTTCCCGTCAATGATCTGCTGACAAGCAGAGACGATGGCCTGAGCCTGGTGCGAAGGAAGGTGACCAAGTTCTTGGTTTGACTCTGCGGCTGCTTGTTTTATATACGCCAGGGCACGAATAAAGCTACCGGGCAGTGTCAGGCCACTGACAGGAAAATTATTGATGGCCCGCTGAGTTTGCGCCTGATAAAGCGCATCTTGTGGTACGTCTAACACGCCCATGCTATCTGAAACTTGACGAAATTCGCTCATAACAACTCCTAGCTGTACGGATTAAATTCATGGCTGATGATCCTGGCTTCCCGCTCCAGCAGATAAAACTTGTGTAATCCTCTGCGCCTGGCTTTGTAGTAGCGTTTTAAGGCGAGCAGGGGTTTATAAATTTGCTCCAGACATTGTTGTCTGATGCAGGTATGAACCAGTGGATCAGCAATGTGGTTAAGTAGTTCAAAGAATACTCGTCTGAGGTACAGCTCCTGTAACAACGCACAAGACTGTCGCTCATACCATTTTGCTAACTCGCAGCCAGTGCGTATGAACTCTGCAACTTGTTGTGGTGCATCAAGATGAGGGCGTGTGCAGTGCGCGTTGAGATGCGGCTTAAAATTAATAAGCGCAAGCGGTGTTAGCATAGTGGAATATCCTTTAGTGTAACGATAATAATTATCATTACACTAAAGAGCGAGGTAAGCAAGCCCAGATTGTTGTGAGGGCGATTAATTGCTTAGTTGTAACCAAGTAGAAATTGCTGAGAGGTCTTTTCTCGTTCTTGCTCCGGGCTGGTCAGGATGTTGGCAACTTCCTGGCAGTAGTCCTGGCTTTCCAGTAAATTGGGCTCCGCTTCCGTGTCGATCAGACCACGGCTTTGTAACGGAGTTTGAGAGAGATCTGAGGTTGTCATAATGTGCTCCAAGCGTTAAGTGGAAATTTCAGTATAGACAATGCATGCTTTATACCAAGGATAAAAGCGTATATTTTTTATATGTTTAAGGTTGTGCAATCTAAAATGACTTGCATTTTATTGGCTGGGTTGCCTCAATAGAGCGCAAATTTGGATCACAGAGGTGCAATATGGACAAACCTTTCTCACAAGCCTGCGAAAACAACAAACGACCGATACTGGAAAAAATACGACCCTACGTCACTGAGGTGGCGTCTGTGCTGGAAATAGGATCAGGTACTGGTCAGCATGCTGCTTTTTTTGCCAGGGCGCTGCCTCGTTTAGTTTGGCAGTGCAGCGATCTTGCGGTGAACCACGCCGGGATCCAAATGTGGTGTGAAGACAGTGGTGCGACGAACATGCCTGCGCCGTTGACCCTCGATTTGTCATCAACGCCCTGGCCGGTCACGCAGGTGCCTGCGATTTATACGGCGAATACCTTACATATCGTATCTGAAGCCCTAGTCGAAGCCTTCTTTGCGGGAGTTACACAACACCTGACGCCGGGTGGGTTACTGATGATATATGGACCTTTCAATTATCATGGTCAGTTTACTTCATCGAGCAATCAGGAGTTTGATGCGTTTTTACGGAGTCGTAACCCGCACAGTGGGATCCGCGATATTGAGTGGATCTGTTCGCTGGCCAGTCAAGCCAAACTGACGTTACAAGAAGACTATGCGATGCCAGCGAACAATCGTTTACTGATCTTTAAACGGCAGTAATTCTGCACACTGGCTCAGGTAATCGGCCATATGGACGCGTTCACGGGCCAGATAGTCGCCGATTGCTGAGGCAAAATCAGGATGACGAATATGATGATAAGAATAAGTGAAGACGGGCTCGAATCCGCGCGCTAGTTTATGTTCGCCTTGTGCACCTGCGTCAAAGCGAGTTAACCCGTGGCGAATGGCATACTCGATCCCTTGGTAATAGCACAACTCGAAGTGTAAATGCGCGTGGCTCTGTAAGGCGCCCCAGTATCGTCCGTACAACGTATGTTGATCATACAAATACAGGCTTGCTGCCACGATTTCTCCCTGTTGGCATGCACATACTATCGCTACCTGCTCGCTCATGGTGTCACAGATCTGCCGGAAGAACGCTTCGTTCAGATAACCCTGATGTCCAGAGCGTTTTAGATAGGTGGTGGCATAGCACAGATAGAATGCTTGTCGTATCTCATTGGTGATCTCGGCACCCTGGTACCAGCGAATGGTTAACGCCTGACTGGTGACGACTTTTCGCTCTTTTTTGATGGTTTTGCGTTTGCGAGAGGTCATGGTGTTAAGAAAGTCGTCGAAGTGCCTGTAGTCCTGGTTTTTCCAGTGAAACTGGACACCATGACGTTCCATCAACGACTGTTTTTGCCAGCCTGCCCGGTGTGCCGGAAAGTTGATATGCCACCCTGACCAGTGCTGATGTTGTGCTTCCTGGTGCAAAGCCGTTGTGACATAGTCATACAAAGCCTCAGAGAGCGGTTCACCGGACAGCATGCGACTACCCACCACAGGTGTGAAGGGAATGGCACAGATCCATTTAGGATAGTAAGCAAGCTGATGACGCTCGTATGCTTCAGCCCAGGCCCAGTCAAAAACATATTCACCATAAGAGTGGAGCTTGATATAACCAGGCAGGAGCGTCTCCAGTTTACTGTCACGGTATACCAGTAAATGGTAGGGCAGCCAGCCGGTGTCTTCGCCCACACAGCCGCTCAACTCCAGCGCTTCGAGCCACTGAACACTGCTAAATGGAGATTGGCCTGACAGTACCGCTCGTTCGGTCGTTGTGAGGGCGGACAGGCTGGTAATAAAGCGATGTTGATACATAGTTTACTGCATTGCCTTGCCTAAAAACGTGACCAGCTGAGTGGTCATAGGATCATAATCCGGATTAAAAGAGGCCCTGATCAACGGTGTGTGCGCAGCGAGGTTTGCCTGACTACGCTCCCCAAAATGCGGTGTATCTGTGGTTTTACAATGGGTAAAAACCGTGATGTCGTCCAGGTAAGCATCGCAGTTTCGAAACACACCGGCTTTACCATAGTAAGGATGGTCGGGCGGATTCAAAAAGCCAATGTGTGACATATCAATCACGCCGTTCAGTGTTGTGATTTCAGTGACATCGATAGATTCCGGTAGCGCTGTGAGCGTATCAGGTGCGTAGACTCGCAGTGCCAGCGGCGCTGTGCGTGCCTGTGCCCAGTGAGATAAGAGCTGATAAGTGACCTGACTATTAATCGTGGCATCGACATCGCTGGCAATCACCAGCGTTGGCAAGGAAGCCGGCAAACTGGCTTCGCGCATGTCCGCCATAGCTTGCTCCACCAGGGTGACCGCATGCAGTGGAAATGATTCATACTTTGCCAGGTCCAGATCGGCTGCTTTGTCCACCCAGTCAACCCAAGGGAGCCAGTCGAGCCATTTTGCCAGCCAGGCTTTCTCGCTGTGACTCTGTGTTGCGGGCGCGACCAGTATCAGGGCGGCTAAATTATCAGGCTGGCGTGCGGCAATTTCTGTGGTTGCCAGCGCGGCGCCGGTTGAATAACCCAACACAGCAAAGTCGCTGTAATCACTGGCTGTGCGCGAAATGGCGTAGCGGACATGCTGTTGCCAGTCACGATAGTCGGTTTCTTTGAGGTCGCTGGCTGCTGTACCGTGACCGGGTAAGAGCATGGTTCTTACGTCGTAACCCTGTGCATATAGATCTGCAGCCAGGCTATGAAAGGTAAAAGGCGAGTCGGTCAAGCCGTGGATCAGCAATACCGCTTTTTGGTTGTTTGGATGCGTTAACTCAAATGGGGCTACGTAATCTGCAACTTGGGTTGGCTTACTGGGTAGCAGCGCAGAGACTTTGGTCGCCAGCTCACAGGGAAGCCTTGCTTTAGGGTTACGGGCAAAAATCAACGCCTGCGTTGCGCGGATATACGCTGAGTATGACTGCGCCTCGGGAATGTCCAGGACCGCGTCACCGACGTCGTTAGCAAAGCGATAGCTGCCCTGCTGCGCATCAGACTGATAGCGAGCCAAATCGCTCACCAAACTCTGGCACGTTTGCGCCTGCACCGGCATGATCACCAGATGGTTCAGTGCGATCAGAAGAGAAACTAACAATCCTTTTTTCATCATGATTTTCGGTATTGTGTTAAGCATTGCACCAGCTTATCGCGCTCCAGCGGTTTTGCAAGGTGGCTGTTAAATCCGACTGCCAGCGCATAAGCTTTATCTTCGGGCATCACATCTGCTGTCAGAGCGATGACAGGCAGCTGCTGCTGAGTGTAGCGTTTACGCAACAGCGCGGTTGCCTGATAGCCGTCAAGAAGTGGCATCTGGCAGTCCATGAGTACCAGGTCAAAGGTTTGCTCGTGACACGCATCTACGGCTTGCTGGCCATCACTTACCAAGACAAATTCAACCTCGATCGACTGTAGCATGGCTTTGATGACAAGCTGATTAACCGGGTTATCTTCTGCCACCAGGACCTGCATGCCTTTGAGTAAGGTCGGATCAGGCGCAGTATTATGCGCCAACTGCGCATCGCCAAAGGGGCAACGCAGCGCAAAGGTAAAGGTGCTGCCTTGTCCTGGGGTGCTCTTTACCGTGAGTTGGCCAGCCATGAGTTCTACCAGCTCTTTGCTGATTGCCAGGCCCAGCCCGGTGCCGCCAAAGCGCCTTGACGTTGAGGTATCGGCCTGTGTAAAGGGGGCAAAAATAAGCTGTTGTTTGTAGTAATCAATACCAATGCCGGTATCAATGATAGAAAAAGTAAGCAGGTAATCACTATCACCATGAAGCACCTCACAGTGTAAGGTTACTTTACCATTGTCGGTGAACTTGACGGCATTACTGCACAGGTTTAAGAGGATCTGCTCCATCCGTAGTTCATCGCCTTTGAGCCAGCAGGCGCCGCTGATGTTGGTATTTAGCTGCCACTGCAACCCTTTGTCCGCAGCGCTGGTGGCAAACAGGCTATCTATGCGGCCGAGTAAATGCTGTAAGTTAAAGTCGTGTTGTTCAATGACCAGGTGGTTTGATTCGATTTTGGCAATATCAAGAATATCATTCACTAGGTTAAGCAAGGTTTTTGCTGCCATATCAATCCGGCTGGCATAAGACTGGAGCGTGTCAAAAGCGTTGGTCGTCTTCATCAAAGAGGCAAACCCCACCACGGCATTCAGTGGAGTACGCAGTTCGTGGCTCATATTCGCCAGAAAGCGGCTCTTGGCCTGGTTGGCACGCTCGGCATTGTCAACAGCCTGGCGCAGCGACTGAGTGCGTTGCTCAACCAGATGATTGAGCTCATAGTGCTGATAGTTATTGAGCAGCACGATAAAGATGATCAATGCCGTGATACTGAGCTGTAATAACAGCAGCAACACGGTTTGTCGATGGTTGAGGCTGGCAGCAAAATCAGCCCTGAGTTCAAGTTTGATCCGCCAGACTTGGCCACCGAACTGAATACGGGTTTCAAACAGGTTGTCTGTTGCCACTTCAGCGGCTGAGGTGGCATGATTGCTATAGAAAGGTTCTGCTGCATTGCCATCATACACCGCAATGTTATAGCTGCCGGCCTGTGACTGCTTCAGTGCTGAACCCAGCAGAGTATCGGTTTGCACCACCGCCGTGGCATAGCCAAGAATGTCCGCCTGAGGGTCGGTAGCGCTGCTCCGGTAAACCGGGGAGAACAACAAATAAGCCGGCACGGGCGTATTACTTTGAATTAACTCAATGATATCTGTGGCCTGTGGTTGCACTGTGATGATCGGGTTTGTCAGTGCCAGCTTACGATTTTCACGCGAATACACATTAAAGCCCAGTGCGCTGAAGTTTTCCATTTGTGGTGAAATATAGGTCACCACCACCAGAGGATCATCCGGGGCCAGGGGCAGCCCTTTGAGTTTAACCCGGCCATCGTATAGATCATCAAACTTTTCCTGAAGGACATTCCCCTGCGTTTGATCCAGCCTGACATTCCAGGAAATAGCCCGTAAAAAGGGATAGCGTACGCGTTGTTGCTCGGCGATTTGGTGAAACTCTTCGCCGTTTACCTCGCTCAGCGACTGCAGCTTAGCAGCTACGCCCTGCACGGCCAGCATGCTGAGATTGACCTGTTGTAACAGCAGGTTTTCTATCAGCCTGAGCTCTCTTTGCGCTTCTCGTTTGGCGGCCTGAATATTGCCTTGATTGTATAAGTAAGTGGTCAGCACCACAGATAAAAACAGCACAAAGCTGGTGGCAAACACATTGCGACTGCGGTGATAACTGTGTTGTTTAAACGCCCATGCATCCAGCATTAGCAGCAGTAGCGGAGTAAAAATTAGTATGCCCAGACTGTCGCCCAGCCACCAGGCCACCACGTTTTGCCAGTGGCGGTTAAACTGATACTCAGGGTTAAACAGGCTGAGTGAGAAGACGCCAATGTTGGCTGAGATCAAATTACAGAATATGCCGACCAAAAAGATGTAGTAGGCAATATGCTTGCGCGTTCGCATTCGTAGCGGATCGCCTAACCAAAGCCGCAGCATAGAGCCGCCTGCCAGCCCCTGCAGGCAGGCGCCCAGTGCAATAATTGAGACTTGCAGCTGTTGCGATAAGGTCACCTCGGAAAATACATAGCCGTGGGTTGTGGTCCAGTTAAACAGCGCCGAGGCGGCAAACAAGCCGGGTAGAAAACGCCAGCCCCAGATCTGCACTCCTACCAGCCCGATGCCGGCGGGCAGCCAGATGGGTAGCACCTGATCCTGAAACGCAAAAGCGGTGAGTATTTTTCCCAGCGCAAAGTAGCTCACGGTCATGAGCAAGTAAGCAGCCCATTGGTGGTACGCTGTGCGAAATTGGAACTGCATGTTGATCCTGTCCTTTCGTTAAACTGGCAGGGGGCGTTTGGTAAACGTTTGTTTCAATACTATGGTCGACTCAATCCCTGCAATACAGCCGATGGCGCCAAGGCGGTGTTTGACAAAGTGCTCATAGCTGGGCAAATCTTCGGCAATGATCTCGAGTAAATAATCATGTGCACCGGATACCACAGAGCAGCTGAGTACCTGCTGCAGTTGCTCCACGTCAGACTCAAACTGGGTGGCCGCTTGTGCAGAGTTCTCGCTCAGGCGAATAAAGGCATAGACCAGTACAGTATAGCCTAGTGACTGCGGTGCCAAAGTGGCGTGATAACCTAAAATAACACCATTTTGTTGTAACTTTTTGACACGTCTTAAGCAAGGGGTTTCTGATAAGCTGGCTTGTTCAGCAAGTTGTGCATTGCTGAGCCGGGCGTTGTGCTGCAATGCGCTGAGGAGGATTCGGTCTTTATTGTCAAGGTGTGCCATAGTAGTGGATTCTGCTAACTGATGATGATTTATTTATAATTATTACTAATCCAGTCTAGCGTTTACATGAATTTTAGCAAATTTTAGCGCAAGAGTTTTGATAGCCTGAGAGCTCAAAGTTAAGGAGTTCGTCATGACTACGCTGACACAGGCATTTGATCACTGGATCCGCAGTGATTTTGTTACGCTCAACGACACGCTGGAGGCTGCATACTGGCAGCAGCAGGATAAGGCGAATGTTGTGGGCGTAGAAGACCAGGTAAAACAACAACTATTAAACGAAGGTCAGAAATACATCCAGGCCTTGCTGGCAGAGGGCAATACCGATGAAGGCTTCGACAATGCGTTCGATCTGCTTGGCAATGTCGGCCTGTACATGGCGGCATGTCGTCGTCATGAATTGACCGAGCCGAGCCGGGAGCACTATTCACCACTCAAAGAAGCCTCTGCACTGGCCATGCATATTGGCGCGTCGATTGGTGTGACGCCTCGTTTTGCAACGGCACACCTGACCACACATAATCGCGCGGTTGATGGGGTATATAAACGCTTTACCAGTCATCCGGCTGAGCAGTTATTCATTGACTACAATACCCGTGCTATTTTGGCCTATAAACGTGCCGCGGAGTGTTTGTTAAAGATCCAGCCTCTGGGGATTTCGCACCCAATGACGCCGGTGCTGCTGAACCAGGTCAAAGAAGGCCTGTTAGACGTGATCCGCTCCAATCAATGTTTGTTTGACCAGCTGGATACCGATGCCTTCTTTTACGTTGTGCGACCTTATTACAAGCCTTATCGGGTGGGTAAGGAGGTATATCGGGGGGCCAATGCCGGGGACTTCGCCGGGATCAATGTGATCGATATGCTGCTGGGCTTGTGCCAGGCCAATGATGTAAATTACGCTCAGATGCTGGTGGATAAGTTCCTGTATATGATGCCCGAAGATCAGGCCACGTTGCGCGAGTGTATGCGCCTGCCTAATCTGATGGATGCATTTGTGGCAGCAGCGCCGCAGCATCATACCAGCGGCTGGTATCAGGAAGCGGTGAGTGCATTTGTACAAGTGTGTAAGCTGCATGGCGACACCGCTATTCAGCATCACAATCAACTGGTAGAAAAATACATTGCACAACCTTCAGGCGATATGAACACTCAGCACCTGGACAAAGTGACAGCCAGTGGGCCGCCTTTACCTGTGCTGCTGAACCAGCTGGCATTATTGCGAGACAAACGGGCGGCGGCAAAACGTGAAGATGTCTTTACCCGCTTTGATGATTTAAATACGCTGCGTCGCAGCATAGTAAAGGACACACAATGAAACAGGCCGATTTCTCGTTACCGCAGGGCCATTATTTACTCAGTCACTCGGTAGGCCGGCCGCTCATGACGGCCAAACTGGATTTTTTGACGCGCTATTTTGACCCTTGGGCAGGTGACAATCATGAGCCCTGGTATCAGTGGATCGACGGTATACAGCAATTTACCGCCGCCCTGGCCAGGTTGTTCAATAGCCAGGCAGAGTATTTTTGTCCGCAAAGTAACCTCTCCAGTGGCTTGACTAAATGGGTAATGAGTTTGCCGGAAACAGGCAAGCAAACCGTGCGGGTGCTGATGAGTGAAAGTGACTTTCCCAGTATGGGGTTTGTGTTGCAGCAAGCAGTGCCAGATGTCGAGATCCGCTTTATTCCTGCGGCACTGGATATGTCAGACTTAAGTGTCTGGCAGCAGCACCTGGATGACAATATCGACTGGGTATTTGTCAGTCAGGTGTACTCAAATACGGGGCAACAGGCACCGGTTGAAGCCATCACCCAGCTGGCAAAAGCACAGGGCTGTCGGGTGATCGTCGATGTGGCACAGGCGGCAGGGGTGATCCCCATCGATCTGTCAGACAGTGCTGCGGATTGTGTGCTGGGTTCCTGTGTCAAATGGCTGTGTGGCGGTCCAGGTGCCGGGTTTATCTGGGTTAATCCCGATATTATTGAGGTATGTCAGCCTAAAGATGTCGGCTGGTTCTCTCATCAAAACCCTGTGGAATTTGATATTCATCACTTTACGCCTCACCACACTGCACTGAGGTTCTGGGGAGGCACGCCGTCCGTCGCTGCTTATATTTTTGCCGCCCACAGCATCCAGTATTTTGCTGAGTTCGGTGTTGAGCAAGTGCGGGCACACAACCTCGCGCTGCTGAAGCGCTTGCAGGCCGATCTGGCACCCTGGTACATCGCCCCGACGGATGCAAAGCGCTGCTCTGGAACGGCGATCCTCAATGTGGGGGATAAGCAGGAACAGGTGCTGGCGACGTTACGGGAAGCCGGTATCGCGGTCGATGCACGTAAGCTGGGGATCCGCGTATCTCCGCATATTTATACCACTGTAGAAGACATCGACGTCTTTATCCGGGTATTCAAAAGTGCCGTATCAGGGTGAAGTGTGACTCAGCCCCAGCGCCTTTCTGGTCTTGGTTTTGACTGAGCGCCAGTGGGTCACAGGTTGTCTGGGTGCGCGCTGTAACAGCTGCTCAAAGTCTATGTCGGCAAAGGCAATTTCACTGTGGTGTGCCAGCATCACAGTGTCTGGCTCAAGCTGTTGCAGTTTCAGCAGAGTTGCGCGATACAGTCGGGGGTAAAACACCGGATAGGGGGGGATCAATTTGTCGCGCACCTGCACCATCACATCGGCAATATACACGGTACTGTGCTGCGCATGATACAGGCTGATATCCCGGTCGGTATGGCCCGGGGTATGCAGCACCTGCCAGTCGTCAAACCCGGGTAATGTGACGCCGTCGGGCAGATAGACATCAGGCTTAAGGGTGCGGGCATACCAGAGGTTTTTTCGTGCCTTGCGTTTACGTCCGGCAACCCACAGGGCCAGTGCGATGTCCGACAAATGCATCAGTACGCCATCTATCCCCTGATACCACTGACCCGGGCAATTTGCCGTGGCTATCTGCGCGCCGCTGACTTTTCTCAAGGCATGAGCCCCGCCGGCATGGTCCGGGTGCATATGCGTGACCACAATCAATTTGAGCTGATGTAAAGGGCGGTGCAATTCATCGGTAATAAACCGACAGATCAACGGCACATCTGCCCGGCTGCAGCCATCCAGCAAGAGCAGCCTGTCCGGATACTCTACCAGGTAGATATTCTGAATATAGCCTTCGAGGGTATGGATCTTCATGAGTGTATTTTATTCGCAAGACGTCATGCCATATAGGTAACACATCTGACCAGATAGGCAAGGTGAAATAGTTGTCAAAGAGAAGTAGAGTGCAGAATTTTGTGTAAAGGAGTTATCAAAATATCTAGGCTAAAATTGGCGTAAGAAAGGGTCTAATTGTGGTGCACCACTATAGTTTACATATTGAGTGAAGTTAACCATGACTAAAATGTTCGGCATAGCATTCACGATAACTTCTTTGCCAATCATGTCTTGTGAATTGGATGTCGTGAGTATTCTGAATAAGCCCGTAAGTTTGAAAATAAAAGCGTGAAAGTCCATGGTTACTATCGGCAGGGCGCTTTGTATCAAAGTATGAGCGATGCCAATAATTTTACTGCAAAATTTATAAACGTAACATTGCCAGGTGAGCCATTCTCGCAGTTTTATAAAGAGTGTGACGAGAGGGAAGCTCTCCCAAGTATCCTGATTCAATTTTTTGGAAAATCACCGGGTTTTGGTCTGAGACTGGGGCAGATTGTTTATCTTTAGTTTCAGGCAATTGATGTTTTTGGAAACGACAGCCTTTCAAAGTCGGTACTCTGTGAGGAGCGGTTCAAGCTAGTGACTAAGACTCTTATCCAAAATTGTTGCCAACCGGCTGGGATTACATCAGCATACACTTATTATGATCTGTTGGCTCGCACAATTCGGTTGAACCTGCCGACCATTGGTATGTAAATTTACAGGTGGGTATTTTTGAAAAGTGATTAGGGAAGGGTACTTGAAACTATTAATTTTATTATTGGTTTTATTACTATCTGGTTGTGGTCCAGGTTTAAAAGATGGAATGACTCACATTAAAAATGGATACTACTTCGCTTTTATGGGAGCAGATCAGAATATTATTTATTATGAAGGCAATGAAAGAGAAGAAGGTGTGATTATTGATTCCATGGTCACTCAGTTTTTGATGGTTGATGAAGTGTTGTATTTATCAAGAAGGTCGTTAATCTATGATTTTGCTAATGGTTTAAGGTCATTGAGTGGTAAAGGTAATTGTCAATATTACGCTATCGATACAGATACACACAAAATTTCCGGCCCTTTTTCTAAAGAGCAAGTTATAGAAATGAAAGACTGGTTACCTTTGATTAGAGTTGTGGCATCCGGAAATGTTATGGTGCAAAGTCGTTATTGTAAGCTCAATTTCTTAGCAAAGCCTGTTGAAGCGACACCGCACTCCAAACTCAAGGTGACACCCATTCAAAATTAGCCCTCGATGAGTACAAGAGCGCCTAAATTCTTTGGAGACTTCTTCGGGGAAGCCGTATTTTTATAGAGCTATAAGTATGTCGAATATAGTAAAAGTCATATTCTAAAACCCAAATTTATAACGGGATGATTAGGGGGGGAAATGAAAGTTTTGTTATTGTCTTTGTGGCTTTTTGTTGGGTTGTCTGCCTCTTCAAAGTCTGAAGAAGCAGAGGGAGTTGCTCATATACTGTCACTTGAATGCGCGATTGCGGTGCAGGTCGCTTTAAACGAGCTGGAAAAAATTAACTTTGAGAAGCTTACAGTACCTACGTCAAAATTATATAAAGATGTGGAATGCAAGCAAATGAGAAATGAGTACGCTATTTACCTTTCCCCCAGGGTAAAAGGCATACGTGGTGGGGGAGCTCAATTTATCGTCGATGTTAAAATGAGAAAAGTTAAAGATACGATATTTGGTAAGTAGTGATCAGGTTAGAGATGCAAAGGCCTCAACTCAAAATTAGCGCTCTGTGAGAGAGGCAGGTTCAATTGGAACCTGCCCCTTGATAGAGGGGGGTCAGACAACGCCCAGCTATTTCTAACATAACCTACCGTTTAAAAATCCCTCTCATCGGGCCTAACAGGTTATTCGGGTCGAACCAGTTTTTCAGTATTTTCAGTAAAAACCACTTTCTGTGGTAATGCTTTTTCCAGTCTCTTGAGCTCATTGGGATAGCACCCACCGGGTACTGGAAGCCGCCTAGCGCCCGTGCGCCTTCATAAATGCTTCTGTTAGCCTGGGTGAGTTGTTCAACTCGCTCGGGTGTAGGTGGGATGGCGGTGCGCATCAAGGAGAAATAAACAAACTTGTCTTCTTCAGGCACGCTGAAAAACAAGCTGCCAAACGCATTTCTTTGCTGCATCGACATCAATACCGGGCCTGCGACATCATTGGGTGGTGTATTGGCCAGGGTATCCTCGATAAATGCCTGCGCTTTTGATGCGGGTATCAGCAGCGGACACCAGGGGTGGGGCAATGTCCAAAGCCCGGCGGCTTTTAGCTGCTCCACCACAGGTGCCAGACGGTTTAGGAACGTAAAATAAGGCAGATCCTGAATGACTTCTTCTCCATACACAAAGTTCAGGCCGTCGAGTAGCTCGGCATCCACGGGAGGATTGTCCGGCTCAAAGTACTTGGCCAGCTGCATAACATAGCGCCAGCCACCGGCTGGATCGGGCTCTGCACCGCCCTGAACGCCATCAAAAATCCCTTCGTCCAGCAGGCGTTGATTGTCATTTAAGTAATGCGCTAAGTCATCATAAACCAGTTGGTAGGCTCTGACCTGGCTGGGGGCTGACTCCAGCTCAAAGCCAGCCTCTACGATAATACCGAGCTGACCCAGTCCGCCTTTCATTGAATGGAATAACATGCTGTTTTGGTATGGCGAGCAAGTGAGTAAACGCCCGTCACCGGTAATGACTTTGAGGTGGCAGATATTATCGGCCATACAGCCATGTTTGAAAGACTGCGCACCCAGGCCGCCTACTGCCAGGGTTCCGCCAACACTCAAATCAACAAAGTCCGTGACAATCGGTAACCCCAAATTGTGCGGTACGGTTTTGCTGAGTACATCAATCCAGCGTGCGCCAGCTTGAGCGGTAATTTGTTGATTGTTAACGTCGTAGACAGTAGATAATGTCACCATGTCAATGACAACACCGCCCTGGGTTTGCGTTTCCCCATTGGTAGAATAGCCTTGCCCTTTTACTGCCACTGTTAAATCGTGCTGGTTGGCAAATAGGACCATCTCGATGATGTCCTGATAGGTGGCTGGTTTTAAAATCGCGCGGGACACATAGCGATGAATGTGGCCAAAATCGTCGGCGGCTTCGCTAAGGCTGGTTTCATCTGTGATCAGTTCGCCTTCGAACACCGGAAAGTTATCGGCAAACACCTCTGATGGGAGCGTGAGTAAATCTGTTTCATTTGCCCAGCTTTGACTTTGCAAGTTAAACCCAACAACCAGGCTACCTACCCCTACTTTCTTAATAAAGTCTCTGCGAGATGACTCTTTAATCATACATTCTCCTTATCTTGCTGACGCAAAACGGTAAGCTCAAAATCCGATTTGGTACTGAGAAACTCGCGCTTAATACAGGCCCCATTCAGTGGTTGTTACCCAGGTATTCAAGTGGCAGCTGCTTATTTGTATTTACTCCTGACACAGAACCTCAGCGCTTGGTAAATATGTGTATTGGGTATGTTCAGTACCATTAATAGTCTGAATTCAGGCAAGTCCTGCATCAGCGGCACTTACCTTACAGTGTGCGACGAACAGGGTTTATTTAACGCGTTAGCCGCAATATCACTATATCAATATAAACATAAAGTTTACAAGTTTTTAACTGTAGAAGGTGAGCCAACAGATCAATGGAGGGTGGTGGCTGGAGCGCTCTGTGCCTAACGCCCCGTGCAGTGCATCAGGGCGCAAGCCATGTATAAAAGTTGTCTCAACCTTGTCAGGCTACAGGCTAAAGTACCTCTTCTGGCCTGCCATCTTGTGTGACTTTACCGTCTTTAATTTCAATAATGCGATCCATCATAGCGAGCACGTCATAAGAGTGCGCAACCGAAATCACGGTTTTGCCCTTCATCAGTGTTTTGAGAGATGCGATAAACTCAGCTTTAAGCACCGGGTCCAGGGCACTGGTTGCTTCGTCCAGTAAGAGGATTTTTTTATCTCTGAGGATCGCTCTGGCCAGTGCCAGGCGCTGTCGCTGGCCACCCGACAGTTGCCCGCCATTTTCACCAATAAAGGCGGATAAGCCTGTGCGACCCCGGGCGTCAGTGTAGTTTTCTACAAACGTCAGGGCATTGGCCTGTGCCAGGGCTTGTTTCACAGCATCCCGGCTGACGTTATTCAAACCAAACGACACATTCTCATAAATGCTTTGATTAAACAGGCCGATATCCTGGTTCAAAAAGCTAATCTCACCGCATACTTTGTCTGTTGAGTAATCTTCGATGTTCTTGCCATCAATATAAATCGCGCCTGCTTCAATTTCGTCAATGCCGGCAAGCATATTAAGCAGCGACGATTTTCCTGCACCGGAAGGGCCTATGATCCCAACTTTTTCACCAGCTTTGATTTTTAAAGACAGGTCGGTGAACAGTGGCGCTTTGTTCTCATAGCCAAATTCAACCTGTTTAAAGGTGATTTTTCCGTTCGCGACATGAAAGTTGCCCTCGTCTTCAATGGGTTCTACATCTTCCAGAAATTCGTTAACGACCTCTCTGCCCACGGTAACCTGACCCCAGGAGACAAAGAAGGCGTCAAATTCGTCCTGGCACCATTGTGACAGCGATATCACCCGGTAAACCAGCGCAAGCACCATAGAAAACTCACCAATTGAGATGCTGCCCTGCATCCACAGTTGCAAACACAATGCGCCCGTACCGACCACTAATAGACCATTGAGCAGGCCAACCACAGAGGCAAAGTTAGAGAACACGCGGAATTCCTTTGCCACGACTCTGCGGTGTCGGGTGGCCCATTTTTCGGCGAACTGTTGTTCATAGTCGGTGTTAGAGAGCATTTTAACGGTGCGGATACGCGCAAAGCGCTCGGTGAACTTCCCGGTGATCTGCGCGCAACTTTCTGCTTCGAGTCGGTTGGTGGTTTTGGCTTTGGGGATCCATTGCCCCAGCAACATCGCCAAAAACAGACCGGTCCAGATCAGGAAAGGCAGTGCCAGCCAGCTGTCAATGTTGCCCACGTAAAACAGCAATGCCCCCAGAAACGCCAGTAAAAATCCGGCAAAGCCACAAAACTGTAATACCACATCGATGATAGCCTCGGAGGTATCCACAATGACAATGGCGGTTGCGCCAGGATCATCTTCTTCGTGGTAACTGGCAGGAGAGGAAATCAGGGTGCGATACAATTTTATGATGGTGTTTTTTTGTAGGTTTGGTCCGAGCAACTGATGAAACACCAGGTTTTTAATCAGGGTGATAGTGGGGATCACCACGGCGATGGCAATAGCAACGAGGGCCAGCGTGTGGCCTTTGTCATTGAGCTGTACGTTGCTGCTTGCGCTATCCAGCCAGTCGACTAAGTCGCCTAAAAAGTCGAACGTCACAATCTGCAACAGGCCACCAAACAAAGAAATAACAAAGGCAATGGCTATCCAGCCAGAGAACTCTTTGGCGCACTGGCGAATAAACGGCAGGTTGTGCTCTGCTGGTGTTAACTGGCTGTCAGAGGTGTCTTTGTGGCCTAATTTCTCAAATAGCTTAAATAGTGATTTCATTGTGTTGTGTGGCACCTGGGTGGATCGGGCTTTGCTCTGGCTGTGTTGCCGGAACCTGGCACAAACAAGCCACTGGCACGATGACAGGGTGTCGTGACAGTGGCTCTGAGTGTGATGGTAATTTACCTTTATGTCATGCAGGAGAAAGGCTTATTCGTCATCGTCACTCTGACTGGAGGTTGCCGGGGTGTAGTCATCCCAGTCACCGGCTTCTGGCATTGATAGCTCATCCACGTTTTCACACTTCACAGCCTGATTGACGTAATTCCGCATGTCTTTTGACAGGAAGAAGGCACCAAAGTGGGCTTCAGGTGAGTAGTATTTAGTGTGAATGTCGGCATGGGTAAAGCGTGATTCCAGCTCATCAAGCGATAGCGTGTCTATGGTGCCACTGCGTGTTGCCCAGATAAACGCATGAGAGCCGCCAAAGTAGTCGTAACAGCCACCCATATAAATGCCCGCAGGATTGTTAAACGCCTGAGTCAAACGCGACACCATAGACTGCATCATGTAGGGCTCAAAGTACGGCGTGCCACCTTGTGCAACCAAAATCCCGTTTGCCTTCAGTGCGGTTAGGCAATTGCCAAAGAAAGATTGGGTAAACAGGGTTTCTGATGCGCCGCCATCCGGATCTGCTGCATCCAGGATGATGAGATCAAAGCAATCGCTGTACTGAGAGATGATTTCCGCGCCATCTCCTATGCACAATACAAACCTGGGGTCATCAAATGCGCCGTTGTTGATTTCGGGTAAAAACTCGCGGCTTAATTGAATAATTTGTTCATCAATGTCTACCATCACGACGTTTTCGACGCTCTTATGTTTTAAGACTTCACGGGCACTGCCGCCGTCTCCGCCACCCACAATCAGCACGTTTTTAATGTTGCCGTGAAACAGGATTGGGACATGCGCTATCATTTCATGATAAATGTGCTCACCCTTGGTGGTGACCTGAATGCCATCGTCTATGCGCATTACTTTACCCAGGTGACGGGTTTCGAAGATGCTGACATCCTGGAACTCGGTTTCTACGTCGACCAAATCTTTTTCTGAACGAAGTGCAATGTGAACGCCACTTGTCATTTGCTCGTAATGCCAATTAATCTTAGTCATGTGCGTGAATACTCCGTTGTTATGCGGTTTTAAGGGTTGCGTGTAACTGGTTATCTAACAGAGGCTGAAATGCTCCGGTGCGACTCACAGAGCCACCTCGGGTGAGGGTATTAATGACCATTCGGCCCGGCTGAAAACACGCCTCTATTACCGGTAGGCACAGTTCAGGCTGCGCTTCACCGCACATAAAAATGTCCATTGCAGCAAAGTTGTACTCTGGCCAGGTATGAATAGAAATATGGCTTTCGGCCAGAATGATCATCCCCGACACTCCACCGTTGGTTTCAAATGGGTGCAAATGGGTTTTCAGAATGGTGGCGTTTGCAGCGTTGGCACGCTCAATCATCATCTTTTCTATTTGCGCTTCACCTATCAGGTTAGAAGCATCAAACAGGTCGACAATAATGTGCTGGCCCAAAGGGTAAACCGACTGCGACTCTGATGAGGGGATAGTCATATGTTTCCTTAATGCTGTGTGATTGCCAGCTTGGCTGGCTAGGCGCTGTCCGGCGTGTTTAACCGGTACAGACCTATTTCCAATCTCTGGGTGTACCGTGATTGGCTGGCCAGTGAAACAAGCATGTTGTGAATGCCAGCATTCCATCATTGAAATGTGCAACGAGTGTGGAGTCAGGCATGCATGCTGAAGCAAACGGGCTAGCATGCGGAAGGTGGTGATTGCAGCTGGTATAAAAAACACAATGGGTTCAGAAAGTTGTGACTTCACTGATCAAGCTGGTTGCGCCAGGATAAGTACTGAAAAGTGATGTTGTATTTTGCCCTGCGGGCCGCACTAAAGTGCGTTCAATTGTGTTCCAGACAAAATTGTCGAACCCTGGTCGAGGGTTCTCACCCACCTTCTCATTTGTGAAGAGATAAAATTTGGGCATAAAAAAGCCACCGTATAGGAGGTTCTCTTAAAAGCAGTGGCGGAGAAGGAGGGATGACAAAATACGTCCTGTATTTTGCCCTGCGGGCCGCACTAAAGTGCGTTCAATTGTGTTCCAGACAAAATTGTCGAACCCTGGTCGAGGGTTATCACCCACCTTCTCATTTGTGGAGAGGTAAAATTTGGGCATAAAAAAACCGCCAGTTAAGGCGGTTTTTTTATTATTAATGGTGTTTGCACAAGAGTGAGGGATTCGTTTTCGGGCATAAAAAAACCGTCCACAATGGGACGGTTCTCTTAAAAGCAATGGCGGAGAAGGAGGGATTCGAACCCTCGATAGGGCTACAAACCCTATACTCCCTTAGCAGGGGAGCGCCTTCAGCCACTCGGCCACCTCTCCGGCGCAAAAACTTAAAAATGGCGGAGAGATAGGGATTTGAACCCTAGATACGCTATTAACGTATGCCGGTTTTCAAGACCGGTGCTTTCAACCACTCAGCCATCTCTCCATGGGCAAAGATAATACTTAGCGAATTTAGCGCTGTAAATAGTTTTTGAATTGTTTGCTTAAATTTTGTACGTATAAGTGCAATTTTTTACGACTTTGACCGATTTATGGCCGATCAGGTGTGTTTTATGATATTGAAATAGGGGTAATGAGGGTGGAAGAGGGCATGAACGGTTGGGGGAGAACATGCCCGAGGCAGACTTACTTATACATAACCACCTGACTTAACATCAGTTGTTTACCCATGTTATTTAACCAAGCCGTTAGTTTAAAGCGGCGTTTGATGACTGGCGCTTCGACTGTGTTTAGGGTGGTTTGCGTGTTGCTGCACGCTGCAGCTGAATTAAGCATGTCTGACTCCTCAAGATTTTGATGTAATGTTAGTCTGTATCGACATGGTTATTTTGCGTGCATTGTGGCGAAAAATAAAACGATAAAAATTACTGGTGACGGATTAAAAAAACTAATGCAAATCGTTGTTTTAATTTGTTTAACAACCTTTGGTTTGGTTTTTTATTCACTGTTGTGAATGGTGGGTATGTTATTTTTTCCTTTTTTTACAGGGCTTTGTGTTTTTGTTTTTGTTTTTGTTGAATTTGTTTTGGGTGGTTATTCAGATAAATTGATTTTGTTATTTTGGGGGTTGTTTGTTAGTTGTATATAAACCAGGAAATGGGCGAAAATTGCAACGCCATGTACGTTGGTTGCGCGCGCAGGCAAAGCAACGTCAGATCCCCCTCAGCTGGTATGAGACGAGCGGATTTTATGGCCGCGATGAGGAGGCGATCCGGTTGCTGCTCCAGACTGAGTCATCGGTGGTGGTGGTCGGGGGCGATGGGACCATCAACCTGGTTGTCAATGCGATGTGTGAATCATCGGCTTTGCTGGCATGTCTGCCTGCGGGCACGGGCAATGATTTTTGCCGTCAATTTGGTTACACCGAAAAGCAATGGCGCGCGACGATCTTTTCATCGCACAGTATCGCATTAGACCTGGGCGTAATAGGGGACCGCTATTTTGTGAATATTGCCGGAGTGGGATTTAATGCAGACGTTGTGCAAAGCCTGAGGGGACAAAAGCATGGCGGGGCACTGAGCTATGTCTGGGGCGGCCTTAAACAGCTGTTTTGTGCACCAACGATTGAGCTCAAAACGGCTCAGGGCAGGGGCTTAACACAGGGCATGATGTTACTTCTGGCCAATGGCCGCTTTTTTGCTGCCGGGCTGCAACCTGCGCCTTTAGCACAGCTGCAGGATGGTCAGCTGGAGTGTATGTGGTTTTCTGCCAAAAGCTGGTGGCAGCGGCTGATTGTGTTTGCGGCGATGCTGGTGGGATGTCATCAGCGCTTGCCCTGGGTGCACCGGGAAAAGCGCACCCAGCTGGATATTGTGACGCCAGGGCTGGCCGTGGAGGCAGACGGCGACTTGGTGGCAACAACGCCAGTGACGATCCGCAGCCTGCCAGGGGCCATACAACTCAGGAATTTGCCCGAGACGGCGTCGTCGGACTGAGCCAGGCGCGAATACGCTGGTACGGTGTGAGCACGATGGCGTTACCAATCAGCACCAAAGAGAACCCGATAAAGGTGTTGAGCTGCCAGACAAACCCTTCAAACCAGGTGCTGAGTGTCACTGCGACCAGTGGAAACAGCACAATCAGGTAGCTGGCTTTTTCCGGGCCAATGTTTTTTAGCAAATGGAAGTAACAGGCAAACGCGATCACAGTGCCAAACACCGACAGGTAAAGTAACGACCCCCAATATTGCGCATCGGCCTCAATACTAAACTGTAATGGGCTGAACGCCACATAGCCGCCTAAAAACAGTGCGCTATACAACATGCCCCAGGCATTCCCCTGCAACACCCCAATCTGGCGATTGGAATTACGGACACTGACCATGTTGCCGAGAGAGGCAACAAACATCCCTGCCAGTGCCAGCAGTAACCCGATGAAAGCGTCGCTGTTGAGATCGGCATTAATCAAGTCCTGCCAGAATAAGCTGACGATGCCACCGAGGCCCAGTGCTGCACCAAGGTAGATGCGACCGGCAATGGGTTTGGCAAAAAACAATCGGGTATTGACGATATTGGCGACCAGCAGCAGTGAAAAGGCAATGGAGGCCATCGCGGAGGTCAGGCTGCCTTGCGCCCAGTAGAGTAAGAGGTAATTTAAGCCGAAGTTACCCAGTGCCAGCAGCATAAAGAAGCCATGATCCGTGAGTGAGTATCGCATCGGCGGGCGTTTGATCAGCACATAACACCACATACAGGCGGCAGAGATTGCGAAGCGGTAAAACAAAGAGACCACTTCGTCTACCGTGCCCAGCTGGAACTCGATCGCCAGCCAGGTGGAGCCCCAGATCAGGACGGTAATCGTATACAGAAAAACGTTATTCATTCTTTTAACTCACAAGAAGGACTAGTCAGCGTGGCCAGTTTAGCGATATATTCTGTACATGCCAGATACAAAAAATGTGTTTTTACACCTATACAGATGAATCATTCAACTTTGAAGTCTGATTACCTATATCAGCAAGTGATTACCGTGATCCGTGACATGGTCGAGCAGGAGTTGCTGAACCCGGGCGATAAGTTACCGTCGTTAAGGGCTATGGCAAGCCGTTTGCGGGTCAGTATTCCCACAGTCCAACAGGCTTATCAGCACCTTGAGATGTCGGGTCAGATTGTGGCACGCGAGAAGTCGGGGTATTTTTTGCAAGACGGTCAGCAGGCGGCGACACCGCAGCGCAGCAAATTACCGGCTAAGCCTGTGATGGTAAACAAGCAGCAGTTGATTGAGCATGTGTACGAGGGGATCCATCTGTCAGATGTTGCCCCGCTGGGGCTGGCAAACCCGGTTGCAGCATCAAGCCCGCAACAGGCGCTGGCCAGAAGTATGCGCCAGGCAATGCGACAGGCTCAGGCGCGTATGCTGGACTATGGTGCCATTGATGGCCTGAAGATGCTTAAAGCACAGGTGGTGCAATATTATCTGGCACTGGGACTGACGGTGAATAGTGATGAGCTAATCATCACCAATGGTGCCCAGGAAGCGATAGCCATTGCGCTACAGTGTGTCACTCAGCCCGGAGACATAGTGGCTATTGAGTCACCTTGTTACTTTGGGATTGTTGAGCTGGTTGAAAACCTCGGTCTGAAAGCGATCGAAATTCCCGTTTGTCCGGATGATGGGATTTGGCTCGATGATCTCAGTGCCGCTCTGGCGCGGCATCCGATCAAGGCCTGTCTGTTCTCAACCAGTATCAATAATCCACTGGGCAGTCAGATGCCTGAATCTCGTATGCAGCAGTTGTTGCTGCTGCTCCGTGCGCACGATGTGGTGCTGATCGAAGATGATGTATATGGAGACCTGTATTTTGGTGAGCAAAGAGTCAGGCCAGCGCAGTGCTTTGCACAGTCGGGTGAGGTATTGACCTGCTCGTCGTTTTCCAAGACCGTGGCGCCAGGCTATCGCGTTGGCTGGATGCTGGCAGGGCCGCACAGCGCCCGGGCAAAGCGCTTTAAGCGGGCACTGAGCTGCTCTGCACCTATGATGAATCAATGGGCGCTGGCAGATTTTATGGCCAGTGGTGAGTTTCATCGGCATTTGCGACAACTTCGTAAGCGCTTGTTTGATAATAAACAAAAGATGCGCCTGGCGGTTCAGAAGTATTTTCCTGACCACGTGCGTGTCAGTGATCCCAAAGGCGGCTGTGTGTTATGGCTGGACCTGGGGGACGAATATGACGGTGGGCTGTTCTTTCAGCTGGCCCTCCAGGCGGGGATCAGTGTCGCACCCGGCGCGATATTCAGTGCCTATGAGCGGTATCGCAGTTGTGTGCGGATCAGCTATGGTCTGCCCTGGTGCGACAAGATGGAAGGCTATGTGCGCACCCTGGGCGAATTAGTGGTTCAGGCAAAAAAGCAGCCACACCTGTGATAAGCAGTGAGCTTAGACAAGTGTGGCTGACTGCACAGGGATAACCGGGCTTAGCGATAAGCGAATAATTGATACCCTTCCATCTGGGGGATCATTGCACTGAGCTGTGACTCCTGCTCTGCAATGGTTTTGAAGTTGCCACACAGCGCATCGGCCTGCTGCTCCAGCATGTCTGCCTGCTGTGCGACTTTTTGTTCAATTTCGGCGCCGAGGTTTTCCATACGTTGCTCGAATCGCGCCATATCGCCACCTGAACTGACCATTTCAGAGCCGATAGCAACCAGCAGGCTGCCTATGGACTCCATCATGGCACCTTCAATGGCTTGCTCAATTTTCTCTTCAAACTGATGCTCAAAGTGTTCACCAAAGTCATTAAAGGTTTGCTCACCCATTACAAAAGTACCTTGCTGATAAAACGCCCCTTCAATTTCGGTATGCAGCTCATCCATCAGGCCTGACAGTGACTCGAGATTGTGCAGGTTAAAGGCGCTGGCGACTTCTTCTATGGCGACGCCAGCCAGTTCCACGCCTTGTAATGCAATGCTGGCGACTTTGGGCAGCTCGCCTCGCAGCGTATCCGCATATGTTTGCATCGCCATGCGCTCATCCTGACTCAGTTGCACCGGTTGATCTGCAATATAAAGAAAGCCCTGAGCATCTATCATCAAAGGCTGACCAGAGCCGTTTTTGATGTACACCTGATCAGGCGTAATGTGCACGTCGTTTTTAAAATCTACGGCACATTCATCTGTACTGACGGAAAAGTGGCTGTCTGAATGGGCAGCGACCTGGATGGACAAAAACAGAGTTGAAGCAAGCAGCATAGTTTTCATAATGTGTTCCTTGGTGTGTTGATGACCAGTATGAAATAACAAGAACAGTGCCACTTTATTATGTTATTGAATGATATGAGATTTTGTTATTTTGGTCTCTGAGGAGCGATATCACTTTGTTAGTAATATGGCTAAAAAGTGGTGATTTTAACCAGAGTGTTTAGTTGGGGAAGTGGCAATAAAAAATTTTTATCGTATGGATAAAAAAGACTTGCTTTTCAGCGCCAGCTTTTAGCGCTAAATACTAACTTATGCAGCGTCATCATAGTGTGAACTGCGGGACTATTTAGCATAATTAAGTTTGGAGCACATCGTGGGTAAAACATTTTCCTATGATCCGTTAGATGATGATTATGAAGACGACTTTGGGTCGTTGGATAAAGAACTACAGGCACAGCAAAAGAAGCAGGTGAAACGTCGTCTGGATGATTATCTGGAGCAAAAACGCCTGAAGCGTAATCTTGGCGAGGACGATTTAGACTTTTTTGATGACTAAGTCGAAGTGGCGTGTGATTTAGAACCTGAGTGAAATTGACATGTGCGCGATGATACTCGGCCACATTATAAGGCAGCGGCGGCTGCCTTATTGCTATTTATTGCTTAGTCTTTAAATGAATTGTGGCAATCTTTACAGCCTTTTGCCCAATTCCTGAATGCTGCGCCAATGATTTTTTTGTCGCCTGACTCTGCTGCAACAGCCAGCTTTTGTGCGTAATCTGCAAAAGCTTGCGCTTTTTTATCAAAGGTTGCTCGGTCAGACCAGATTGCCGGTAATGCGTCTGTTGCCCCTTTGTCTGAACCTGCCGGGAAGGCTTCCCAAGGCATTGCTGATAAATGCGCTGCATTGTTAGCACGTTGCTTAAAACGCTCTGCATCAAACGGGACTTTGCCTTTCAGCATGTCGCCCATATCACCAATCTGATAACGGATCAGTTGAAATGCTGCTTTGCGGTATTCGATAGCGTCTTCTGGTTTTTCGAATAGTGAACTTGCCTGTACATTCAAAGACAGTCCGGTTAATAAACTTGTTAATAATAGTGTAGTTCTCATTTCGACCCCTTAATTAAAAAAACTGCCTCTTTTCTAAGTCTTTACAAAAGATATTGCAAGTCTCTTAGACGAGTTCAGAATTATGAACTACATTTGCTACTCATTTTGTGTGTATTTTGTTCGCTTTGCTTTACAACGCCCTCAATATGACAACATTATTGCGGGTCGGTTTACGTTCGTTTACAGTTTTAAAATTCTTAATAAACAGTAGGTTACAAACCTGATTGTGATTTGAATGAAAAGTTTGTAACTTCTTTGTGTGTTTAATATTGTAATTAACAGGCGAGTCACACTATATTGATGGACGAATCTACTCTCTAAAACTAAAAGAAACATCTTTTACACAACAAGTCCTAGGGGAAACTATGGCCAAGTATTCATTTAAAGCCACCGCGGTAGCATCTGCTGTCTCTGGTGCATTGATGGCAGCATCTGCAACGGCTGCAACCGCACAAGTTCAACCAAGCACATCACTCAAAGTCAGCCAGGTTGCTTTAGAGCAAGGCAACACCGCTGAAGCGCGCACTAACGCCTACCTGGTCGTTATGAAACAAAACACGGCGGTAGACCTGGTCGCAAAAGGTGTGTACAGCGAAGCGGCAGCAAAGCATACATTTGCCAGCGTACAGGCTGCTCAGTCTAACCTAAGACAGCAAATTCAACAGCTTGATTCAGGTGCTAAGGTACTTGGCTCAACAAAAGTCTTGGCTTCTACTTTGATTGTTGAAGCATCAGACAGCACACTAGACAAATTACGCAATAATGCAGCGGTTGAGCGTATTTTACCACTGAGAGATTCTCGACTGTTTGTTGAGGAAAGCTCGGGCTACATTGGTGCTGACTCAGTAAAACAAAATCTGGGCGTAACCGGTGAAGGTGTTAAAGTCGCGGTACTAGATACTGGTATCGATTACACGCACAAAGTATTCAATGAAGCGGCGGGTACTGTTGAGGCGTATGAAGCCGAAGCGGCTGATCCGACGACTGTTGCTTGGCCACAAGGTCAGGTAAAAGGCGGTTACGACTTTGTACGTAACGACGCTGACCCGATTGAAGATGATCCAAGATTCCGTTCAGACGCGGCTGAAGATGATGAGTTGACTGATCACGGTACACACGTATCACACGACGTAACGGGCATTGCTCCTGACGTTGAACTGTATGTGTATTCTGTATGTGGCGGCGGTTGTACCTGGGCTGCACAGATCAATGCCCTTGAAGCGGCAATGGATCCAAATGGCGACGGCGACATCAGTGACCGTGTTGACCTGATGAACATGTCACTGGGTGGCGAGTTCGGTAATACCTACACAGGCGATGGTACGCAATATCTGATCCAGCGCGCGGTTGATCTGGGTACTAATATGATCATCGCGGCCGGTAACGACAACGACGTACCGTTCCGTGTTGGTGGCCCAAGTACAACCCCTAACGCGCTGTCTGTGGCGTCTTTGAATCACCCAACACATAAAAGTTTGATTGGTGAAGGCACCATTGCTGGCACTGAAACGGAGATCCAGCTCGCGAGCTTTGGTCCGCAAGAAGCATTTAGCTTTACACAAGACGACGCTGAGCTGGTTTATCCGAGCGCAAACCAAAACGGCTGTACTATTCCGCCAGGAGATGATGCTGAGCCAGATGCAGAACCTACTAATCCTTTTGCTGACATGGATTTTACCGGCAAAGCCGTGCTTATTGACCGTGGTGAATGTGCTTTCACAGAAAAAGTACTCAACGCACAGGAAAGAGGTGCTGTATTTGTATTGATTGCAAACAATACCGATGACGGTACTCCTGCTCCTATGGGTGGTAGCGATGCTTCTGTGACGATCCCGTCTGTAGGTATTAACTTTGCGGCAGGTGATGCTCTGAAGAACCAACTACGTGATGGCGCGGCAAGCTATAGCGTAAGCGGTGAGCTGAAAGAAACTACAGGTGGTGTATCTGACTTCTCTTCACGTGGTCCTTCAATGGACGGTTTGTTGAAGCCTGAAATTGCGGCTCCTGGTTCGAACATTTTGGCGGCAGCGCCGTCTACCGGTGACCAGCTGCACAGAATGTCTGGTACATCCATGGCGAGCCCAATTGTAGCGGGTGCAGTAGCCCTGATGAAAGAAGGTCGTCCTGAGCTGGATGCTTTTGAAATCAAAGCTATGCTGATGAACACAGCCAACCTGGATATCCATGTTGATTCACTGAATGTTGATCCTGAGTCACCACTGGCGCCAATCAGCCGTATCGGTGCGGGTCTGATTGATGTTGAAAAAGCGATGGCATCGCCGGTTGCTGCGTGGAGCTGGATTTCTGAATATGAAACAAACCAAGGTGCATTGTCGTTTGGCTATGACCAACTTGAAGAAGAGACAACCTACACTAAGACAGTAGAGCTGAAAAACTTCTCTGATACACCTAAGACTTATAACCTGCGCATCGAAGCGCGTTATGAAAATGACGTAGATACAGACGCGCTAAGCTGGGAATATCCAGAAGAAGTCACTGTACCTGCAGGTCAGACGGTTACGTTTGACGTATCCGTGACAGTGGATCCTGCTAAGCTACCTGAGTGGGGCATGACTAACCCGCTATCAGCTAGTGAGCAAGGCCCTCGCGCTGCTGCGTTGACCTTGTCAGAAATGGACGGTGCGCTGGTATTTGACGACGTTGAAACTGAAGGTGACCACGACCTGCACATGGTTTACCACATGTTGCCTAAAGCGCATGTTGGCCTTGATCTACACCATGAAATGGTCAATGGCGAGCTGATGCTTGTTGCAATGAACAACGGTTACAGAACAGTTAACCCGCTGGCAGATCAGCTGGTTGCCGTAGGTGAAGAAGCGAGCGAAGAAGAAAAAGCCTTTAATATCCTGGGCACAACGTTCAATGTGTTTGCATCAGATGCCTGTACAGATACGGGCATGTTCTTCACTGCATCGATGAAACTACGTGATGACGTGACGCATCTGCGTCAGGCCGGTTATCACATGAATCTTGATACTAACAATGACGGCACGTTTGACTATGCACTGGCGATTTACAACGATGTAGGCCGCGCCGCTGCAGTACCTGGTCGTGGTCGTACCGTATCAGGTCCAATAGTTGATGGTGCTCCATCATGGAGACTCCTGACGCCGATGTTCCATGAGACAGGCTCAAGCACGGTAACATTCTCTGGTTGTACTAACATTATTGGTTTGACTGCCGATCAGTTAGGCAACGAAATGAGCATTGAAGCGCAGGTTGGTTGGGATAACTACCAGCTTGGCATCAGCACAGTAACTGACTCACTGACAGGTAACGCAATCTTCGGTATTTCAACTGCAACACTGGTAGATGCAGATGGCAACGCTGTGAGAGAGCTGGCGCCGGGTGAGAAAGCGTATGTGAATGCAGACGCACCATTTGCAATTGCAGATGCAAGCGGTACTGAAATTCTGGCAGCCGTAACTGAAGAAGTACTGGCTGGTCCAGCTGCTGCGACGCCGCCTGCGATTGTAAGCATGACGCATGAGACGCCTGAGCACACAGAAACAGGTACTGTGTTAGGTCAGGTAGAGCTTGTAGAGCAAGAAGGCACAGTGGATGTTTCTGAGTTCTATGTTCGCTTCCAGTCGAACGAAGGTATCACAGTAACTAAAGACGGTGATATTGTTGTAACCAACAGTGACCTGTTAGATTACGATGCTGGTGTACATCAGGTTGACCTGGTTGTTGTAGCAATTGACGTACAAGGTAACGTATCTGAGCAAGGTTACATCACAGTGATGATTACCAATGAAGCAGATACTGTTGAAGAGCAGACGCCAGTTATTGCCGCTGACCAGAGCTTTGAAGTGATGGAAAATGCTGAAGAAGGCACTGAAGTTGGCATGCTGATGGTGATGGATCAGGACGATGACCTGGTGTCTTTCAGCATTGAAGGCAGCAATTCTTTTGCAATCGATGAAGAAGGTTACATCACAGTTGTTGGTCCTATCGACTACGATGCAAGCGACATGATCACGGTTAAGGTTACTGCGCACGACGAAGCGGGTAATATGTCTGAGCCGGTAGACGTAGTGTTCCATGTACTTGAAGACGAGTATGAAGGCACGCCAGAAGTTGAAATGCACCAGCGTTTCACTGTAAACGAAAATGCGGCAATCGGTACTGAGATTGGCCGACTAGCATTCTCTGATGTTGATGGTGATGTGACTCAGTTCGTAGTGACAGGTACTAACCTGGTGTCTATTGACGAAGACGGTACCATCACTGTGGCAGGCAACATTGACTTTGAGTACGAGCGTGTAATCAAGTTCAACGTTGTAGCTGTAGATGAGATGGGCAAATCGTCTGAGCCTGTGATGGTTGAAATTCGTGTGAACGACCTGACAGGTGGTGATGACAATGATGACGACGACTCAGGTTCACTGGCTTGGTTGACGTTACTTGCAGCACCGTTTGCAGCGCTACGTCGCCGCAAGCGTAAATAAGCAGCTAATACATCATTAGTTGAAGAAACCGCCCCGGGTTACCCCGGGGCGGTTTTTTTATGGGTGTTTTATGATGCTGGGTTTATGGGGGGTGGTGGGAGTCATGCTTTGCGGCTTATGCGTTTAGCACGGGCAGAACAAAGGGTGAGGGAGTCAGGCTGCTTTAACAGCCCAACGAATAGATCTAAGGTGAATGGCTCGGATGGTTGAGGGGGATTTTTGCGTGCTATTCTCCGATATCTTTAAAGATCATACCCCGGCGCATACTCCGGGTGGCGAGAAAGACTTCAGCAAGTAAGGCTAAAAATGCGCAGATCAGTAACAGCATAGCGGCAATAAAGCAGCTCGATAGCGTGACGCCCAGCGACAAAGAATAAAGGTGGGAAATAAATAGCACCATGACGACGGCACACACCAATAACGCAGAAAGTACGCTCATGCTAAAAGCAATGTGAATGTAGCGTGAGCGTTTGAGCAATGCGCGCATTTCGCGGGTGAGGTGGTCTTTCAGTTCTTCGTCCTGGCTGTTGTTTAATTTGCGATCCAGTAACCTGGCTCTGTCAGTGATCCGTGCCAGTCGATTCGACAAGACACCCAATGTGGCAGCAATACCTGTGATGAGAAAAACAGGCGCAACTGCCGTTTGTATCACCTTAGCCATCGTCAGTATGCTTACGACATCGGTACTCATTGCCAACGCACCTGTTCAATAATACCCGCCTGTTCGCCAATCAGTGTTTTCACAACCCGATTCTGTTTATCCAGCATAATCAAACGTGGGATCCCCTTATTGGCATACTGACTATAAATGGCTCTGTCGGGGTCGGCTATCAGGTTAAAGTCGATACCAAAGGAGGTGCGGAAGGCTTTTAAGGTGTCGGCATCTTCTTCGCGGCCTATGGCGATAATTTGTAATTGCGGATCGGCCAGCAGTTGAGACGCTTTTAACTCGTTCAGCGTGCGCTGAGAGTCAGAGCACCAGCTGGCAAACAGAATGATCAGCTTGTTGCCCTTTTCCAGCTGGACCGGCTCACCATCTATGTTGATGAGCTGTGTGTGCCTGAAAGTGTCGCCGGGGTTGATATAGGTTTCATAGCCCTTTGGGTGATCTCCTGGCAGTGGAGTGGCGTTACAGGCAGTCAGTTGACTGCCCAGTGTGGTTATTAAAGCGGCGATAGCGAGACGTTTTATCATTATTATGGTCCTTGAGGTACAATACCTTCATTAATGCGTATTTTTAAGATGAGCGCAAGTTTCAGTGGTGTCTGCATCACTACGCTGAGACAGGACGCCACGGCATCCCGGCAGGCCAACTCGAGTATTATAATGTTATACCTCTCTTTGTTTTTTTCGGCCCTGATCTCCGCCACCCTGTTGCCAGCTTCTTCAGAGTTGTTGCTGTCTGGATTGGTGCTAAAGCAGCAAGGGGAGCTGTTTTTGCTATGGCTCAGCGCAACCGTCGGCAATGTGCTCGGTAGTGTGATTAATTATTACCTCGGTACCATTATCAGTCGGGTGGAAGACAAGCGCTGGTTTCCTGTTTCCAAACAGGCAATGAGCAAGGCGCAGCATCAATTCGAAAAGTATGGGGTCTACAGTCTGGTGTTTGCCTGGTTGCCCGTGGTGGGCGATCCCCTGACGCTGGTTGCAGGCGTATTTAGAACCCGGTTCAGTCTCTTTTTACTGTTGGTCGCAACAGGTAAAGGTTTGCGTTACGCGGTGGTGATAGGACTGGCAGCCGGCTTTATGTAAGTGGCTGCCAGCGTCTGGTCAAACGGGTTTACGCCATTCTAGCGTCAGTGACACGGAATCAGCAAAGCGCAGTGCATGTGGCTTATCGACCTTCACTTTCGCGTAGCTGACATCAGGGTGTTGGTGACATTCTGTCAGAATGTCTGCGACCAGTTTTTCTAACAACAAGAAGTGGCCTTCTTCAACTCTAGCGATCACCGCTTTGGTAATGGTCTTGTAGTTCAGTGCATGGCCAACTTCATCGTGAAACAAGCACTCTGCATCAGCCGGGTAGTGGATCTCGATATTGATCACAACATCTTGCTTTTTCTCTCTTTCTTCCTGGTTGAATCCGATGAAGGTACGTAACCTTAGGTTGGTAATATTGATGATCGCCGTGTGCATAAGCGGTCCTTAGCGTTTTAGTAGTTGTAAGAATTCATTACGTGTTTTGGCATCTTCACGGAAGTTACCCAGCATCACTGAGGTACGCATCTGCGAATTTTGCTTTTCAACGCCACGCATCATCATACACATGTGCTTCGCCTCAATAACCACGCCGACACCGCGGGCACCGGTCACTTCCTCTACGGCTTTGGCGATTTGATGCGTGAGCTGCTCCTGGATCTGAAAGCGACGAGCGTACATGTCCACGATGCGTGCAAACTTAGACAAGCCTAGCACCTTGCCATTCGGAATGTAAGCGATGTGCGCGCGGCCAACAAAGGGCAGTAGGTGATGTTCACACATAGAATAAAGCTCGATATCCTGGATCAGGACCATGTCATCGGCATCAGAGCTGAATACTGCGTTGTTGGTCACATCACTAAGCTCCTGACGGTAGCCCTGAGT
Source organism: Pseudoalteromonas rubra (assembly GCF_001482385.1). Lineage (NCBI taxonomy): Bacteria > Pseudomonadati > Pseudomonadota > Gammaproteobacteria > Alteromonadales > Pseudoalteromonadaceae > Pseudoalteromonas > Pseudoalteromonas rubra. The sequence continues at coordinate 2,882,480 of NZ_CP013611.1, forward strand.
CAGGTATTCCATAGCCTTGGCAGCACGTTTGGGGGTATCAAGCAGCCCTTCACGGTCTTTATCTTCGCCTACGGCGGTAATGATCTGTTGGAAACTGCTTTTTAATTCGTCATGCATAATAAAACTCACTGTAGTTAATTCGCTCAGGCCTGCTATTTCAGGTGGCGGCCTCCGTCCACGGCCAAAGTCCGGCCGGTGATGTAATTACTTTTACGCAGCAACTCTACGGCGTCGATCACTTCGCGGCAGCCAGGTTCAATGCCCATAATGGATTTCTTCAGGGTCTTCTCTTTATACTCTTCGCTGTCATCGTCATTAAAAATGATCAGTGATGGGGCAACGGAGTTCACTTTGATATGCGGTGCATACTTGGCGGCAAAAGAACGACTGAGGTTATCCAAGGCAGCTTTGCTCGCGGCATAGGCGATATGTTTCGGGCTGCCTTTTTCAACCACATAATCAGTGATATGAATAATGTCGGCCGTACCTGAGTAGTTTTGTAGTAGGGGTGCGAGGCCCATATTGAGCAGATACGGTACTTTGGCATGGATATGCATCATGGCATCAAATAAAGCACTGTGATCCGGATTCTGCGCTTCACAATCCCAGCTTGAGGCATTGTGTATCACCGCGCGCAAGGTGTCGGTATGTTGCTGAACTTGGGCAATCAGCGTTGCGATTGCGTTTGCCTGATTGAAGTCCACCTGGATACAGATCACGCCTTGTTCAGTCAGGGTATCTATGATCGGGCGTTGTGTGCGATAGGTCATGATCACCGGAATGTCTTCAGCGATAAAATGCTGAACCATCGCCAGACCAATACGCTGTGCGGCTCCGGTGATTAAAATGGGCGCTGTCATTGGCATGTATCCTTCTTTGCAGAGTTAACGGGTGGCGAGTGACCCCGCGACTGTACCCGCAGTGTGCGTCTGGCCTTGTACGTGATTAAACGCAGGCCAGATCACTAAGACTATCTATGTCCGGGTATTACTCATCGTCGTAAATGGTGGGAATAGGCTTACGCTTGTGCTGAGTTTTTTGATAAATATCAACCAGCAGTTGCTCGACATCCAGGCTAATGGACTTGCCTTCCAGAAAATCATCAATGTCATCATAGCTCAGACCTAAGGCTTCCTCGTCAGCAAGACCCGGGCGGTCACACTCCAAATCTGCGGTGGGGGTTTTATGGACCAATGACTGTGGTGCACCCAGGTGATCGGCCAATGCTCTTACCTGGCGCTTAGACAGGCCAAACAGTGGTGCCAGGTCACAGGCTCCATCACCAAACTTGGTATAGAAACCAGTGATATTCTCAGCGCTATGGTCTGTTCCAACCACCAGACCGCGTGTCAGGCCGGCGATTTCATACTGGGCAACCATGCGTTGTCTGGCTTTTACATTCCCTTTCACAAAGTCGACCAGGGCTGCGCTCGGTAGCTCTGTTTCACTGACCTGAATTGCCTGAAGTGCCTGATCGTGCATGGCATCGGCTGCGGCTTTTATATTGACCGTTAAGCGTTTAGTGGGTTGAATGAAGGAGAGAGCCTGTTGGGCTTCATCTTCGTCAGCCTGGGTGCCATACGGTAAGCGCATGGCAATAAACTGATAACCCTGGCGACCTGGTTCGGCATTTAGTTCATCAATGGCCAGCTGGCACAAACGGCCGCAAGTAGAAGAATCAACACCGCCACTGATCCCCAGCACCAGGCTGTGACAATGGGCTGAGATCAGCGTTTGTTTAATAAACTGAACACGTCGGGCGACTTCCGCCGCGACATCAATGGTTGGCTGAACTTTCATTTCAGCAATGATAGCTTCACGCATGGGGTTTCCCTCTGACCAACATTATGTTACCTGGCTGGCCTAAATATGATTGATTGCCCTAAGTTTACTTGAAATTGTTACCAATTAGATCTGTTTCTTGCTGTGATCGTATGGTTACAGACCAAGATGTTGCTTGATGGCCTGAAGTTCCTGCTTAAGCTGATCGATTTCTTCTAGCAGTTCATCCAGGTTTACTGCGGGCTCAACAGGGCTGCTCTCGGCCTGTTCCAGGTCTGCTGTATCGCCGAATAAGTGCTGATAGCGAGCCTCTCGTTTGCCAGGCTCTCTGGCCAGGCGGGTGGCGAGTTCTTGTTGAATGAGTTCATTTAGTGCACTCTCAACTTCAACGACTGTGCTAAACTCGGCCAACCGGCCGCTTCGGGTACGCAGTTCGCCCGGTGTCTGGGGCCCGCGTAAGAGCAACAAGCAGACAACAGCGCGTTGCTGTTCAGTGAGCTTCAGGCTACCAAATTCGCTGTTACAAAAGCGATGTTTGTACTTACTTACTCGACCTGATAAGCCCTCATCGCAAACGACGATGCGTTTTTGTTCGAGTTGGCTCAGGGTGTCAAGCACGTCTGACTCAGACAAGGTCATGACCGGATCGCGGTTAGATTTTTGGTTACAGGCATTGGTCAGCGCGTTGAGTGATAAAGGGTACTGATCGGGGGTGGTGGTTTGCTTTTCCAGCAGACAGCCGATGATCCGTTGTTCAATCTTGGATAAATTCATCTCTATTCCCTATATGAAGTGCTGTGATACTTTGCAGCAGATCAGGTTGATTTTCATAACTTTACTCTATGCGATTTGCACGACCTTGCATAGTGGCGTCAGGTGAATAGCGAATAATTTCAATGTGTGACTCGGCACGCTTTGGTTTCAACGACCCAGCGCTGTAGCATTTTGCTCAGCGCGGCAAAGTTGATTGGTTTACTCAGGTAGGCATCCATACCGGCAGCCAGACATTTTTCTTCATCGCCTTCCATTGCATTGGCTGTGAGGGCAATAATAGGTGTTTGCTGATGCTGCTCTCCAGCGACGCCGGCACGGATCTCTTTGGTTGCGGTGTAGCCATCCATTTCGGGCATCTGGCAATCCATCAAAATAATCGCATACGCCTCTTCGCGGACTTTAAGGTGCTTAATGGCAGCAAGGCCATTGTGCGCGCAGGTGACATGTGCCCCCAATTTCTCAAGCAGTGTGGTTGCTACAGTTTGGTTTATCTTATTGTCCTCTACCAGCAGAATATCCACATCCAGGCAGACGTCCTCTGTGGTATTCGCTACCAGCGGCTCCTTGCGTTTAATCAAGGAGAGGGCATTAGCAGGAGTGAGTGGGCAGAGTAATAAGTTGTTCGCTGAGAACTGTGGCCAGGCCTTGGTTTCCTGCATGGTATGGCACAGCAGGGCGTAGCTGAGCTGCTTTGCTTTGATGTGTTTCAGCAGACTTAGGAGTTCCGATTCGGGCGTCGTACTCAGCACCTCTGTGGCAATGATCAAAGCGGGTTTGTGTGATGTATTTGCATCATATGCTTGAAGCATCTGTGTAACGCTTTCAAAATGCTCTGTTGGGATATGCCAGGCATCCAGCATGTGCCGTGCAGCCAGATCGGACGGAGAGTGTGCATCTATCACATACAGGCTGTCATTGTTGGTATCGAGCGCCCGAATCGGCTGGGGATCTTCGAGCGCAACGTAAAAGGTGAACGTGCTACCTATATTTGGCTTACTGTAGGCATTGAGTGCCCCGCCCATTAACTCGCATAATTGTCTGGCTATGGTCAGGCCAAGCCCGGTACCACCAAACTTACGGGTGGTAGAAGGGTCGGCCTGAGTGAAGGAATCAAAAATTTTACTGAGTTGTTGTTTGCTGATCCCGATCCCTGTGTCTTCAACACTGCACCACAAACGAGACTGCTCACTGGTCCGCTCCGTATAACAGGTCAGTGTGACTTTCCCGCCTTCGGTAAACTTGACGGCATTACTGATCAGGTTATTGAGGATCTGCTTGAGCCGATGGGGATCCGTTTTGGCATATTGGTATTGCATGTTGCGGCTATCAATGAACAACTCGGTCTGCTGGTCGTTTGCACGAGGTGCAAAGGCAGCAAAGCAGTCGCTAATTATCTGGATCAGGTCACATTCAATTTGTTCAATATTGAGCTTGCCAGCCTCAATTTTAGAGAAGTCCAGTATGTCGTTAATAATGGTTAACAGAGATTCTGCTGAGCTTTGCGCCAGCGCCAGATTACGTTGCTGTGTGTCGGTGAGCTGCGAATTGCCCAGGATCTCAAGCATGCCAATGATGCCATTCATGGGGGTGCGAATTTCATGGCTCATACTGGCCAGAAAGTCCGCTTTGATTTTAGCGGATTGCTCTGCCAGCTCTTTTTCAATGATCGCTTTGCGCTTAGCTTGCTGCTGTTGCTGGCCACTGAACAGGCTGGCTAACATCGCGGCGATGGCCTGAATAAAGCGCCGATCACTGTCAGTCCAGTCGGGGTAAGGATCGCCGTATTCAGTGCACAAAATGCCACAGACCGCGCCACGATGAAGGATGGGTGTGATCAGCATCGCTTCGACTTCAAATGGCTCAAGGTACTGATCAGCCAGAGGCCGGGTTATCGGGTGTTTAGTGGCCGTGCTTGCTTCTATGAGCTGCTTGCTGAGTACCGCCGAAAACAAGCCGGGTAGTGTCGCTTTGCGCCAGGGCGGGAAATGTTGCAGGCTGTCTCGTCGGGTATTGCTGAAGCAAGTGGGGTAAAGCTGGGCGTGATCTTCGCTGAGTAGCCAGATACTGGCGCGCGATGCGCGGGCTGCCTGGCAAACTGCATCGGTGCATAGCTCCTGTGCGCGTTCTGTGTGATTGTTGAGAATGGCTTCATGTGTGCTGAGTTGTGCCAGCAGTTCATTATTTCTGGCCACTTTATCATGTTCTATTGCCATCAATTTACGGTCATTGATGTTTTGTACCGAACCAAATACCTGTAACGTCCAGCCATTTTCTTGTTTTGTTTGGGCTTTAATGAGTACCCAGCATTCCAGTCCTTTTTGTGGCTGGACAATGAATTCATCCTCAAAGGGCCTGCCATGTTTGATTGCCTGGTTCATATAATCCTGAAACTTCTTGCGATGGGGGCCCTCTTTAAAAAATTCAGTGCTGCTCATCCAGGTTGGCTGATAATAGGGGGAGATAGCAAAAATCTGACGTGTGACTTCCGACAAAGTGATTTGATGGCTTGCCAGGTCAACAGACCAGGCACCGACCTGAGCCAGCGAGCCCATGTTGGTCAGCGCACTGGTTTTGCTCTTTAGTTCGGAGAGTAAGCGTGTGTAAAATGAAAATGCGAACAAAAAGAACAACACTATAGTCAATAGTGCCAGGCGAAATGGCCATAAGGCGGCGGAAGAGGCCTTCCAGCCGTAACGCGGTGCGGCGTACAGCACCCAGCTGCCCGATGGTACATGGATCGTGAAAGCGAGCGGGTTGTGTTCTTGTATCGTGGGAGAGCCATAGAAATATTCACCACTGTCCCCCAGACCATTTCTGCCCTGAATGGCAATCAGGTAATCACTCTCCAGGTTATTCAGCGACACTTGTTTGTACAGCTTGGGCATATCAATCACAACCGACAATAGCCCCCAAAATGTGTCTTTATCAACATAGACCGGGATGCGGGCGATCAGGGCTACCCCGCCCTGCACCAGCTCAAGTGGGCCGGTCAGCACAATGGTGCGGGAGTCTCTGGCCTTGATTGCGTCTTTTTTTTGTTGCGGGTGAGTGAGGTAGTTGAGCCCTATCGCTTTTTTATTCTTTTCGAGCGGGTAGATCATTTGTAGCACCATGTCCGGCGCGGCGCCGACATTGCGGAGCACTTGACTGGTCTCAAAGAGTGGCGCTGCAAAGCGTTCAAACTGCTTTTGGTCGAGGCGTTCTTGAGGTGCCAATGCAATGGCCAGCCCCCGAACTAGCTGAATATTTGCGGCCAGTGTACCTTCCAGCTGAGTGCGATAGACATTGAGCTCTTCAAATGTGCGGTTCTTTTCCACTTCGATCAGGCGACGTTCGTTTACCCCATCTATGTACCAACCTGCTGCCAGGATCACCAATAGTAATCCACCCACCATAAAACGGGTTAAAAAAGCTTTCCTTGACGACAGCACGTGTATGGTCTGCATGTAAACGTGAAAAAGTATCCTTGAATCATTTAACTATAGTTGTCTGTGTGAAAACTCGCCAAGACTCAGACGAATTTATGATGGAAAAACCTTCTGCATGCTAACTATTGGTGCGCATCTGGCGGAGTTCTTTGCAGGTAAGGCTGCGCCGGGTTAGATGTCACTGACATGTAATGCAATCGCGCTTAATTAACGCTAAGCTGGCTAAGGTCATTAATCAACCAAGTGAGGGAAAAATATGCTGATATGGCTGAAACGCGGGATTGCGGTGCTGGTGTTACTCGCACTGGCTGCCAGTGCAGTGGTATATGGCATTTTATCACTGAGTTTGCCCGCGCTCGATGGGCAGGGTCAGTCGACGGCGTTGAGTGCACCCGTGACGCTGGAACGGGATGCGATTGGTCAGGCGGTGATCACCGCGCGGAATCGACAGGATGCTGCCTATGCGCTCGGCTTTGCGCACGGTCAGGATCGCTTTTTCCAGATGGATCTATTGCGCCGCAATGCGGCCGGAGAGTTAAGTGAGTTATTTGGTGAAGCAGCGCTTGGACTGGACAAACGCTTGAGGTTTCATCGATTTCGTACGCTGAGTCAGCGCATATTACAACAGCTACCGCCATCAGAGCAGCGTTTGTTGGCGCGTTACGCTCAGGGGGTCAATGAAGGACAGGCGCAAAGTGGCGTACAGGGCTTTGAGTATCTCCTGCTCGGCGCAGAAGTACGACCCTGGCAACCAGAAGACAGCTTGTTAGTTATTTTTAGTATGTACCTGGATTTACAAGAAAGCACATTAAAAAGAGATGAAGCACTCATTTTGGTTGAATCACTACTTGGTGAGGAAATGAAGCATTTTATTATTCAGCCAAGTAATTATCAGGCGGCACTCGATAATAGCGAAGTCGTTAAAGGTGATCTCAAAACACCAAAATTAGACGACATTGCTAAATTGGAAGGTGTGACTCATATTGAAGAGCTTTCAATTTTTGGTAGTAATAACTGGGCAGTAACAGGACAGCATACTAAAACAGGATCAGCAATGCTTTCTGATGATATGCATCTGGGTTTAAACACACCTGCTATCTGGTACCGCGCTCAGCTTAATTATGACACCGCCTCAGGTGAGGTGATCCAGGTATCCGGGGTTACTCTACCTGGCGCGCCTGCTGTGGTTGTGGGCAGTAACAATCAGGTTGCCTGGGGATTTACCAATGGTTATCTGGATACGGCTGACTGGATTAAGCTGGACCCACAGGTCGACACTACCTGGCAAGTTACTGAACAACTTAAGTTACCGGATGGCAGGAGTGAGGCATTTACCCTGACATTAAGTGATTACGGGCCGGTTAAGCAGATCCGCGACGAAGCTTATGCATTGAGCTGGGTGGCGCATCAGGATTACGCGGTCAATCTGGGGCTACTGGGACTGGAGTTGGCAGGGAGTGTCGATGAAGCACTGGAACGTGCTGCACAGATAGCTATTCCGGTTCAGAATATGGTGGTTGTGGACGCCCAAGGGAATGCGGCCTGGCGCCCTACGGGGGCTGTACCAGGGCGCGCTATGCCTAGCGATACAGCCATACCCAGTCAGGCGTACAGTGACGGCTGGCAACGTAATGAAGTGCAGCGGCCGGTGGTTAAAAATCCAGCCCATGGCAAGATCTGGACTGCCAACTCACGAGTGGTATCGGCACAGCAACATCAGCGTTTTGGCGATGGAGGATATGCACTGGGGGCACGGGCAGTGCAGATCCGTGATCGCCTGATGGCGCAAAGTCAGTTTGATGAAGCGGATTTTATGCGCCTGCAACTCGACAATGAAGCGCGCTTTTTGGCCCCCTGGCATCAGTTGTTGAGTGCGCTGCTTGCCAGGCAGGGCGATAGTTATGCGCGAGACAGGGGGTATTTGTCTGATTGGCAGGCCTGTGCCTGTCCTGAGTCGGTTGGTTATACCTTAGTCAGGCGCTTTCGCGATCATACCCTGGACTTGCTGTTTGCACCGGTTGAGCACACGCTGCAACAAGTTGACGGCAGTTTGTCGCCCCTGAAGCGTTATCTTGAGCCTGCTGCATGGCAATTGATCCACGAACAGCCTGCACACTGGCAGCAGCAGTACAGCGATTGGGATGCCATGTTGCTGACTGCTTATGAGTCGGCGAAAACGCAGCTGCGTGAGATTGAAGGCCGGGATATGGCCGCGTGGCAATGGGGGCGGGTCAACCAGCTTGAAGTAAAGCACCCGTTTAGCAGGCAAATCCCGCTACTCAGTGGCTTGCTGGATATGCCGGTGGTGGCTGGCTTTGGTGACAGCTATATGCCAGCGGTACAAAAGCCGGCATTTGGCGCTTCTCAGCGTTTTATTGCCCAACCAGGTTATCTGGATAAAGCGATAATGAGTGTCGCGGGTGGGCAAAGTGGCCATCCGCTGTCACCCTTTTACCGGGCTGGCTTCAGCGCCTATGCGCAGGGCGAAGCTGTCCCTTTATTACCAGGGTCCATTAATCATCGCATCACATTTACACCAATCAACTAGCTGGTGTGGGCCGCAGTCACCCGATTGCGGCCCTGTGCTTTACTGGTGTAGAGTGCATCGTCGGCCAGCTGCAAAGCGACGGAAAAAGGCAAAGCGGTATGCCACAAAGCTACGCCAAAACTCATCGTTGTAGTGAGTTCTTCACCATTAAAGCGCTGTTTATCAAGGGTTTGTCGCAATGTTTCAATGCGTATGAGCGCTTCTTCCTGAGTACAGTCAACCAGCACCAATAAAAACTCCTCTCCGCCCCATCTGACGGCGATATCCTGATCGGTAACATGCTCACGTAAGATATCAGAGACGGTTTGCAGTACTTCATCCCCCATATCATGACCCAGTTGGTCGTTAATCTGTTTAAAATGGTCGAGATCCGCCATGACCACGCAGAGACTTTGTCCGTTGTGTGCACAGCTGCTGTGCGCTCTGAGGATCAGTTCTTTGGCATAGCGGCGATTAAACAGATTCGTGAGTGGGTCTCTGGCTGCCAGCTTAGCCAGCTGACGGCGCTGAATAAAGGTGCTTTCGCGCACATGGCCAATAACGTAGATCATGGGTAAGCCGCACACGAACACATTGATAAAGTGAATAGAGCGGGCGTACTCCTGGAGCATAAAAGGGGTATTTACGGTGCTGTAAAGCTCAAACAGCAGGGCAAATAACACAATCATGCTAAGGGACAGAACAATGGCCAGTCGTAGTTTTAGCTTCATATCCAGCAGCAACATACAGGCGATGGTCCACAGGTAATACTGGAAGCCATAATCCATCCCTAACGTGGCACATACCAGCACCGAGTGACCCGTCACTTCAACACAAAAAACCCGCAGTGCCAGGTGGCTGTAACCCCGGTTAAGCAGATAAATCCCCGTTGCCCAAGCTGCAACGCTGGCGATGTTGGCGATGGACAGGATATAGACATGGCTGTACCAAAAAGCAAAGATAAACAGCAAATGTAAGCATAAACAATAGTAAGCGACTTGCTTAAACAGCTTCACTTTGACCAGCTCTACTTCGTCCGGCTGACTATAAAAATGTTGCGCAATCGGCACGTAAGGCACTCAGTTATCATTGTTGCAATATATTCAGTATAGAAAGTGCCGGCGTTTTTTCCCTGAAAATTTATGCCAGACCAGTCACCTAACCCATCATAACCAGGGTCGCTGCCAGTGCGATGAGTAGTAACCCCAGGGTATCACGCCGGGCAACTGGTGTTTTCAGCCACCACACAGCGATGGCAAGCGAAAAGAATACCTCGATCTGGCCGAGTGTTTTTACATAGGCAACGTGTTGCAGACTCATAGCACTAAACCAGCCAACGGAGCCGATACAGCTGGTGGTACTGATGGCACAGGTGAGCCGGCGGTGTTGCCACAGTTGACGCCAGGAGTTTGATTCTGCATAGCTCAAGTAGCAAGCCAGTATTAAGGTTTGACAGGATAGCACCAGCAACAGCACCCAGGCCGCGCTGTGCGGGAAGGGTAACTGGGTGGCAATACTGGCTTCTCGTACCCACAAAGAGGTGAGGGCAAAGGCTCCGCCACAGGCAAGCCCCAACAAGGCGGTCGTCAGTTGAAAATGGCGCAGTGTAACACCGCTGAGTAACAGCACCGCAATACCGCCCAGCAGGACGCCCAACCAGCCCAGCGCGCTCAGATGAGAGCCAAAAAAGACCATGCCCAGGATGGCGGCTAACAAAGCCTCACTTTTGGCCAATCCGACACCGACCGCATAATTGTTTCGTTTGAACAATACCACCATGAGTCCGGTTGCAATGATCTGCATAATGCTCGCGCCTGCAACATAGCCTATCAGTGTTGGGTTCAGGGTGAGTGCGGGTGCTGTTTGCCAGTGGTACAGACCCAGCAGGTATAGTGCGGCCAGGGGCGTGGCCAGCAGAAAGCGGGCCAGTGTGACGCTGGCCACGCTGGCGTGTTGACTCAGGCGACTTTGTAGCGCATTACGCCAGGCTTGGCTGAAGGCGGCCAGGCAGGTAAAGGCAATCCATTCCATATTTTTCGGCTTTGATGAATATCGGAACACTGAAACTAACCGGACCTGCACAGAAATGCCAGACCCTTGAAAAATATTCAGTATAACGCGTGGAAATGATGGTGCGACAATATGCCGCAGTGTGCCGCAATCGGTTGCGCGCTATACTGTTTATTGATGCTACTTTTACCGCCCAGACAGCCGATTGGGCGGTACTATTTTTTTTCCTCTTCGAGCTTAAGCTGTGCCAACGCAATTGGCTGATAGTGCCCTGCTGGCAAAACTTGCGCATCGAGTTGCAGGTTTGCTATTCGCACCCGGTATAAATCCACCACCCGGTAACCGCAGTAACGTGCCATTTTACGGATCTGGCGATTTAACCCCTGCCTGAGGACAATGGTAAAGGTATCTGCAGCGATTGGCTCAACCCGGCAGGCTTGGGTTATCACACCGTCGACCGGCACACCCGCACTCATCCGTGCACAAAATTGGGCATCAAAGGGGCGGTCGACCACCACCCGGTACTCTTTTTCCTGATGATGTCTCGGGTGGATCAGGCGGTTACAAAGCTCACCGTCATTGGTTAGTAGTAGCAGTCCACGGCTGTCTTTGTCTAATCGGCCAATGGGGTAGACTCGCTCACCGGGTGGCAAATAGTGGCTCAGGCTACTTGGGTCGTCCGGGCGTAATTTACAGTCGATACCAACCGGTTTGTGATACATGTAAAGTTGTTTGGGGGCCGGCCCCTCAACCAACTGGCCGCTGACGAGAATATGGTCGGCCTCTGTGACGTGATCTATGTGGTTAGCCGGGTGGCCATTCACCGTGACCTCGGCGGCTTCGATCAATCGTGACGCCTGACGGCGGGAACAGACACCACAGTGGCTCAGATATTTGGCTAGGCGCATTGGCTGCATACAAAGGAAAACCGGGAAGCAAAAGTGCAGTATATCAATTCTGACTGCGGGGGCGCAAAATCAGTACGGCGTTACGCTGATCGATGTCAAAATCAAAGTGACGCAGAAAATTCATGCCCAGCAAACCCGGTCCGGCGCGCATTTCATTCATGACAGCAAACTGTATGGGCCCGCGCACTTGATCGCCAATCTGCATTTGCTCACTTTGGTAAAATTCTACATTCGCAAGTCCATTGGCTGTCGATACGGTCCGGGTGTCAAGGTAATCCACAGCCTGGATCAGCGTGGTAAATTGTTGTTGGGTCAGCGATGTGACGCTGGCGCCGGTGTCGATCATCAATTCGATGGCGGTGCCCGCCAGCTGGGCTTCAAGCACAAAATGACTACCGAGACGGCGCAATGGCACATGCGTAATCCCTTGCTGTAAAGCTTGCGCCTGCTGTTGCAACACTGCTGTTTCCTGATGGTGGCGCAAGGTGTCGTCTGCCTGTGCAATTAAAAACAGCGCTTCGTCAGGTTGAGATAAAGCCAGATGCGCTTTGACCTGGTGTGTCAGAAGCGGCAACATGTGTGGCTTTTCATCGTACCAGGGTGCGGCGAGGGTCAGCAGCTCATGCCATTGTTGTTGCTCGCTCAGTTCGACCAGGCGCGATACTAATAGCGTATCGACCAGAGACTGCCAATCAGCGTAATGGGGGTTGTGTCTGTACGCAATGAGGAGGCGGTTGAGTGCTTCGTCGGGCTGTGCAAGCGCCTGATATAAAAGAATCTCAAGACGCTGTGCTGCCAGTGCTTGCGGTTCTGCCCTGAGGAACCCCTGTACCAGAGCGAGCTGTGCAAAAAGCTGAGCGTGCGAAGCCTGGTCCAGCTTTGCGTTGATCCACTGCCACCACTGCTTAGCAGATTGGCTCACCGCGTGGGGGTGTGTTTCTCGCGCTTGCAGCAGACTGGCCAGAGCCTGCTCATAGTGAGCCTGCTGGAATGCTTGTTGTGCCTGGGTAATTAATATGGGTGTCTGGCGGTCATTAGGCGGGGTTGTCACGGCAACAGGGGTAGTTGATGTTGTGGGAGGGTTATCTAGCACAGCAGGTGAAGGACGATATAGCTGCCAGCCCAAATAGCCATTGAGTAGCAAAGACAGCCCTAAGAGCATCGATTTCACCTGCATTGTATATTACTCCTATTAGTGCCGGGCCAGCACAGCGGCAATCGCAGCACCAAATTCGCGCTGGTGAGTGATACCCAACAAATGCAGTCGAGTATCCTGGAGCGCACAGTTATGTGGCCGGGCTGCACTTTGGGTGGGTTCAGGGACCGCGATGAGCTGCTCACCATCTATGCCCAGCAGCGGTGCTATGGTGCGTGCCATCTGATATTTGGTCATCGCCTGGTTATCCGATACATGATAAATACCGCCCAGCTTTTCTGCCGGAAGTGCCACCAGGTCCGCCAGTGTCAGCGCGATATCTTCGACATGGGTAGGGTAGCGAATAGCCCAGTCATCATGGGCGCTCTTTGCATTTAGTTTGAGTTGCTCAGCGATCACTGTAACAGCCGACTCAGCCAGATATTCAACATCCCCGTACAGCACTGGCACTCGGATCACGCTATGTAAAGGGTCGCTCGATAGCACGGCTTGTTCAGCTTGTTGCTTGCTTTGGCCATAAAAGTTCAGCGGGTTGGTATGTGCCTGCTCAGTATAAGGCGGCTGAGTACCATCAAAAACGTAATCGGTGCTGATAAAAAATAAGCGAACACCCCTTTGGCTACACTGTGTTGCCAGGTGCTCACTGGCGGCCACATTCAGTGCGAGCGTCTGAGCATGATCTGTTTCACAAACATCAGGCTTTCGCTCTGCCGCAGCGTGGATGAGCACGTCCGGTGCATACTGATCGAGAAAAGTGTTGACGGCTTGTTGATCGGATAAATCCAACGACACCAGTGGCGGGGCGGCACGGCGAAAGCCACACCCTATGATTGTGTGCTGTGTCTCCAGTACTTTGACGAGTGCACGTCCCAGTAGTCCGGTCGCGCCGGTAATAGCGATGGTTTGCATAGCAACTCCGTTGATTGTCTGGCTGTTTTATACGGGGAGTGAAAATAATAGCACTCGCGAACGGATCATTGTGCCACACGTTTTTTGTCTTATTAAATAAGCGTTTCACATCGGCAAGGTCGCATGAATACGCGATGTATTTCACCGATCACCGTGGAATATGACAGCAACCTTGCCAGCTTACCCAATTTCCAGACAGTGTCCAGATGCGATGCCTGGTTTTTCACTACCTCTGTGAGGGGGCTTAATCCCGGGCCAGATGAGGCCGGCCCGGAGCGACTAAGCGGCTTGTTGCTGAGTCTGACCTTCCCAGATTTTGGCTCGCAAGCCAAACAGGCCAACCAGGATCCCCACGCTAATACAGAACAGGCTGATCTGCAGGTACAGGTTAGGCATCTGTTCAACGTTGTTGGGGTCAAAGTTACCGGCCAGCAGGCCTGAGATGATGTTTCCAATTGAGTAAGTTAACACAAACACGCCCATCATCTGTCCGGCAAAGCGTTTTGGCGATAGTTTGCTGACGGCACTCAGCGCCACCGGGCTCAGACACAATTCACCAACTGTATGCAGGAAGTAAGTGGTTACCAGCTACATAGGGGCCACTTTAAGTCCTTGAGCAGCATATTGCGCGGCAAAGAACATGACAATAAAGCCGCTGGCCATGATCACCAGGCCAATGGCGCATTTAACTGTGTATGACGGGGAAATCATGCGCTTTGCCAAGTTAATCCACAGGGCTGCAAAGAAAGGGGACAAGATGATGATAAAGAAGGAGTTGGTAGACTGGAACCAGGCAGTAGGAATGCTAAAGTCGCCTATGAGTCGGTCAGTGTAATCGCGGGCAAACAGATTCAGTGAAGATCCGGCCTGCTCAAACCCGGACCAGAAGCAGGCTGAGGCCACACAGACTAAAAAGAGTGCCCACATTTTGCGTTTCTCATCGTGCGCCAGGTCACCGGCAAAGTAGATGAACCCATAATAGGCGAAGAAGATGAGGGTAAACGCCACGGCCACATATTGGGCAACAACAACCGGGTTAATGATGAGCACTCCTGTATAGGTCAGTGCGACGACGCCAGCGACGACGGCAACCACTGCGCCTATGACTGACCAGGCCTTGCGTGCTTTCTCTGCAGACAGCGGGTTGCTGGGTTGATCACCAACATGGGCAATATTACCTAGGGTTTTACGATACTGGATCAGGCCAACGCCCATGCCCACAGCGGCTGCACCGAATGCCCAGTGCCAGCCCAGATTTTCCATGAAATAGCCACAGATGGTATACCCCAGCACAGAGCCTAAATTGATACCCATGTAATAAAGCGCATAGCCACCATCGCGCCGTTCGTCTTCATCACGATAAAGCTGACCAACCATCGCACTGATATTGGGTTTTAGCAGACCCGTACCGGCGGCGACCAGGATAAGCCCAATGAAAAAGGTCTCATGGGCGGGAATGGCCAGCACGATGTGGCCACACATAATGATGATCCCGCCATACCAGACGGTACGTTGTCCGCCCAGCAAACGATCTGCAATCCAGCCACCCGGTAAACCCAGAAAGTACACGGCACCGGTGTATAAACCGTAGATGGCAGCCGCTGCGGCGACAGTAAACTCAAGGCCTTCCTCTTGTAAAGACGCCGTCATAAACAGTACCAATAAGGCGCGCATACCGTAATAGCTCATGCGCTCCCACATTTCGGTGAAAAAGAGAGTTGAGAGGCCCCGAGGGTGGCCAAAAAACCCGGTATCCTGATGGGTATCCAGTGATGACATAATAGACTTCCGATTGTTGTTTTATTATACGAAAGTCTTATTAGTACGTGATTTGTTAAGATTTTGCAACTGATGCCGAAGTCGCCAGTCCGTTTGTTGAAATAAACGTGTTTGTGCGTTTAATCAGCCAACACAGACAGGGCATGAATGTCTGAAATTTCGAGATCAGCAAGGCCCAGATAACGATAGGAAGTATCCTGGTTATTGAGCCATACGCTGCGACATCCTGCCAGGTTTGCACCCTGTACGTCTGTATCCAGACTATCCCCAATGTGTAGCAACTGGTGCGGTGCCACTGCACACTGTTGGCATGCGGCATCAAACAGATCAGCATGGGGCTTGGCGCGGCCATCTCGGCCAGCCATGAGCACGTACTCGAACTGGCCAGCCAGGTTGAAGCGGTTAACTTCCACATTGCCATTGGTGATAGCGATGAGCCGAAAGCGCTTTCTCAGGCGTGCCAATAACGTCAGTATCGACGCGTCGACCACGATCTGACTCCGGGCCGTAGCAAAAGCCAGATAGGCTGCCTCGGCATGAAGATTTATGTCTGAGGCGCTGAATCCAGCTTGTTGTAAACCATAGCGCAGTGCAATCTGACGCCAACGGGTGACATCATGGGTGAGTTCTGGTTGCTGCAAGGCAACCTGTTGGCGACAAGTGAGCCAAAACTGTGGGCCCTGAGCACGCCAGGGTGCCAGTGCATTGACATAATCGTTCATCGCTTGGACCGCAGCGGCGATCACGGGGTGGTTGTTATACAGCGTATCGTCGAGGTCAAAACTCAGCACCTGAATCTCATCAATGGCACGGTTAAATCGCATAACATCTCTCTTGATTTTTTGGTCCGCTTGAGTGTACCTAAAGAATGCCTGAAAGCCTATTCAGTCTTTGCGTTGTTTGCGGGCTCTGGGGTGCGCGTTGTCGTACACTTTTGCCAGGTGGCCGAAATCAACATGGGTGTAGACCTGGGTGGCGGATAAACTGGTGTGGCCTAACATTTCCTGTATGGCCCGCAGATCACCACTGGATTCAAGTAAGTGCGTGGCAAAGGAGTGGCGTAGTTTATGTGGGTGAATGGTGCCCGTTATCCCCTGGCGGATCCCCCACTCCTGCATTCTGGCGCGCACATGGCGCACCGAAATCCGGGTTTTTCGCTTACTGACAAACAGCGCAGGCTCATCGGCATGGGCAAATTGCGGACGATGTTTTAACCACTGTGCTATGGCGTCCAGGGCTTTGGAGCCAACCGGTACAACCCGCTCTTTGTTGCCCTTGCCCAGTACCCGGATCTCGCCATCACGGATATCATGCAGGTTGGCGTTGACTAGTTCACTGATCCGCAGCCCACTGGAATACATCAGTTCCATCATGGCCTTGTCGCGTACGGCAAGCACATCGTCATCCTCTATATCCAGTAGTTGTGCCATCTGATCCACATCCAGACTTTTGGGGAGCGGCTTTTGAAACTTTGGTCCTCGTAGCCCTTGTGCCGGGTTATGGGTGTCATGGTTGACGGACTGCTTATGCTGCAGAAACTTGTACAAGCTGCGTACACAGCTGAGCTTTAGATTGATACTACGTGGATTATATTGTCGGCTGCGCAGTTGCACTGAGTAGCGCCTGACCAGCTCGCTGCTGACGGCCAGCCAGTGATCACAGTGTGGGGCAAAAAATGTGGCGGCTTGCAATAACTGGCGCTGATATTGCCCGAGTGTGTGTGCCGAGTACTGGCGCTCAAACTTTAAATAGGCAGCAAAGTCAGCAATTGGCTCCAGCCAGCCCGGACCGAGCGCGTTGGGGTTCGCATCAAGGTGCGGCTTGCTCATGCCAGATGCTGCAATCTGAGCTGCAAAGAAGACACCAGCTCACTGACGAACAGGTCCCCATTGTCGGGGGCGAAATGATCGGCGCAATGACTCGCAAAGAGTAATACCGCATGTGGGTTATCGCTCTCTCCGAGTGGATAGAGGGCAAAGGACTGACAGCGGGTGTCTGAGATCAGGCTGCTACGTTCCGAGGCGCTCAGGCGACCCAGATAACGGTTACACGCTTTCAGACGACTGTGCCTGAGCGCGTTGAGCGCACGGGCCTGTTCACTGTCGTCATTGAGGTTGACCAGTTGGCAGTGACTGACGTTAGGCAACTGTGTTAGTTCATCACTCAATAATACACTCAGTGCACCGACATCCTGACATTGCCATAGGCGTCGCTGACACTCGCTGAACAACCGATAAATCTGTTCATTCTCTTGTGCATGTACGACCATCTGCGCAATTTGTTTTTGTTGTTGCTGGTTTTGCTCACGCAATGTGCGTTGTTGCAACAATGCCAGGTTAGGTGCACTCTGTGTGTCGTTATACAGATTCAGCTCCAGCAACAGGTAAGGATGCGCCAGCAAAAAATCAGGATGCTGGTGGAGAAATGCCTGTACCTGCTCGGGTGTCAGAGGCTCTGAGGAGTGGCTCATAATGCAATTTGTCCGTCGAAGACGTGTTCTGCAGGACCGGTCATTTTGACACTTTGCCCTGGCCCATTCCAGCGGATCTGAATACTACCACCGGGTAAGTCGACTCGCACTGTACTGGCCAGTTTATCCTGAGCAATGCCGGTCACCACAGCGGCGCAAGCCCCACTGCCGCATGCCAGCGTTTCCGCAGCTCCCCGCTCCCAGACACGTAGCTTGATGTGTTCACGATTAATGATTTGCATAAAGCCAATATTAGCACGTTTTGGAAAACGTTCGTGTTGTTCCAGTAGGGGCCCTAACGTGTCGACGTCTGCCTGCTCAATGTCCTCGACTTCAATCACACAATGAGGGTTACCCATGGAAACCACGCCACAAAAGACGGTATGTTCCTCGGCACGCAAAATATAGGTTTGCTCTTGCTGCTTTGCTTTGAACGGAACCTGCGCTGGCGCAAACTCTGGTTTGCCCATGTTGACAGTGACCTGACCATCTTTTTCAGTGAACAGGGTAATGTTGCCACCTTTGGTGGAGACACTCACTTTATGCTTATTGGTCAGGCCTTTCATGCGCACAAAGCGGGCAAAGCAGCGCGCGCCATTACCGCATTGTTCTACTTCGGTGCCGTCGGCATTGAATATGCGGTAGTGAAAGTCCAGATCCGGGGAATAGGGTGGCTCAACCAAAAGCAGCTGATCGAAACCGATGCCAAAATTACGGTGTGCCAGTTTACGGATCTGGTCCCGTGACAAAAAGACATTCTGGGTCACGTTATCCACGACCACGAAGTCATTACCCAGACCATGCATCTTAGAAAAATTTACAAACATAAAGCCTTATCTATTTTGGTGTCGGCCGCCAGTATGCGCCGCACCTATTTTATGATTGTGATAACCCTACTTTGCCATGCTGTGCGCCATTACGGAAGCACTTGCTCACCCTGCCACAGTGATTCCAAAGTCTCTCTTTTGCGGATCAAGTGACAAGTATCGCCGTCGACCATGATTTCTGCAATCCGAGGGCGTGAATTGTAATTCGAGCTCATCGTAAAGCCATAGGCGCCCGCACCGCGTTGTGCCAGCAGATCGCCGGGTTGAATAGCCAGCGGCCTGTCTTTGCCGATAAAGTCACCTGTTTCACACACCGGACCCACAACATCATAAGTGTACAATGGGGTATCGTCCTGCCTGGGGGCAACGGCAATGATTTGCTGCCAGGCCTGATATAGTGAGGGCCGCAACATATCATTCATGCCCGCATCAACAATGGCAAAATGCTTATCTTTGGTTGGCTTGAGGTACTCCACCTTGGTGACTAACAGCCCGGCGTTGGCGGCAATGGCACGCCCTGGTTCAAAAATCAGTTCCAGATGTTGATAGTTTGCCAGTCGCGCTTTGACCTCAGCCGCATAGGCACTGGGATGAGGTGGCTTTTCGCTGTTGTATGGCACGCCCAGGCCACCCCCAATATCCAAATGCTTTAGTGTGATACCAGCTGATTCCAGCGTCTGAACCAGGGCCAGTACTTTATCCAGTGCGGCAATAAAGGGGGTAACTTCAGTAAGCTGTGAGCCGATGTGGAAGTCTATGCCCACCACTTCAAGACCCGGCAAAGCGCAAGCCAGCTGATAGACATCAAAGGCTTCTTTGATATCGATACCAAACTTGTTTTCTTTTAGTCCGGTGGAAATATAGGGGTGTGTTTTGGCATCGATATCCGGGTTCACACGAATTGAAATAGGCGCGAGCAGATTGAGCTCACTGGCGACTTCGCTGATGCGATGCAGTTCAGCAGCGGACTCGACGTTAAAGCATTTGATGCCTGTTTTGAGTGCAAAAGCGATTTCCTGTGCGGTTTTTGCGACACCAGAAAACACAATTTTGGCCGGATCGCCGCCAGCTTTGAGCACCCGTGCTAATTCCCCCTGGGACACGATATCAAAGCCTGCACCGAGTCTGGCGAGGACATTGAGTACCGCAAGGTTACTGTTGGCTTTGACGGCATAACAAACCAGATGCGGATGCCCCTGTGCGGCATCGGTGAATGCATGATAATGACGCTCCAGCGTCTTGCGTGAATACACATAACAGGGCGTACCATACTGTGCAGCGATGTCGCTTATGGGCACCTGCTCGGCATGCAATTGGTTATCCTGGTAGTGAAAGAAATCCATTTACGACTCCTGTTTCGTATCATCGTCTTCAGACGGTGTAGTATCCTGGGCAGGCTGAGGTGCTTGCTCGGGCGCATTGGTCGGTTGGGAACGTTGCTCGGGTAAATACAGAGGCCCACTCTGACCGCATGCACTTAATAGCAAGAGGCTGGTCAAGATCAGGGTAAATAGGCTAAATTGAGTGTATGTCGCTTTCATTAGATTAATGATGTCAGTGCCTTTATAATCGCAGAGTAACAGAATTGGTAAAAAAAGCAGCTTAGAAAGTAAATTTAATTCCGTCCGAGCGGCGGACTTTCGGGGTTTGCACAGTAAGGATCAAGCTATGACAGATCATGAATATCATGAGTTAGCCGATGCGTTAATGTTGACCATTGAGGAACAAATTGACGACTGCGAGGTCGACCTGGATTATGAATCGGCATCCGGGATCCTGGAAATTATTTTTCCGGACCGTAGTAAAATTGTGATTAACAAGCAAGCCCCGTTGCATCAGGTGTGGGTCGCCACTAAGTTTAATGGGCATCATTTTGAGTTGCGCGATACGCAGTGGATAGACAACCGTAGCGGCGCTGAGTTCTGGCAGTTTATGAGTGATGCAGCAACGCGTCAGGCCGGTCAGACCATTGAATGGCAGCACGACTGATGTTGCCGTTTGTAGAATACCCAGCCCAGGGAACTCACAGGGCAAGCGTAATTTGGTTACATGGCCTTGGTGATTCAGGAGAGGGCTTCTTGCCGATTGCTCCTGAGTTACGATTACCTGCCGACCTAGGCGTACGGTTTGTTTTCCCGCATGCGCCTGAGCAGCCGGTCACCGTGAACAATGGCATGGTGATGCGTTCCTGGTACGACATCAAATCCTTTGATCTGGATAAAAGAGCCGACGAAGCGGGTGTGAGAGACTCTGCGAAGTTGGTCGAGGCGCTTATTGAGGCTGAACTGGCGGCTGGTATCCCAGCAGAGCGCATCATTTTAGCCGGTTTTTCGCAAGGCGGGGTGATGGCCCTGCATGTGGCGCCGCGTTTCAAGGCGCGCCTGGGTGGCGTGATGGCGTTATCTTGCTATATGTGTGCCCCTGAAAAACTTGCGCAACAAGCAGTGCAAACCGACCTGAACGTGTTTATGGCCCACGGCAGCCTGGATCCCGTGGTTCCTATGGTTGCAGGGCGACAAGCATTTGAGACCTTACAAGCACAAGGCTATGAAGTAAGCTGGCAGGATTACCCGATGCAGCATCAGGTTTGTCAGGAAGAGCTGGAGGCAATTCGCACCTGGTTACTGGCTAGGTTAACGTGATAATAGAGTGATCCCCCATGACACAACGCATTGTGATTAAAACAGCGGTAACGAAAGCAAATGAGGCCCCGGCTAAGTCCATCACATACCAGTACCACTGGCGCCGCATTGGTGTGGTCGGCAGCGCGGCAGCTTGTGGCCTGGCTGCTTTGTTTTATGGGATCGTGAATTCGGTCAGTGCCGATGAGCAGCCTGTAACGGCGATGAATACCTATCAGCAAACGGCTCAGGTCGACAGTGTTATTGACACTGCTGATATGGACACATCTGAGTCTGTCAGTGAGCCCGATGGGCAGCTGGCCTTTGAGTCTGTCTCTGCACCATTAATATCTGAACCTGTAGTGGCTGCATTGCCGCAAGCCACAGCGAATTTAGTGGTGTCGGCAGCAGCGGAAAACAGTCAGGTTGAACCCGAGCTGACCGATGAGCAAGAGGTGGTCGCTGATGAGCAAGAGGTGGTCGCTGATGAGCAGGAAACTACTGAGCTGACCGTTGATGAAGACACCAACAACGCGCCGACTAAGCGTTTTGCTGAGGACGCACAGGTTGCCAGTGTGGCCATGGCTGCTCAGGTTGATACCAAGCACATTAGCCGTGCCGTGTTGACCACTGAAGTGATGAACCGGGAACCGGTGAATGTGCTTAAAGACAGTGTTGAGCAATCGGCCTTTTCGGATAAGCTGTATTTCTTTACTGAAGTACGTGGTTTGCAGGGACAAACCATTCGCCATTTATGGTTTCATCAGGATCAGTTAATGGCAGAGATTGATCTGGCCATCAGTGCGAACCGGCATCGTACCTACTCCAGCAAAAACATAATGCCCAGCCAAAGTGGTCAGTGGCGTATTGAAGTGATCACCGCAGATGATCGGCTACTGGCACAAAAAACCTTTAGAATTATCGCAACCGCTCAATAGTGAGCAGACTGAGTAAAGCATGACGACGAAAAAAAATGTGTTGCGCATCGCAACAAGAAAAAGTGCGCTGGCCTTATGGCAGGCCGAGTATGTGAAAGCTGAACTGGAAAAGTTCCACACTGACCTGACGGTTGAACTAGTACCCATGTCGACCAAAGGCGACAAAATCTTGGATACCCCCCTGGCAAAAATCGGTGGTAAAGGATTGTTCGTGAAGGAGCTGGAGCAGGCCATGCTGGAAGGCCGTGCGGATATTGCCGTACATTCGATGAAAGATGTCCCGGTTGACTTTCCTGAGGGTTTGGAATTGCACACCATTTGTGAGCGTGAAGATCCCCGTGATGCATTTGTTTCGAACCGCTACAAGGCGTTGTCTGAGCTTCCGGCAGGTGCTGTTGTCGGCACTTCAAGCCTGCGTCGCCAATGTCAGATCCGGGCCCAGCGTCCTGATTTGGTGATCAAAGATTTACGCGGCAATGTGAATACCCGCCTGGCTAAGCTGGATGCCGGTGAGTTCGATGCCATTATTCTTGCCGCTGCAGGCTTGATCCGACTGGAGATGGCTGAGCGGATCGCCAGTTTTGTGAGTGTTGAAGACTCACTGCCTGCCAATGGTCAGGGGGCCGTCGGTATTGAATGTCGTAGCGACGATGCGCAGGTTCAGGCCTGGCTTGCCCCGCTTGAACACAGCGAAACACGCATGCGTGTGCTGGCTGAGCGCGCAATGAACCGTCGTCTGGAAGGTGGCTGCCAGGTGCCGATTGGCGCTTATGCAGAAATCGACGGTGAGCAACTTACCTTGCGTGGGCTGGTTGGTGCGATAGACGGCAGCCAGATTTTACGCGGCGAGCAAAGCGGATCGGTTGCTGATGCTGAGCAATTGGGAGTCCGTCTGGCGGAATCTTTGCTGGCACAAGGTGCGGATCAAATTTTGGCTGAGGTTTACCGGGACAACTAATGTGAAACTAGCCATCACCCGCCCGGCAGGCAAAGGAACCTTGCTTGGTGAACAGCTTGAAGCACAGGGGATCAGCTGTGACTGCACCCCCGTGCTTGAGCTGGTTAAGCTGCCAGTCAGTGAGGCTGAACTGGCACCCATCATGGAAGCTGAACAGCTGATTTTCATTTCTCAGGATGCAGTGTATTACCTGGCACAGCATCAGCCTACCTTTTCTCCCGACTGTCAGTTTTTTGCTGTAGGTGAAAAAACCGCAGCGGCCATTGAGGCCTGTTTTGACCGCCGTGCTATGGTACCCGAGCAGCATGATTCAGAGGGATTACTCGCTTTGCCCGCACTGCAACAGATTGAGGATAATCGGGTTGTGGTGGTCAAAGGGCATGGCGGGCGCACGCTGATCAGCAAGATGCTCAAACAGCGCGGCGCCCGGGTATCACATTGTGTGGTGTATGAGCGGATCCCGGCTGCCACTGGATCTGATGTCTGGTTGGACCACTGGCAAAGGCAAGGCATTGACGGTATAGTGATCACCAGTAATGCGGCCATTGATGCCATCTTTAATACCCAGCAAAGCAAATTACTAAACTGGCTGAGCAGCCGTCGGTTTTATCTGGTCAGTCAACGCAGTGCAGAATACCTTCGCGAACAATATGCGATAAAGGACAAACAAATCGCCATCAGTGCAGGCGCCGATAACGATGCGTTACTGGCCTGCATTATGGATAATCAGCCCCGTCAAGGTGGAACTATGACAGAACAACAACAAAGTCAGTCAGGCCCTCAGGCTTCGGACAAGTCACCCAAACCCGCCGCTGTGTCGGGCAAAATCAGCAAAACGGCCATCCTGGCTCTGGTGGTGGCGCTGACTTCCGGGGTCGGGGCTGCGGGTGTCTATTATCTGGGACAACAGCAGCTGACTCAGTATCAGCAAACGCTGGCGCAACTGACTCAGGATAATCAGCAATTGCACGGTGAACTGGCGTCGAGTAAACAGACTCTGGCCGAGCTACATGGGCAGCTGGCGCAACGTGATCAGGCGATCGCGCAGCAACTTAAGGCGCAAACGCGTGAACTTGAACAGCGATTACAGGCGACCTTGCAGACAGCCAAGCAGCAGCTTGGGGGCGCTCAAAAAGCAGAAATTGCCGCGCTGACACGCAGCGCTGAATTTCAGGCCAATATTCAGCGCCATTATCTGGCTGCTGCCGCTACACTGACACGCTTGCATACACTAGTGCGTGAACAAAGCAATACAACGACTGTGCAAACCGCCATTGCCGCCGATCTGGCGCTTTTGAAGGCCCAGCCTAAACCGCAGCTGGAAGCGCTATATTTGGATTTGCATGGTTATGTGGTTCAGGCTGATGATTTGCCATTACAGATCATGACCAAACCGGCAGATCCGCAGAGCGAACAGCGTGAATTAACGGAGCAGGTGAGTGACTGGAAGGCCAATGCCTGGCGTTCCTGGTTAAAAATCCAGGATCAGTTCATTAAGTTTCGCACCCATGATAAACCGGTCATTGATCCGATACTGGATGCTCAGGAGCAGCAACTTATTCGCGCTCAGCTGAACAGTTATCTGCGTCAGGCGCAGACCGCTCTGATGCAGCAACAGCAGAGTGTGTATTTCACCGCACTGGAAGGTGCCGGCATGACCTTAGCGCGTTATTACCGCTCTGATGACAGTGCAGTAGTTGCGATGCAGGCAGGTTTGAAAGCGCTGCAACAAAAAGAGTTTGCAGCTCAGGCAATGCTTGAGTTACAGACCCCACAGGCGGTGAAGGAGTGGTTACAATGACACGTACACTGATCTCGATCATTGTGCTGCTGGGCGTGCTGGCAGCAGGCCATTTGTTGATTGACGAAAAAGGCTACTTGTTGATTGCGGTGAACAATCACACCATAGAGACCTCTTTGTTTGCGCTTGCTGTAATTGTGATTTTTGCTGTGTTGCTGGGTGCTTTGGTACTGAGCGTGCTGGGTGCACTTTGGCGGACATTCGCTCGTAGCCGTGGCTGGCTAAAAGGGCGCAAAAATAAGCGTCAGCAACAAGCTTTGGAAGCGGCTGTCTGGGCATGCATTAATGGTGATGACGCGCAGTTGCAGCAGGCTCTGAGCATCGCTGAGTTGCCAGCACAGTGGCAGGATCAGCAGCGCGCAATGGCGGCGCGGGTTGCGTTACAACAGCAACAGTCTGCACAGGCGCTGGCACAGTTACAGGGGATGTCTCCAGAGTCACAGGGAGAGGTCGCTAAGTTGTGGCTGCAAGCCAATCAGGGTGAGCAGGCACTGTCCTTGCTGGGTGCACAAATGGATGAGAAAAAAGTCCCGGACAACGTGGTTGCCAGTTACCTTGATGCGTTGATCCAGGCTGAGCAGCGTGAGCAAGCGTTGACACTTATCCAGCAAAGGCATAAACAATTGCGCTGGTCAGAAGCGCGCTGGAAAAAGCACCTCAATGCGTTGTTTGCCTTAGATGACAGCTCGGCGCAGGCGACCTTTAACGCGCTACCCAAAGCGTTGCGTCCTATGGCTGCAGGTACTTTTACTCAGCAAGCCTTGCGACAGGGACAATTTGATGTCGTGCGCGGTGACTTATTAAAATATCTGAAAAAAGGTCAGTACCAGCAATTGGCTGAGGCGTTGCAGTATGCTGGCAGCTCAGATCCTGAGTTGCGCAAGCTGATACAAGCGGCATTGCATAAGCAGCCGGAGCAACCTGAGTTGCTGTTTAGTCTGGCATGTCTGGCCAATGCAGAGGGAGAGTACGAACTGGCAGCCAAGATATTCGACACGCTGGCAAACTCCCCCTGGCAAACGTTGTGGCAGCAGCAAGCGCAGCGCGCTTATGCCCAGACCGGGCAATTTGATAAAGCCTATCTGCTGGCCACTCAGTAATACCATGATACAGTCAAAACACCGGTCGCCTGACCGGTTTTTTTTGCGATGAATATTCCGCTTTGCGGATATTTGTCCTTGAAACTACACTTAAGCTGCGTATGATCTGAAAAATTTTATCTGCAATCCGAGTGCCTTATGATCAATACCAAACTACCTTTACTTGATTTACACCGCCACTTAGACGGTAACGTGCGTGCTGAGACCATTTTAGACCTTGGTCAGAAGTTTAATATGCCGCTGCCTGCTCACGATGTGGAAGGGTTAAGGCCACATGTTCAGGTCATTGATAATGCGCCAAACCTGATGGCTTTTCTGGCCAAGCTGGACTGGGGCGTCAAGGTGCTGGGTGATTATGATGCTTGCCGCCGTATTGCAGTTGAAAATGTGGAAGACGCCATTGCACAGAACATGGATTACACTGAGCTGCGCTTCAGCCCGTATTATATGGCTAAAACCCATAACTTACATCCGCAAGGCGTGGTCGAGGCGGTGGTCGACGGCATAAAATCTGCCACGCAGGGTCGGGATATCAAGGTGAATCTGATTGGCATTATGTCGCGTACCTTTGGCGTTGAAAAATGCCAATATGAACTCGATGCCTTGCTGGCGTTCAAAAACGATTTAGTGGCAGTGGATTTGGCCGGGGATGAAATCGGCTTTCCGGGTGCCTTGTTCATTGATCATTTTAAACAAGTTCGTGACGCCTACTTGGGCGCAACAATCCATGCCGGAGAAGCCGAAGGGGCCAGCAGCATCTGGCAAGCTATCAATGAGCTGGGCGCGACGCGGATTGGCCATGGTGTGAAAGCCATTGAAGATCCTAAACTGATGGATTATCTGCGTGATAATCGCATTGGTATCGAATCTTGCCTGACCAGCAACTTACAAACCAGTACCGTGGCAAGCATTGAGACGCATCCGCTCAAACAGTTTTTAGATCACAGTATTCTGGCTACCATCAACACAGATGATCCTGCGGTACAAGGCGTGGAGCTGGACAATGAATTTGAACGCGCTGCACCACAGGCTGGTCTCAGTGGTTCTGATATCCTCCAGGCACAAAAGAATGCGGTTGAAATTGCATTTTTGAGTGATGCAGACAAGCAGGCGCTGTTACAAAAGTATGCGTAACCCGCGTTAGTATTTTGCTAAGCTGCTCAGTGTGTTGAGCAGCTTAAGTAGTTTTCTTTTAATGCACTCAGCACTTGGCTGCGGGTGACTACCGCTATCACCTTCTCATTATCGACAACCGGATAGATTTTTGGCTTGTCCTGTTGCATCTGCGTCGCTAAATCCACCACAGTGGTGGTTTTGCTGACCGACAAAGTTTCTTTTCGCATTAACTGACCAACCTGGGTTGCACCATCACAGAAATAACTACTTTGTAGCAATGGCGCAAGCAGTTGTTGCTCGGATATAAAGCCGACCAGTTTACCATTGCGGTCCTGGACCGGGGCGCCAAAAAGGGCAAACTTTTCTAACTGTGCAATGGCTTCCGTGATTTCAGTATCAGGGGTGATCAGCGGAAATTGTGTGGACATGATGTCTGAGATAAATTGTTTAGCCATGGGGTTCTCCTGTTAAGTGACAAACCCAGTATGGATAACTGTTATCAATTTTTAAAATGGATTATTTATATCAGAGTGATTGATTTTATAAATTGAATGCGCGGTTGGGCAACCGCGCATCACAGGGCATTATTTGATAAATGCAAAAGCGTCCGCGAACATGAATTCACGTTGTGCGCCATGATTGATGAAGTCGTCACGCACTATGCCAATCATGTCAAAACGGCCTGCCATGTAGACACTGTATGGTTCAAGCGAGACAATGTCTTTCATGACTGCCTGATGAACATAGCCGGTATGACCCTTCCAGTGCTCTGACGCATGTTCAACCACAGGAATAAACTGAAAGTTTGCTTTGCTGTTTGCCCAGGCTTCCATGTCTGCCTTAGCATACAACGCAGATTCTTCTTTAACGCCCCAGTAAAAGAGTACTGGCTGGTCGTAGTTAATTTCAGCAAGGTGATCGGCCATGGACTTAACATACGAAAACCCTGTGCCGCCTGCCAGTAATACCAGAGGTCTTGCCTGTTCAGGGCGAACCTGAGAAACACCCAGTCCTACTTCCAGGTCAACCTGTGTTTGGTTGGTGTGGGCCGCTTTTAAATGATCCAATGCTTGCATCGCATAAGAGTCGGCACCTGATGCACCAATGTGCAGCTCCAGGGCATTTTTCTTCGATGGGCTGCTGGCGATTGAAAAGGCGCGTTTGTCTTTTTCACCCAGTACTAACTGCAGGTAATGGCCAGCTGCAAATTCGGCATCCTGCTCAGGTGTTAAGACAACTTTAGATACGTATTCGGTCAGTGACGAAATCTCGGCCACTGTGGCTTTGAGTACTTGCATTTTTTACCTTAGAAAATAAGCACGGTGGTGAAAGTGTGTGCACTTTAGCACACTCAGGTTAACCCTGTAACCGCTTTCACACCAAGACAGACAGATTCCCGCTTAGCTTATCGTCGTATGCCAGAAAAAAGTCTGTCGGATTCATTAAGTTTTAATGATTTTCAGGCTATCCCAGATTTCATCAACGCGTTGTTTAGTCGCCTCGTCCATCACGATGGGCTCACCCCATTCCCGATCGGTTTCACCTGGCCATTTGTTGGTGGCATCCATCCCCATTTTTGAGCCAAGGCCCGATACAGGTGACGCGAAATCGAGGTAATCAATTGGCGTGTTTTCTATCATAGTGGTATCCCTGGCAGGGTCCATGCGCGTCGTGATCGCCCAGATCACATCATTCCAGTCTCTGGCATTGACGTCATCGTCACACACAATCACAAACTTGGTATACATGAATTGGCGCAGGAACGACCACACCCCCAGCATCACGCGTTTAGCATGGCCCGGGTATTGTTTCTTCATCGTGACCACCGCCATTCGGTAAGAGCAGCCTTCCGGGGGAAGATAAAAATCAACAATCTCAGGAAATTGCTTTTGTAAAATCGGCACAAAAACTTCGTTGAGCGCAACACCCAGGATGGCCGGTTCATCGGGTGGACGGCCGGTGTAGGTGCTGTGATAGATGGGATCTTCACGATGCGTGATGTGTGTCACTGTCATCACCGGGAAGTCATCTACTTCATTATAATAGCCCGTATGGTCGCCATACGGACCTTCCGGTGCGGTTTCGCCCGGTTGAATGTAGCCTTCCAGGATAATTTCCGCTGTGGCCGGGACATGCAGGTCGTTGGAAATAGATTTAACCACTTCGGTTTTACTGCCACGCAACAGGCCGGCAAAGGCATATTCGCTCAGGGTGTCAGGCACCGGGGTTACGGCACCCAGGATGGTAGCGGGGTCAGCGCCTAAGGCAACAGACACCGGATACGGCTCTCCAGGGTTTTGTTGGCACCATTCCTGAAAATCGAGTGCGCCGCCACGGTGGGACAACCAGCGCATAATGATCTTGTTTCTGCCGAGTAGCTGTTGACGGTAAATGCCGAGATTCTGACGCTTTTTATGCGGTCCTCGGGTGACGGTTAGCCCCCAGGTGATGAGGGGGGCTGCATCCCCTGGCCAGCAATGCTGGATAGGGAGCCGGGTGAGGTCGACCTCATCACCACTCACTACTACTTGCTGACATGGGGCTTTTTTGAGTTCTTTCGTCGGCATATTCAGCACTTGCTTAAAGACCGGGATCTGCCCGAGTGCCTCTTTGATCCCTTTGGGCGGCTCTGGTTCTTTTAAAAATGCCAGCAATTTACCCACTTCACGTAGTTCACTGACGTCATCCTGACCCATGCCCATTGCAACACGTTTGGGGGTGCCAAACAGGTTAGCCAGCACTGGCATATCGAAGCCAATGGGGTTTTCAAACAGGATAGCCGGTCCACCGGCACGCAATGTACGGTCGGCAATTTCAGTCATCTCCAGTTTGGTGGAAATGGGCTGGCTGACCCGTACCAGCTCGCCCTGCTTTTCCAGCAGAGCAATAAATTCTCTTAAATCTTTATATTTCATCATTCATTTGGGCTGCACAGACGTTATGGCGCTAGTATAACAAGTCGCCAGAGGTAGAACAGAGATTTACGACTGGTTTGCCGGTTTGGTTTACTGGCAAGGTGACGTCAGATGAAAAAGGGCGAACTGTGGGTGTATCAAAGTTCTATTAACGACTATTATGCTAACAGGGGAAATAATTGATTCGGCGCAATAGTTTGAACCGGGTATATATCTTTGTTTTTGGCTTTCAGTTATAGTCATTTGCATTGCGCAGTATTTGATTGGAGGCGGCTTGAAGATAACAACCATAATAGCCAGCTCATGTATTGCCATTCTGGCCTTATTTTGTTCCGCTGCGTGTAGTGCAGGCGCGCAGCCATTTTTGCCTGTGAGTGCGTTTGAACAGCACAGTGCTGTGATGTTACTCATTGAGCCCAAAAGCGGTAATATCGTCCAGGCGAATGAGGCAGCTGCGCAGTTTTATGGCTACTCTCAGGCCCGCCTGGAAACCATGCAAATCCAGCAGATCAATCAGTTTACACCCCAGCAGGTTGAGCAGGAGAGAATGTCAGCGCTCAGCGAAGGGCGTAATTATTTTATCTTTCAGCATCAGCTTGCCAGCCAGGAAATCAGAACCGTGAGCGTGTATTCTGCCCCGTTTAGCAATGAACAGGGACAGCCACTGTTGTTGTCAGTGATCCAGGATATCAGTGCACAACGTAGTCTGGAGCGCGACCTGTGGCATTACCAGTCTAACCTAGAGCAGCAAGTCGCCCTGCAAACCGCCGAATTGAAAGAGGCGAATACGGTGCAGTTGATCCTGCTTGGCAGTGTGATTGCGATTCTCGGCGGTTCTATTTTGGTGCTGGTGTTGTTTACCTTGCACTTGCGCCGCGCCAAACGTCGCACCGACCTGCAGAAAAACCGCTTCAGTGCCATTTTTAATGCCATTGGGGATTACCTCATCTATACCAATTCAAGCAATGTGGTAGCCTCGGCCAACCAGGCAGCGCGGCGAGACTTAGGCAGTATTCAGGGTCGCCCAATAGCGCTTATTCTGGAAGATTGTCGCTGCCTGGATAACCTGTGTGCTGAGCCCGTGGAATGTCAGGTTACACTGGCAGGTAAACGGCGCGATGTTGAGATCAGTAAAACCCCAGTGCTGGACAATGCAGGGATAGAGACTGGTTCTATTTATTTGATCCAGGACATCAGCAAGCGCCTTGCGGGCGAAAAAGAACAGCGCTTGGCCAGCACGGTATTTGCGACAACCAGTGAAGGAGTGTTGGTATCGAATCGTGACAATCAGATCCAGATGGTGAATCAGGCTTTTACCGACATTACGGGATTCTCGGCAGCAGAGGTGCTGGGCAATACACCGTCCATATTCAATTCAGGCCGGCATGATGCGGCCTATTTTGCTCAGCTATATGATGCTCTGACCTCGCGTGGACACTGGGAAGGCGAGATCTGGAATAAACGCAAAAATGGTGAGGTTTATCCAAGCTGGCTGCAAGTGTCAGCAGTGTTTAATGCCGCGGGCGAAATCGATATGTATGTGGCACTGTTTAATGACATTACGTCACGTAAGCGCAATGAACAGCTGATGTGGCAGCAGGCCAACTTTGACAATCTTACCGGGCTGGCAAATCGTCACCATTACCATACCAAGTTTGATTTGGCGCTGGCGCAGGCCAAACAAAAGCAAACCCGTCTGGCGGTGTGCTTTATCGATCTGGATCGCTTCAAAGCCGTGAATGATACGCTGGGGCATCATATTGGTGACCAATTATTGATTGACGCGGCCAATCGTATCCGTGAGTGCACCCGTAACTCGGATACCGTTGCGCGATTAGGTGGCGATGAATTTGCGCTGCTGTTACCCGACATGGCAAAGATCAGTGATATGGAAAAATTGGCGACCAAGGTACTACATACGCTGAGTGAACCGTTTTTTCTGGAAGGCCATGAAGCGTTTGTGTCTGGCAGTATGGGGATCACCTTCTACCCCGATGATGGCGCAGATCGCAAAGTGTTGCTGAGAAATGCCGACAGTGCCATGTATAAAGCAAAAGAACATGGTCGTAACTGTTTTCAGTTTTTCACCTCTGCGATGCATGAGCATGCAAAAGCACGCAGTGCGCTGGAAGGAGCGTTGCACCGCGCGCTGACAAATCGTGAGCTTTATCTGGCGTACCAGCCGATCGTCGGGCAGAAACGACTGGGTTGTGAAGCCTTATTGCGTTGGCACAATCCGCAGTTGGGATTGGTGTCGCCTGCTGATTTTATCCCCATCTGCGAAGAGCTGGGATTGATCATCACTATCGGTGAATGGGTGTTGTATCAGGCTTGTGCGCAGGCTAAATCCTGGATCACGCAAACGGGTCAGCCCTTATTTGTTTCTGTGAATGTGTCGAGTACACAATTTAAGCGACAGGACATTGCCAGTCTGGTTGCCAAGGTGCTCAAAGAAACCGGGTTAGCGGCCGATGCGCTGACACTGGAGATCACTGAAACCGTATTGGCGGACAACTCGGGCCATATACAGCGACAGCTGGAGAGCTTGCGTAGGATGGGCGTTGGCCTGGCGATTGATGACTTTGGAACGGGCTATTCGTCATTGAGCTATCTCAAACGTTTCCCGCTGTCTAAATTGAAAATTGATCGCGCCTTTATTCGGGATCTGCCTGAGGATGAGGAAGACCGAGCCCTGGTGAGTGCGATTATCTCTATGGCCGGACAGCTTAATCTGACGGTGATTGCGGAGGGGGTTGAAACCCAGGCCCAGCTGGCGTTTTTACAGTCGCTCGGATGTGATTACACACAAGGTTTCCTGCATGCGAAACCCGCTGATGCGGCACAATTTGAAGCCTTTATTCATAGTTATGCAGAACAGTCTGACGGAGAGGCCGGGCAGGCGAGTATGGCGCGCTAGTCACACGCCTCATTACCAGAACAGAGCTCATTGAGCAGTGTGTGTGCTTTGACGTTGCCCTGTGCGGCGGCCTGACGCAGCAGTTCGATTGCCTGTTTGGGGTCTGGCTCTCCCCCTTCGCCCTCTAGTAGCATGGTTGCGAGATTATACTGCCCCCAGTGATCATCGTGTTGTGCTGCAATCGCAAAGGCTTCGCGTGCCTGCTGCAGTTCACCCATTTGATAGTGCGCTATGCCGCGTTGGTTGTAGGGTGAGAGCCGGTGTTTGGCTGTTGGTGTATGCAGGTGTGGTATCACTCTGGGTTTGACTATCCCACCCATGACATAAATGTCATTGGGGCGGTGGATGGCGTAGATCGCACCTTGCTCAAAATAGTCTGTCAGTTCAGCGCGGGGCCATTGCAGTGTTGCGGTATCAAAATAATTGTCCAGCATCAGGTTATCTAACTGGATCGCCCGTTTTACATCCCGTTTGCGTCCGTAGGTATATCGCCCTTGTTTGACTGTGATAGTGTCGTCGGCTGTCGCCACAACCTGAGTGATCCGAAATTGGGCCTGGTAGACTCGTTGCGTGTCAAAGCGGCCCAAATCAATCAAAATCAGGTCATCTGTTTTGGGCTCGAGTAACAACCGCTGAAACTGCGCTGTTTGCTGGGTATGCTGGAGCCAAAAATACCCGATAATGCTCACTATGGCCGCAATCTGTAACACGCTTTTGAAGCGGATGAGAAAGCGGGTGATCAGGTCGTGGGATGTGAACAGACTGGCGGTGAGTTTATCCATGGGCATTCCTTGGTTGGGATGAGGCACCGGCTGTGTCAGTCCGGTGCCTGTGAGGAAATCACTTGCTGAACAATGCCGGCATTATTTGCCCTGCATCGGTGTTTTGCCATTAGCAGCCATTAAAGCAAAGACGGCATAGGCTGCGGTATTTTGCTTGAGTTTGTCTGGATCCACTTTATCCAGTGTATCGTCGGCCGTGTGATGATAATCAAAATAGTCTGTACCATCCTGATGCAGGTCGAAAATGGGCGCAGACGTCATGTTATTTAGCGGGATGAGGTCCGGACCACCACGCGCGCGATTAGCGCCAATATAGGTAATGCCGAGCGGTTTAAGTTGCTCTGCAATGGCACGCACTAGCGGCAGAGACGCAGCATTCACTTTTGACTCGAACGCATAGACCACGTCAGCGCCAAAGTCTGACTCAGCGGCGGCTACAATCTGCGCCAGTTTGTCTTCATGGCGTTTAAAGTAGGCTTTCGCACCCCACAAGCCAAGCTCTTCCGCGGCAAACAGGACCACCCGGATACTGCGCTTGGGGCGAGTCACTGACGCAATGTGTTTGGCTGCTGCCATGGTCAATGCCATACCAGCGCCGTCGTCCAGTGCGCCTGTTCCCAGATCCCAGGAGTCATGATGGCTGCCGAGCAGCACGTATTGCTCAGGAAACTCTGAACCTGTGATTTCGCCGATCACGTTAAAGCTGGTTCCTTCGCCCAGATCTTCGGTTTGAATATTAATTTCGACCTGAGGGGTGTGGCCATGCTTGAGCAGACGCGCGATTTGGTCGGCGTCCGGATTCGCAATGGCTGTTGTGGGGATTTTTGTAACTTGTTCATCGTAGTGACTGCCGCCGGTGTGGGCAAAGCGGTGATGGGCAGTACTGACGGAACGCATCATGTAAGCGACTGCCCCTTTTTTCGCCGCTTCCACAGCGCCCTTATTGCGTGCCTGAACCGCCGGGCCGTAGCCGTTACCATCGATATCCCGATTCATTCGGTAATTGATGAAGGCAATTTTACCTTTCAGGCTACCCGCTGGTGCGGCTTTCAGTTCATCAAATGTTTCAAACAGCACGACCTCACCACGTAACCCTTGTTGTGGGGTACTGATACTGTTGCCCAGCGCTGTGATATGTAGGGGTTGCTCACTGGGCGCAATCAACTTGGCCGATTCATGATAGCGGCGCCATTCAGGGAAAGTCGCAGCTTCCAGCCAGACTTTATCAAAGCCCAAACGATTAAACTGTTTCTCAGCCCAGGCCACGGTTAATTTGTCGTTTCCTGTGCCGGGCAGGCGTGGGCCAATTTCGGTGGTGAGCGATTCCAGTAACTGCCAGCTTAAGTCGCTCTGACTTGCCAGCGTGCGCACCTTAGCGACGTCTTCGAGTTGTTTTTGCGTGAGTTCATCAGAGTGACTCACAAAACTGGCGGTTAACGCACACAGTGGTAATAGCCAATGTCTGGCGGCGCTGGCTAGCCTGCAAAAAGGCGCAAAGCGTATTCTCTGATCCATAGTAACCCTTGGTAATTTACATCACTGGAGATTGTCGCAACAATTGTTGTTAAATTAAACTGTTTCGGGGTGAATGGGCGTTTTTGCTTACTGAAGTGACGGCGCTATGTGGGATTTGCTAAACTTGGCAGATTGAATTCATCCGAGGTAGCAGTGTGACTCAGTCGTTTAATCAAGTGTCGTTGACCCGACAGCTTCAAAGTGGTTTACAGCAAGCCGGCTTTACTACCATGACGCCCATCCAGGCGCAGGCATTGCCCGCTATTATTGCCCGCCAGGATGTGATTGCGCAGGCAAAAACCGGGTCGGGTAAAACACTGGCATTTAGCCTTGGCTTACTGAATAAATTGGTGGCCGAAGAGCAGGTGATCCAGAGTTTAGTATTGGCGCCAACTCGAGAGCTGGCACAGCAGGTGACTACTGAGATCCGCAAGCTGGCGCGTAGTATGCAAAATATCAAGGTATTGACCGTGTGTGGGGGTGAGCCTATCGGGCCCCAGATAAGTTCACTGGAGCATGGTGCGCACGTGGTGGTTGGCACCCCAGGGCGGATTGAAGAACATTTGTATAAAGGCACACTCGACCTGACCCAGGTGCAGACTTGGGTATTGGATGAAGCCGATCAGATGTTGGCCATGGGGTTTGTCGAAGCGCTGGAGAATATCGCGATATATCTGCCACCAGAACGCCAGACCTTGATGTTCAGTGCCACTTATCAGAAAGACATTGAAGCGCTGACACAACAGTTTATGCGTGAACCTGTGATGGTGAAAGGGGAAGAAGAAGCTCTGAACAGGCAGATTAAGCAGCAGTTTTTTGCACTCAAAAATAACAAGCTGAGATTCAATACACTGCGCCTGTTGCTCCAGCATTACAAACCGGTCAGCTGCATTGCTTTTTGTAATACTAAAGTGGAAACAAAAAAGCTGTACAGTGAGCTCAAGAGCAGTGGGGTCAACGTTGTGACCTTACACGGCGACCTGGACCAGGCTGAGCGGGTCCGTTCGCTGATCCGCTTTGCCAATAAAAGTGCATCGGTATTGGTTGCCACAGATGTCGCCGCCCGGGGTCTGGATATTGAAGATGTTGATATGGTGATCAACTATCATATGGCTCTGGATCCGCAAACCCATGTACATCGGGTCGGCCGAACCGGACGGGGTGGTAAAAAAGGCCTTGCTTGCTCTTTGTATGGTGAAAATGAGGCGTTTAAAGTCGCTAAATTGGGCGAAATTTATGAGCAAACCTTTGAGCCGGTGACTCCGCCGCCACTGAGCCTGCTCGACAAACCTGTGTTTAAGCCTCCGATGGTAACGTTGCAGGTCGATGGCGGCAAAAAAGATAAACTTCGTGCCGGCGATATCGTCGGTTGTCTGACTTCTGAACAAGGGATTGGTGCCAGCCTGATTGGTCATATCGATGTGCTGGACCATCAGGCGTTTGTCGCAGTGGCCCGAGAAGGCGTGAAACCTGCGCTGAGGAAGTTGCAGGAAAGCAAGCTTAAGGGACGTAAATTTAAAGCGAAGCGGATGAGCCTGTGAGGCTATCAATCCCCCTTAATTGCTTAGCAATTCAAGGAGAAGTCTGGCGGTAACAGGGCTTAAAATTGTTAATTCTGGCGCGCTAAATAGCAAGATGATTACTGTGTATCCGCTAAGATTCTCCCGGCTGATGCGAGCACTATGACTCTTCCGCTGTCGCAAAGTGTTTGAGTTGTTCATATTCGTGCTGGAGCTGCTGAAAGGCGCAGTGATTACCTTGTTGATCCGGGTGAGCAGCAAATGCCAGTGCGCGCCAGCGCTTGCTGAGTTGGCGCCGGCAATATGGGTTGGGTAGCTGCCATTTTGCAATTAACTCCGCGTGTTGCTGCGGTGCCAGTTGCGGTAACTTGAGATAGCGTTGCCAGAACTGATCAAGTAACGCTACCACATCGTCCTTACTGGTATCATAATTGCGCCAATCTAAATAATAGTCTCTGAGCGGATCGTGTGCCTGCAAGGCGGAGTTGGCCGGTTGCTCTTTCAGGCGGATATCCATGGCCTCGACCTGAAGGTAGTAACCTTGCTCCGCCATCTCTTGTTGCAGCTGATACAGTGCGTTCATCAACAGAAAATTGCGTTTAAAAAGGTCCTTGTCTGGATCATTATCTAGTTTCGGCAATCCAAAATCAGCATCCAGCGCTGCGGCCAGTCGATGCAGTTGGGTCGCACGCTCACGGGTGATTATTCTAAAAGTGGCATCAAGGAGGGGGTTCAACATTGTTCCGCCTGTAAACATAGTGTATCTTCTTTGTTCAATTCTTATTTTTTGACACGTCTATTGCAAGTAATACGGGGCAGACAGGGATGACAAAGGGGTTAAAGTGGGCTGTGACCACTGTGTTACTGGTGGGGATCTGGTCGGCGCAAGGCCATGCTGAGACATCTGCCGCCAAACCTGCGATTACATCACAAATTGAGGCATTATCAGACCTGTCCAACTGGCAGGAGCAGGTGCTTAGTGCTGAACGCTTGCTGCAGGTCACTGAATTAAGTCCGCAACACCGTGCAGCGACCCTTAAGGCCATAGGTAAAATTGCACTGGAAAGCACGCGCTATGAGATGGCGATCCGTTATTTTGAGCAACTGGAGTCTTTTAGTCGCGATGAGGGATTGTCTGACAGTTTGTATTATGCGCTTAAAATGCAGGGGATCAGTGCGTTTTATCAGGGAGATTATGCTGCATCTGTGGTCGATTATCAGCAGGCGCTCGCCGTTGCAGAACAAAGAAATAATCCCATTGAGCGCGCAGACATTCACAATAATCTGGGTATGTCATTTATCCAGATCCATGACTTAGAAGCCTCTCTGGAGCAGTACCTGGCCGCATACATGTTGTATGAACAGTATGGTAATGAGCAGGACAGGGCAGACATGTTGCTGAATCTTGCTGGCGTTTATATTCGTCAGTTTCGCTATGACAAAGCAGAAGAGCTACTCAAGCGTGCAAAGACGTTATTTGAGGGGCTTGAAGATCATTATGGTGTGGCGTTGGTACAGGGTAACCTGGGCGTTATTTATACCGAGTCAAATCGCCCAGAGCTGGCCCGAGAAGCTGTGAAAGCAGCGGTTGATTACTATCACAGTATTAATGATACACGTCACTTGGCGTTTGAATATGTCAACATGGCGAAACTGAGCCTGTTGATCCGCGATTACACCGCAGCGGAGCAGGAGGTCAATTTTGCCATGTACTACGCTGAAAAAGCCGATAATCAGGCTGGGGTAATGCATGCCTTGCATCCGATGGCAAGGTTGCAGCTGATGCGTGATGATATCGCCGGTGCGGAAGCCAGTATTGATCACGGACTAATGCTGACACGAAAGCTGGGAGATAGGCTCAGGGAGCGTGAGTTTTTACATTTACTGGCGCTGGTTCAGGCGGCAACAGGTAAGATGCAGTCTGCGGCTGAAACACTTGATTATTATCGGGACTTGCAATTCTCGTTGCTGAATGAGGGGCTCATTACGCGCCTCAATAAATACCAAAGTCAGTTTGAAGAAAGTCAGTTAAGTCAGGAGTTTGCGAAAATGAAGCAAGCGCAGGAGCTGCAACAACTGCAGGACGAACAACGTAATCAACTACTGTGGATGAGCGGGCTGATCTTATGTCTGGCGCTGATCTCCGTGTTTGCTTTTTATCATCGCGCGACCGAGCGACGGGCAAAGATTGAACTCAGTAAAAAAGTTGCGCAGCGAACGGCACAGTTACAGCAAAGCGCCGATGAGCTGCGTAATGCCAATCAGGTAAAAAGTCAGTTTTTAGCCAATATCAGCCATGAAATTCGCACGCCGCTGACTGCAATTTTGGGTCATGCCGAAAGCTTGCAGCAGGATTACACGCACGACGCCCACCTTATGTCGTCACTGGCTGTTGTGACACGACAGGGCAATCATCTCAAAGACCTCATCAGCGATGTACTGGACCTGAGTAAAATAGAGGCGCAGCGACTAGAACTGGAGTACACCGAATTTACCATAGAGAATTTACTGGCTGATGTCTGCGATATGTTCCAGCGCCCCTGCATAGAAAAGTCACTTGCTTTGTTAGTGGAAAATGATTTGCCAGTGCCCTATTTGGTTCGGCTCGATTATGTGCGTCTGAAACAGATCTTAATTAATTTACTCAGCAATGCGGTTAAGTTTACGCAGCATGGGCAGGTAGAGCTGATTATCCGCCGGTATGACGATGGCCTCACGTTTATTGTTCAGGACAGTGGCATTGGGATGTCGCCATCTCAGGTGGCCAGGATATTTGAGTGCTTCCAACAGGGAGATAATAGTATCACGCGTCGATTTGGCGGCTCTGGGTTAGGGCTTAGTCTGTCACAACATTTGGCCAAGATGATGGGGGGTGAGATTTCAGTGTACAGTGAAGTCGAGAAAGGGAGCCAGTTTAAGCTGGTTGTCCCCTGTGCCCGCCTGAGTCATACCAAAGGAACCGAGCGCCTTAATGAGGCGCAGTCCACTCCCTCCCAACTCCCCGATTCACGTTTGTCCGGCACGGTATTACTGGCGGAAGATCATGATGACAACCGAGTGCTTATCACTCGTGTGCTGGAAAAAATGGGTCTGGAAGTCGATGCCGTTAGTAACGGCAGGCAAGCTGTAGAGCGCTGTCTCAGCGCGTATCCCGATGTGGTGCTGATGGACATTCAGATGCCAGAAATGGATGGTCTGGAAGCGTTACAACTATTACGACAGGCAGGCTTTGAAGGTGAGGTTTATGCACTGACGGCAAACGTGATGGAGCACGAAATTAAAGGCTATCTGGCTCAGGGGTTCAGTGGCCATCTTAGTAAACCGATTAACAGCGATCTCCTATATCAAACGCTTGCTCAGTCCTTGCATCGCACTAATGC
The DNA here is from genome assembly GCF_001482385.1 of Pseudoalteromonas rubra. Taxonomy (NCBI): domain Bacteria; kingdom Pseudomonadati; phylum Pseudomonadota; class Gammaproteobacteria; order Alteromonadales; family Pseudoalteromonadaceae; genus Pseudoalteromonas; species Pseudoalteromonas rubra. The sequence continues at coordinate 2,922,613 of NZ_CP013611.1, forward strand.
GGCCCAGGCACTGGACTTGTCGATAGATATGAGCGATCTCAAACAGAGTTTTGCACAGACTCTGGAGCAGGAAAGGTACAAGTTAATCGATCTGTGGCAGGATCAGGACTGGCAGGCATTACAGCATCACTGTCATAAATTAAATGGGGCAGCGAGTATGTTTGAGTTTGTGCATATAGCAGATATTGCCTCACAGTTTGAAGCGGCGCTGAAGCAGGAACAAACGGCGCTTTATCAGGATTTGTTTCTGATCCTGTGTGATGAACTCAAAGTGTGCAGTTACTCAGAACAGCTCGATGTCTCCTAATTTACTATGTTCATCAGCCTGGGGGCTGTGGGGTTTCTTTGAGACTGCATTCGTATCGGCATCACTATTATAGCGGCTGGTATCGGTTCTATGAGACATATCTGGATGTGGTCGCTCTGCCGTAAACATAGACAACTTCTCATGAATACATGCAGCCAGATTGATCAGATCAGTACTCGACACTGCCTGAATCTTTGACGCAGACAGTGCATCTGAATTGAGTTCAACCATAGATTCTATGCTGGATTGCGCTTCATCAGAGACAGTTTTCTGTTGGCTTACCTGGTCGTGAATACTGTGCGACATAGCATTAATGTCTATCATAGCCCGCTCTATCTGATCGACCTCTTTTGTTGAGGCTTCTGATAGACCGACCGTTTTATCGGTTTCTTCCAGCGCAGTTAACATCAGGGCGTGTGCACTGTCTGTACCGGCCTGGATTTTATTGACCATGTTGCGCACTTCTTGTGTAGACTGACTGGTGCGTGCTGCAAGACTGCGTACTTCATCGGCTACCACGGCGAATCCCCGACCTTGTTCACCCGCTCTTGCGGCCTCAATGGCGGCATTCAGGGCTAGCAAGTTGGTTTGATCGGCAATGGCATTGATCACATCAATCACAGAACTAATGGCATCGCTGTCTGTTTTTAATGTGGCTATTTGTTCGCTGGTCGTCTGAATATTGCTTGCCAGCGTCATCAGGCTTTGCTGGCTCTTGTCGGTATCCACACGGGTTTTTTTTACCGCCTGAGTGGCGTTTTCGACGGAGCTGTAGATTTTTTCTAGACTGTCATCCAGCTCTCTTGACACCGTTAACATATGGTTGATGGCCGTGGCCAAGTCTTCTCCATGGGCATGTTGGATGGTCGCCTTTTGTGTCATGGAGGCATAGGTATCACGCAGGCTATCGGCCATAGGGGTCAGCCGTGATGAAGAGGCATAGACCTCACCAATGATGTGCTCCATCATTGCCATACTGGCGTTTATAGCCAGGCAAGCTTTGGGCAGTGATTTATCTTTTTCGTCGAAACGAAAGGTTAGATCAATCGTGTCCTGGTGATGCAGCGCACTGACAAAACTTTGCAAGTAAGCCCCTTTTTCTTGTTTCTTATCTACCCAGAGTGTGATCAGAACAGATGAAACCAGCATCATAGCAATGAGTGAAGCGGTGGCTGTCAGAGGGAGGGAGAATATGGCTGTACAGATCAGCACGGCGGCTATGTTCACCGTAGTCACGGCCATGGCACTGGCTATTAAACGCATGGATGTGTTCTTCCTTATCAGGCTTACTAAATAACACGAGCTGTAATGCAATGCGGGCCCAGGTTGTGAGCCGAGTGCTTGGGGGAGGTGGCCTTCCCTGAGATACAAACAAGTGTTTTGCACACTTCCTAATATATAGAACACCAATCAGAGAGTTCCAAGCTATCATGGCATAAAAAAAGCCTGCATCAGCAGGCTTTTTCTTAAGCGATGGGTTACTTACGCTTCATTGAGTCAAAGAACTCGTTGTTGGTTTTGCACATCGACAGCTTATCGATCAGGAACTCCATTGCATCGATTTCGCTCATCTCATGGACAATTTTGCGTAGAATCCACATTTTCTGAAGCTCATCTGGCTTAGTGAGCAGTTCTTCACGACGAGTACCTGAACGGTTAAAGTCGATCGCCGGGAAGACGCGCTTTTCAGCAATCTTACGGTTTAAGTGCAGTTCCATATTACCGGTGCCTTTAAACTCTTCGTAAATGACTTCATCCATCTTAGAGCCCGTGTCGATTAGGGCTGTGGCAATAATGGTCAGACTGCCGCCTTCTTCTACGTTACGTGCAGCACCGAAAAAGCGTTTTGGTTTGTGTAGTGCGTTGGCATCAACACCACCTGTCAGGACTTTACCTGAAGATGGAATTACAGTGTTGTAGGCACGTGCTAGACGAGTGATTGAGTCCAGCAGGATGATGACGTCTTTCTTGTGCTCTACTAAGCGTTTCGCCTTTTCAATGACCATTTCTGCAACCTGTACGTGGCGGCTTGCTGGTTCATCAAAGGTAGAGGCAACTACTTCACCTTGCACCAGGCGCTGCATTTCTGTTACTTCTTCCGGACGCTCGTCAATCAGTAGTACCATGAGCGTTGCGTCTGGGTTGTTGTAAGAAATAGACTGCGCAATATTCTGTAGCAGCATGGTTTTACCAGCTTTAGGTGGTGCAACAATCAATGCACGCTGGCCTTTACCGATAGGAGAAGCCAGGTCCAGAACTCGGGCAGTGATGTCTTCTGTACTGCCGTTACCGCGTTCCATCACCATACGCTCGTTGGCGTGAATAGGCGTCAAGTTTTCGAACAGGATTTTCGTTCTGGAGTTTTCCGGCTTATCAAAGTTAACTTCATTCACTTTCAACAGTGCGAAGTAGCGCTCACCATCTTTAGGTGGGCGGATCAGACCGCTGATACTGTCACCGGTACGTAGGCTAAAGCGTCTGATCTGGCTGGGCGAAACATAAATGTCATCCGGACCTGCTAGGTAGGAGGCTTCCGATGAGCGTAAAAAGCCGAAGCCATCCTGAAGAATTTCCAGCACGCCGCCACCATAAATGTTTTCGCCGCTTTTTGCGTGCGCTTTCAAGATGGCGAAGATGATGTCTTGTTTTCTCAGACGGGCGACGTTTTCGAGTCCCATAGACTCGGCAAGTTTTACAAGCTCATTGATTGACTTGTCTTTCAGTTCGCGTAAATGCATATTGGTGGGTTCTTTATTTAAAAGTTGTTCTCTCGTGGTACGAGGGATTGAATTGAAATTGCTTAAGGTTAGTGGCTCTATAAGTTAGCAGCTAGGGGAGCAGTCGTCCAGTCTTTATACAAATTTAATCAGGCAGTGCCAACACAGCACCACCTGTTACATTCAGACTGTGACTTATTCAGCGACCAGCGTAAGCTGATGCTGGTAATTAAGTGTTTAGTTAGATGTTGTTCTCAAGGAACTCGATCAGTTGTGTTTTAGACAACGCACCAACTTTAGTGGCTGCAACTGCACCGTCTTTGAATAGCAGCAGAGTTGGAATACCACGGATACCAAATTTAGGTGGTGTTAGTGAGTTTTGATCGATGTTGAGCTTAGCTACAGTTGCGCGACCTTCGAACTCGTCTGCAATTTCGTCCAGGATAGGTGCAATCATTTTACATGGACCACACCATTCAGCCCAGAAATCTACCAGTACAGGGGTATCCGACTTAAGCACGTCTGCTTCGAAGCTGTCATCAGTTAATTGAATAATTTTGTCGCTCATTGCGCTCTCCGTTAGAATTAGGTCAATTATTTAATGCGTATTTAAACACTCTTGTTTCTTATTGCAAGTTTAAACGTTATGCTTAATCGCTATGACTAAGACACATTTGACCAATAAAAAAATTTATCGACTTTGCTTTAGCGCCGGAAGTGGTCGCCGGTTTGACAGCGAGTGGCTTCGAATACTGTACGCCAATCCAAGCAAAGTGCATGCCCTACATTAGTGAGGGCAGAGACATTGCCGGTCAGGCTCAGACAGGTACAGGTAAAACGCTGGCGTTTTTAACTGCAACTTGTCACAGGCTGATGCAAAGCCAATCTGACGCCCAGGTTGCCGGTCAGCCACGTGCGTTGATTATGGCACCGACACGAGAGCTCGCGATCCAAATCCATAAAGACGCACAAATCATGGCGCCGGCGTGTGGGTTAAAGCTTGGTTTAGTATATGGTGGCGAAGAATACGAAAAACAACGGTCACAACTAGAAAAAGGGGTGGATATCCTCATTGGTACGACCGGACGCCTGATCGATTTCTATAAACAAGGTGCCTATAACCTTAATAATATTGAAGTTGTTGTATTAGATGAAGCAGACCGAATGTTCGATTTGGGCTTCATCAAAGATATTCGTTATCTGTTCAATCGCATGCCGGATACGCAACAGCGTCTGAATCTGCTGTTTTCTGCAACTCTGTCTTACCGTGTTCAGGAGTTAGCTTTTGAACATATGCACAACCCTATCCATGTGCAAATTGAACCGGATGTTAAAACAGGCAAACGGATCAAAGAAGAGTTGTTCCATCCCTCGCAAGAGGACAAAATTCCTTTACTCCTTACCTTGATTGAGGAAGAGTGGCCAGATAAGGCCATTGTATTTGCCAATACTAAACACAGTTGTGAAAACGTGTATGAATGGCTAAAAAATGATGGGCATCGGGTTGGACTGTTAACCGGTGATGTCAATCAGAAAAAGCGTTTGTCGATTTTGTCTAAATTCACTAAGGGTGAATTGGACCTGTTGGTTGCAACCGATGTTGCAGCACGAGGTTTGCACATTCCTGAAGTGAGTCATGTACTCAATTTTGATTTGCCAGATGACTGTGAAGATTATGTGCATCGCATTGGCCGTACTGGCCGAGCAGGTGCGTCAGGGCATGCAATAAGTTTTGCCTGTGAGCAATATGCATATAACTTACATGAGATTGAAGAATACATTGACCATGCAATTCCGGTTTCACACTACGATAAGTCAGCTCTGCTAGATGATATTAAAGCGCCAGCCAGACAACAAAGGCGCAGAAATACATCCGGTCAGCGCGGTAATCGCAGTGGTAATAACCGTCGACAAGGTAGTTACCAAAAATCGCGCCCGCGAAATTAATTGGGCGTTTTGGTAGAGGTAGATAGAGGTTAGTAAGCGTGGTTCAGAGATCTCCACATGAAAATGTGTATGCGGTGATTGATTTAGGATCAAACAGCTTCCATATGTTAATCGCAAAACATATGGCCGGTGGCGTGCATACAATTGGTCGGGTCAAACGTAAAGTGCGGCTGGCAGCTGGCTTGGATGAGCAAAATTTGCTGAGTGAAGAAGCGATGCAGCGAGGTTGGGAATGTTTATCCTTGTTCGCTGAACGACTTCAGGATATCCCGGCTAACAATATACGTATTGTGGCCACAGCAACCTTGCGCTTGGCAACTAACGCTGATGTGTTTAAGCATCAGGCCGAGCAAATTCTGGGTCACCCTATTTCTATTATCAGTGGCGAAGAAGAGGCCCTGTCTATATACAAGGGCGTCGCACATACCTCAGCCTGCCAGGGCCGACAGCTTGTTGTTGATATCGGTGGCGCGAGCACCGAAATTGTCATTGGTCAGGGCTTTGAAGCACAGCTGTACCACAGCCTGAATATGGGATGTGTCACCTATTTAGAGCGTTATTTCTCAGATGGTGCACTGAGTGAGGCCAACTTCTCCGCTGCAACGTCAGCAGCGCACGAGGTGGTTGCCCCGTATGCTGCGCAATATAAATCGTCTGGCTGGGAGCTTGCAATTGGCGCATCCGGGACTGTTCAGGCCATTCAGGAAATTTTTGCGGCACTAGGCCTGGATGAGATGCTGACGCTGGATAAGCTCCAGGCAATTCGTGCGCAAGCCATTCAGTTCGAAAGTATAGAGCAACTTGAGTTGCCCGGACTGAGTGAAGAACGCCGTTTGGTCTTTGTTTCTGGTCTGGCAATTTTGATAGCATTGTTTGAAGCACTACAGATTGAGCAAATGGGTCTTGCTGGCGGTGCTTTGCGTGAAGGCATTCTATATAGCATGATTGATCAGCTCAATCAGGCTGATATTCGCAAACGCACACTCGATGGCTTTATGTCTCGATATCATGTTGATACTGGGCAGGCGACACGTGTGTTTGATATCTGCAAAATCTTTCTACAGCAGTTGAAAGCACCAATGCAGTTTGATTTTCAAAGTGCCTGTAGTTTATTGCATGCTGCTGCATCCATGCATGAGATTGGTCTGGTCATTGACTACAAGTCTTATCATTTGCACAGCGCCTACATTTTAAAACACACCGGCATGCCTGGTTATTCCCGAGTACAAAAGCAAATGGTGGTAACTTTAGTGGGTAACCACCGGCTCGACGTGGAAGAAGATACCTTTATCCAGTTTGGTCATCATCAGGGATTCGTTGAATTACTTGTCAGGATCTTCCGGGTTGCTGTTATTCTGTCTATGCGCCGTCAGGATGATGTTTTGCCAGATCTATACATCACAGCGACTGAACCTGAAACGCTTACCCTGACTTTACCGGATGAGTGGCTGCATGAGCACCCATTAATGCGCAGCGAATTAGAGTTAGAAGCTGGGTATCAGGAAAAAGCTGGTTGGATATTGAAAATTGAGCGCGATTAAGCGCTCTTTTTGTACATAAAAGGTCTAAAAATGTGCGTTTAGTGTAATTTGTGTCCGAACGCGCTGTTTTTCTCACTTTTCTTCAAAAAAGGGGTTGCGCTGGGTTTCGATTTCCCTATAATGCGCTTCCACCGACACGGGGCACAACGCTGAAAAGCAACGAGCCAGCGAGTTGGGAGTCAAATAAAGCTTGATTCTGAAACTTTTCAAAATTAAGTGTTGACATAAAGTGGGAAGTGATTAGAATGCACAACCCTCAGCGCTAACAGCGCAGCGATAACGAGTTATCGCACTGTTCTTTAAAAATATGAAGCAATCATCTGTGTGGGCACTCGTACAGATTGAGTTCTAACAGCGAATTTCAGTTTACTGAATGACGCACAAAAATTTAGAGTCTCAATTTCTTATGAGTGACTAACATAGTCAATTCGTTTTGATTTTACTTTTTTAAAAGTAGAAACAGACAAAATCAGAATTCATTGAGCACGAATCTTCGGATTCAAAAAACTTTTAATTGAAGAGTTTGATCATGGCTCAGATTGAACGCTGGCGGCAGGCCTAACACATGCAAGTCGAGCGGTAACATTTCTAGCTTGCTAGAAGATGACGAGCGGCGGACGGGTGAGTAATGCTTGGGAACATGCCTTTAGGTGGGGGACAACCATTGGAAACGATGGCTAATACCGCATAATGTCTACGGACCAAAGGGGGCTTCGGCTCTCGCCTTTAGATTGGCCCAAGTGGGATTAGCTAGTTGGTAAGGTAACGGCTTACCAAGGCGACGATCCCTAGCTGGTTTGAGAGGATGATCAGCCACACTGGAACTGAGACACGGTCCAGACTCCTACGGGAGGCAGCAGTGGGGAATATTGCACAATGGGCGCAAGCCTGATGCAGCCATGCCGCGTGTGTGAAGAAGGCCTTCGGGTTGTAAAGCACTTTCAGTCAGGAGGAAAGGTTAGTAGTTAATACCTGCTAGCTGTGACGTTACTGACAGAAGAAGCACCGGCTAACTCCGTGCCAGCAGCCGCGGTAATACGGAGGGTGCGAGCGTTAATCGGAATTACTGGGCGTAAAGCGTACGCAGGCGGTTTGTTAAGCGAGATGTGAAAGCCCCGGGCTTAACCTGGGAACTGCATTTCGAACTGGTAAACTAGAGTGTGATAGAGGGTGGTAGAATTTCAGGTGTAGCGGTGAAATGCGTAGAGATCTGAAGGAATACCGATGGCGAAGGCAGCCACCTGGGTCAACACTGACGCTCATGTACGAAAGCGTGGGGAGCAAACAGGATTAGATACCCTGGTAGTCCACGCCGTAAACGATGTCTACTAGGAGCTGGGGTCTTCGGACAACTTTTCCAAAGCTAACGCATTAAGTAGACCGCCTGGGGAGTACGGCCGCAAGGTTAAAACTCAAATGAATTGACGGGGGCCCGCACAAGCGGTGGAGCATGTGGTTTAATTCGATGCAACGCGAAGAACCTTACCTACACTTGACATACAGAGAACTTACCAGAGATGGTTTGGTGCCTTCGGGAACTCTGATACAGGTGCTGCATGGCTGTCGTCAGCTCGTGTTGTGAGATGTTGGGTTAAGTCCCGCAACGAGCGCAACCCTTATCCTTAGTTGCCAGCGATTCGGTCGGGAACTCTAAGGAGACTGCCGGTGATAAACCGGAGGAAGGTGGGGACGACGTCAAGTCATCATGGCCCTTACGTGTAGGGCTACACACGTGCTACAATGGCATATACAGAGTGCTGCGAACTAGCGATAGTAAGCGAATCACTTAAAGTATGTCGTAGTCCGGATTGGAGTCTGCAACTCGACTCCATGAAGTCGGAATCGCTAGTAATCGCGGATCAGAATGCCGCGGTGAATACGTTCCCGGGCCTTGTACACACCGCCCGTCACACCATGGGAGTGGGTTGCTCCAGAAGTGGATAGCTTAACCTTCGGGAGGGCGTTCACCACGGAGTGATTCATGACTGGGGTGAAGTCGTAACAAGGTAGCCCTAGGGGAACCTGGGGCTGGATCACCTCCTTATCGACTTAGAACTAATTTGTTCGAAGTGTCCACACAGATGATTGTTGATTAGAATTAGAGAACACAAACATTGTTTGGGTCTGTAGCTCAGCTGGTTAGAGCGCACGCCTGATAAGCGTGAGGTCGGTAGTTCAAGTCTACTCAGACCCACCACTTCTTCCCGATGCTGCGTTATTAAGCTCGTCGTTTAGAAACTACTAAACGTCCTCACTTAATGCCTTGCCTCGAAAAGAAGCTCGGTTCAGAACAATGTTATTCCTAGTAATGTGGGGCTATAGCTCAGCTGGGAGAGCGCCTGCCTTGCACGCAGGAGGTCAGCAGTTCGATCCTGCTTAGCTCCACCACTTTACTACCTACTCCTCATAGATAAACACTCTTACCAACGACTTGGTACTCTGAGAGTTTTTAACTCTGAGAAGTAATTCTCTTGCTCTTTAAAAATTTGGAAAGCTGATATTAAATTCTCGGAATGACAATGAAAATTGTTGTTCTATAGAGTTTTCGAAAGAAAAATGCCGATAAATTCGAAAGAATTTATTAGCGTCTACTTTAGTATTACTTAACTTCTGGCGAAGTTAAAACTGTCTTTGACACTACAATTCAAAACTATTTTGGGTTGTATGGTTAAGTGACTAAGCGTACACGGTGGATGCCTTGGCAGTTGGAGGCGATGAAGGACGTACTAACTTGCGATAAGCCTAGTTGAGCCAGTAAGAGGCGCTTGAGACTAGGATTTCCGAATGGGGAAACCCGGCCCTTTGGGTCATCATGCAGTGAATACATAGCTGTATGAAGCGAACGCGGAGAACTGAAACATCTAAGTACCCGTAGGAAAAGAAATCAACCGAGATTCCGAAAGTAGCGGCGAGCGAAATCGGATTAGCCCTTAAGCTTTAATGTAGTTAGTGGAACATTCTGGAAAGTATGACGATACAGGGTGACAGTCCCGTACACGACAACTTATTTAAAGTGAAATCGAGTAGGTCGGAGCACGTGAAACTTTGACTGAATATGGGGGGACCATCCTCCAAGGCTAAATACTCCCAACTGACCGATAGTGAACCAGTACCGTGAGGGAAAGGCGAAAAGAACCCCTGTGAGGGGAGTGAAATAGAACCTGAAACCGTGTACGTACAAGCAGTAGGAGCCCCTCGAGGGTGACTGCGTACCTTTTGTATAATGGGTCAGCGACTTATATTCTGTAGCAAGGTTAACCATTTAGGGGAGCCGTAGCGAAAGCGAGTCTTAACTGGGCGCTTAAGTTGCAGGGTATAGACCCGAAACCCGGTGATCTAGCCATGGGCAGGTTGAAGGTCAGGTAACACTGACTGGAGGACCGAACCCACTAACGTTGAAAAGTTAGGGGATGACCTGTGGCTAGGAGTGAAAGGCTAATCAAACCGGGAGATAGCTGGTTCTCCCCGAAATCTATTTAGGTAGAGCCTCGGACGAATACTTACGGGGGTAGAGCACTGTTAAGGCTAGGGGGTCATCCCGACTTACCAACCCTTTGCAAACTCCGAATACCGTAAAGTACTATCCGGGAGACACACGGTGGGTGCTAACGTCCATCGTGGAGAGGGAAACAACCCAGACCGTCAGCTAAGGTCCCAAAGTGTATGTTAAGTGGGAAACGATGTGGGAAGGCTAAAACAGCTAGGAGGTTGGCTTAGAAGCAGCCATCCTTTAAAGAAAGCGTAATAGCTCACTAGTCGAGTCGGCCTGCGCGGAAGATGTAACGGGGCTAAACATACCACCGAAGCTACGGCTGCGAACTTAGTTCGCGGGGTAGGGGAGCGTTCTGTAAGTGGCTGAAGGTGTGCCGGGAGGCATGCTGGACATATCAGAAGTGCGAATGCTGACATGAGTAACGATAATGCGGGTGAAAAACCCGCACGCCGGAAGACCAAGGGTTCCTATCCCATGTTAATCAGGGTAGGGTGAGTCGACCCCTAAGGCGAGGCTGAAGAGCGTAGTCGATGGGAAACGGGTTAATATTCCCGTACTTGGTATAAATGCGATGGGGGGACGGAGCAGGCTAGGCAAGCATGGCGTTGGTTGTCCATGTGAAAGGCTGTAGGCTGGTGACTTAGGAAAATCCGGGTCGCTAAGGCTGAGAGTCGAGACGAGCCACTACGGTGGTGAAGTTGTTGATGCCCTACTTCCAGGAAAAGCCTCTAAGCTTCAGTTTATATCGAATCGTACCCTAAACCGACACAGGTGGTCAGGTAGAGAATACTAAGGCGCTTGAGAGAACTCGGGTGAAGGAACTAGGCAAAATTGTACCGTAACTTCGGGAGAAGGTACGCTCTTACTTGTGAAGACTTCGCGTCGTAAGCAGGCGAGAGCCGCAGTGACCAGGTGGCTGGGACTGTTTATTAAAAACACAGCACTGTGCAAAATCGTAAGATGACGTATACGGTGTGACACCTGCCCGGTGCCGGAAGGTTAATTGATGGGGTTAGCTTAGGCGAAGCTCTTGATCGAAGCCCCGGTAAACGGCGGCCGTAACTATAACGGTCCTAAGGTAGCGAAATTCCTTGTCGGGTAAGTTCCGACCTGCACGAATGGTGTAACCATGGCCACGCTGTCTCCACCCGAGACTCAGTGAAATTGAAATCGCAGTGAAGATGCTGTGTACCCGCGGCTAGACGGAAAGACCCCGTGAACCTTTACTACAGCTTGGCACTGAACATTGACCCTACATGTGTAGGATAGGTGGGAGGCTTTGAAGCGCAGTCGCTAGATTGCGTGGAGCCGTCCTTGAAATACCACCCTTGTAGTGTTGATGTTCTAACTTAGGTCCCTGATCGGGATTGAGGACAGTGCCTGGTGGGTAGTTTGACTGGGGCGGTCTCCTCCCAAAGAGTAACGGAGGAGCACGAAGGTTGGCTAAGTACGGTCGGACATCGTACGGTTAGTGTAATGGTAGAAGCCAGCTTAACTGCGAGACAGACACGTCGAGCAGGTACGAAAGTAGGTCATAGTGATCCGGTGGTTCTGAATGGAAGGGCCATCGCTCAACGGATAAAAGGTACTCCGGGGATAACAGGCTGATACCGCCCAAGAGTTCATATCGACGGCGGTGTTTGGCACCTCGATGTCGGCTCATCACATCCTGGGGCTGAAGTCGGTCCCAAGGGTATGGCTGTTCGCCATTTAAAGTGGTACGCGAGCTGGGTTTAGAACGTCGTGAGACAGTTCGGTCCCTATCTGCCGTGGGCGTTTGAGAATTGAGAGGGGCTGCTCCTAGTACGAGAGGACCGGAGTGGACGAACCGCTGGTGTTCGGGTTGTCATGCCAATGGCATTGCCCGGTAGCTACGTTCGGAATCGATAACCGCTGAAAGCATCTAAGCGGGAAGCGAGCCTCGAGATGAGTTCTCACTTTAACTATAAGTTAACTGAAGGGCCGTTGAAGACTACAACGTTGATAGGCGAGATGTGGAAGTGGTGTGAGCCATTGAGCTAACTCGTACTAATTACCCGTGAGGCTTAACCATACAACGCCAAAGTGGTTTTGTTTGTTAGAAGTTAAGAAATAAAGTAGACGATAAGAATTTAATACGCTTTTCCAGATTTTAGTGAGATGTTGATAAACATCTTGCACACAGAATTTCCTGGTGAACATAGCATTTTGGAACCACCTGACCCCATGCCGAACTCAGTAGTGAAACGAAATAGCGCCGATGATAGTGTGGGGTTTCCCATGTGAAAGTAGGACATCGCCAGGGCCTAATAAAAGAAAGCCCGATTCGAAAGAGTCGGGCTTTTTTGCGTTTGAAATTTTAAAAAGCGTCGATGAAGCTGTAGATAGAGTAGCGTTGTCTATTCATCCATGAAGTTGGTATCTAGCAACCTTTGGACACACTTCCTTGTGGAGGGCTCCCGGCGCGTAACGCGTGTTATCGGCGTCCATACCTCGCGTTCATTGCGCTGCGAAGCGGTGCTTCGGTCACAATTCACCCATGTGAAAGCAGGACATTGCCAAGCTCCTAATAAAAGGTCGATGAAAGACATTCATCCATGAATTTCATCGACATTCGTACTTCCATGTACGTCAAACCCGTTGCAGAAATGCAGCGGGCTTTTTGCTATGTACGATTTAAAAAAGTTGTATAACTTTCCGGTCACAAAGCCGATCCCCCGTCATCCCGCACTTGATGCGGGAACTACTAACAGGCTATACGATGACTTTGAATCGTACTTCCACCTGGTAGTCATGATCAGGTACCTGATCAAGTGCTTTTTAAAGATAGGTCTTTGTGTATAAAGAACAATCACTGGGTACTAATCGAAGAGCAATTGGCTTGATACTGCGTCAGATAAAGCTTGTTTGAGGTAAGCTGCTGGAGTGCGTTATTGAAGAGTGCCACATATTTTTTGTTATGTTGGTTTATCAGTAAAAACCCCTGATTAACAAAAGCTGGTTTAGGCTGCCGTACCAGGCGTTTTACCTCAGAGTTAGACAGGGCTTTTGCATACTCTCTCTCAGTTTGTTCATCCAGAACGGCAATATCCGCGCGTTGACGCAGCAGGAATTGCAAATTTTTGGTGGTGTAGGTCGCCTCCATCACTTCAATTTCATATTCTTTGATCGCCTGCCATAGTGTTTTTGGATACGTTAAACCTTTATTGAGAAGTAATCTGTATGGCTTGAGGTCGGCATAGGAGTTAAATTTAAACGGTATACTATCCAGGTGATAAAAGTGGGAAACTTCAGAGGTGAGCGGGTATGACGTATACAGGTACTCAGTTGCTCTTTTTTCATTGTAATACCAATAAGCACTACCAATAAACTCTGCTTTTTTTCCCTCTTCATATGCGCGCTGCCAGGGCATAAATACAAACCGAACACGGATCCCGTGCAAAGCAAAGGCATCTCGGATAAGCTGAGCGGTACACCCTTGATCCTCACGATGCCGGTCTACGTATGGAGGCCATTGACCAGTTGTAATATGCACTGTTTCAGCACTTAACGTAAAACTATAGAATAAAGCAAAAATAATGTATTTCACTGACAACGCTCTGAAAACCGGGCTAAACAAAACTATAGCGCTTATTGTTGAATAAAACGAATCGACCAACAAAAGCGTCTATCCCATTGATCAAAATTAAAAGGCTAAGCTGTGGAGAGTTTTTTAGATATTTATGAACGAGCGTGCGCGCGAAAAGGTTCGAAGGACACACTGGAATCATTACTCAGTGAACCAGTATCAAAAACGCAACTTGCCATGCTTCCCGATGATGTCTGGCTGGAAGAGTTTACTCGTAAAATATTTCAAAGTGGTTTTTATTGGTCAGTGATTAATGCCAAGTGGCCAGGTTTTCGTGACGTGTTCTGGGATTTTTCTGTTGAGAAGTTACTTTATATGTCGCCTGAGATGTTTGAACAGCGCGCTCAGGACGAGCGTATTGTACGTAACTATAAAAAAGTACAAAGCATTGCCCATAACTGTCTGATGATCCATGAATTGGCACTAGAGCATGGCACTTTCAGTAAGCTTGTTGCCAATTGGCCGGAGGACAACATCATTGAACTATGGCTGTTACTCAAAAAACAAGGAAGTCGATTAGGGGGCAATACCGGCCCTTATGCACTGAGAGCTGTCGGTAAAGACACGTTTATTCTGAGCCGGGATGTAGAAGCCTATCTGCGCGCTCATGAGGTGATCTCAGGTGGTCTGCATAGTCAGAAATCACTGCGCTCTGCACAAGCCTTCTTCAATGAGTTACGTGGACAAAGTGGTTATTCATTGCAAAAATTAAGTCAGCTTGTCGCTTATAGTGTGGGTGACAACGTGCTAGGAGTAACATCATGAGCCAGTTTTTTACCCGCTACACCGAGTTGGGAGAGACTTATCTGGTCCCACAGCAGCCTTATCAGTTTGAGCAGGCTCAATTACTACTTACCAATCAGCCATTGTTAACTGAATTAGGCTTTGAGATCGATCAGCAAGCATTGCGTGACTACCTTGCAGGTGTATCTCAAGTCGGGCGCATTCAGCCAGTTGCAATGGCGTATTGCGGCCATCAGTTTGGTCATTTTAACCCGCAACTTGGTGATGGACGAGCACACTTAATTGCGTCAATCGCCGCAGCGGATGGTCTCAACTATGATATGCACCTTAAAGGATCCGGCGCGACAGTCTTCTCGCGTGGGGGGGATGGCTTGTGTGCACTGGGCCCGGCTATCCGGGAGTACATCATGAGCCATGCAATGCAAGCATTGGGTGTACCAACGACCCACTGTCTGGCAGTCTTGTCCACTGGTCAACAGGTGATGCGTCAGACGCCAGAGCCCGGCGCTGTTGTATGTCGCATTGCCCGAAGTCATATCCGGGTTGGCACCTTTCAGTTGATGGCAATGAATAAGGATGTTTCGGCGATGAGTAAACTCGTCGAGTTATGTATCCGTGAATACTATAGTGACATTACGTCCAGTGGTGAAGCGCGTATCTTTGATTTCTTCACGCAAGTATGTCAGCGCCAGTGTGAACTTATTTTAAAATGGATGCAGGTTGGTTTCATTCACGGGGTTATGAATACCGACAATACCCTGATAAATGGTGAGACGATTGACTATGGCCCCTGTGCGATGATGGAGTCTTTTTCATTCGATACGGTGTTTAGCTCTATTGATCGTCAAGGACGCTATGCCTTTGGTCAGCAACCGAACATTGCCAGCTGGAATTGTGGGCGTCTGGCGGAGTCTTTGATGGTGTTGATCGAGGATAAAGACGCGGCGCTGGAGTGCTTTTCAAGTATTCTAAGCCAGTTTGCTGAGAGCTTTAATGAGGGCTACCAAGTGATGTGGTCTAAAAAGCTTGGGATAGGCACCTGGGAGGACTCAGATCAGGCATTACTGAGTGAGTTGTTATCGCTGATGCAGCAAAATAAACTGGATTACACCAACACGTTTGCTGCTCTGACAAACGCATTACACGCCAGTCCGCTACCAACCTATCCGTTACCTGAAGTGTTAGCTGGCTGGGTGAGTAAGTGGCGAAAGCGGATTAGCGGACACAGTGCAGCTGAGGCACTGGCGCTGATGCAATCTGTAAATCCGGCGATTATTCCGCGTAATGATTTGGTGGAGCGATTTATTGCCCAGTTTAATGAAGGCACTCAGAGTGATGAGTTTACTGACTGGCTAACTGCGCTGAAGACTCCCTATACCTATCAAGCCTATCCTGTTCAATGGACGGCGACTATGGCACATGAACAAGCCTACCAGACGTTTTGTGGAACGTAAGCTATGAGTGAGCAGAGCAACCAGGCATTGACCTGGCAGGAAATCAAGCGACAGATCCTGACACATAAAACCCCCTTGATTTACGCACATCTGATTGCTTTTTGTGCCGCTCTGGTGAGCGTGCCCATTCCACTCATGATGCCTTTATTAGTGGATGAAGTGTTACTGGCACGCCCTGGTGCTGCAGTGGAGACCCTCAATCATATATTGCCTGCTCAGTGGCACGGCGCGACGGGTTATATTGTCTCTATCCTGATAGCGGTGGTGTGTATGCGCTTGGGGGCATTGGTGTTGGGTGTTGCGCAGTCACGTCAGTTTACAATCATAGGAAAGGACATTTCTTATCGGATCCGGGAAAGGCTGCTTGGCCATCTGGCAAAGGTGCAGCTCAAGGAATATGAAACTCAGGGCGCTGCGGCGATCAGTTCACGATGTATCACAGACATTGAGACGCTAGATGGCTTTATCAGCCAAACCTTGTCTCGTTTCTTGATAGGCATTTTGACGATAGTCGGGACGGCAGTGGTGCTGCTATGGATCGACTGGCTGTTGGGCTTGATCATTCTGACACTCAATCCTGCTGTGATTTATTTTTCCCGGCAATTCGGGAAGCGCGTTAAAGATTTGAAGAAGCGTCAGAATAATGCATTCGAGGCATTTCAGAGTGCACTGGTCGATACGTTAGACGCCATCGCTCAGCTCAAGGCAATGCGCCGCGAGCAAAGTTATTTCGATACGGTTGTGGGGGCAGCGAAATCGCTTCGTTACCACTCTGTACAGTCACAGTGGAAAACAGATGCAGTCAATCGTCTCAGCTTCACCGTTTTCTTGTTGGGATTTGAAGTCTTCCGTGGCATCGCTATGCTGATGGTGGTTTTCTCTGACTTAACCGTAGGTCAGATATTCGCCGTATTTGGTTACTTGTGGTTTATGATGGGACCAGTACAAGAGATCCTGAGTATTCAGTATGCTTATTATGGCGCGACCGCTGCGCTTCAGCGTCTGAATCAGGTGCTGGCATTCAGTACAGAGCCTCAACAGCCTGCGAACAGCGAGGTATTCAAACAACCGACGATCCGCATCGATTTTCGTCATGTTAGTTTTGCCTATCAAGATGGCTTGCCGGTACTCAATGATGTGTCTTTGAGCTTGCCCAGCGGTAAGAAAACAGCGTTAGTTGCGGTATCAGGCGGTGGTAAGTCGACCGTTGTGCAGTTGCTGCTTGGGTTATATCAGAAGCAGTCCGGTGATATTTTGATTAATGACGTGCCTGCCGAAGAGGTTGGTTTTCATGCCATTCGGGAGCACGTCGTGACTGTGCTTCAGCAGCCCATTCTATTTAATGCCAGCATTCGGGAAAATCTGGCCATGGGTAAAGCCTGTGATGATGAGTTGTTATGGCATGCGTTAAAGGTGGCGGAACTGGCTGACACTGTCACTGACATGCCTCAACAGCTCGATACTGTGGTGGGTCGTAATGGGGTGAGACTGTCGGGCGGACAAAAGCAACGCCTGGCTATTGCCCGTATGGTTGCCGCGGATCCAAAAGTGGTTGTGCTGGATGAAGCCACGTCTGCGCTGGATGTGGAAACTGAGGCCAAAATACATCGTAATTTGAATACTTTCTTATCAGGCAGGACGACTCTCATCATTGCTCATCGACTGAGTGCAATTCGTCAGGCGGATCAAATATATGTACTGGATGATGGCGTTGTGAGCCAGGCTGGAGACCATCATAGCCTGGTTGCGGAGCAGGGGTTATATCGGGTGCTATTTGGTCATCAGAGCTGAATGTAAAATTAACAAAAAATTCCTATTTTGTGTTAAGTAAATATTAAGACATAATCTACTATTATTACTGCAAATATCAGATTGCATTATTATTTTAGAGAGGGAAGGATGATGAAACTACGAATGCTAAGCGTTGTTGTAACAGCTTTGATGGCAACCAGTGCGTATGCGGATGACCACCAAGAAGGCGTTTATTTGGGCGTTTTTGGTGACTACTATAAGGCTGATTGGGAAAACAGCCGGGATGCAGCTGGCGTCACCGTTGATGATTCAATGGGGTGGGGTGCCGAGCTGGGATATCGTTTTAGCAAATATTGGAGTGCTCGTCTTGAGTATGCTGACATGGACTTTGATTTATCAGGGTTACGTAGCGACTCTGCAGACGGTGATAGAATTGGTATTGATGGCCTTTACCACTTTAATGGTGGCCCTTTCTATGCACTATTTGGTCTGAAATCGATCGATGTGTTGGACAATAATACCTTTGCCAATGTAGGCGCAGGTTATCGTCATCACTTCAGCGACAACTTTGCTGCTAACTTTGAAACGGCTATTTATCAGGGGATTGACCGGGGTTACACCGATGTGGGTGCAAAGCTTGGTATTAACTACTTCTTTGGTGGTGTGAGTAGCAGCAAACCTGTTGAACCTGCACCGGCGCCGCAACCTGAGCCTGTTGTAGCTGCGCCTGTTGATACGGACAAAGATGGCATTTATGACATGGATGACCAGTGTGCCAATACACCAATGAGTGATGCAGTTGATGCACAAGGGTGTACTCTGTACGAAGATAAAGAGGTGACTGTCAGCCTGTTGGTACGTTTCCCGAACAATAACTCAAGCGTATCACAGCAGTATCTTAATGATATTCAAGCTGTTGTAAGCTTCCTGAAGGAGCACCCAGAAACCACAGTGGTACTTGAAGGGCATACTTCTGCTGTGGGTAAAGCCGACTATAACAAATGGTTGTCTAAGAAGCGTGCCGATGCTGTTGCAAAACAACTTGTCGAGAAAGGCATTGATGAAATGCGCATCACAACAGTGGGTTACGGTGAAGAACGTCTGAAAAATACCGATGACTCCGCGCAAGCGCACGCTGAAAACCGTCGTGTTGAAGCAAAAGTAAAATCTGTCGAGCGTGTTAAAGTAAAGCGCTAATCCCTGTTTATTCTGCTCTGGCCCGGAATTATCCGGGCCTTTTTGTCTCTTTTCCTTGCTTTAAGCCATTCATGTAAACGTTGTTTTAAACTCTGTGTATTCACAGAGGTTATAATCAATATAAGACGGCAAAGTGGCCGTTTGATTTTCATCTATACTCTAAGACCTTATAATAAATCATCATATTTTACATATAAGCAATTTTTTTTAGGGTTTTTAACCCTAAAAATTAATTACCTGTTCACGTCACCAAGAGGGCATAATTGTGCTTCAAGAATATCGTAACCATGTTGAGGAGCGCGCAGCGCAAGGGATTGTTCCCAAACCGCTGGATGCGCAGCAAACCGCAGAACTGATCGAATTATTGAAAACGCCACCAGCAGGTGAAGAAGAGTTCATCGTCGATCTGTTTATCAATCGTGTACCACCCGGTGTGGATGATGCAGCCTACGTTAAAGCGGGCTTTTTAGCGGCAGTTACACAAGGCAAAACGACCTCTCCCCTAATCTCTAAAGCTTATGCCGCAGAACTGCTGGGCACTATGTTGGGTGGTTACAACATTGAGCCGATGATTGAATTGCTGGACGACGCAACATTAGCGCCTATCGCGGTGAAAGGCTTATCACACACCTTGCTCATGTTCGATGCCTTCTATGATGTTGAGGAAAAAGCCAAAGCAGGTAATGCATTTGCTAAGCAGGTCATTGAATCCTGGGCAAACGCCGAGTGGTTCCTGGAAAAGCCAGCAGTCGCAGATAAAATCTCTGTGACGGTCTTTAAGGTGACGGGCGAAACCAATACGGATGATCTATCTCCGGCACCGGATGCCTGGTCACGACCCGATATTCCGCTGCATGCGCTGGCTATGCTGAAAAATGAGCGGGATGGTATTACGCCTGACAGAGCGGGCGAAATTGGTCCGGTCACCCAATTAGAAGTGCTGAAGCAAAAAGGCTTGCCGCTAGCCTATGTCGGTGACGTTGTTGGAACTGGTTCTTCGCGTAAATCAGCAACTAACTCTGTGCTATGGTTTATGGGAGACGATATTCCGTTTGTGCCAAATAAGCGAGTGGGTGGTGTGTGCCTCGGTGGCAAGATTGCGCCTATTTTCTTCAACACCATGGAAGATTCGGGCGCTTTACCTATTGAGCTGCCAGTTGATGATCTGAACATGGGTGACCAGATTGATATCTACCCATACGAAGGGGTCGTTAAGCGCCATGGTAGCGATGAAGTGATCACCACATTTAGTTTGAAGTCAGAGGTGATCCTGGATGAAGTACGTGCCGGTGGCCGTATTCCTTTGATCATTGGCCGTGGGCTGACTGACAAAGCTCGGCATGCGCTGGGATTGCACCAGGAAGATATTTTCTGTAAACCTAAATTGGTCGAGGACTCAGGTAAAGGGTTCACATTGGCGCAGAAAATGGTTGGTCGAGCCTGCAATATGCCAGGGGTACGCCCCGGTCAGTATTGTGAGCCAACAATGACGACTGTGGGCTCGCAGGATACCACAGGACCAATGACACGAGATGAATTGAAAGATCTGGCATGTCTGGGCTTTTCGGCGGATCTGACTATGCAGTCATTCTGTCATACCTCGGCTTATCCTAAGCCTATTGATGTGAATACCCACCATACTCTGCCGGATTTCATCATGAATCGCGGTGGTGTATCGCTGCGTCCTGGTGATGGTGTGATCCACTCATGGCTGAATCGCATGTTGCTGCCAGATACTGTGGGGACAGGTGGTGACTCCCATACCCGCTTCCCATTGGGAATTTCATTCCCGGCCGGATCGGGTGCCGTGGCATTCGCAGCAGCAACCGGTGTGATGCCACTGGATATGCCAGAATCCGTATTGGTGAGGTTTAAAGGTGAGATGCAACCCGGGATCACGTTACGCGACCTGGTTCATGCGATCCCCTACTATGCGATTAAGCAAGGCTTACTCACGGTCGAAAAGAAAGGCAAGATCAACGAGTTCTCTGGCCGTATTCTTGAAATTGAAGGGGTTGAGCACCTGACCGTAGAGCAGGCATTTGAATTGTCCGATGCTTCGGCTGAGCGCTCGGCTGCGGGTTGTACGGTTAAGTTATCCCAGGAGTCGATTGAAGAGTACCTGAATTCCAATATTGTCATGCTGAAGTGGATGATTTCTGAGGGGTATGGTGATGTCCGTACCATCGAGCGCCGTATCACCAAGATGGAAGCATGGTTGGCGGAACCTGAGCTGATGGTGGCAGATGCCGATGCAGAATATGCGCACACTATTGAGATTGATTTGGCTGAAATTAAAGAGCCTATTCTGTGTGCGCCAAACGATCCGGATGATGCGCGTCTGTTGTCCGAGGTAAGCGGTGAAACAATTGATGAGGTGTTTATCGGTTCTTGCATGACCAACATAGGTCACTTCAGGGCCGCAGGTAAACTGCTCGACAATTTTGGTGCCCGGTTACCCACACAGCTTTGGGTTGCACCGCCGACTAAAATGGACAGAGATCAACTAACAGACGAAGGGTATTACGGTATTTACGGCCGTGTTGGCGCGCGTATTGAAACGCCGGGATGTTCTTTGTGTATGGGTAACCAGGCTCGGGTCGCGGACAAAGCAACCGTGGTTTCGACCTCTACACGTAATTTCCCTAACCGTTTAGGGACCGGTGCCAATGTTTACCTGGCTTCGGCAGAGCTTGCTGCGGTTGCGGCAATTTTGGGTAAGCTGCCAACCCCGGCGGAGTATCAACAATACGCAGAGCGGATCAACGCCACAGCTGCGGATACCTACCGCTATCTGAATTTCCACAAAATGCCTCAGTACACTAAAAAAGCGGATGATGTGATTATTCAGCAGGCCGTTTAATCAGCGCCCGATTCTTCAAGCCGGTACAGCTAACGTACTGGCTTGTTTACGAACTTTGGTCTGGCTAGTAGAAAATCGTACCCAGTTAATAGTCTTTTCTGCATGATTTTTATGAGACCTTTTATTTTTTAATCGTCTTTTTACCTTTTATTGGGCGTGTGTTAACCACTTGACTATCAATCCAATTGATTTAAAATTGTTCATAAATGTAAGAAGCTGTAACCAAGGAGTGGTGAGTCAGTCCTTGTGTTGCTTTCTTCCCTCTCTGCGCAAGGTTTAACTTATGAAAAAATTGCTCATTATGGCGTGCTGTGTGATGACTGGCACGGCTGTAGCTGCACCTAATCCCTCTTTTAGTGAAATTCGCCTCGGTTTCGAATCAATCGATTACAGCGAAGCGCTCAATGATTTGAGTGGGTTGGGCAGTTTGTCCCAGGATGCAAAGGTACGCAACCCAACGATCCGACAACTTTCCTACTCAGGTATCAACGATGACTGGGGTATTTATATTGGCAGTGCTGCAACCATTTACTCAGGCCTAGATACAGAAACTTGGTATGTGAATGGGTTTACCGACCCGAATGATAGCTCAGTGACACATAATTTTGGGGCTGTACAGCATAACGATTTTAAAGCGAAGTCAAATGAGATTGCAATGAGTGCCGCCTATAACATGACGCGCGCGTTGCAGGTCACTTTTGGTGGTCGGGTATTTACGACCAGCTTTACTCGCTCAGACTTTCGATTTGCACAACCTGGAGCAGAGCAGTTTGATCAGGTATTGCAGTCGGCACCTCGCGGCGAAAATGACCCGGTTGCGCGATTTAACCTGCCTGGACAGAACGCAACAGGGGCAGGAGCGTTAGAGGGTTTACCTGGCAATTTACAGTCTGTGATTTCAACAACGGAAGATCAGATGAGCATTATTGCCGCAGCAGGTGTTCGCTACGACAGTAAGTTACAGGATGCCTTTAGTGACTTCAGCTGGTATGCCGATGCGGAAGTCACCGTGCCTGTGTACACTCGCGTGCAAAATACCCGAACCATAGAAAGCTCACTGAGCGAAACCTTTAACGGCTGGGGCCTTCAGGCTCGCGCTGGTGTGCGTTATCAGGTTTTTAAAACCATTGCAGTTATGGCAGGTGTGGATGCAGTGTACAAAGAGCGTGACAGCATCTCAATATCTGATGGTGTTCGTCGTACCGTTCCGGATACTGAGTATACAAATCTGTCTTTTTCAGCCGGGATCCAATGGAGTTATTAATGTACAAACAAAGCAGTATCGCCTTATTACTGGCAGTAACCTTACTAGGCGGGTGTAAAACGCTGGATTCAGTGAGTAATATTGTCAGTAGTGATAAGGCAACCCCGGAGCAGATCCAGGCGGCGTACAGTAAAGCTGAGGCCGCTTATCAGGAAGCTCAGCAGGCAATGTCGTTGTCTGCTGAAGAGGCGTTAGCAGACTATGATATCGAGCGAACATCTGATGCCAACAAGTTATGGCAGTCCCTGCAGAAAGACTTTGCGGAGTTACAGGCTAACCCTGCGGAGTCACTGGAAAGTGCTTCATTGTTCTCTTCTGATACGAAAGCGGATGAGGTGATGGAAGGCAGCCAGGAAATTGTTGCGCTTATTTCCGCGGCGCACAGCGCTAAGCAAGCGATCATCAGTGTACTTGAACCAATTCGCTCTCACTTTGCCGTACTGGATAAGCTGGAGACGCAAACGCATTTCGAAAGCCGTTATGAGCGCCTGGGTGAGCAGCATGACAGACTTAAGCGCATGCTGGTGGAGGGTAAGCAGCCACAGGTGGAGGAGTACCTGCCGGAATTGCAATCACAACTTCATACTCTGGAACAGGACGCCGCTGAGCACTATTTTCTGGGTCAAGTACTGGATAAAGTTCGTACACTGGCAAACTCAGAAAAAGCAGACAGGTTACCAAGGGTCTACCTGGACGTGAAAACACTGACCGAGTCGACTCAGGGTTTTATTCGCCAAAACGTGCGTGCGTACGATGACATCAAAGGTCAGGTCAAGCTGACTGAGTTACAGATCCAGAGAATAGACCAATTGTTCAATGAGTATCTGAAGAGAAAGGCCGCCGTGGATGACAAGCAAATTGAAGCGCCACTGTTAGAGCTGGAAAGCCAGTTATTCAACATGACGCAAAAAGCAGGATTAGGTGATCTACGCCATCTTAGCTTTAGTGAGCAACTGGAGGCAATTAGTAGCAAGTTGTAGTAACCAGCCTATTATGTGCTCCGGCAAGTGGTTGCCGGAGCCTGTTCAACAAAAAACTAAAAGTTCTTAATGAGGGCATCGACCTCAATCGGGAAGACAATATAAACTCAATAGGGAATACAATGACATTACTTACTCAAGGGCGCTGCATAAAGCTTTCGCTTGTGACTGCGTTATCACTGGTATTAGCTGGATGTGGAGGGGGCAGTGATGCACCTGCACCCGTTACAGATAAAGCACCAGATCCAATACCTTCAGATAAAAACAATCCGCTTCCAACTGTGAGCATTGCGGATGTTGGAGAACAGCTTGAGCAGAATGCATTTTCGCTGACTGCCAATGCCAGTGATGATGGCTCGATTGCGGGTTATGCCTGGACGTATAGCTCTTCTTTACAGCTCACCGAGGCAGACACAAACTCCGCCACTCCCACCTATACCGTGCCGGACATAACGCAAGATGCCACCATCACGTTTACTGTTACAGTCACCGATGACAAGGGGGCAACTAATAGTGCCAGCAAAGACGTGCTGATAAAACGCAAAGTGAATTCAGTGACATTGAATGGCATCGTAACGGATCAGCCCATCAGCAATGCCAATGTGGTGGTCAGTGCGGGGAGTGCCCAGGCAGAGGTGACGGCCTCTGGGGAAGGCCTTTACACTGCTACCCTGACTGTAGACGAGAGTGAAGTAAACAGTCTGGTACGTGTTTCTGCTACTGGGGTGGGGGCACAGGACGTGGTTGAGTTTGTCTCAGTATTGAACTCAGTCGCGACACTGACAGAGCAAGCCGGTGAAGATGGTATTCTCGACAAAGAAGAGAACTTTGGCGTTAATATTACCAATGTGACCACCGCCGAGTATGCCCTGATGACACGGACCGGTGCGCCGCTGACGACCGATGTCGAGCTGGATCAGGCGTTGCTTAATGTGGATGCCGACGAGAAAATCACTTTGGCGTCTCTGA
Source organism: Pseudoalteromonas rubra (assembly GCF_001482385.1). Taxonomy (NCBI): domain Bacteria; kingdom Pseudomonadati; phylum Pseudomonadota; class Gammaproteobacteria; order Alteromonadales; family Pseudoalteromonadaceae; genus Pseudoalteromonas; species Pseudoalteromonas rubra. Next base: position 2,947,448 of record NZ_CP013611.1, read on the forward strand.
TCAAGATTGTAGTTGATAACGACAACTACTCCTTGCCTGAGGGGGTGAGCTCGACCTTAGATCTGGTTGATGATGAGCAAACGGCCCAGGCGTACGAAGATGATGTGAATGCATCGGACCCTAACCTTATCGAAGACACCAAGAAAGAGATCAAAGAGGACGATGACCTGATTGACGACTCAGTTGCCTCACTTAATGGTGACTTCATTCTGCAGGCAGTGAAAAACTATGACGCACGGCCTTATCATGTCAGCCTGAATGAAGATGGAACGGGCTCTGTATCGGCCATTAACACAGTTGACATTGAGAGCTGGAAGCAGGAAAACAGTACAGTCTCGATCACGCTGAAACAGCCGCTACACATTTCCACCTGGGAAAATAATCATGACGTCTCTGTGTTCATCAACTCACTCGAAATGACCATATTGGCAGAAAATGACGTATTCAGAACGGTCGATATCGTAGAACTGGGGTCAACAATCACAGCCGGAGATATGCCAGGCACGGAAACGTACGAGCGGAAGTACACCAGTAACCTGCTGAGTAAGTTGAAGACGGCGCAACCCACCACGGAGGAGTTGGTGGGTGTATGGTACATGGATATCACCGACGCCGATGGTAATACAGAAAAGGATCCCCCACAGCACTTTGAGTTTAAAGCGGATGGCCAAATCGTTGCGCTGGACGACCTGGATGTTGATGAGGAGATAAACTGGCGTCTGGACGGCAACACCCTGGTGATTGATTATCAGGATCCAGAAGAGTCGGGCACTATTACATTCTGGTTTACCAAAAAACTGGGGGCAGGCTATCAGGTGGTGACTCTGGATACCAGTGACGTTGAGTGGCCGGATACTGAATTTGGATTATTTGTTAAGGCACAGCCTGACGCACGTTGGACTGAAGAAACTGTGGCAGGGCGCTGGCATGGCTTTATCGGTAAAGAGCAGGAACGCTTCTATACAGATCAGTTCAGCACCGGGGAGTTGTACATTAATACATTTGATTATGCGTACACATGGAACCTGGCTGAAGAAGGAAAAGTGTTTTATCGTAACCGCTACTGGCAAGGCGACCAGTGGGTCGGTCATTGTGATGTGGCTGCAAGTAACTGCTCTGTCGAAGCGCGTGTTGCGCACCGTCTCATTGCCATTGCGGATGACCACTACTATGTCACACGTATCTTTGAACGCTTTGACCGCGAGGGAAATCCAACGTACTTTGATTCAAGCTTGTTTATTTACCAGTACAATCCAACCATCTCACAGACAGAGTTTTTACCCCGAAACCTGGAGCACAGTCGCACAATGTGGGCACGGGATGAGGAAGCCAAATCTTGGGTGTCTGTCGATTTCGGCAGAGTAGAAAAGCCGACAGAGCCAGGAGAGTGGCATAACCAATTGGTCATCGGTTATGAAAGTTATACCTACACTCTGAGCGATGGCAAGTTGGCCTTTACCCGAGACGAGCAGCCTCATTATGTTGAGTTACTGGATTACAATGCCGAAAGAATGCAGGTGTGTGTCTATGAGGCAAGCAAAGGCTGTCAGGAAGCCAGCAAACAAGACTGGTACTATCACCCTACTGTATTTGAAGTACGCACTGAAACAGACGGCAACGGGTATCTGTCACCGGACTGGCAGCAAGTGGTTGAAGGACACAGCACCATATTAAATGTAGAACCTAACTCGGGTTATAGACTGGATACTATTGAAGGCTGTAACGGTGAGCTTGCGGGGTATGACTACATGATCCCAGCGGTGACTGAGTCATGTCAGGTATCCGCGACGTTTAAAATACGGGAAAGCTTAGCAGCTGAAGCCGGGATCACCGATCCCGTATTAGCTAAATGTGTTGACGATAGTGATGCACCGGATCTGAGCTCGGTGCGCCAATTATTCTGTGGCTATCAGAATGTTGTTATGTCAACGACAGGACTCGATAAACTGACTAATTTGCATTCACTCTCCCTAACACTGGATTTGGACGGTGCACTTGATCTGTCTGCACTGACACAGCTTAACTACCTGGAGTTATTTAATATTGAGTCCGTTGAGTCCATCGTTGGGATAGATCAACTCACTAACTTGCGGACTGTACGATTAACGATGAACTCGCCCGGTGAGCTGAACTTGTCTTTGCTGGCGCAGTTGCCCCAGCTCACTGAGCTGACAGTACATAACAGTGATATGATCAGCTCAATTGCTGGATTAGACCAGCTTACCAATGTGCAGTCATTGTCCTTAAGCGTGCAGATGGACGGTGAATTGGACTTATCTGTCCTGACGCAACTCACGCGTTTAAGCATCGAATATAGTCAATATCAGTCACTGGTTCTGCCTGAAGCCGAACAGCTCTACGCCCTGGCGCTTATCCAGGTTCAGCTGAGTGATACTGAACTTGCCGGGCTCAATTTGTCTCGCTATGCAAATTTAAGCGAACTGAATTTATCAGGGAATTTACTCACTAACTTTAGTGGAGATGATTATCCTGGGTTGACTGACCTGACTATTGAAGGCAGCAATATCGAGGGGCAGCTGGCAACACTTAAGGTGGATCTCAATGCACAGCTGCGGTACCTGGATGTCAGTGAGAACCAGTTAACGGAACTGGATATTTCAGCTAACTCGTTATTGGAACGCGTGCACATTGAGAACAACCGCTTAACTCAGCTGGTGACCGGATCTCACCCTGAGTTAACCTCACTGGGGGCCTGGAGTAACCAACTGACGGAGTTAACGGTGGCGGGTATGCCGCAGCTTGTATATCTGGATATTGAATATAATCAACTTTCACAGCTGGATGTGTCGAATAACCCTAATCTTGACACTTTGTGGTTGAACTTCAATAAACTGACTGCACTGGATTTATCTAAAAACACGCAGCTAAATAAGTTATATGCTAGTGAGTTAAAGCAGCTAAGTCATTTAGATTTGAGCCAGAATAATCTACTTGAGGTACTCTACCTCTCCAATAATGAGCACTGGGAGAGTTTTACCGTTGCCGATTTATCTATGCTTCAAACCTTAGCGGTAAACGGCAGTCCGCAGCTATATAGTGCGATCACTCAACAATCTTTACCGGCTTTAATTGAGTTGGATGTCAGTGACCTGCCTGCTTCGTTGGTCAACCTGGCAGATTTCCCGATGCTGAAAACGCTTAGCTGGCGTTCAGGCGGGTTAACAACGATAGATTTGGCTCAGCTCCCGGAATTAATCTCCCTGGATTTATCGGATAACCCGCTGGAAACACTTGATGTTAGTCAGAGTAAGCGCCTGGAATGGCTGACTCTGGAAAATACATCACTAACCAGCCTTGATACCGGCAATCTGAGTGAACTTAGCTGGTTGGCAATTTCCCGCTCACAAATAACAGCGCTGGATCTGCAGCAAAATCACAAGTTAGATAATGTGAATGCTGATAATGGGGCTCTAGAGTCTGTGACGGGTCTGGAAGTGCTGGAGAACCCTACGGCATATCTGAGTTTCTATAATAACCCGCTGAACATGGAGACAGTTACTTACTTTACTCAGCTTCGGGAGCAGGGATATAGCAATCTTTATTTTAATCAGCAATATACTGCCAGAATGGAGTCATTGGGTAACGGCGGATTTAGCCTACTCGAAATAACGCTGCAATTCGGAGAAGTGACGTATGTTGACCTGTATCCGGATACGGGCTTTCAGGTTGGCGATGCGACCGGTTGCCCCGGAGAGTTGTCAGGAACCAGCTTCTTGCTGGGGCCATTAGTAGCCAATTGCACGCTGCAGGTAGAGTTTGTGCCAGTGCAGTAAAGTACCAGCCTTTTCAGGCGAATTTAAGTGCCTTTGATGGCACACGTGTTTAAAAGCAGAGCTTTGTTTTCAAAGCTCTGCTTTTTTCTCACTGGTTAGAAGCATACCAGACTCGGTGTGTTGGACGGTATAACTGGTTTTTAGCCTTTTCAATGTTTGTTCTGTAAAGGGGGGCGTTATTTGTTCTATCAGTCGGTTGGCTGTTTGATCTACTAAAGAGAATTATCTAAATGCCCTATTTAGGTATCGCATTTGGAGAGCTGTGGGACCTGCCTTTAACCGAGTTAGATCTGCCCAGGGCTTACTACTGGACATGGCATACTGGCTCGGTCCACTGCAAGGCGACTGTGTGTTGCAGGTGGAATTTGTGCCCTTGTTATAATCGTCTGGTATTGCGGTTCTTTGAAATGTAAACGACATTGTCACAGAGCTGATGCCAAAACCAGGCATTGCTCACAAAGTCCAGTTTTTTGCACCAGCCCTTTCCCTTCATCATAGTATTATCAATAGGTTACATTGTTAATCACCCGCAATAAAAAATAATTGCCTTTTATGCATCTGTTGAAAAAATAGAAACGGTGTTAATATGAATGTTGAAAATGCGCTACAACAGCGATTAGACACAACATAATACTACGAGGATGGATAGCCTCGATGCAGGAAGTATAATAATGATTAGAATTAAGGGGTTAATGGCTACAGGCCAAAGTGGGTGGCCACTTACTGTGGCTTTAGCGTTCGCACTGAGCGGGTGTGGAGGGGGCAGTGACAACACGGGGTCAAACTCAGGTTCTGACTCTGACTCAGGTCAAGGCACTGTCATACCTAAACAGAATCAGGCGCCGGTGGTGAGCATCGCAGCTTTGTCTGAACAAAAAGAGCGCCTCGCATTTTCACTAACAGCCAGTGCAAGCGACCCGGATGGTAAAGTGGCCAGTTACGCCTGGTCTCACAGTTCGTCGCTTTCTTTGACAGAAGTAGGCACGGACACGGCCACGCCGACTTACACGGTACCAGATATCCACGAAGATACGACTATTACCTTTACGGTGATGGTGACTGACGATCAGGGGGCGACTCAGCAATCTAGTCAAAGTGTGCTGATCAAACGTAATACAGCGTCAATTACCCTGAATGGACGCGTGACGGATGAACCGATTGCTTATGCTGATGTGGTCATGTCTGCGGGCGGTTCTGAGGTACAGGTCAAGGCAAACGGAGAAGGCCTGTATTCTGCAACATTGGTTGTCGATGAGAGTGAGGCAAACTACCCGGTCATGATTTCAGCAACCGGTGTGGATGCACAGAGCCAGGTTGAGTTTGTTTCTGTGCTGAATTCCATGGCACAGTTGGTGCAACAAGCGGGTGAAGATGGCGAGCTTGATAAGACAGAGAACTTTGGCGTTAATGTCACGAACGTTTCGACTGCGGAATATGCGTTAATGACGCGCGCAGGCGCTGCGCCGACCAGCGATGCCGAATTAAACCAGGCGTTATTAAATGTCGATGCCGACGAAAAAATGTCGCTGGCTTCGTTGATTAAGATTGTTGTTGATAATAGTGATTATAGCCTCCCAGAAGGCGTGAAGACGACATTGGATTTAGTCGACGATGCGCACACAGCTCAACAATTTGAGAATGACATCAATGCTGCAGATCCCGCGTTGATTGAGTCGACGAAGACTGCAATAAAGCAAGATGTTGACTTGATTGACGATACTGCAGCCCCTGTTGAGGGCGAGTTCATTCTGCAAGCGGTGAAACACTTCAATGCTGCTGCATATCATGTCAGCTTGAGTGATTCTGGAAAAGGTACGGTGTCCGCAATCAATACCGTGGAGATCAAAAGCTGGAAACAAGACAACAACACAGTCCAGATCACCCTGGCGGAGCCGTTACACATCTCAACCCGGGAGAGTGATCCAGAGCACTCTGTCTACATTGATTCATTGGAAATGACGATCTTGGCGGAAAATGCCGTGTTCAGAACGGTCGACATTGTTGAACAGGGCATCGCTGTGTTCGGCGGGAATGACCCATATACAGAACCATATGAAAAAGCCTATACCAGTAATTTGCTGCATAAAGGGATGACTCTGGCCCTGCCTGATGACGAAGAGATGCAGGGGGTGTGGCATATTGAGGTGCGCGAAAGCGATGGTCAAACTGGTCGTGGTTTCCCGGATCAGTATCAACTAGAGCAGAATGGAGAAATCTCTACCCCCATTGTGGATCCCAAGCGAGAGGTACTGGCCTGGCGGGTAAATGGCAATACGCTTGAGGTCGACTATCGAGCGGGCGAGCACACTGTGACAGAGGTGTTCTGGATAACCAAAAAGCTCGGAGCGGCTTATCAATATGTCAGCCTGGCCAAGGGGGAGGCTGGCATGGCAGATACGCGCTATGGGATCCTGGTCAAACAGCAGCCGGAGGCGGTATTCACCGACAGCAACGTGGTTGGCCGTTGGCAGGGTTTCATTGGCATGAACCAGGCTGCTTTCGATATGGATCTATTTAGCAGCGGTGAGCTGTATATTGATACTTTTGATTGGGAATATGCCTGGCATGTCGACAAGGGTGAGTTAATACGAGAACGCTACAGATATGACGAAAATTACGGTATAAGCACCTCAGAGTGTAAGCCAAATATGCCAGACTGCACTTTGCAGGCTAAAGTTACACACCAGTTAGTAGCACAATCTGATGATTACTATTATGTAAGTCGTCAGTTTGAGCGGTTTGATAGTGAGGGTAACACAACCTCTTTGTATCATAGTCTGCTGATCTATCACTATACCCCTGAAATAGTACAAACAGAGTTTTTGCCAAGTAACCTGGAAGATATTCACGATATGTGGGTAAAAGACGAGGATTTGGGTTGGTACAAAGTCATGTTTGGACCTATGTTTTGGAGCATAGAATATCCAGATAGTGTTAAAAACCAGTTGATTATCAATGATGTCGTGCATCAGTATGAATTAGAAGATGGCAAGTTAGCGTTCATGCTCGACGAACAACCGCATTATGTGGAGCTCCTGAATTATGACGTTAGGGGTATGCAGATCTGTCTTTATGCTGCCAGCCAGGGGTGTCAGGAGTCTGATAAGCAACAGTGGTATTACGATTTTGATGGTTACGAGATCACGACTCAGACAATAGGTCAGGGCAATTTTTATCCCGCCTATCAGGAAATCCCTGAAGGACACTCTGCGCATGTCTATGTTGAGTCCGAGGCAGGTTATATGCTGCAGAGCATCACTGGCTGTGGTGGTGAGCTATCCGAGCCGCATTATTACATTCCAGCACGTGATACGGATTGTGAAATTACCGCCACTTTTGTTGAAAAACCTAATCTGGCAGAGCTGGCCGGCATCACGGATCTTCGTCTTGCTGAATGTGTAAACCAGATGTCAGTGCAGTCTCTTCAAGAAATTACCTCACTATCTTGTGCACCGGATGAGGCTATCCAGTCACTGAACGGATTGAATAATTTGAGTGGGTTACAAGACCTGACACTTGGCCTTGTGGCTGTCACCGAGTTCGACCTGTCTGGTTTGAGTCAACTGACATCCCTGAGCATTGAGGGGAGCGAACACGGTATTTCTGCCTTGACTGTGCCTCATCCTGAACAGCTACTGGAGCTGAAATTGCAAGGCGCCGGGCTGAATGATGAGACGCTTGCATCGCTAGGTTTAGCACGTTTCACCGCACTGCATCGACTGGATTTATCCGGCAATGCGCTAAGCACGTTCAATGCACAAAGCTGGCCTGATTTGACAACCCTGATATTGTCAGGCAACCGGCTTGAAGGACTTAACCTTGAGCACAATCTTCAGTTACATGACCTGAATGTCAGCATGAATTCGCTGAGTGCGCTGAGTATTGAAAACAATGTGCAGCTGCGTTATTTGGACGCCGGTTGGAACGCGTTAGCGCAGTTGGATATGACTGAGAATGCTGCACTGTACAGTGTGGAGCTTTCTGAAAACCAGTTAACACAAGTGTTGACCGGTGAGCACCCCATGCTGACCAGGTTCCGCGCTGAGTTTAATAACCTGGCTGCAATGCAGTTGAGTGGGATGCCACGATTAAATGAGCTAGAGCTGGCCTATAATAATCTCGCACAGCTGGAGCTCATTCATAACCTTGAGCTGGAAACGCTTAACATTAGCAATACACCGCTTGAACAGTTGGAGTTGTCCGCTAATCGCATGCTGAAAGTTCTTCACGCAAGCCGCATTTCGTTGGCGAGTGCGCTGGATTTGAGGAATAATTCGCAGCTTACAAGCCTGTACATTAACGAAAATACCCACTTGCAGTCTGTTATGCTGGCTGACGGGTTACAGCTTGAACATCTGGGTATATCGGATAGCCCTTTACTCGTGAGTCAGCTTGAGCAGTTTGATGGTGAGCGTCTCTCCTTCTTGAGTATCGATGGGGTGGACTCGCGTTGGGTCGATTTGGCGGAGTATCCAAACCTGACATCATTAGCCTGGCAGGGGGCTGCACTGGGGCAGATTGATTTGTCCAGCCTGACCAAACTCCGGACTTTGGATCTAAGCCGTAATCCGCTTACGGGAATTGACCTGAGTCACAATACTTTATTGGAGGAATTGATTTTTGCCTACACGTCCATTACCGAATTAGATTTACAGCATAATCCGCACCTACAATATGTCTATGTGTATGCCAATGCACTGAACTCAGTCTCCGGGGTTGAGGCGATACAAAATAGAGATGTACGGCTGGAGTTTGACTTAAACCCGCTCAGTGATGACACGGTCTCTTACCTGTTACAGGTTCAGAGCAACGGCTATGATAACCTGACTTACAGTCAGTCCTCTCTGGCAGAGATTGCTATCATAGGGCAGGGCAGCGTCGATGGATCAGTTGTAGAGCTTGAAAACAATCAGTCTCTGGAACTTATCTTGCAGCCAGATGCCGGTCATCAGGTTGGTCGTGTCACAGGTTGTCCGGGCGAGTTACTGGGCACGATTTATCGACTTGGTCCGTTGCAAGGTTTCTGTGTGTTGCAGGTGGAGCTCGTGCCGCTACCATAACCCTGTATTCACCCAGCGCTTTGCAATATAACCAGGATTGCCACAATGCTGACGCTAAAACAGGACTTTGCACGCAAAGTCCTGTTTTTGTATGCAGCAAACACTGAGCTTATGGTTTATGTATTTTTGATTTAAAAAATTGCAAAAAAAAGGCTAATTCTTCTTTTAAACCGACTAAATAAACAGATTCAAAATCACAATTCCCCTTTAAATGGATTAAGATCTCCGCCAAATTGTCATCCCTAGGCGAGAGCAAAATGACCGCAGTAAACAACCAGAATTTGCTACAACTTCGTTTTATTCAACAAACGCACATCGATGCGGTTAAACCTTCGTTTAACCGTCTGCCAGATAACCCTTATGCGGACGGCGCATTCCGTAAACGTCGCTATTCCGTATTGAAATTTGCCAATGGTGAAGTGGCTTTACAGCCGACTAAAGCTTTTGTGCAGGACGACTCAATCAACACCTTTCAGGGCAACATTGAGCGTGTTTATGAAAATCTGGAAGCAGACCTGATCCACAGTGAAGGCTTTAAGCACCTGCTGAATGAGTTTAGAGCAATGACAGGTATCAGCGATGAGCGTGATATCGAAGTGCATCAGTTCCGCATGCTGGCCATTGAGAGTGATACACCGCCAGCACCAGAAGGCGTGCATCAGGATGGTTTCGACCATGTATGTGTATGTGGTGTGTCGCATGAGAACATCGCGGGTGGTGAATTACTGGTATACGAGCACAAAGACGCTGAGCCTTGCTTTAAGATGGAGATCAAAGATGGCTTGTTTGCCCTGGTCAATGACCGTGAGGTTTGGCACAACGCGACGCCAATGAACAAACTGGATGCCACGCAGACCGGGTATCTGGACTGTTTTGTGTTTACCGCGTAAGAGGTCATTATGAATCTGAATCAAGTGCGCCGTCAGTTTCCTGCTCTGATGCAACAAGTGGCAGGCCGTTCCCCTATTTTCCTGGATGGCCCGGGTGGCTCGCAAGTGCCGCAGTCTGTGCTGAGTGCTATGTCTGCGTATCTGGGTTACTTTAACTCCAACCTGGGTGGAGCCTTTTTCTCCAGTGATAAAACCGTCGAGCTGATGGACAATGCGCGTCAGGCGGTGGCGGACTTACTCAATGCACCAGCCAAAGAGCAGATTGTTTTTGGTGCCAACATGACCAGTCTGACGTTTAGCTTTAGTCGCGCGATTTCACGCGACTGGCAGGCCGGTGATGAAGTCATTGTTACCAATGCAGATCATTACTCCAATGTTTCGTCATGGCGTCAGGCTGCCGAGGACAAAGGGGCGAGTGTGCATGCCGTGAAGGTGAATGAAGCCGATTGCACGCTGGATATGGATCATTTCCGTAGCCTGCTCAACAGTAAAACTAAGCTGGTGGCAGTGACTTATGCGTCTAATACCACCGGCTCTATCAATGACATTAAACAGATCGTTGAACTGGCGCACCAGGTTGGTGCACTGGTATATGTTGATGCCGTGCACTATGCACCCCATGAGCTGATTGATGTGCAGGCACTGGACTGTGATTTCCTGGCCTGCTCTGTCTATAAGTTCTTCGGTCCACATGTCGGAGTGGTATACGGAAAAATGGCCCATCTGGCTGGTTTTACACCGTACAAAGTCGAACCTGCAAAAGACGTGGTACCGGGCCGCTGGGAAACGGGCACTCAAAGTTTTGAAGGGCTGGCTGGGGTTGTGGCAGCCATTGACTATATTGCCTCGCTGAGTGAATTACCTGAAGATACCCCGCGACGGGAACGCCTGAGCGTGGCTTTTGCCAATACCAAAGCCCATGAAATGGCGTTAAGTGAGCACTTCTTGTCACGTCTGCAGGCATTTCCGCAAATCCGTTTGTATGGGATCAAAGACACGGCGCGCCTTGCCGAGCGGACCCCGACGTTTGCATTAACCTTTGATGGCATTGCACCGCGCACTGTGTCTGAATACCTGGGTAAACAGCATATTTGTGTGTGGGACGGTAACTTTTATGCGCAGGGCTTATGTGAGCAGCTGGGTGTGATGCAAAGCGGTGGCGTTGTACGTATCGGCTGTATGCACTACAACACAATTGAAGAGCTGGACACCTTGTTCGGACACTTCGAAGCATTACTGGCACAGTAATGCTAAAGAGGCGCCTGAGGGCGCCTTTTTTGAGCGCTCATAAATGGTCTTCAATATAATGATTGAGCTGACAGATCCGCGCGCTCATCCCTTCAATGATCTTATCTTTGATTTTTTCTCTGATCACATTGGGCAAACGTGTCAGTGCATCGGGTGTAATAGCCAGCAGAATAGTGTCTTTGCATGCCAGTGCGCTGGTGCTGCGTTCCCGGTGAGAAATAAAAGCGCCTTCGCCGAGAAATTCACCAGGGCCGACCCGGCCAATGGCATGATGTTGATCCTGGTTGTAGATAGACAGCTCACCACTGAGCACAATGTACAGTCTATTGTCTTTATCAAAACGCCGAAATGCGTGTCTGTCTTTGCTGACCAGATACAGGTGACTAAAAGATTCGAGCAGCACCTGGCGCTCGGACAGCGTAAACTCTTTGAAAAAGGTGAGTCTGTTGAGAATTTCCAACTGTTTGATCAGTGGGATATGCTCCAGTAGTTTCATGGTATAAAGTAAGTTCGGATCACTATGACTGCATAGTGCTTGCTTTTTACAATGGGGTCAAGGCAGAAGCCAGTTCAGAAACTGCCGGGCTGTCGCTCGGCAGTTAGATGCATATTTAGCAGCCCGGATCATACGGAGAGGTCGGGCAAGTTAGTCCCTGATAGGTCATACATCCAGGGTTGTACGGCGAGCTGGCATACATACCACCTGCGGCTTGTGGTGTTAGCTCCTGAGCTAATGGGGTTTTGTTATTCAGGCGTTTGAGCGATTTTTTCTGTAAGCTGATTTTCATAGTCGTTCCTTAAACGTTGTAGTTTTAGTGTGCAAAGTGCACCTATTAAAAGTACGAGCCCAAGCTTTTAGGAACAAGTGATGTTTTTTCATACAGACGACGCTTCTCTCAGGTAAAATTACGTTCCTTCAATTTACGGGTCAGGGTATTACGGCCCCAGCCAATTTTCAGTGCCGCTTCTTGTTTGTGACCATGGCACACAGCCAGCGCCGTTTTGATCAGGCGGGTTTCCAGCTGAGCCTGTACCTGAGGCCAGATGTCTTCTTTGCCCTGATGGAGTTCCTGTTCCAGCCAGTTTTGAAAGGCATCCAGCCAGTCTCCTTCGATGGTGTCCACTGCGGTGGTTTTGATTGGCTGGTTCAGTTCTTCTGGCAGATCGGCAACATTGATGACATCACCGGGTGCCATCACTGTTAACCAGCGACAGCTGTTTTCAAGCTGACGCACGTTACCTGGCCAGTGAAATGCCTGCATTACATGCAGCGCTTCGGTTGTCAGTATTTTGCAAGGGACTTTTAACTCTTTGGCACTGCGTACGAGAAAGTTCTCACTCAGTTTGGCAATGTCTTCCCGGCGTTCACGCAGCGGCGGCAGCTTAAGTCGAACGACATTCAGGCGGTGGAATAAGTCTTCACGAAACTCCCCCTGTTCTACTAGGCGCTCCAGGTCCTGATGAGTGGCCGCAATGATCCGCACGTCGACCTTAACACTGTGATGGCCGCCGACCCGATAAAACTCGCCATCAGCCAGCACTCTGAGCAGGCGGGTTTGCACATCCAGTGGCATGTCGCCGATTTCATCCAGAAACAGCGTACCGCCATTGGCCTGCTCAAATCGTCCGCGGCGTATGCTGTCTGCACCGGTAAAGGCGCCTTTTTCGTGACCAAAGAGCTCAGATTCAACGAGGTCTTTGGGAATAGCTGCCATATTTAGTGCGATAAACGGCTGCTCCCGGCGCGGACTGTGGTTGTGCAAAGCGCCTGCCACCAGTTCTTTACCTGTGCCCGATTCTCCATTGATCAATACGCTCATGCTGGAGACAGAGAGTTTACCAATGGCGCGGAAAACTTCCTGCATGGCTGGCGCCTCACCAATGATATCGGGCTGTTTTGCATTGTTGCTGGGGCGCTTCGCTTTGTTATTTTGTGAGCTGGCCTGATAAGCGCGTTCTACCAAAGAGACGGCTTCGTCTAGATCGAACGGCTTGGCAAGATATTCAAACGCCCCTTTTTGAAAGGCATTGACCGCAGAGTCGAGATCGGAATGGGCGGTCATGATGATCACCGGCAGGTTGGGGTGTTGCTCTGCGATTTCTTCCAGTAAAGCCATACCATCGATGCCGGGCATTCTGACGTCTGAGATCAATACTGCAGGCTGATCATAGGTCAGTGCGGTGAGTACATCCTGGCCATTAGAGAAACTCTCTGTTTGAAAGTCTGCACGCGCCAGCGCTTTTTCCAGAACAAAGCGAATAGATGCATCATCATCGACAAGCCAAACATTTTTCATGGTGTGATCCCACTTCTCAAAATAGGTTATGAACGCACGTCACAAGACGCGTTTATGCTTCAAAGGGCAGGTAGATGGCAAACTCAGTATGGCCAGGCCAGCTGTCGCAATCGATGAAACCATGGTGTTGCTCGACCAGTGTTTGGGCAATAGACAAGCCTAATCCAGAACCGCCTTCCTTGTTGGTTACCATAGGGTAGAACAAGGTGGCCTGCATTTCCTGGGCAATGCCCGGGCCGTTATCTGTCACTCTGATCTGCAACGCTTTTTTCATCAATTGCTTACCGCGTCTGATACGATGACGGATCCGGGTGGATACTTTTATCTCGCCTTGCACACCCAGTGCCTGTTGTGCGTTGCGGATAATGTTTAATACCACTTGCTGGATCTTCGCCTCATCCATAACCACATCCGGAATGCTCGGGTCATAGTCTTTGACCAGACGGATCCCGGCGGCACCATCGAGTTCACTGAGCCGGATCACCGATTCCAGCATACGGTGGACATTACAAGGTTCTTTGTGGGGCAACTCATTGGGGCCCAGTAGCCGGTCTACCAATTCGGTCAGGCGATCCGCTTGTTCAATAATTAACTCTGCGCACTCGTCCCGTTCTTCCTGCTGCACTTCATACTGCAATAATTGCGCCGCTCCTCGGATCCCGCCCAACGGATTTTTTATTTCGTGTGCCAGGCCACGGATCAGGTTGCGGGCAGCCTGATATTGATGGGCCTGATTAAAGGCCTGATCGAATCGCAGCTCTTCATCGATACGGCGACACTCCAGTTGGATAAATGCCCGGTTTTGCAACATAAAGCGGCGTGCAAACAGGTTCAGTGTACTGGCGCGATTATCGATGAAGACCACGTCAACCTTGTGTTGCTGGCAATCGACACCGTCTTCCAGTACGTAACGCTGGAGTCGCTTCATGTCGATCATATGATGATGAAAAATCGCTTCGAATGGCTGATTCAGTAAGCGTTTACTGCCCAGGCCAAGGAGTTCGCTGGCGCTGTTGTTGGCAAAATAGATGGTCAGGTCTTCGGTCAGTAAGATCACTGCAGTGGATAGATTTTGCCATAATTCATGTATTAATTCTGAGGAGGGTTGTGCCATATTGGATCGCCTTGCACCAAGTTGGTGCACAGCAGATTAGCACACCTATTATTATAATCAACGGTTGAGCACGCTGGCGCGGTGCAGAAAAAAGGTGGTTACTGCACTTTGGGCAACCAGCATGCCTTTGTCATCAAATACTTTCATTTGCAATTTGTGTTCCCCCCTAGGCACATCACGTAATGCAAAAGATGCGGTGCTTTGTTTGGGCCCGGTTGCTTTACCATCAAGAAACAGCTGAACCTGAAAACCGTTTGCAAAGCGCGGGGTCACCAAGCCGTTCACATACACGCTGCCACTGTTTTCACGCAGAGTTTGCTGATCGCTGGGGGCCGTAATTTTTGCCTGATAAGAAACAGTGGGTGTGGATTGCGTGGGCGTTAAAATGCTGGTGTCGGTCGCTGGCATGGTGAGCATATTGGTGTCCAGTTTTACTTTCTCAGAGCCTTTTCTTGGCACGTCTGAGTAGACCCAGTTGCCGTTTTCGTCTTTCCAGCGGTAGACTTTTTGATCTGACACCGCACTTGCGCTGAACACCAAACAGAGAATCACCCAATAAAGCCGCAACACGATTTCACCTTGCTTAAAAGACGCACATTACCAGCTATAACTTTAGTGCTTTTAGCGCAAGTTTACCATTGCATCGGCATGAAAAAAGCCCGCATTGCGGGCTTGAGAACACATATGATTTAAGAGCGCAGAGTCAGCCTGTTCTTTCACTGTCAGCGGACTGATCAGTGAGCGAATGCAGCTGAAATAAGTATTCCGGATTGCGCAGTGTGTCAGCTATATCAGCTCACACACACCAGAACACCGAAAACCAGCTTATACGCTGTAGTACATTTCGAACTCAACCGGGTGAGTTGTCATGTTTAGCTTCTCAACTTCCTGAGATTTCAATGCGATGTACGCGTCGATCAGGTCGTTGGTGAATACGCCACCCTGGATAAGGAACTCACGGTCTGCGTCCAGAGAGTCCAGTGCTTCTTGCAGTGAAGAGGCAACGGTTGGGATCTCTGCTGCTTCTTCAGCTGGCAGGTCGTATAGGTCTTTATCCATTGCATCGCCAGGGTGGATCTTGTTTTTGATACCATCAAGGCCAGCCATCAGCATGGCAGAGAACGCCAGGTAAGGGTTGGCAGTTGGATCCGGGAAGCGGACTTCAATACGACGTGCTTTTTCAGACGGTACAACCGGAATACGGATGGATGCTGAACGGTTACGTGCAGAGTACGCCAGCATAACAGGTGCTTCGAAGCCAGGTACCAAACGCTTGTAAGAGTTAGTTGAAGCATTGGCGAAAGCATTGATGGCTTTAGCGTGCTTGATGATACCACCTATGTAGTAAAGCGCGTCTTCTGACAGGCCGCCGTACTTGTCGCCAGCAAAGATGTTTTTACCATCTTTACCCAGTGACTGGTGACAGTGCATACCTGAACCGTTGTCGCCAACTACTGGCTTAGGCATGAAGGTTGCCGTTTTGCCATAAAGGTGCGCCATGTTGTGGATAACGTATTTCATTTCTTGAATTTCGTCAGCCTTGATAACCATCGTATTGAAGCGCGTTGCGATCTCGTTCTGACCTGCTGTCGCTACTTCGTGGTGGTGTGCTTCTACAACCTGACCCATTTCTTCCAGAACAAGACAGGTTGCACTACGCCAGTCACCTGACGAATCAACTGGTGCAACCGGGAAGTAACCGCCTTTAACGCCTGGACGGTGGCCCATGTTGCCTTCTTCGTAGCTTTTGTCTGAGTTCCAGCTCGCTTCTTGTGCATCAATTTTGTACATAGAGCCAGACATATCTGTTTTGAACTTCACGTCGTCAAACAGGAAGAACTCAGGCTCAGGACCGAACAATACTGTGTCGGCAATGCCAGTAGAACGCATGTAGTCTTCAGCGCGTTTTGCAACAGAACGCGGGTCACGCTCGTAACCTTGCATGGTTGAAGGTTCAAGCACGTCACAACGTACAATCAGAGTGGTCTCTTCAGAGAAAGGGTCCAGCTTAGCAGTCGTTGCATCTGGCATCAGTACCATGTCTGATTCGTTGATGCCTTTCCAGCCTGCGATAGATGAGCCGTCGAACATTTTGCCATCTTCGAAGAAGTCTTCATCGGCCTGGTGATGAGGAATAGAAACGTGTTGCTCTTTACCTTTAGTATCTGTGAAACGTAAATCAACGAATTTAACGTCATGTTCTTTAATAAGATCTAAAACCGATTGTGACATGTGTCCTCCGACTCGTAGGGTTATATTTTGTTGCAGTGCTCTGCATTTGCGCACTACTAAGCGTTATTCGTGCCAATTTTTTAACTGCATGTTTATAAAGGGTTTAGTTCATGCCCAAACAAATAAAAAACAGTTTTGCACTAATTTGGTGCGTTAAGAGTGCGGTTGATGCACCACATGGGTGCGTTATGCACGATTTTAATCTAGCATAGTTGAAACCGTATCTGGCGGGTGAGCGCGTATTTTATTTTTCGCCGAGGTGGCAAGTTATATGGACAGAATCAAGGAGCCTGACCGGCAGTGCACAGACCCGGTGAGTCGTATCTTATAAGTACATAGTGCCGTAGCTTGCTGTGATATGTCAGAGTGCAACCTGCATGAGCAAAGGCGGTGAGCAAGGTTTCAGATTATCTTGGCCTGAGCTGGGTTTTCGACTCAATAGTCAACTTCTTTCAATATGATGCGAGCCGTCATACTGACTTCACGCTTGTCTGTCAGGATTAATATTTTTGGCCAGATTCGGGGCAGGAGCTCTGGTGTACACTTGTTGCGTTAATGACTCTCCTTACTACGTGTTCTCTGCTGAGTCGGTTCATTGGACGCTGACAATTGCGTGTTTAGGCATACTGAGCAGAAAAAAACGCTGGATAAACTTTCATCTGTCACATTATTAGGGGATAATACGCGACCTTTAATTGTGGATCGGCATCTTAGGTGCGCATTTTTGCGCGATTCGACTAGGATCACTGAGGGCCAACTTCTCTGAGTAAAAATATGAGCATTGAAAAGTTAAGAAATATCGCGATCATCGCGCACGTTGACCATGGTAAAACTACCCTAGTCGATAAGCTGCTGGAACAATCTGGCACATTAGAGACACGCGGTGGCAACGAAGAGCGTGTCATGGACTCGAATGATATTGAAAAAGAGCGTGGCATCACCATCCTGGCGAAAAATACCGCCATCGAGTGGAATGACTACCACATCAATATCGTAGACACTCCGGGACACGCCGACTTTGGTGGTGAGGTAGAACGTGTACTTTCAATGGTTGACTCAGTATTGCTACTGGTTGATGCCCAAGAAGGTCCAATGCCACAAACGCGTTTCGTAACGCAAAAAGCATTTGCACTGGGTCTGAAGCCTATCGTTGTTATCAACAAGATCGATAAGCCAGGCGCACGTCCTGATTGGGTTATGGATCAGGTATTTGACCTGTTCGATAACTTAGGTGCCACTGACGAGCAGCTGGACTTCCAGGTTATCTACGCATCAGCGATTAACGGTTGGGCGACATTGGACCTGGACGAGCCGTCTGACAACATGCAGCCTATGTTTGAAGCTATCGTAGAGCAAGTTGGCCAGCCGGATGCAGATCCAGAGGGTGACTTCCAGATGCAGATCTCTCAGCTGGACTACAACTCATATATCGGTGTAATTGGTGTAGGTCGTATCAAGCGCGGTACGGTTAAAGTCAACCAGCAGGTGACCATAGTTGGTGCTGATGGCACGACACGTAACGGTAAAGTAGGTCAGGTTCTGACTTATCTGGGTCTTGATCGTCACGAAGCACAAGAAGCACAGGCGGGTGACATCATCGCTATCACAGGTCTGGGTGAGCTGAAGATCTCTGACACTGTGTGTGATGTAAACGCAGTAGAAGCGCTACCGGCACTGTCTGTTGATGAGCCGACGGTAACCATGACCTTCTCTGTAAACACGTCACCGTTCTCAGGTCAGGAAGGTAAATTCGTTACTTCACGTAACATTCTTGAGCGTCTTCAGGCGGAACTGGTACACAACGTTGCATTACGCGTTGAAGAAACAGATAACCCGGATAGCTTCCGCGTATCTGGCCGTGGTGAATTGCACTTAGGTATCCTGATTGAAAATATGCGTCGTGAAGGTTATGAGCTGGCAGTATCTCGTCCGGAGGTAATCTTGCGCGAAGTAGACGGTCAACTGGAAGAACCATATGAAACTGTGACTGTTGACGTTCAGGAAGAGCACCAGGGTTCAATCATGGAACAACTGGGCCTGCGTAAAGCAGAAATGACGGACATGGCACCAGATGGTAAAGGGCGTATCCGTATGGACTTCGTGATGCCTTCTCGTGGCCTGATCGGTTTCCAGACTGACTTCATGACGCTGACTTCTGGTTCTGGTCTGATGTACCACACGTTTGATCACTATGGTCCACACAAAGGTGGCAACATAGGTCAACGTAAGAACGGTGTACTGATTGCAAACGCAGCGGGTAAAGCGCTGACTAACGCCCTGTTCAACCTGCAGGACCGTGGTAAGTTGTTCATCGGTCACGGTGTAGAAGTGTACGAAGGGATGATCATCGGTATTCACGCACGTGATAACGACCTGACTGTTAATGCCCTGAAAGGTAAGCAGCTAACCAACGTACGTGCATCTGGTACTGATGAAGCGCAGAACCTGGTTCCGCCAATCATCATGACGCTTGAGCAGGCTCTTGAATTCATCGATGATGATGAGCTGGTAGAAGTAACGCCAGAAAGCATCCGTATTCGCAAGAAGCTACTGACAGAGAGCGAGCGTAAGCGCGCGAGCCGTCAGGCTAAGTAAGCAATTACTTGTCGAATACTAAAAAACGCCGCATTAGCGGCGTTTTTTAGTTGCTGCAGTTGGCAAGATCAGAATAACCCATAGGCTTCTGTTTCTTCCGGTTCATAGTCTTGTAAGTGATCCGGACGGAAGATGGCGCTGGGGTCCAGTACCAAGCTGTGATGCTCTCCTTGTTTAATCAGCCCTTTCATCATTTTGCGTGTTTGCGGGTCAATCTCAAATCCCATACTGGTCATTTCCTGCAGGGACTTGATGTCTGATTCATCACAGTGAATATTGTCTTCCACCTGATCGACCAGCAGGCCAATGTGTGGGCGCTGACCATCTTGCGTAGTGAAGACGATGATGGGCTTATGGTCGAGAATGATTTGGTCGCGAGCCGATTCAAACAGGCGGATCAGCTTCATAAAGGTGGTGGATTTTTCTCTTTCCAGTAATCTCAAAGCCTCTGTTTTATCGCCCTTGGCATTGATAGTGAGCAGTTTATCAGCCAGTGCATGCAGCTGATTGTGTGGTTCCTCAAAGCGCGCCAATAGCGTGCGTAAGTCATCGTTGTCGGTTTTAAAACTGTAATACCACCTACCAAAAGCGGATTGTTTTGGATCCTTGGCCTGGGTAAAAGGCTGATCGTTGTAAATGCAGCGCTCCAGCTCGGCCAGCCAGGCTTTTTGATCTTGCTCTCGCTCCTGCAGCATAGTGACCAGAGACTTGTTAATGTCGTAGGAAGACTGGTTATTTAAGATTAAACCCAGATCAAAAATGGGGGTGGGTGTGCCCATGTAGTCTTTGACGCCCATAAAGCTGGGGTTATCATTGGGCAGAGAGGTGAGGTTACCTTCATAGCGCTCGGTCAGAAGGATATCCAATATTTTTAATGAAATGATTTTTTTCCCTACCCGAAAATTGATTAAGTCCATGTCTGCCTCTGTACGTTAACTTGATGTCCTAAGCATAGACATTATTGAAAGTAAGATCGATACACTCGGGGTTTATTCTCTGTGTCAGAGAGGCCAAAAATCGTGCGTATCGTCGGGTCTTTTTTCAATACCTGCTGCATTGCGCCGGGCAGGCACGCGCGTGTGACTGGCCTGGGGCAGTAGTCGAGCGCTGAAATAAAAATGGCGGCGTTGAGAAACCCTTCAAAGATCTGCGGGCTGGTTGCTAAGTTTTGTTTGTGGATCAAAGAGCGAAATAACTCACATAATTGCGCCTGGCACTTGCTTGGGTCGGGTACCACTTCACTGATCATCAGAGCTGATTTGCTGGTCAGCTTGGCAAACAGCGCGGTGGAAGAAGTGAAAGAGACACCGGTAAAGGTGCCTTTAAACCCCCGGTGCATCGCCTTATCAATAAAAAGTGAGAGGGGCTGATAAGTGCCTATCATCGCCACGGCTGTGACTTCATTGCGCATGATCAGTTTGAGGGCTTTGTTGATATCGGCACTGTTGCGCCGAAAGCGGGCCGTTACTTTGGGTTTGAGGCCCCTGGCGGTCAGTGCTTGACGAAAGCTTTTTTCCAGCGTCAGGCCAAATTCGTCGGCTTGGATCAACAGGGCAATGGCTTTATGTCCTTGCTCATCTACCAGGTAGCGAACCTGCTCATTGGCTTCATCCAGATAGCTGGCCCGCCAGTTAAACACCGGATAGGGAGTGTTGGAGCGTAGAAAGTCAGCACCGGTAAAGGGCACCAGTAAAGGGAGTTGATGATGCGTCAGGATTGCCTGAATAGCGTGTGCCGTAGGTGTGCCCATGTTGCCAAAGAGCGCCATGACTTTGTGTTGATCAATCAGGTAACGGGTATTTACAACGGTGCGGGCGGGCTCATAGCCATCATCTAGCACCATCAGCGACACTTTGGGGTGGGACCTGTCAGGCAGGTTATTGGCATACTCAAAGTACAGCTGGGCACCTTGTCTGAGTTGTTGGCCAATGTCTTTGGCCGGTCCGCTCAGGGCAACCGACATGCCAAGCTTGAGCACCTCGTCAGCGATGAGCTTAGGGCTGCCCAGCAGGGCGATGCAACAACTCAGGATTGAGATTAATTTCAGCATGTACTTCCGCCACTATTGACCGCAAAGCGGTTTGTCGTTGTTTTTTTGTAGCCAGAACCAAAGCATCATCTAATACTTTTGGTGGGTGACGTTGTAATAGTAGCTGAATCGTAGTGACTTGGGAACTGGCTGATAATCGGTCCAAAAGCACAGGATGATTGTGACACAGTGCACTGATCAGGGCCGTGATCTGTTGCTCTCCCGCTGCGGTGTGTGCAAAGTAATTCAATTGTTGCACCAGCACAGGATCTGGCTCGTTTTGCGGCAGAGTTTTGCACAGCTCAGTGACCAAAGTGCACGAAAAGTCACGATATAACTCATTGAGCTGATTGAACAGCAGGTGCTTAAACCACTGTTGTAGTGGCTCAAGCGCGATGTTTTCAGTACAGGGTTTGACCACCAGAACGGCAAACTCACCGCTGGCTTTATCTTGTTTAAACCCCAGCTTGACGGGCCGATACTGGTGGTGCTGCCAGAATCTGAGCAATTGTGTGTTACAACCAAAACTGCTGCCGAAATAGTCAACCTGGTCACTCAGTTGCTGCTCGGCAAAGCGCAATAACTGGCTGCCAATCTGTTGTCCTTGTTGGTGTGGTGACACGGCGATCCGCACCACCCGCGCCCCGCGCTTTTGTGCCAGCTGTGCATTACCGGTTAGTTGCGCAAGTTGCTGTGCCATTAAATGCCCGGCAGGGCGTCGTGTTGCTGCCGCAATATCCTGACTGAGTGCGGCCTCAAAGCCACCTTCCAGTTTGAGCAGACACACCGCCACCACAGTCCCTTGCTGTCGGGCAAGGTATAAACGGTTATGGGGGCTGTCGAGCAGCTGACGCAGATCGTTCACAGATGTTTGATAATGTGCCAGTACCAACAAAGCAAATACCTGAGACAGGGTATCTTCATCCGCTGCTAATTGTGCGCCCGAACAAGCGCTGAACGCTAAAGAGGCCGTTGGTGTGAGCGTACGTTGATAATCACAATCCAGAGCAAATAGCTGACGTAACTGGGCTTCGAGCGGATCCCGTTCGGCATAACGGATCGGCTGGTTAAGGGATAAGCTCAGGTGCTGTGGGTAGGAGTGTGTAAGTTGTCTGGCAAAGCGCAACGTATAGCCCCGGCCATTGCCTTCATATCCAATCAAGGTACTGGAAAACACCACCTTAGGATAGGCGTTAAGTAACGCCATGAGTACCGGTACCGGAATTGCGGCAGCCTCATCAACTAGCAGCACATCACAGCCTGGGCGCTGTGCAAGCACTTGATCAGGCGGTATAAAGCGCAGATTAGCAAGCTGATTGAGTTTGTCAGTGACCGGCTCATTCAGTGCAGCACCGAGGTGAACAAAGCTATTGTGTACGGCACGGCGTTGCTGCGCGCATAAAACAAAGCTCAGCTCGGGCAGGCCAGCCGCCAGCTTGCCAAGCAGCGAGGACTTTCCCCGGCCACGATCGGCACTCAGTAATACGGGCCCGGCAGTCGATTGTTGCAAATGAGCTGCGAGCTGAGTGAGGGCGCACTGTTGTTCACTGATATCCAAAGTGGCGTGCGGTGCATCATAGCGTGGTGGTAGTAAGTCGCCCTGTGATTGGCTGATCTGCCATACAGAAGCGCGGTTTAGCAGTGTCTGCCAGCGTTGCAGGTAGGGGCTGGAGTGCGCGGTCTCGTTATAGGACAGCCAGCGCTCAAGCGCCGGATCACACCAGCTATGCCACTGTGACAGCGCCGGGGCGAGCACAATCAGCAGGCCACCTGCTTGCACTGTGCCTGCGGCGGCGGCGAGAGTATTTGGTACTAGCCCACTGTAAAGGTCATAGATGACAAAAGAGTATTCCTGGCCCAGTACCTGATGCAAATGTTCTGGCCAGCAAGCCCCGGGCAGTGTTGTGTGCTTACTCAGCACTAACGCTGTATTTTGCATGGCAGGGAACAGGCGCTGTACTTCAGTGTAGGCCCACTCCTGCTCGCCGCTGATCAGCAGCAGCTGACGGTGTCGAGCCTGCCCAAGCTGTGAGAGCAGGCGCGCAAGCTTAGAGTTCTTGCAGTCTGGCATAGGCGGTGACCAGCCACTTGCTGCCGACATCGTCAAAGTTTACCTGAATGCGTGACTGAGCACCGCAGCCCTCATAATTGAGTACTGTGCCAGCGCCAAATTTGGCATGTAAAACGCGCTGACCCAGATTAAAGTTGCTGTCCTCAAAGACGGCATGGCTCACTGACGCACTGAAGCGGCCACTTGCTACGGGTCGTGAAACCTGTGTCTTAATGCGAATTTCTTCCAGACAGTCTTCGGGAATTTCACGTAAAAAGCGTGACGGGCTATGGTATTTTTCCTGCCCATACAAACGGCGGCTTTCCGCGTGACTGATGTAAAGCTTTTCCATGGCCCGGGTCATTCCGACGTAACACAGGCGGCGCTCTTCTTCGAGACGGCCCGATTCTTCGTGGCTTTGCTGCGAGGGGAACATGCCTTCTTCTACGCCTACCATAAAGACCAATGGGAATTCCAGGCCTTTGGCTGAGTGCAGCGTCATCATCTGCACGGCATCTTCATGTTCGTCGGCCTGGCCTTCGCCAGATTCCAGTGAGGTATAGGCTAAGAACCCTTGTAGTGGCGAGGTGAACTCTTCTTCCACGGGTAAATCAAACTGACCACAGGCGTTGATCAATTCCTCGAGGTTTTCTACCCGGGCACGGCCTTTTTCACCTTTTTCAGCCTGATACATGGCCAGAAGACCGGATTGTTCTATGGTGGTTTTGGCTTGCTCGGCCAGTTCGAGTTCCATCAATTTATCGTCCAGCTGTTCGACCAGTTCAATGAAGCGACGAATGGCGGTAGCGGCACGGCCTGCAAGGTGCCCTTGCTCCAGCACGGCTTTGGCCGCGTACCACAGGGGGAGTGACTCGGCTCGGGCACAGTCTCGAATATGGCTCAGGGTTTTGTCGCCGATACCGCGTGCCGGAGTGTTGATCACTCGTTCAAACGCGGCGTCGTCATTGCGGTTGCTGATCAGGCGCAGATAAGACAGAGCATCTTTGATCTCCTGACGTTCGAAGAAGCGCATACCGCCGTAAATGCGATACTTGAGGCCTTCCTGCAACAGCGCTTCTTCCAGCACCCGAGATTGGGCGTTACTGCGGTAAAGCACGGCACAGTCGCTCAGTGCGTTACCACCCTGGAGCCAGGACTTGACTTTACCGACCATAAAGCGGGCTTCGTCCAGCTCGTTAAAGGCGGCATACACGGAAATAGGTTCACCCTGATTACCGTCGGTCCAGAGGCTTTTACCCATACGCTCAGCATTGTTCTGGATCAGGGCATTAGACGCTTTCAATATGGTGCCGGTGGAGCGGTAGTTTTGCTCAAGGCGAATCGTTTGCGCGTCGAAGTCGGTTAAAAAGCGTTTGATATTCTCAATCCGTGCGCCTCGCCAACCGTAAATACTTTGGTCGTCATCGCCCACTATCATGATGTTGCTGTCGCTGCCGGCGAGTAGTTTTAGCCATAAATACTGAATGCTGTTGGTATCCTGGAATTCGTCGACCAGCATATGGCGGAACCGCTGCTGATAATGGCGCAGTAGCGTGGGATTTTGTTGCAGTACTTCATAGCAACGCAGCAAAATTTCGGCAAAGTCGACCAGACCGGCGCGATCACAGGCATCCTGATAGGCTGTATAGACCTGCAACATCAATTGCTCGTTGACGTCATGAGCGGTGATGTCTTTGGGGCGCTGACCTTCGTCTTTGCGTGCGCTGATATACCAACTGAGCTGCTTAGGTGGCCACTTTTTATCGTCGATGTTCATTGATTTCAGCAGGCGTTTGATCATTCTCAGCTGGTCGTCGGAATCCAGGATCTGAAACGACTCTGGTAGCCTGGCTTCGCGATGATGGGCGCGCAAAATACGATGGGCCAGGCCATGGAAGGTACCGATCCACATACCACCGACCGGGTTTTGTAAGGTCTCCTCGACCCGGGTACGCATCTCTTTGGCGGCTTTATTGGTAAAGGTTACGGCAAAAATGCTATACGCAGAAGCTTGCTCAACCTGCATGAGCCAGGCAATGCGATGCACCAGCACCCGGGTTTTGCCCGAGCCTGCGCCTGCTAATACCAGCATATTTTGTAGCGGTGCGGCAACCGCCTCACGTTGTTTGTCGTTTAAGCCATCGAGTAATTCTGATACGTCCATCTTTGCGCCCATCGTCTTTATTCAGCGCAAAGTATACCTAGGGCAGGGCACAAAGCCCAGTTTGGTGCAGGTATTTTGCACATGGTTAAAATTAACCACATGAAAAATATAAGGTTTAAATTTTACTTAACCTGTTTTTATATACAGTTATTGATTCAGTACGTCTTTCAGTCGGCGTTGCATTTCATCAACCAGTCGGTCCGGCTGAAATTTAGATAAGAAAACATCACACCCCACCTTCTCTACCATGGCTTTGTTAAAGCTACCACTGAGCGAGGTATTGAGCACGATATAGAGGTCTTTCAGGCGGCTGTCGTTACGTATTTCGTAGGTTAAGCGGTAGCCATCCATAACCGGCATTTCAGCATCGGTGATCACTGCCATGAGTTCTTTGTTAACGTCTATACCCTCATCTGCCCAGTGTTGAAGTAGCTTTAGGGCTTCGTGGCCATCGGTTGCAGGTAGCACTTCGATGCCCAGCTGAGCCAGCGTATCGGAGACCTGGCGACGTGCCGTGGGAGAGTCGTCCACATGCAAAATCTTGCGGCCCTGAAATTCATTGATGATAGTTTTGTCGAGGATATTTTCGGGGATCACCACGTCGTACGCGATGATCTCGGCCAGCACCTTCTCGACATCAATGATCTCTACCAGTAACTCCTGGTCGCCGCGTTTGAGCTTGGTCAGTGCGGTGAGGTAATGGTTGCGACCCACTGAGCGCGGGGGCGGCATGATATCAGACCAGGTGGTGTTGACGATCTGGTCGACTTTACCCACCAGAAATGCCTGAATGGTACGGTTATATTCGGTGATCACTAAGTTGCTGTCACTGTCGTATTCACAATGCGGCATGCAGATCGCCTGACGTAAATCGATCACGGGAATGGACTCACCCCGAATGGTAGTGACCCCGGCTATTTTTGGATGGGCATTGGGCATCTTGTTAAGATGCGGCAACTTAACGACTTCTTTGACTTTAAACACATTGAGTGCAAACAGATGTCGGCTGTGCAAATGAAACAACAGTAGCTCGAGGCGGTTTTCTCCCACCAGTTGTGTGCGTTGATCAACGGATGCTAATACTCCGGCCATAAAGCTACCCTAATATATGTACCTTCCCTCAGTATATACTTATTAGTAAATAAATTAATACTTTCTGTGTGCACAAATTGAGCCCAATCAGGCTGAGTCAAACAATGGCGTCTGGCAAGTGTCGCACAGGGGGCTATCTTAGTTGCATAATCCTGATTATTCAGTATGGTAAATCAGAGACTTGCAATATAGGAATGACAATGCCTTTGCTATTTAAGCGTTTGTTGTTGGTATTACAGACGCACATTGATCAGGCCAGTTGGCCGCTGATTGGACTGGCGACTGTGTTGCATATGTGCGTGACCTGGGCATTGCTCTGGCTGGCACAGGAGCACGCATTATTGCCTGTTAGTACCTATATCTATTATTACGTCGTGACTACGTCGACAGTGGGTTATGGTGATTTTAGTGCCACGACCGATCTGGGGCGCTGGGTTGTGGCCTTATTTCAAATCCCGCTGGGTCTGGCGTTGTTTGGCATTTTGCTAGGCAAAGTTGGGCAGTTAATTACAATTTGGGTAAAAAGAGCAATGAAGGGCGATAAAGACTATTCACATTTGAGCGATCATATCATCATCTTTGGCTGGCACACGACACGCACTGAGCGCATGATTGAGTATATTTTGGCCGACAATAAACGCATTGAACGACGCATTGTGTTGGCTGTGTGTGACGAGATGGAGCACCCACTGCTGCGTTTTTCTGAGGTGGATTTTGTGCGTCTGCTGAGCTTTACCGATGATCAACAGTTGGCGCGCACCGGGCTAGCCAATGCGGATAAAATCATTGTTGATGGTCAGGACGATGATCAAACCTTTACCACAGCGCTGAAACTGAGTCCGATGGTGAAAAAGGCTGCCCACATCAGTGCTCATTTTAATGATGAAACCAAGGCACAGTTGTTACGCCAGCATTGCCGTAATGTGGAGTGTTCGACAGCGATGTCGGCTGAGATCCTGGTGCGTTCGATGCAGGACCCGGGCTCAAGTCGTATTCAGGAAGAGCTACTCTCTACCCTACATGGCGACACGCAGTTTAGTTTGCAGTTGCCGAAGTCGCTGACAGCTTTGACATTTGGTCAGCTCTTTATGTATTTCAAAACGCATCATAATGCGATTTTATTGGGGGTGGCGCGTGACCTTAGTGGCCGAGATATGGATTTAAATCCACCGCTGGATTACGCATTACAGGGAGGCGATGTGTTACATTATATTGCACCGCAACGCGTACTTCACAGTGAAGTGAACTGGGAGCGAGTATGACAGATCAATTGCTGCTATTAATGGGGGCCTTGTGCTTGTATTTACTGCCAATAGGACTGGTTGCTGGCAGCAAACGCACCCGGGGTCATGAAAAAAATGGCTGGCTGATCGGCACTTTGCTGTTTTCCTGGCTGGCGCTGATCTTGTACTTTTCCATGATCCCTAAAGGGGGAAAGCAGAAAAAGCGCTGACAGAGCTGCTTCCCGGTCCGGCATTGTTACTCAGTGCCACCGAGCTGGCAGATGTGCGTCCACTCAGCGTCGGTCACAGGCATAATGGACAGGCGACCGGCCTTTTTTAGCGCCAGCTCTGTGATGGTATCATCGGCTTTAATGGCTTTGAGTGTCACTGGTCGGGGCAAATGCTGTTGGTAGCATAAAGTGACACCTACCCAGCGTGGGTTGTCTGTACTGGACTTGGCATCATAATAATCGCTGCTCAGATCAAACTGATGGGGATCGGTCTCTGCTCCTTTGGTAACCGTGGCGATGCCGACCACTGCTGGAATTTTACAGCTTGAGTGGTAAATAAAGACCTGATCGCCCACCTGTACATCATCGCGTAGAAAGTTACGGGCCTGATAATTGCGTATTCCTTCCCAAAACGTACTTTGTTGTGGTGCCTGCTGTAAATCGTCGATGGAAAATGCGTCGGGTTCGGTTTTAAATAACCAGTATGCCATGTCAATTACCTTGTCAGAGAAAGCCAACCCACAGTGTATCGCACTCTTGTCCGGCCTGCTACGTGCCTGAGTTAAGCACCTGATTTAACGTGTGATGCCTCTCTTTACTTGCACAATAGTGTATAATTATAGGATTAGCTATGCAGTGTAAGAGGTGTGCAATGAGTCAGGCATTACAGGGGTTGCTGGAGCTGCTTCAGCTCGAAGAAATCGAACAAGGGATTTATCGGGGCCAGAGCCAGGATCTGGGCTTTCCGCAGGTGTTTGGCGGCCAGGTTATGGGCCAGGCACTCTCCGCAGCTAAATATACTTTGCCAGAAGGGCGCTACGTGCATTCGCTGCACTCGTACTTTTTACGTCCCGGCGATGCGGCTAAACCGATTGTGTACGATGTTGAGAATATCCGTGATGGGCGCAGTTTTAGTACTCGCAGGGTCAGCGCCATTCAGTACGGTAAACCCATTTTTTATATGACCGCGTCTTTTCAGGGGGATGAACCAGGTTTATCCCACCAGTCAGAGATGCCTGAGGTTCCGGGTCCGGAAGCGTTGCGATCATCGCTGGAGTTCTATCAGGATAAAGCAGACTTAATTCCTGAGCCACTGCGCGCTAAATTTACCCAGCCGATGCCTATCGAAATGCGTCCGGTGGAGTTTCATAATCCGTTTCAGCCTGAGGTGATGGAACCCACACGCCATGTCTGGTTTAAGGCCAATGGTGCCATGCCTGACGATCGTCGCATTCACAACTACCTGCTGGCCTATGCGTCGGATTTTGAGTTCCTGCCCACGGCGCTGCAGCCGCATGGGGTGTCCTTTATGCAAAAAAACATGCAGGTCGCGACCATAGATCATGCGATGTGGTTCCATCGTCCATTTAGAATGGATGAGTGGTTGCTTTACAGTGTAGACAGTCCCAGTGCCAGCAATGGTCGTGGACTGGTCCGAGGCCAATTCTTTAACCGTCAGGGCGAGTTAGTGGCGTCGACTATTCAGGAAGGGGTTATGCGTCAGCGCGCAGCGCGCTGACGCTACAGATGATACCTTATATAGCGTGGCGTCTTCTATAAGGTATCGCGGATGGACTGCCAGATCCTCGCTGGCAGTAAATCATTGAGGTGATCAGACAAAGTGCTGAGCGTTGGCATCGCTGTGATGGTCTGCTGCTCAGAAATACTGATAAAGCCTTGTGTTTGTAACACGCTGATCAGGTTAGTCTGCACCTTCTTATCAAAGAACTCAGGGCTCTTAATGCCGTGTAAGGTACCCAGTCGCTTAGCCAACACTTCACTTTCACTCTCCAGTGTGGTGCGGGCAATGCCTTGATCACGTAACAACAGGCTGACACTGATGGCGTAGCGTTCCAGTGTTAGATGGATCACCTTACCCAACATCTCCAGTTGTGCCAGTGCTTTGTTGTCTTTAACGACGGTCGCCAGGTGACCATCAAAGTCTATCAGGCCCTCCTGAGCGAAACAGTTTAATACGTCCTCAATGTAGTCTTCGCGTAACTCATGCATAAACCACTCTTTGGCAAACAGCGGATATAAGGTCCCCAGGCTCGCCTGACACTCAGTGACCGTGACGCTATAGCGGTTAAACAGTATTTGCGCAATAACGCTGGGAACGGCAAACAGATGCAAAATATTGTTGCGATAATAGTTAAACAGGGTGCGCTCTTTTTCCTTGATTGTAATGATCTCACCCAGTTCATCCGCCAGTACATCGAACTTATCCAGCTTAAGTGCGTGATTCAACAGTGCCTCGGCATCTTCATTTGGCGCTGTGACATTGGCGTCATAGCGTGCTTGGCTTTGCAAGGTGAGATAAAAGCGCATTTGTGTCAGCAGTTTTTGTCGGCTCAGCGCAAATTGTTCATTACACAGCAATATTATGGCCAGCAGGTTGATGGAGTTCAGTGCCGCGCTGGCATTGATGTTGGTCATGATCCGATCCGCCACCAGAGCCACCTGACCATTGAGCCACTGCGGTTTGGCGCCCTCACCCTGACCAATCGCGTCGCGCCAGTCAGCCTGATGTTCATTGAGATATTGATTGAGGTGAATGGGTTCACCGAAGTTCAGGTAACCCCGGCCATAGTTTTTAAGGTTTTTAATGGCCTTAAAGACCCCTGCGACGGATTCATTCTTTTTGCTGTTGCCTGCCAGCTCTTTGAGGTAGGTATTGATCTCCATGACATGCTCATAGCCAATGTAAACCGGTACTATAGAAATGGGTCGATCGATCCCGCGCAACATAGATTGCATCGTCATGGCCAGCATACCCGTTTTGGGCGGCAACAAGCGGCCTGTGCGACTGCGGCCACCTTCAGTGTAAAACTTGACTGAATAGCCTTTGATGAACAGCTGAGTCAGATACTCTTTAAAGATGGTGGAGTAGAGTTTGTTACCGGCAAAAGAGCGGCGAATAAAGAACGCGCCACAGCGCCGGAAAATGCCACCGGCCGGAAAAAAATTCAGGTTCACCCCGGCTGCAATATGCGGCGGTACCAGACCTTGGTGATAAATCACGTAGGTTAGCAGCAGGTAATCCATGTGGCTGCGATGGCAGGGCACGTAAATTATCTCGTGGCCTTTATCGGCCAGGTCATGCACCCTCTCGGCATTTTTTACTTCGATGCCGTTATAGAGTTTATTCCACAGCCAGGTCAATACGCGATCGCCCACGCGAACCATGGCTTCTGAATAGTTGGCGGCAACTTCCTCCAGTAGCTCCAGCGCTTTTAAGCGTGCCTCATCATGACTCAGCCCTTTAGATTTGGCTTCATCGGCGATGGCGCGTTTGACTGTGGGAGCAGCCAGCAGGGAATTGAACAGAGCTTCGCGCGACGGTAATTTGGGTCCGGTTGCAGCCAGCTTCTGACGATGAAAGTGCACTCGAGCTACGCGTAGCAGTTTATGAGGTAATTCGTCGACGTCCGATTTGTCGGTCATAAGCTGGTCCAGAGCGATGGGGGCAGAGAAGCGCACCAGGTTGTCGCGACCAGAAAACAGCACGACCATAGCCTTGCGCAACCAGCTAGGGGTCAATGAGTGGCTGAATAAGGTGCCTATACCTGGCTTTTCTTTACCAGGGTTACGGCCCCACAACACAGTCACCGGGATCACTTGTGCTTTGATGTCCGGGTGGGCACGCAATGCAGAGAAAATCGCTTTACCCTGATCAATGGCCGGGCTGGGTCCCGCGGTTTTGCTCAGCAGGGGCGTTGGATTTTTGATACCAATAAAGCGCGGCAGTGTTTTACTTCCTAAAACCTGATCTTGCATGGGGCTGGGCAAGCCCAGCTTCTTACACATCGCGTTGAGTGCAGCCAGATCTGCCCGAGAGTTGAGTCGGGCAACATAAAAAGTGGGTAAGCTCGGGTCCAGGTTGAACTGCGACACGGGGTCAGCCGGCAACAGTTTGCTTCTGACCAGTAAGCAGTTGGTCCATTGGGCCACTCGGTTGAGCCCCTGAGAAAGTAAGCGCATAGCAGTACCAGATTCGTATTTTTGCTGTATAGAATATCAGGCTTTAACTGGACTGACCATTTGTGTCAGTACAATGACAAGGACGGTGTAGGCAATCCTTTGTATAAAGTATAGACGCCCTGTGCCACTTACAGTGAGGACGAGGCATGCAGCAAATAATTTTGCAATAATTGTTGCATTTATCGCCAGTCTCATTATAATGCACAAACTTTCTGTGATTCGTCACAAGAAAGTCATACATAGGCCTGGATTTCAGGCACGTAAACAGGAACTCCGATTTGGAGTTCAATGGTAGAAATAGAAGAACAACCGACCTCTTATATTTTGAGATGGCCTCGGGGGTTTTTTTATGCTCTTTTTAAATGCTCTTTTAATTGAGGTTTAAGAATGTCAAATCAACGCATTCGTATTCGCCTAAAAGCTTTTGACCACCGTTTGATTGACCAATCAACGGCGGAAATCGTGGAAACTGCGAAACGCACTGGCGCTCAGGTACGTGGTCCAATCCCACTTCCTACTCGCTTTGAACGTTTCACTGTATTGATCTCTCCGCACGTAAACAAAGACGCGCGTGATCAGTATGAAATCCGCACCCACAAACGTCTGATCGACATCGTAGAACCAACTGACAAGACTGTAGACGCTCTAATGCGCCTAGACCTTGCTGCTGGTGTTGATGTTCAAATCAGCCTGGGTTAATCGAAAGATTAGAGAGGTTTTAGGAAAATGGCATTAGGTCTAGTCGGTCGTAAAGTGGGTATGACACGCATCTTCACTGAAGATGGTGTATCTATCCCTGTGACAGTTATCGAAGCGACTCCTAACCGTGTTACTCAGATCAAATCTGACGCAACAGACGGTTATAACGCGCTTCAAGTTACTGCAGGCGAGAAAAAAGCAAGCCGTGTAAACAAACCAGAAGCGGGTCACTTCGCTAAAGCTGGTGTTGAAGCGGGTCGCGGCCTGTGGGAATTCCGTCTTAACGGCGGTGAAGGTGAGTTTGAAGTAGGTGCTGAGCTTACTGTTGAGCTATTCAACGAAGTAAACAAAGTAGACGTTACTGGTACTTCAAAAGGTAAAGGTTTCCAAGGTGGTGTTAAGCGCTGGAATTTCAGCACGCAAGACGCTACTCACGGTAACTCTCTATCTCACCGTGCTCCTGGTTCAATCGGTCAAAACCAATCACCTGGTAAGGTGTTTAAAGGTAAGAAAATGGCTGGTCAAATGGGTAATGTGCAAACAACTACTCAGAACCTAGAGCTAGTACGTGTTGACGCTGAGCGTAATCTGCTTTTAGTTAAAGGTGCAGTACCTGGCGCTATCGGCGGCGACGTTATCGTTAAACCAGCTGTTAAAGCTTAAGTCCTGGAGATTTAGTGATGGAATTAGCAATTAAAGGCGCTGGTGCGCTTGAAGTTTCCGAAGCTACTTTTGGACGTGAGTTTAACGAAGCATTAGTACACCAAGTAGTTGTTGCTTTCGCAGCAGGTGCTCGTCAGGGTACTAAAGCTCAGAAGACACGTTCTGAAGTTGCTGGTGGTGGTAAAAAACCATTCCGCCAAAAAGGTACTGGCCGTGCACGTGCTGGTACAATCCGCAGCCCAATCTGGCGCAGCGGTGGTGTGAGCTTTGCAGCTAAGCCGCAAGATCACAGCCAAAAAGTTAACCGTAAGATGTATCGCGGTGCGATCAAGAGCATTCTTTCTGAGCTTGTTCGTCAAGATCGTCTAGTAGTTGTTGAAGAATTTGGTCTAGAAGCACCAAAGACTAAAGAACTAGTAGCTAAGCTGAAAGAGCTTGAGCTTAAAGACGTATTAATCGTGACTGAAGAAGTAGATGAGAATCTATTCCTTTCTGCACGTAACCTGTACAAGGTTGACACGCGTGATGTAGCTGGCATCGACCCAGTAAGCCTAATCGCTTTCGATAAGGTACTGATTACTGCTGCTGCTGTTAAGCAACTTGAGGAGGCGCTAGCATGATCCGTGAAGAACGTCTTTTAAAAGTAATCCTTGCTCCACACATCTCTGAGAAAAGCACCATCTCTGCTGAAGAGAACAACACGATTGTTTTCAAAGTAGTTAAAGATGCAAACAAAGCAGAAATCAAAGCTGCTGTTGAGAAGCTTTTCGAAGTAGAAGTAACTGGTGTTCGCACGCTAAATGTTAAGGGTAAAACTAAGCGTACAGGCATGCGTTTCGGCCGTCGTTCAGACTGGAAGAAAGCCTACGTTACTCTTAAAGAAGGCAGCGAGCTAGACTTTGTCGGCGGCGCCGAGTAATAAGGGGAGTTAGAATTATGGCACTTCAAAAGTGTAAACCAACTTCTGCGGGTCGTCGTCACGTCGTTAAAGTGGTTAACCCTGATCTGCACAAGGGTAAGCCTTACGCTCCGCTATTAGAGAAAAACTCTAAATCAGGTGGTCGTAACAACAACGGTCGTATCACGGTTCGTCACATCGGTGGTGGTCACAAGCAACACTACCGTGTAATCGACTTTAAACGCACTAAAGATGGCATCCCAGCTAAAGTAGAGCGTCTAGAGTACGATCCTAACCGTAGCGCAAACATCGCTCTTGTATTATATGCAGACGGTGAGCGTCGTTACATCATCGCACCGAAGGGTGTTAAAGCAGGTGATGCAATCCAGTCTGGTGTTGATGCACCAATCAAAGCTGGTAACGCAATGCCTATGCGTAACATCCCAGTAGGTACAACGGTACACAATGTTGAGCTTAAGCCTGGTAAAGGTGCTCAGATTGCCCGTTCTGCTGGTGCATATGTACAGATCCTAGCGCGTGAAGGCCAGTACGTGACTCTACGTCTACGTTCAGGCGAAATGCGTAAAGTTGAAGCGGATTGTCGCGCAACTATCGGTGAAGTAGGTAACGCTGAACACATGCTACGTTCACTAGGTAAAGCTGGTGCAACTCGCTGGCGTGGTGTTCGTCCTACAGTTCGTGGTGTTGCCATGAACCCGGTAGACCACCCACACGGTGGTGGTGAAGGTCGTACATCTGGTGGTCGTCACCCTGTGTCTCCATGGGGTAAGCCGACTAAAGGTGCTAAGACACGTAAGAACAAGCGTACTGATAAATTTATCGTACGTCGTCGTACTAAGTAATAGTTGAGGAATTGCCATGCCACGTTCTCTCAAGAAGGGTCCATTCATTGACCTACACTTGCTGAAGAAGGTAGAGAAGGCGTTGGAAAGCGGTGACAAGAAGCCTATCAAGACTTGGAGCCGTCGTTCAATGATCATCCCTAACATGATCGGATTGACCATCGCTGTCCATAATGGTCGTCAGCACGTACCTGTATTCGTTACAGACGAAATGATCGGTCACAAACTAGGTGAATTTGCACCTACACGTACTTACCGCGGTCACGCTGCGGATAAGAAAGCTAAAAAGCGTTAATCGGAGGGTATGATGGAAGCATTAGCTAAACACAAATTCGCCTCTGGTTCGGCGCAAAAAGCACGTCTAGTTGCAGATCAGATCCGCGGACTTCCGGTTGATCGCGCGCTAGAAATCCTAGCGTACAGCCCAAAGAAAGCGGCTGTATTAGTTAAGAAAGTACTTGAGTCTGCTATCGCTAACGCGGAGCACAACGAAGGTGCTGACATTGATGAGCTTAAAGTGGCTAAAGTATTTGTAGACGAAGGTCCTACAATGAAACGTATTATGCCACGTGCTAAAGGACGCGCAGACCGCATCCTTAAGCGTTCAAGCCACATCACTGTTGTGGTTTCAGATAGCTAGGAGATATAAGTAATGGGACAAAAAGTTCATCCTACTGGTATTCGCCTAGGTATCTCTAAACCTTGGGTTTCTACCTGGTACGCGAATTCAAAAGATTTCTCTGAGCAGCTTTTTGGTGATCACAAAGTGCGTCAATACCTTACTAAGGAATTGAAAAACGCTTCTGTGTCTAAAATCGTTATTGAGCGTCCAGCGAAATCTATCCGTGTAACAATTCACACAGCTCGTCCTGGTGTTGTTATCGGTAAAAAAGGTGAAGACGTTGAAAAGCTTCGCCACGCTGTAACTAAGCTTGCTGGTGTACCTGCACAAATCAACATTGCAGAAGTACGTAAGCCAGAGCTTGATGCACAACTAGTTGCTGACGGTATCTCTTCACAGCTAGAGCGTCGTGTTATGTTCCGTCGTGCGATGAAGCGCGCGGTACAGAACGCAATGCGCCTGGGTGCAAAGGGTATCAAAGTTGAAGTTAGCGGCCGTCTAGGCGGTGCTGAAATCGCACGTTCTGAGTGGTATCGTGAAGGTCGTGTACCTCTACACACTCTACGTGCTGACATCGACTACGCAACTTCTGAAGCTTTGACCACTTACGGTATCATCGGTGTTAAAGTTTGGATCTTCAAAGGCGAAGTTATCGGTGGTCTTCCACTGAAACAAGAAGCTGAGAAGCCAGCCAAGCGCGCTCCGAAGAAAGCTAAAAAAAGTGCTAAGTAAGAGGTAGCGACTAATGTTACAGCCAAAACGTACAAAATTCCGTAAAGTGCACAAAGGCCGCAACCGTGGTCTTGCAACTAGCGGTAATAAAGTTAGCTTCGGTTCTTTCGGCTTGAAAGCGACTGGCCGTGGCCGTATGACTGCTCGTCAAATCGAAGCAGCTCGTCGTGCTATGACACGTCACATCAAGCGTCAAGGTAAAATCTGGATCCGTGTGTTCCCAGACAAGCCAATTACAGAAAAGCCGCTTGAAGTTCGTATGGGTAAAGGTAAAGGTTCTGTTGAATACTGGGTTGCTGAAATTCAGCCTGGTAAAGTACTTTACGAGATGGAAGGTGTTTCAGAAGAGCTTGCTCGCGAAGCATTCAACCTAGCTGCTCGTAAATTACCTTTCAAAACCACTTTTGTAACTCGGACGGTAATGTAAATGAAAGCTAGCGAACTTAAAGACAAAAGCGTAGAAGAGCTAAATGCTGAACTTCTAGAGCTTCTGCGTGAGCAGTTCAACCTGCGCATGCAAGCGAGCACTGGTCAGCTGGCTCAAACTCACGAGCTGAAAAAAGTACGTCGCAATATTGCGCGTGTTAAAACGGTTATCAACCAGAAGGCAGGTGCATAATGAGCGATAAGATCCGTACTCTTCAAGGTCGTGTAGTTAGCGACAAAATGGACAAGTCAATCGTTGTTGCTATCGAGCGTCAGGTTAAGCACCCGATCTACGGTAAATTCATCAAGCGTACAACTAAGTTGCACGCACACGATGAGAGCAACACTGCGCAAGCAGGTGATACTGTGACTATCCGTGAATGTGCGCCGATCTCTAAGAAAAAATCTTGGACTTTGGTAGACGTTCTGGTTCGTCCTAAGAAAGCTTAATTTTAGTTTTTAACTAAATTAAACTTTTGAAAAGCCCCGGCCTTTTGGTCGGGGCTTTTGCGTTTGGGGCGATCAGGTTATTTTAGGGGTCGTCTGAAGAGCGCGACGCTCCGTGAATGTGCGTCACCACCAAAACCCCTAAGAAAACATCCTGGACTTTGGTAGACGTTCTGGTTCGTCCTAAGAAAGCTTAATTTTAGTTTTTAACTAAATTAAACTTTTGAAAAGCCCCGGCCTTTTGGTCGGGGCTTTTGCGTTTGGGGCGATCAGGTTATTTTAGGGGTCGTCTGAAGAGCGCGACGCTCCGTGAATGTGCGTCACCACCAAAACCCCTAAGAAAACATCCTGGACTTTGGTAGACGTTCTGGTTCGTCCTAAGAAAGCTTAATTTTAGTTTTTAACTAAATTAAACTTTGAAAAGCCCCGGCCTTTTGGCCGGGGCTTTTGCGTTTGGGGCGGTCAGGTTATTTAGGGGTCGTCTGAATAGAGTGGTCATCCGTGAATGTGTGTCACCACCAAAACCCCTAAGAAAACATCCTGGACTTTGGTAGACGTTCTGGTTCGCCCTAAGAAAGCTTAATTTTAGTTTTTAACTAAATTAAACTTTTGAAAAGCCCCGGCCTTTTGGTCGGGGCTTTTGCCTTTTGGGGCGGTCAGGTTATTTAGGGGTCGTCTGAATAGAATGGTCATCCGTGAATGTGCGTCACCACCAAAACCCCTAAGAAAACATCCTGGACTTTGGTAGACGTTCTGGTTCGTCCTAAGAAAGCTTAATTTTAGTTTTTAACTAAATTAAACTTTTGAAAAGCCGCGGCCTTTTGGTCGGGGCTTTTGCTTTTGGGGCGGTCAGGTTATTTTAGGGGTCGTCTGAATAGAATGACTATCCATGAATGTGTGCCATTCCTGGGGGATATTCTTGAAGAGGTACTGTAGCGATGCGTGTTACGTTACTAAATCAAGGTATTGGTGTTGGTCGTTTTTTGAACTGTGTTCGGTGGTACAATTCACTTTGTTATTAAGGAAAATTCAATGAAACTGAAACTCAACAAAAAGCCGATGAAGGTGTTATCCCCAAGCACAACCACAATGCCTGTTGATATGACTCCAAAAGTTGCGGGTGGCTCACTGCTGGCTTGTTTAGCAATCGGCACGCGCGGTTGTCGAACCAATGACTCCTGTGATCACTTCTGTTTTATTTCCGATCCAGAGGTTCATGGCTGTTAATTGAAGCACCACAAAACGGAGTGTGCGTATTAGGTGCTTCCCTGTTATTGTCAGTCGTTAAATCACCCGCGAAAAGCGGGTGTTTTTGATCTGTTGTTGCAGATAGGCATCAAAGCACATGCAGATGATGCGGATAAACAGATTACCCTTAGCCGTGACTTCAATGCGTTGCTCGGTGAGGTCCACCAGGCCATCTTCAGCCAGGGGCTTAAGCGCCGTCAGTGCTTCGGCAAAGTAGTCGTCAAAGTCGAGATCATGCTCTGCGGCAAAGGTCGTTTTGTCGAGCTCGAAGTGGCAAATAAGCTGCTTGATCGCAGCTGCACGAATTTCATCATCAGGGGTGAGCTTGACGCCTTTATGAATGGCGCTATGGTGCTCAGTGACGGCCTGGTAGTAGGGCTTCAGATCTTTTTCATTCTGTAGAATGGCATTGCCGATCTGTGAGATAGACGATACGCCGAGACCGAGCAAGTCGCAGTTACCATGGGTGGTGTAGCCCTGGAAGTTACGGTGCAGATGATTATGTCGTTGAGCCACAGCCAGCTCGTCATTGGTTTTAGCAAAATGGTCCATACCGATAAACTGGTAACCGGCATCGCTCATCTGTGTCAGTGTTTGCTTAAAGATCGCAAGCTTTTCTTTTGCGTCGGGCATATCGGCTTCTTTCAGCTTGCGCTGGGCGGCGAATCTGTCCGGCAGATGGGCATAGTTGAACACCGAAACCCGATCTGGGGCTAGTTCAATGAGCTGCGCTATGGTATCGCGATAGGACTTGACGCTCTGATGAGGCAGACCGTAAATCATGTCCATATTAATGGATTTAAAGCCCAGCTCGCGGGCTTGTTTTAAGAGCAACAGCACTTCTTCAATTTGTTGCGGGCGATTTACTGCGGCCTGCACCTGATCATTAAAATCCTGCACCCCGAATGACACCCGGTTAAAGCCAAGCTTTTTCAGTGCTGGCAGCATGTCTTCGGCCAGTGATCTGGGGTCGATTTCTATGCCGCGCTGAGCCGTCGGTGTGAAGGTGAAGTGCTGTTCCAGCATGGTGATCAGGCGCGTCATTTGCGATGTGGTCAGAAAAGTCGGTGTGCCGCCTCCCAGATGCAATTGCTCAACCTGATAAGCTTTAAACAACGGTGCCTGAGCGGCGATTTCCAACTCCAGATGGTCGAGGTATACGTCGGCCTTGGACTGGTGTCGGGTGATAATCTTATTACAGCCGCAGTAATAGCAAAGCTGGTGACAGAATGGGATATGAATATACAACGACAGCGCACGGGTATCTGAGTGTGCAATGGCATCAACCAGATCGGCCTGAGTATAACCCGATTCGAGTGACAGGGCTGTTGGGTAAGAGGTATATCTGGGGCCTGAAATATTGTATTTATTGATGAGGGAGTCATCCCACTGAGGTAGTTTAATCACGATCGCACTCTCTTTGCTATTGAGAAGGCTAGTGTAAGCAAAGTTGTGTTTTGGGGCGTTGATCTAAAGCAAAAGGAAGGGCAGGTGATGACGGTCACTGCCCCATCTTGTTGGTTTCTACAGCCTAAATTGGTCTACCAGGGTGTTAAGTTCGCGGGCAATATGGCTCAGTGCCTTGGCGTCCTGGGACACCTGCTGTGCCCCTTGCGCTGTTTCCGCGGCACTCTCACTGACATGGGTGACACTTTCAGATATTTGCATTGAAACTGTATTCTGCTCCTCTGATGCGCTGGCAATTTGCAAATTCATTTCGCGGATGGTGCTGATTGAGCCACAAATTGCTTGCAACGTTGCGCCGGCGTGTTCGGTTTGCTCCGCGGAGTTCTCCGCATGGTCAACATTGCGCTGCATATGCTCAACTGAGCGTTTAGCCTCGTTTTGTAAGCGCGAGATCATCGCCTGGATCTCTTCGGTACTTTGCTGCGTACGGCTGGCCAGGCTGCGTACTTCATCGGCCACCACAGCAAACCCCCGACCTTGCTCGCCAGCCCGTGCGGCTTCGATCGCCGCATTGAGTGCCAGCAGGTTGGTCTGGTCTGCAATACTGCGGATCACATCTAAAATGGAGCCAACCGACTCCGTCTCGTTTTCTAACTGGGTAATGGCCTCACTGACTTGTTGAATACTGCCCACCAGTTCACTCATGGCTTCACGGGAAGTTTGTACCACCTGGATCCCGCTCTGGGATTGCTGGTCAGCTTCTGTGGCCGCGTCGGCAGCCAGTTGCGCGCTCTGCGTGATCTCATGTACGGTCGCACTCATTTGTTGCATCGCCGTCGCACTTTGGGTCAGTTGATCTTGTTGTTGATCGGTTTCACTTTTGGTTTTCTCAGTGATTGAAATCATTGCACCAGTTGTGTCATTTAAAGTGGTGGTAGCAGATTTGATTTTACTCACTATGTCCCGCAGTGTGGTTGTCATTTCAGACATCGCCCGATATATGCCTGTGGTATTCGTGGTCGAAAATTGGTAACTGAGATCGCCTTTGGCGATGGCTTTGGCCAATGCTTCGATTTCTCTTGGCTCACCGCCAATAGGCTCGCGTAGCAAATTGCTGACATACCAACTCAGGAACGCGCCTGCGAACACCACAAACACCGACACTGTGGCAACCAGCATCACCGCCTGCTCACTGGTGCTTTGTGCTTGAGGGCCGAGCTCGTCCTGACGGGCTTTAACATCCAGTTTAATCTCTTCCAGAGTGTTAGCTACCTGAGGACCAATGACATTGAGTTTTTGTGAGATTAACTGGTTACGCTGCAATATGGTTTGGTTCACGGCTTTGACGGCAGCAATGTAATCAAGTTTGTACTGCAAGAACTCAACGAGCATGCCCTGAGCTGGTTGCCATGCAAATGCCCCGGCCTGCTCATCCAGCAGGGCTGCCAGTTGGCTAAACTCCTCAATGGCGCGTTGGTAATCCTTGTCTGTGTTTGTCACCAGGAATTTGACCACATATAAACGGCCGAG
Organism: Pseudoalteromonas rubra; assembly: GCF_001482385.1. NCBI lineage: Bacteria > Pseudomonadati > Pseudomonadota > Gammaproteobacteria > Alteromonadales > Pseudoalteromonadaceae > Pseudoalteromonas > Pseudoalteromonas rubra. The sequence goes on from NZ_CP013611.1 coordinate 2,988,982, forward strand.
CAACAGAGTTTCCTGCAACCGGGCCGCTGCGAACAAGGCTTCATTATTGTTTTGTTGATATGCATTATTGATCACATCGCTGAGTATGGTGCGCATTTGTACGCCTTTGACATCCAGCTGGTTGGTTACTATGTCATTGCGTTTAGCGTATAACTGGACAATTTGCTCGAATGCCCGCCGATATTCTTCAATGTCGCTCGCACTGTTATTGAGTTGGGTCTGATAACTGGTATCTGAGATACTCGTCTGGGCTTGGTCCATGAGCTCCTTGAGCAAATCAAAACGCTCATTAAATTCATTAATGTTGATTGTGCTCTGCTCTTTCAGGTATTTGAGTGCGTTGAGGCGTACCATCAGTAAATTCGCCTGCAGACGGCCGCTTAAGTTGGCATTGCGTGCCAATGTACGATATTCGACGAAGTTGTTATAACCGGTATTAAGCCCAAGGTAGGCAGAGATTGAAATCACCGTCATCAGAGCGATGAGGGCGCCAAATGAGTACGCAAGCATCTGCGCCAGCTTGAGGTTTTTAAACATAATTAAGCACTGATCCGCAAAGAGTCACCTTATAAGTGATCGTCTGCAACTGTGCATTAGTCAAGTTTTGGCAAGATAGAAATAGTGGGGAATGTGTTGTCAGGCGGCCCGGGAGCCCGGGCCGCTCAGACGTTACAGTTTAAATTGATTTACGGTGTTGTTAAGTGCTTTTGCCAGGCTATTCAGATCTCGGGCTTCATCAGCCAGCAAGTGTGCGTGGCTCGCTGTGCTATTGACCAGGTCATTAATGGCGTTGAGGCTATTATTGATATCCTCAGCAACGACTGTTTGTTCTTCCGTTGAGGTCGCAATCTGATGACTTTGATCTTGTACCGTACTGACTGACTCAGTGATATTACGCAGTGCATCCAGCACTTCCTGCGTTTGTCCTACAGACCCCTCTGCACGCTCCTGGCCCTGCTGCATCATCACTGAGGCTTGCTGAGCAATCTGTTGCAGGCGAGATATCATATTACGGATATCATCTGTGGACTCCTGGGTACGACTGGCCAGGCTGCGGACTTCATCAGCTACCACGGCAAAACCGCGACCTTGCTCACCTGCGCGGGCAGCTTCAATGGCTGCGTTAAGTGCCAGCAGGTTGGTCTGCTCTGCAATGCCATTGATCACGTCTATCACGGCCCCTATGTTGCTGGTTTCCTGTTCCAGACCGGCAACCACTTTGGCCGCCTCACCAATGTGACCAGCCAGCTGAGTCATGACTTCCTGTGCCTGACCAGAGCGAGCAGCACCGTCATTGGTCATGCTCTGAACCAGATCAGCAGCCCGGTTTGTTTCATGGGCATTACGGGAAATTTCGGTGACTGTGGCTGCCATCTCTGTGACTGCTGCACTCACACTGTCAACTTGTTCTTTTTCCTGTTGGATCTCGTTGTTGGTGTTGGTCGAAACATCCTGTAATTGTGCGGCAGCACCACTGAGTTGCTGTGCTTGTGCTGCTGTGTCGAGCATCATACTGCGTAGCTTGTCGATAAAGGTGTTCATGTGGTGAGCCAGCTGGCCGACTTCGTCCTGACTGTTGATATCGATGCGACGCGTCAGGTCACCTTCACCTGAGGCAATATCCCGCATGGTATTGGTCAGCGTGGTGATCGGTGCAGCAATCATTTGTGTGGCCCATAAAATCATGGCAACAATAATGGCCAGAATAATGATCACAGCGGTCACTGTGCTCATGACCGCATCATTGACAGGCTCTTCAATCAGGCTGACCGGGATCAGCAATCCCAGGTGCCAATCCAAGATCGGTTTATCAAGTTTAACTTTGTTGAATACCACATAGTAATCAACACCTTTGAGGGTAACCATCGCGGCACCTGCGCCCTTTGAGCGCATTGCGCGATTGAGCTCAGTAAATCCTTCGGTATCTGCAAATTGTCTTTCCAGCGCTTCCAGGCCTTCTTTGCCGTTCGGGCCCTCATCTGTAATAGAGAGTGTATGCCCGGTTCGTTTGGACAGATGGACCACTTTATAATCGTGGTCGAGTAAGAAGCCATAACCCTGACCGTCAAACTGGATCTGCTCAACCAGTTCACTGATCTTGTTAATTTGCAGGTCAACACCACCTACCGCAACCAGTTCGCGTTGGGCATTGTAGACCGGTTGCTGAACGACGGCAGAGACGGCACCCGTGTTGATATCAACAGACACTGCACCGACATACAGACCACCATGACTCAGGGCATCCTGCCACCAGGGGCGCTTGTACGAGTAGTAAGGGCGGCCATCAGAGTAGTTTGAGGTACGCTCATTTTCTTTGAAGTATTCACCTGTGCGTGCCGATGCCATGAAAGCGGAAAGGATATTCTCATCGCTGGCTGAGACGCGGATAAAGTCCTGATTGACTTCCTGATAACCAAGGTCGGCACTCAGCTGCTTTTCTCGCTGGGTATAGTCGTCAAACCAATTAACATTGTGCGGATTAGTAACAAAGGTTTCTACAATTGCACCGTAACGCGTAAAGAAGGATTCCATGGAGAGCTTCTCGGCATATAAGTGACTTTCTGCTTCTCTCTCTATGCCCTCTCGGGAAAGTTGGGCAATGTGGTTAACGAAATACCCTGACGCAGCAACCAACAAAATAGAAATGGTACCGCCAATCAAAAAGAGAATTTTTTTTCTAAGGGATAAATTTTCAAGCATGCGTTTTTCTTTTTCTTGGGATCAGGCAAGCTTCAATCAAACCATATCTCATGCAATAAGGCTACAAATTACGGTGGTTGATTGATAACACTTGGCGAATAATCTTTACATCCCTAATCGGCAATAGGGACAGATACTTTAACTTTTAGCAATAAATCAGTCGTTTTTATTACTTCCTATGTCATCGCAGATTTTTGCCAGTACACAGTGTGCTGTTGCATGATGTCTAGAGCTGATCAAACTACAGGATAATGATATGCACAAAAAACTCGTTGTTGCCGGTGCGGGCTGGTTGGGAATGCCTGCGGCCGAAGCCGCGGCAGAACAAGGGTGGCAGGTACAGGCAACCCGACGACAGCCGCACAGCTGTGCCCTGTCTCGACAACTGGTTCATGATGGTACAAGACTGGTGCATGACGTATCGTTACAGCATGCTTTCTGGCTTTGTGCTATGCCACCGGGTGCGCGTCGTGAAGACAGTAACTATCTGGTGACATTAGAAGCGACGCTGGTGTTGGCGACTGAGCTGCAAATGCAGGGCTTTTTACTGTGCTCGAGTACCGGGGTTTATGCCGAAGCTGATGGGGTTTATAGCGAGCAGGGAGCACTGGCTGCAAGCGATTCACAGCGTCAACGCATTTTGCTGCAGGCAGAGCAGTTGGTGCTGTCCCATGGCGGCAAGGTGCTCAGACTGGCAGGCTTGGTCGGGCCAGGACGGGAACCAGGACAATTTATCGCTGGAAAGACCTTACGTAGCAGCGCTCAGGAGCGGGTTAATATGGTCCATCAGGCAGATGTGGTTTCGGCCATCATGTCAGTACTGACTCACTGGCCGCAGGCGAGATCAATTTACAACGTATGCGCTCCTTCACATCCGTTTAAGCAGGATTACTATCAGGCGCATTGTGCGCAGGCGGGCACCCAACCCCCAAGCTTTGCCGGCGATAACAGCAAAGCGCGGATCATTGACGGCGCGGCCATCAGTGAGTTGGGATTTAGTTATCAGCACGCCATCTGAGCAGGTTCACTTCTTAAAGGTCAGGTGGCCGCCTAGGCGATACTTACTGCCCGGTGAGATTAACCGGGCAAAGCTGACAATGCCGCCTTCAGACCAGGTTCTGCGGATCAGTTGTAAGCAGGGCTCTTCATGAAACATATTCAGCCACTGGCAAATATCCGAGCCGGGCATAATGGCCTCAACGGTATGGCGTGCCTCTGTCAGGGGGGCTATCTGGACTAGGTACTCATGAGGGGTGATTTGCGTGAAGTCCTGTTGCAGGTAGTCAGGTGCCAACAGAGGGTTAACGAAGCGCTCCTCGACTTGCAGAGGTTGTTCATTGTCATGATGCACGAGCACACTACGGTACACCTGTGTGTCGATCTCAACACCCAGTGCAATAGCGATTGGGGCGATGGCCGCCATGGATTCAAGAGACAGGACGACACAAGTGTAGTTACCACCGCGTTCTTTGACCTCATCGGCGATATTACGGATTTCAAGCAGTGAAGACTGGGATTTGAATCTGGCGACAAAGGTGCCCAGGCCCTGGCTGCGGGTCAGGATCCCGGCGTCGGTCAGTTCACTGAGTGCTCGTCTGGCGGTCATGCGGCTTACCCTGAATTGCGCGGATAAGGCGTTTTCAGATGGAACTTGTTGATCTTCTTGCCAGATACCACTGCGGATCTGCGTGATGATATGTTGTTTTATTTGTGCAAATTTGGGTTGCGTTGTCACAATCTCATGCCATGGTTAGTAAAGTAAACCCAACTGTAGCGTCAGGTTGAGCGGACATAGCTCACTGATAAACATGGCACAGCTCTATTGTATATACAAGTAATCTTGCTACACTCAAAGCAGTAAGTTAGAGATGAGGAATTGACTGGTGATGGAAGTAGATTTAGTGGTTCTGGACGTCAATCTGGCGACCATGGACCCGGATATTGAGCGCCCTTATGGGGCCATTGAGCATGGAGCGATGATGGTCAAAGATGGGGTAATCTGTTGGCTTGGGGCACAAGCTGAGCTGCCGGAGTTTGATCCGGTGACCACGCCGACTATCTCAGCAAAAGGGGCTTGGATGACGCCGGGCCTGATTGATTGTCATACCCACATTCTGTTCGCCGGTTCACGCGCTCAGGAGTTTGAGCAACGCCTTAATGGCGTGTCTTATCAGCAAATTGCACAGCAAGGCGGCGGCATTGCAACGACTATGAAGGCAACCCGTGCCGCGGATCATGAACACTTGTTTGTGGCCGGTAAAACGCGACTGAATGCCTTGCTGAGTGAGGGTGTCACCACAGTGGAAAGCAAATCGGGTTATGGCCTGGATTGCGAAAGCGAAATTAAGCTGCTGGAAGTCAACCGTATGCTGGATGAGCATCACCCGATCAGTGTACAAAGTACGTTCCTGGGCGCCCATGCGCTGCCGCCGGAGTATCGTGATGACGCCGATGGTTATATCGATCTGGTGTGTGAGCAAATGTTACCTCAGGTAGCCGAACAATCCCTGGCCGATGCGGTCGATGCGTTTTGTGAAAATGTTGGTTTCAGCAATGCGCAAACGCGCCGGGTATTTGCCACAGCCACAGAGCTGGGTTTAAAAGTAAAGTGTCATGCTGAACAGCTGTCAAATCAGCACGGCAGTGAGCTGGTGGCTGAGTTTAATGGGTTGTCCGCCGACCACATTGAGTATCTGGATGAAGTGGGTGTTAAAGCGATGGCCAAAGCAGGCACTGTCGGAGTGGTGCTGCCGGGCGCATTTTATTTTCTTCGTGAAACCCAGTTACCCCCGATTGAGCTACTGCGCGAGCATAATGTACCGATTGCACTAGCCAGTGACTTTAACCCGGGAACTGCGCCATTGTGCTCACTACGCCTGATGTTGAATATGGCATGCACCCTGTTCCGCATGACACCTGAAGAAGCCTTGCTGGGCGTTACGCGCCATGGTGCTAAAGCGCTGGGTTTGTCGGATCGGGGGATGCTGAAAGTCGGCATGCGCGCCGATATGGTACTGTGGCAGGTCGGTCATCCGGCTGAGCTCAGTTATCAGTTTGGCGTAAATGACCTGTTAAATACCTGGATTTCGGGTAAACTTGTGCAATAGTAAGAATTTCACAATGGTCCGCCGATGACGAAAAAAGCGCTGCTAAAACATTGTAACAAAAGCATTATCTTACTTCTGACTGTGTTCCCCGCTGCTGTAATGGCTGCTGTTGGGGGTGTGTCGGTGGCCTCTTTCTGGCAAGGGGCTGGTCAACACTCTCCAATGCTGATGGCCTTTGTGGCCGGTGCGCTGCTCAGTGCCAGCATCGGTGCGATTATGGTGAGTCAGCAGCCATTGCATCGCATTGTGTATGCAACCACAACGGCGGTGGCGCTGGCTTTCCTGGCTGACACCGCACATCTTTTTAGCTATTTACTGGCGCCTCTATTGGTATTGCATATCTGGCTTGCGATTCGCTCTGAGCAACTAAGGTATCAAGTAGTCACCTGTTTTAGTGTCTGTGCCGCTGCTTTCGCACTGGCTGGCATATTGTTCTGGCAGCTGTCCCCTGGTTTACTGGTACTGGCGCTGTTACCGATGTTTTTGGCCGAGTCAACATTATCCAGAGCTTCTCTGGTACCGCTACCCTCCGCGGGCAGTGAGGAAAGCAAAACGGCGGACATTCTCGAGTTGCCGGACAGAGCAGGGTTTCGCAGTGCGTTTTATGAGTTTCGTCAGCGTGACCCCAGTGAAGCCATGCTCGTTATGATCCGCCTTGAAGGCTTCCAGCAGGTGAATTTTCATCTCGGTCGGGAGTTTGGCGATCTCTTGTTAGCCCAGTCTGCCAATCGAATTAAACAGCATTTGCAGCATCCGGATGTGATGCCAATCCCGCTTGGCAATGAAGTATCCCGGTTGGCTCACCTTGGCGGTTTGCATTTTGTGTTTGTATGTAGCCTCGTTAATCAGCATCACCTACATGAGCAGGTGATCGGTGAAATCATTGAAAGCACCCTAAAACCCTTTAATGTGGGCAACTGCACCATTGAAGTTAAGGCGCGCGCCAGTTATGTGAACTGTGACGAAGAGCAGGGGCTGTTCGAGAATTTATTAACCTGTGCCTTTTTGGCGCTGGATAGTCAACCTGACAGCCCGATAGCACCTTATCAGCAGCAGATGCAAATCAACCGGCTGGAGCAACAGGCGCGTCTGGCTGAGTTGGCACACATTGATTTTCGCCAGGAACTGGAGTTGTATTTTCAGCCTGTGGTACGCAACGAAGATGGTGATATTGAGTTTCTTGAGTTGCTGTTGCGCTGGCAACACCCCAAGCAGGGGATCCTGGCGGCTGGTAAATTTATCGAAGATATCCGTATTGCAGGCCTGGCATTGCCTGTCGCTCAATATGTGATTGAGCGCGCTGCAGAGATCGCACTGGCATTGCGTATGGAAGGTATTGCTATGCCACTGAGCCTGAACCTGTTTGGACCAGAAATGTTGCACGAGGAATTTATCGAGTTTATCGACCACGTGTTACTGGAGCATCAGCTGAAGCCGGGTGACTTAATCATAGAGTGCCCTGCCAGTTTGTTTACCAGCCTCGAGCCTCAGGGCATTGCCATGGTATCGCGGTTGCGTTCAATGGGACTGCGCTTATGTATCGACAGCTTTGGTGAAACCCCGGTCACTTTGTCTAAATTGCCTCAGCTGACCGTAGATTATGTCAAGCTGGGCCGTTCGCTGACCTCAGATCATGGCCATCAGGGCACCTTCAAGAGTGTGGTTCGTGGGATTGTGGAAATGCAGCAGATCCAGGAATGCAAAGTGATTTGTGAAGGAGTGGAGTCACCGGAGCAGCTTCAGTTCGTGAAAAGCCTCAACACGTTCGCGGCGCAGGGATATTATTTTGCCAGACCCCTGAGCAGCGTGGGCATGATCAGCTGGCTGAAACAATGGCGCTGGGAGCATCCGGAAGACACTCCTGAAACCTTTCAGCCAGACTCAAATTAAGCGCCGGGTTTAGGCGCAGCCTGCAAATAGCTGCAGACCAGGGAAGCCAGAACCTGACCTGCATCGCTGATCCCTTGTTGTACACCTTGCGGGTGATGTTCAGGGGCCGCTTCGCACAGATGCAGATAACGAGCGCGCTCCTGACTCGCCGCTAAGTGGACGAAGTGCTCGGCATCATTCACGCTAAAACCACAGTTGGTATAAGCGCTCACTGGCATCTGAGATATCGCATCGACATCGACTTCAACACCCAGAGGTGCTTGTCCGGCAAAGCGATTCAGCCCGATCTGGCAGGCTTCAGTTAGTGTCAGTGTGCGGCGTACCAGAATATCTTGATAACTGGCGTAACTGAATCCAGCATTATCCAGTGCTGAGATAATGGTGTGGTTGTTTTTCTGTTCATGCATGCCAACCACATGATAATCAGACAGATAGCTCTGATTGTGAGCATAACTGAAGCCATTACCAGAATGGCGGCCTTCCAACGCGCGAAAATCGGCATGTGGGTCGAAGTTTATGGCATGGCATGCCTGCTGAGTGCTCTGGGACAACGCCTGTAGCAGACCAAAGCAGTTATTATGGCCACCACCAATCACTATGGGAGCCAGGCCTGCATCAAAGATGGCCTTCATGACAGTGCTGACGCGTTCATCAAGTTGACCGTTGAGCTCGCGCAACTGAGTCAGCTGCTGCGGGTCTCGATTATCCAGATCGGCACCTTGCTGTTGCAAATCATCACATCGAACTTCGCCTAACAGTAAGACATCATCCGGGGTTAAAAAGCGATTACAAGGCAGGTTTAAGAAGCGCTGTAAAAAAGCCTGCCAGCCCAGGTGGGCGCCACCCCGGCCACAATTAGCCCGAGGTCCCAGATCCTCGTTAATGGCAACCAACACATACTTAATACCAAACTGCGCAGCATCGCGCAGCGCCTGGGTTAAATCGTTTTTGGGTTGCAGGAAAGCCAGGGTTTGCCAGAAGCGTTGTTCATTTTCACGGCTGTGACAATATGCGGTAATGTCCGCTTCGGTGTAAATATGAAGCCAGTGGTTACTCATAATTCAGGTCGATCTATGGGGTTGTGCCAGGCAAAGACGGGCTTTGCCTGGGGAGTTTAGAATGCGCTAGCGGTGTTATTCGCTCTGTTCGTCGTCGACTTCTAACTGTAGCTCTTCGGCAGAAATAATGATGCCGGTGGCATCGGCATACAGGTAGTCATCATCATAGAAAGATACGCCGGCAAAATTGACCGGGATACCTTGCTCACCGCCGCCTTGGCTGTCGGCAGCGACGGGTATTGAGGCGATTGCCTGGATACCGAGATCACACTCTTCCAGCTCCTCAACATGGCGCACAGCACCATAGACCACAATACCCTGCCAGTTATTCTCCATTGCCAGCTCTGCAAGTTCAATGTCGATGAGTGCCCGGCGTGTGGAACCTCCGCCATCGACCAATAAGATTTGGCCAGTACCATCTTGCTGTAAAGCCTGGTTGATCAATTCATTATTCTCAAAGCACTTGAGTGTTTTGATACGGCCACTGAAGGCGCTTTGACCACCAAAGTTGATAAACATCGGCTCTAATACATCAACCGCATCGGCAAAATGGTCACATAAGTCGGAAGTGCTGTAATCCATACGGGCGTCCTCGAAAATAACTGAATTCACAATCCAGTATACTCCCATTATGTAGGGGCGCAATGCTTTGAATCAACATACATAATTGTGTCACAAAAATGTCGTGGCAGTGTTATTTAGCTCTTCTATGCTGAATTTGTGAACAAATGTAAGCATGAGCTATGAAAGCACAGATCATCAAACTCGATACGGCGCTCTATTTCGCCCTTTATAAACCTGAGTGTAAGCCCTGGTTCAAAATGGTGATGTTGGCACTGTCAAAAAGCGGAAACGGTGGGCTCTATGTGATACTGGGTATCCTGAGTGCACTGTTTATGGGCTCGGTCGGGCAGCAGTTTGCCTTGTGTGCCGTGGTGGCATTTGCCATTGAGCGGCCGCTTTATCTCTATCTGAAAAACCGTATTGCGCGGGTCCGCCCTTGTGATTGCCTGGCTGTAAAAGCCATGCTTACACCAAGTGATAAATTTAGTATGCCTTCTGGCCACAGTGCCGGTGCCTGGCTTTATGCCACGTGTCTGATAGAGCATTTTCCGGCATTGGCGCTGCCGTTGATGATGTGGGCATCAGGCGTGTCTTTATCGAGAATTGTGGTTGGGGTGCATTATCCGATTGATGTCATTCTGGGTGCAGTGATAGGGAGTGGATGTGCTGTGTTGGCGATAGGAGTTGTAGGGGAATTATGAAAATTTTATATGGCGTACAAGGGACTGGTAATGGTCATATTACCCGCGCCCGGGTGATGGCAGAGTGTTTTACGCGTTTGGGCATTGATGTCGATTATGTGTTTTCAGGTCGTCCCGACGAGCGTTACTTTGATATGTCGGTGTTTGGCGACTATCAAACTCGTCGCGGGATCAGCTTTGCGACCCGTCATGGCCGGTTGCATTACCAGGGGACGCTTCAGCAATTACGTGTCGGGCGCTTTGTGAAGGATGTGCAGCGCTTTGATATGCGTGGCTACGATATGGTCTTTAACGATTTTGAGCCGGTAACGGCCTGGGCGGCACGCCGAGCCAAGGTGCCTGTGGTTGCTATGAGTCATCAAAGTGCTTTCTTATCACCCAAAGTGCCCATCTTTGGCGGCAACTTTATGCTGCGTTCGTTAATTCGCTGGTTCGCGCCGGCAGACATTCACCTGGGTGTACACTGGCAACCTTTTGCCCAAAACATCGTGCCGCCTTTGATTCCTTATCAGTTGGGGGATTTTGGCAATCAGTCTATTGCTAATAAAGTACTGGTTTATTTGCCCTTTGAAGATCTGTCACATATCGTCGAGTTGCTTAAAGACTTTCCTGACCGGGAGTTTTACTGCTATCACCCGGATGCACACGACACGTCACTGAATCACATTCATCTGCGCGCGCCGTCGCGAGATGGGTTCATTGCTGACTTAGCCAATGCGTCCGGAGTGGTGGCCAATGCCGGGTTTGAATTGTCCAGTGAAGCGCTGAAGTTTGGTAAAAAGCTGCTGTTAAAGCCATTACAGGGGCAGTTTGAACAGCAAAGTAATGCCATGACCTTACAGTCGCTGGGATTAGCCCAGGTAATGAATTACCTGAATTCAGAGGCGCTGGACGAATGGTTAGAATCACCGGGTGGACAGCAAATTAATTTCCCCAGTGATGCTACGCCATTGGCGTTGTGGCTGACAAAGGGACAGTGGCATAATGTCAATGAGTTACATGATACGCTCTGGCAAGCAGTGCTCAGTAAAGCACCAAAAGCCGCTTAATTAATGCGCATTTAGTAATAAAGTCGTGCAAAAATAGCAAATAGTGCGCGGCGTTGCTGACGGAATAATCTATACTCTATTGCAGGTCTTGTAATAATTGGGTAACCGTATGGCATTTCTGGAAAATCTGACCATCAAGCGGCGCTTGCAGTTAAATGCGCTGGTGGTGGGTGTGGCTTTAGTCGTTATGCTGGCAGTGATCATGATCGAAGCCAGTACCATGCGTAAACTGAATGAAACCATTCAGTATGCTGAGGAGCTTGAACTTCATGAGCTCTCAATGCGCAAACATGAAAAGAACTTTTTGTTCTATAAAGATACAGAGGCACTGGATTTGTATGCTAAGGACTACAGTGAGTTGCAACGTAAAGCTGGCCTATTGGCCGAGATATTTTCCGAGTTTGGTATCAGCGACAGTAACTTACGTGAGTTCGAACGTCTTGCGCAAACCTACGTAGATGATTTCAATCACGTTGTTGAGTTACAAAAAAGCATAGGACTGCATCCAAAGGATGGCCTCTATGGCGCGCTTCGTGGCGCTGTGCACGAGGTAGAGACCATGCTCAAACAGCGGTCACGTAATGACCTGCTGGTCAGTATGTTGATGCTCCGACGAGCAGAGAAAGATTTTATGTTGCGACTGGATCTGAAATACCTCAAAAAGTTTGACGATCAAATCAGCAAATTTGAGGGCCAGGTCAAAGCCGCTGGCTTTGATGCGCAGTATGAGCGTCAGATCCAGACCCTGATTAAGCAATATCAAACTCGCTTCAGAAATTTAGTCGATGCACAGACCAAGCTTGGGCTGGATCTTCAAAGTGGTGCCCTGGGCAGCATGAAGAAAAGCGTTGAGCAAAGTGATGCTGTCGTCGTACGAATTGTCGAGCAGGCAAAACAAGCTGTCACAGATAATACGCAAATGGCGCAAATGGCTGCCCTGATCATTTTTGTGGTGGCCTCTGTGGTGGTGATGCTACTGGTGCTGTCGACCAGCCAGTCAATTATTCGTCCGGTTGAGCGGGTTTATCAGACCATAGAGCGGATCCGTCGCGAGAATAATTTACGCATCCCTATCGAACAGACGGGTAACGATGAAATTACCTTGATGACCAAAGACTTTAATAGTCTGATTGGCGACTTTAAAGAGTTGATTGGTGATGTAAACAGCGCGCTTGCGATCATCAATGATGCAACCCACCATTTATCAGATACCACAGCACAGACCAGTGCAGGCATGACTGAGCAGTTGCACGAGGCCGATATGGTGGCAACGGCGGCCACTGAGATGCAGGCTACGATCCAGGATATTTCGCATAATACCGAAGCGGCTGCAGATAAAGCGGAGTCAACCAACAAGAATGCACAGTTAGGGCGCTCTGAGGTGACTGCAACGATAGAGCATATTATGCAGCTGTCTGAATCGCTGGGTGGTGCATCCGACGTGGTGGGCCAGTTAGAACGCGATGGCGAAACGATAGGCTCGGTACTGGATGTGATCCGCGGTATCGCAGAGCAAACGAACCTGTTGGCACTGAATGCGGCGATTGAAGCGGCCCGTGCCGGTGAGCAAGGTCGTGGCTTTGCTGTGGTCGCGGATGAAGTGCGCTCGCTGGCGCAACGTACTCAGGATTCGACGCAGGAAATAGAAAGTATTATTTCGACCTTGCAACAGCGTACCCGTGAAGTGGTTAATATTATGGAGCAGTGTCGTGAGCAGGGTAATGAAAGTGTGGCACAGGCCGAACGCGCAGGCGATCTGCTCGGTATGATCACCGAAGATGTGCAAACGATTATGGAAATGAGCACCCACATTGCCACCGCGATAGATGAGCAAAAACAGGTTGCCTCTGAAGTGAACAAAAACGTGGTGAAGATCCGTGACATTGCCCAGGTGGCGTCAGATCATGCTAGCAGTAATGCACAAAGCAGTGAGGAACTCTCAGAGCAGGCGCGTAATTTATACGAGTCGGTGGAAAAATACCAAGTCTAGTGCCAACCCGGTTCACCGGGTTGGGTAAAAGAAAAGGCGACTACAGGTCGCCTTTTTTGTGCGTATCACAGTGGATCAGGGGGTAAACTTAATGGGCACATCGTGGCGTGCAGACACACGCTGCTGATAAAGTTGCCATAGCTCATCCTCTTGCTCACAGAGCTTTCGCAGGTATTGCCAGCTAAATAGCCCCGAGTTATGACCGTCATCGAATACCAGTCTGACTGCATAATGGCCGATCGGCTCAATCTGGCTGATGGCCACATCCTGCTTATTGAGGACCAGCTGCTGCTGACCGGGACCATGTCCCTGGACCTCAGCTGACGGGGAGTGGACCCGCAAAAATTCGGCGCTGAGTGTGTGCGTCAGACCATCATCAAAGTACACATCAAGCCGACTTTGTCGGGTGTGGTAATGCAGTTTGGTAACTTGATACATAGGCATAAAAAAGCCCGATCAGTGATCGGGCGGGATTCCGTTAAAGAATAAAGCGGCTCAGATCTTCGTCCTGTACCAGCATATCTAAATGCTTGTCGACATAGGCGGCATCTATCGTTAGTGACTCACCGGCTTTATCGGAGGCATCGAAAGAGATCTCTTCCATTAGCTTTTCCATCACAGTGTGCAGACGACGGGCACCAATGTTTTCTGTTTTCTCATTCACCTGCCAGGCAGCCTGTGCAATGCGCTCAATGGCATCATCACTGAATGCGATGCTGACACTTTCTGTGTCCATCAGGGCTTGTTGTTGCTCCGTGAGTGACGCATGTGGTTCAGTCAGAATGCGTTTGAAATCTTTTGCTGTAAGTGCTTCGAGCTCAACACGGATCGGTAAGCGACCTTGCAGCTCAGGAATAAGATCAGAAGGCTTCGCCATCTGGAATGCCCCTGAAGCGATAAACAGGATATGGTCCGTTTTTACCATGCCATGTTTGGTGCTGACGGTAGAGCCTTCAATGAGTGGCAGCAGGTCGCGCTGAACCCCTTCACGACTGACATCGGGTCCAGAAGCTTCGCCACGCTTACAAATTTTGTCGATTTCATCAATGAACACGATACCATTTTGCTCAACGGCAAAAATCGCCTGCTCTTTTAGCTCTTCCGGGTTGACCAGCTTCGCGGCTTCCTCTTCAATCAACAGCTTGAAGGCTTCTTTGATTTTTAGCTTGCGGCTTTTCTTTTTGTCGCCTGACAGATTCTGGAACATGCCCTGCAACTGATTGGTCATTTCTTCCATGCCTGGCGGTGCCATGATCTCAACCTGAGGAGAGGTTTCTGCCACTTCAATGTCGATCTCTTTGTCATCCAGCTGACCTTCACGCAGTTTCTTACGGAATACCTGACGTGTAGAGCTGTTATCACTCTGTTGTGTTTCGCCCCAGGCATCTTTGGCTGGTGGCAGTAGTGCATCTAAAATGCGTTCTTCAGCGGCTTCTTCTGCGCGGTGTTTGTGCTTCTTGGTTTGCTGCTCGCGTGTCATTTTAAAAGACACTTCAACCAAATCGCGGATGATGGTTTCGACTTCTTTACCCACATAACCGACTTCGGTGAACTTAGTCGCTTCAACTTTGATGAATGGCGCGTTTGCGAGCTTAGCCAGTCGGCGGGCGATTTCGGTCTTACCCACACCCGTAGGACCAATCATTAGAATATTTTTTGGGGTGACTTCAGTACGCAGCTCTTCAGCAAGCTGCATGCGACGCCAGCGGTTTCTGAGCGCGATGGCGACGGCTTTCTTCGCTTTGTCCTGACCAATAATATGCTGGTCCAGCTCATGGACGATTTCTCTTGGGGTCATTGCTGTCATGGCAATTCCTATTACAATTCTTCGATGGTTTGGAAATTGTTGGTAAAGACGCAGATATCGCCTGCGATTTTAAGGCTCTTTTCCACAATTTCTCGGGCACTCAGGTCGGTGTTCTCAATCAGCGCAGTGGCTGCTGCCTGAGCAAAGTTACCACCACTACCGATGGCGATTAGATCGTGCTCTGGCTGAACAACGTCACCATTACCTGTGATGATCAATGATGCTGTCTCATCGGCAACGGCCAGCAGAGCTTCCAGTTTGCGCAGTGCTCTGTCGGTTCGCCAGTCTTTTGCCATTTCAACGGCCGCACGGGTGAGGTGACCCTGGTGCATTTCCAGTTTGGTTTCAAAGCGTTCAAACAGGGTGAAGGCGTCGGCAGTGCCACCGGCAAAGCCTGCAAGTACCTTACCGTTGTAGAGGCGACGCACTTTTTTAGCGTTGCCTTTCATTACCGTATTGCCAAGTGATACCTGGCCATCTCCGCCAATTACGACTTTGTCGCCTCGGCGAACACTCACGATAGTTGTCATAGTATTCCTTAATCAGGAGGCACATGCCTCAAGTATAAAATCAATTAGGGTAGAGATAGGGACGATTTCACTAAGATCAAGTCCACTTCCAGATCCCACAGCTGACGATGTTTATCCGCTCCAGCTTATTTTTGTCGCTCTCAGCGCCCCGTTTGGTGTCATAGGGACCAAGACGCACCCGGTACCAGACACCATTGGAGCCTTCTGTGCGACGGATCTCAGCGATCAGGCCGGCAAACGCCATCTTGGCTTTCATTTGTTCTGCCTGCTTATAGGTTCTGAATGATCCACATTGCATCTGGTAGGGGCCCTTACTCTCAATTTTCTTGACCTCGACTTTCACCTCATGATCTTTAATGTCTTTGATGAAGTCAGGCGGGCGTGGCAGGTCTTTTTCGACTTTCGGTTGCGCAGTTGTCTGTGCGGGCGTTGGGCTGACAGGCTGTGCCTCTGGTTCGCCGTGCTGCTTGATGTACCACAGGCCATAACCAAAGGCACCGATCAACACCAGTGTCAGCGCAGCAAAATATTTTGGAAAGGGTTTGGCGGTCTTTCCTTTGGCGGCTTTTTTGCCGCCCGGCTTTTTATTTATATAGTCGTGTTGTGCCATAACGTTTTTTAATAGGTATCCATAGGGTCAACGTCAATACTCCAGCGCACCCGGTTGGCGAGTTTATGCTGGCCAATATAATCAGCCAGTTGTGCCAGGTATTGATGCAGTACTTTGCGTTGCGCTGCCTGAATATGCAATTGATATCGGTACTTTCCGGCCAGGCGTTCCATCGGCGCGGGGATCGGTCCGAGTAATTGTATACCAGGGTAGGGGGTGGCTGGAACCAGATCTGATAAAAACGCCATAACCAGTTTTGCGTTGGTGGCTTCCGCACGGATCAAAGCTAGGTGGCTGTAGGGAGGCATCTGGGTTTCCTCGCGTTCGCGCAATGCATAGCGGGCAAAATCCTGATAGCCGTTGTTGACCAGATCCTGTAACAAAGGATGCTCCGGGAAGTGGGTTTGCAACAGCACGGTGCCGGCTTCGCCGCTGCGCCCGGCCCGCCCAGCGACTTGGGTAATGAGCTGCGCCATGTGCTCCGTGGCGCGAAAATCGCACGAATACAAGCCGCTGTCCACGTCGAGGATCACCACCAGATTGACGTCAGCGAAATGGTGCCCCTTGGCGAGCATCTGAGTGCCAATGAGCAGTCGCGCACCGCCCTGGTTAATTTCATCCAGCACGGTTTCGAGGCTGCCTTTGCGCCGGGTTGAATCCCGATCTATACGGTGCACCGGAAAATCAGCAAATTGCTGGGATAAAAACTCTTCCAGTTGTTCTGTGCCATATCCCGTGGGCATGATCTGAGTGCTGCCACAGTCAGGGCATTGCACGGGCACAAACGCTTGTTCAGAGCAGTGGTGACAGATCAGCCGGCTAAGGGATTTATGATAGGTGGCGCTGGTACTGCAGCGGGTGCAATTGCTCAGCCAGCCACATTCATGACAGATAAGTGTCGGGGCAAAGCCACGCCGATTGAGAAATACCATCACCTGTTGTCCGCGTGCCAATGTGGCAGCCATGGTATCCACACTGGTCTTGGCAAATCCGGATTGCTCCGCCTGACCTTTCATATCAACCAACATGAAGCGGTTATCTTGCTGGGTTTGTGCTCGTTTGGTGAGTGGCAGCAATTGATAGCGATTTTGCAGCGCTTTTTGCAGGGTTTCCAGTGCTGGGGTGGCAGTGCCGAGGATTAAAGGAAAGCGACCTTGTGCAGCACGGTAGGCCGCCAGATCACGGGCATGGTAGCGCAACCCGTCTTGTTGTTTGAACGAACCGTCGTGTTCTTCATCGACCACTATCATGCCCAGTGTCTGAAAGGGCAAAAAGATGGCTGAGCGGGTACCAATTACCAGAGCCGACTCTCCCAGCTCGGCGCGACGCCAGGTGTGTAAGCGTTCATTGTCGGTCAGATTAGAGTGCCAAAGATCAATGGGTAATCCCTCGAAGCGGCGTTTAAAGCGGTTAACTGTCTGTGGCGTCAGCCCTATTTCTGGTACCAGCACAAGCGCCTGTTTACCACTAGCTAAGATGACTTCGAGGCTTTGCAGGTACACTTCGGTCTTACCACTGCCTGTCACACCTTCGAGTAAAAAGGTACGAAACCCGGTCTCACTGTTGATTGCACTGCAGGCGGTAGCCTGCTCCGGATTAAGCCTGGGCTTACTGCCCAACTGTAACGGTCTGGATTGCCAGTGCGTATCGGTGCGCAGCTCTTCCTGGATCAGTGCTTTTTCTAATAAGGCTTTGATCTGTGCCTGTGAGAAGCCCAGCGTTTTGAGTTCACTGGCGGTGGCATCTCCGGCGCTGCGCAGTTGCTCAAGCAATGCCAATTGTTTTTTTGCTCTGAGCTGAGTGGTTTCACGCCCGGCTGGTGTCAACGTCAGTACCGACACCTGGGTTTTATCAACTTGCTCGCCTTCGCGCAGTGCACCAGGCAGGGCAGTAAACAAGGTTTCGCCCAGAGGGTGGCAATAATACTGGGCACCGAAGCGTAAAAATCCAAGGTGCTCTAGTGACAGCACGGGGGTGGCATCCAACACAGACTCAACGGCTTTTATTTTCTCTGCGGGCACATCGCTGTGAGATTTTAACGCCACGACAATGGCAACACAGGCCCGATTGGCAAATTTTACTCTGACTCGGCCTCCCACACAGGGCTGCTGTTGTGGTTCGAGGCGGTAATCAAAGGTTCTATGTAAAGGCACTTTTAAAGCGACTTCGGCGAAGCGCATGGAGACTCCGGCATCTGAATATCAAAGTTAAGGACAGGTGCCTGATAGTCATGTAGGGTGCTAACAGAACACGGGCTCAGTATACCGTAACAAGGCAAAAATGCATGCCAGTGGTGAGGGAGTTTGATGTGCATGGCATATTTTTCGGCCACATTTCGAAATTGTGCAAAAAATAGCAGTTAAAATGTATTTATTGCTTGTGGATCGTCACGATTGACCCTAAAATACGCGTCCACAATTTTTGTATAACTACGTATGGTGCCAGACTTCGGGTTTGGAGAGCGATACGGCCTTAACTAGAGGTGTCCTATGAAAGAAGGTATTCATCCTACGTACGAAACAATTACAGCTACTTGTTCGTGCGGTAACAAATTCGAGACTCGTTCAACACTATGTAAAGACATTCACCTGGACGTATGTTCTGCATGTCACCCGTTCTACACTGGTAAGCAGAAGATCCTAGACACAGGTGGTCGTGTTGATCGCTTCAACAAGCGCTTTGGTGCGCTTAGCAGCAAGAAGTAAGTTTTACTTTTGCTGTAGAAAAAGCACCTTCGGGTGCTTTTTTCGTTTCTGGAGTGTGTTATTTTCGATTTTTTGGTATGCCGCATTTTATTATGCTAAGTGGACGGATCAGTGTCGTTTGGTCAGTAAAGTTTCCAGTAATGCGAGGCTACTGTCTGTAAACCGGCGTGCTGTTGTGCTTGTAAAAACGCATCCATGTGACAGCCATATCACAGCGTAAATTCCTCCTGAATGACCATATTCACCTGATTAAAATGCATACCTATCCCTGTAAATGCCTCATTTATTTTTATTTAATGCCAGCTAAGTGTTGTTAAAATACCATACTTGGTGGTTAAATGTCGGGAACTTGTTTTTGCTCGTTGTTTTATTCATCTGATTTATATTCCGCATAAAAATGACGCTATTTTGAACTGAAAGTGACACTAATCGGATCATTTATTGTGAGTTAAGTTTGCCGAAAAGTAGCAAAAAAGTCGCTAAATATTGCTAACTGCCAACTATCTTTGCTTTAACAGGATAGACCTGATATGGCTTGAATTAATTTTTAAAAAAGGTATGGTTTAACACAGTTAGCGAATTTTTATCTCACTCTCACTTTCAACTTCTTCGTAGGAAAAAATCGCGTCATGTCAGACTTTCGTGAACAAGCGTTACATTACCATGCCCACCCCGTTCCAGGAAAAATCAGCGTAGAGTTGACCAAGCCTGCAGAAACCGTCAAAGACTTAGCCCTGGCATACAGCCCAGGTGTTGCGGAGCCGGTTCGTGAAATCGCAGCCGATCCCAGCAATGCATACCGTTACACAGGCAAAGGTAACATGGTGGCTGTGATCAGTAATGGCACTGCTATTTTGGGATTAGGCAACCTGGGTCCGTTGGCTTCCAAACCAGTGATGGAAGGTAAAGCCTTGCTATTTAAGCGCTTTGCTGGCCTGGATTCAATTGATATTGAAGTTAAGCACCGTACCACTGAAGACTTTATCAATACAGTTGCAAACATTGCCGATACCTTTGGCGGTATTAATCTGGAAGACATCAAAGCACCTGAGTGTTTTGAGATTGAGCGTGCGCTGATCGAGCGATGTGATGTGCCGGTATTTCATGATGATCAGCACGGCACCGCGATTGTCACTGCTGCGGGTATGTTGAACGCGCTGGAGATCCAGGGTAAGAACATTCATGACGCCATTATGGTTTGTCTGGGAGCGGGTGCCGCTGCCATCGCGTGTATGGAGCTTTTAATTAAGTGTGGCGCACAGCGTGAACACATTTATATGCTTGACCGCAAAGGGGTTATTCACACTCGCCGTGATGATCTCAACGAATACAAGAAGTTGTTTGCCAATAACACGGACAAGCGCACGTTACAGGACGTGATCGAAGATGCCGACGTGTTTGTGGGTGTCTCTGGTCCGGATCTGTTGTCACCGGAAGATCTGAAATTAATGGCTGATAAGCCAGTGGTATTTGCCTGTTCTAACCCGGACCCTGAGATCAGCCCAGAAGTGGCGCATGGCGCGCGTGATGATCTGATCATGGCAACGGGTCGCTCTGATTACCCTAACCAAGTGAACAATGTACTGTGCTTCCCGTTTATCTTCCGGGGTGCGCTGGACGTGCGTGCCACGGCCATTAACGATGAAATGAAGATTGCAGCGGTAGAAGCAATCCGCAGCATTGCCAAAGAACCGGTGCCTGCTGAAGTACTCAAAGCAGCGGATGTGAATAGCCTGGAGTTTGGTGAACATTACATCATCCCTAAGCCGATGGACCCGCGTTTGTTGCCACGTATCGCCAGAGCCGTTGCCGAGGCTGCGGTAGAGTCGGGTGTTGCGCAAATTGAGATGCCAGAAAACTACATGGCATAAGCCAACCTGAGCAAAAAAAGCCTCACAATGTGAGGCTTTTTTTATTGCTGTTTTTCACTGGCGCTGTAAAGATTATTCTTCATTTATCTCTGGGATCTCCAGACCCATTTCCGTCATGATCTGACGGACTTCTGCCGGGATTTTTTCCGGGTTGTCTTTGCGCAGATCTTCGTCACCAGGGAGTGGCTGGCCGGTAAAGGCATGCAGAAATGCCTCACACAGTAACTCACTGTTCGTCGCGTGACGCAGGTTGTTGACCTGGCGACGGGTGCGCTCATCGGTCAGCACTTTCAGTACGTTGAGCGGGATAGAAACAGTAATCTTTTTTACCTGTTCTGATTTCTTACCGTGTTCTGCATAAGGGTGAATATATTCACCGTTCCATTTAGCCATAGTGATGTACTTGCCTCAGTGTTGTAGATGCAATGCGAATAAGGCTGTGTACTGTGTATGGATCCAACCGTGACACGTAGGCTCTCTGTTGGCAATGTTGCACGTCATTTGCCATAGTTTAAGCTCAAATACTCAGTCTTATTAGCATAGAGTTCGCGTTGAGTGGCGAAATTTTATCGGTTTAAAAAAGATAGTCAAATACTAGTTATTTAGCCATTTAGCGGTATAAATGTTTTGACTTCTAACTTTTGTTCATCTAACCTTTTAGACGTCTAAACATCTAATTCATCCAGGTGACCTATGAGCCAAAGCAACAAGTCAACCATAGCGGTACGTACAGGCATAGATGCTGACAAGCATCATGGTGCAGTGGTGCCGCCGCTTTATCTGTCGACCACCTATTCTTTCGCGGATTTTGATAAAAAGCGCGATTACGATTATGGCCGCAGTGGTAACCCGAATCGCGATATTCTTGCGCAAACACTGGCGGAGCTGGAAGGTGGCGCTAAGGGGATCATTACCGCAACGGGTATGGCCGCGGTTCACCTGGTGACTCAGTTATTGAATGCTGATGATACCTTAGTGATCCCACACGACTGTTATGGGGGCAGTTATCGCTTGTTTACCTCGCTGGAAAAGCGCGGTTTGCTCAGGGTAAAAGTACTGGATCTGACACGCAGTGACAGTTTGCAGGAAATTCTGGCCATTAAACCTAAACTGGTCTGGATTGAAACACCAAGTAACCCCATTTTACGCTTAACCGATATCCAGGCTGTTGTGGATGTCGCCGCGCAGTGCGGTGCGCTGGTTGCCGCTGATAACACTTTCTTGTCGCCGGCACTGCAAAACCCCATCGCATTTGGGGTCGATATAGTGGTGCATTCCACCACTAAGTATATCAATGGTCACTCTGATGTTGTGGGTGGAGCTGTGATTGCCAAAACCGAGGAGCTGGGTGATGAACTGGCCTGGTGGGCCAACAATATCGGCATCACCGGTGCGCCGTTTGACAGTTACCTGACTTTACGTGGTTTACGTACACTCAATGTTCGCCTTAAACAGCATCAGGAAAATGCGCTGGCGATTGCACGTTACCTTGAGCAATCAGAGTTTGTTAGCCAGGTTTATTATCCCGGGCTGGAAAGCCACCCTCAGCACGCACTGGCGAAACAGCAGCAGCAAGGTTTCGGCGGCATGGTGAGTTTTGATATTAAAGGGGAACTGGCGGACGCCGCTAAGTTCCTGACCAGTGTGAAGCAATTCTCCTTGGCAGAATCCCTGGGGGGCGTTGAAAGTTTGATCTGTCACCCGGCAACCATGACACATGCGGGCATGGATCCGGCTGCACGGCTTGAGGCGGGTGTTGGTGACACACTGATCCGCATTTCGGTGGGGATTGAGGAAATCGACGATTTATTAGCAGACTTTGAGCAGGCATTTGCTGCGGTGAAGGCCGCGCAAGGCAACTCCAGTGACAATGCGAAAGCATTTAAGCTCTCGCCAGCACATACGGCATTGTGGTAGAAGAAATGACAAAAGCAGTACATAAATTCGGTGGGTCGAGCCTGAGCTCGGCTGCCCGTTATCAGGCGGTTGCCAATATCATCATTGGGCAGTGCCAGAGCGGTGACTGTATCGTGGTATCGGCCGCAGGTAAAACCACCAATACTTTGGTTGCCTTGTGGCAGAGTTATCAGCAGCAGGACGAACGGGCTTTTAGTGACATCTTGTTGCAAGTGGAAAACCATCAGCTGCAGCTGATTGATGAGCTATTTAACGCAACGCAGCAATCCTCGCTGGTCGCTGAATTACGGGATGAACTGAGCAGCATCGGTCGTCAGGCACAGTCACGCCAGTTGCTCGAAGCCCCGTTGTTGGCGTTTGGTGAGATCTGGTCAGCGCGTTTACTGGCAGCTTTGTTGAACACCTTGAATATTGCTGCGCAGGATGTTGATGCGCGTACTTTGTTTACTCAGCATCAGGGACAACTGATGCACAGTCAAAATCGCAGCGCCTGCCACCAGGCACTTGATCAGGACAAAATATATGTCGTGACCGGTTTTATTGCCGCTGATAGTGCAGGCAATACGGTCACGTTGGGACGCAACGGCAGTGATTACAGCGCCACATTATTAGCCAACTATTTAGATGCGGCGTCTGTGTCTATCTGGACCGACACGCCAGGCGTTTTCAGCACCGATCCACGTAAAGTGGGTAATGCAATCAAGTACAGTAAAGTGTGCCGTGCGCAGGCTAATTTGCTGGCACGGCTTGGCAACCCGGTTTTGCACGCAAAAACATTGTCACCACTTAAAGAGACCGCCATTAAGCTCCAGGTACGCAGTAGTTTTGACCCAGACGTGCAGGGCACCGAAGTGGTCAAGCAAGGGTACAGCAAAGAAAAGCGCTTTGTGACCACGTTTGGTGATCTGGATTTATTGCGGGTTGATACCCTGGTTTCTGGAGAAGTCGGGGCGCTTAGTCAGCTGATCCAGCATGGCATCCACCACTTCAACCAAAACGGCGAAGATTACCTGCTGGTGCCCAGTGAATTCACACATCAGGTTGTTTTGCGCCTGAGTGGCCGGGTCACCATCGTTGAATCTCACCTGCGTGGTTTTGCTGTGGTTGCACCTAGCCCGGACATTGCACCGTTAGTGCGCCAGGCACAGACGGTACTGGATGAACAGGCCGTGGTGGTGCGCTTTACTCACAGTGCCACAGACTATGCCTTATTCCTGACGGATCAGGCCATTGACAGTGATGTGTTGGCTATCTTGCACGACAAACTGGTGAATAAAGGGCGTGAACTGGCGGTGATCATCGCCGGTCTGGGCAACGTTGGTGAGGTCTTCCTGAGCCAGTGTCAGCAGCAAATTGCGCGCCTGCAGAGCCAGTTTGATTTGAAAGTGGTGGCACTGTTGCGCTCACAGAAAATGGTGTTCTGCCCGAGCGGCTTAACGTTGTCGCAATGGCAACAGCAGTGGCATAGTGAGGCGCAGGATTACTCGCATGAAGAACTGCTGGATCGCATCAGCGAGCTGGATTATGAACACAAGGTGGTGATTGATATCACTGCCAGTGAGGCATTTAGTCAGCTTTACCCGGATTTTGCGGCCCATGATTGCCATCTGATCAGTGCGAATAAGTATGCCGGAACTGCGCAACATGACTGGTATCAGGCATTGCGTACTCAGTTGCAAGAGCGTAACTTGCTGTGGCGCTATAACACCAGTGTTGGCGCCGGGCTGCCAGTCAATTTCGCGCTTGCCGATCTGCAAAATAGCGGCGACAGAGTCGTGCGGATTGAAGGGGTGTTTTCAGGTACTTTATCCTGGTTGTGCAGCAGTTTTGATGGCACTCGTCCTTTCTCTGAGCTGGTATTGGCGGCACAAGAGATGGGGTATACCGAGCCGGATCCCAGAGAAGATTTATCCGGTCGCGATATGCAGCGCAAGCTATTGATCCTGGCACGTGAACTGGGTTTACAGCTGGAACTGGACGACATTGCCTTAGAGGCGCTGATGCCTGAGACATTGGCTGAAGGCAGTTGGGAAGCCTTTTTGGCACGCAAAGATGAGTTAGATGCGTTTTACCAGCAACGTCAGGAAGCAGCCCTGGCTGCTGACAAAGTGCTGAGGTATACCGGTGCCCTGGAGATTGACGCATCAGGAACAGTCCGTGCCAAAGTGGGCATTGCGCAAGTTGCTCAGGGGAGCGCGATTGCCAATTTAACCCCGGGGGACAACATTTTTGTGATAACCACCCAGTGGTATGAACAAAACCCCTTGGTTATTCAAGGGCCAGGTGCGGGTAAAGAAGTAACCGCAGCGGGGATCCACTCGGACTTGTACTGGTTAACGCAACAGCTGAGATAACCGAAAAGAAAGACAAAAAAGGCCGGTGACTGACACCGGCCTTTTTGCGTAATGGTTATTAGAACAGCTCTTCTGTATCCGGGAGTTGCTCTTCAAACGGCGTACTGGAGCCCGTTTCAAGTACGTATTTTGTTGGGGTAGTACCACGCTCAAAATATTCGAAACGGCTGGTGTGATCGTTACGCTCACTCAATAGCCCGGTTTTTAAATCGATGCGCACAGACACCAGGCCAGGAGGCGGGTCAATTGGTGCAAGTGGCTCATCTTTCAATGCTGCACGCATAAACTGCACCCAACCCGGCAGTGCTGACGTGGCACCTGCCTCGGCACCGACGATCTGTTGCTTGCCCTGATTGGCGTTATACGCTGCGCGGCCCAGCGACTTACCCGGATCGTCAAACCCGACCCAGACGGTGGTGAGTACGTTGCGATTAAACCCCGTAAACCAGGTATCGACCGAGCTGTTGGTAGTACCGGTCTTGCCGGCCAGATCTTTGCGTTTTAGCGCCTGTGCACGCCAGCCGGTGCCAGTCCAGCCGGTTTTGTGTTTCCAGCTGCCGCCGCCCCAGATCGCGCTTTTCATTGCGTCGGCGATTAAAAATGCATTGCGCTCGGAGATGATCCGCGGTGCACAGGTGTATTGGTCGACTTCCCACTCTTCTTCACTACAGATGCTCAGTGGTTGGGCGGCACCTAGGACGTTGCCATAGCTGTCGGTGAGTTTTTCAATAAAATAGGTCTCGACTAAGTGACCGCCATTGGCAAAGGCACTCATGCCGCGGGCCATTTCTAGCGGTGTCAGTGATGCACTGCCCAGAGCCAGCGATTCGCTTCGAACAATGTCCTCGTTATTAAAACCAAACTTGAGAATATGGTCGGCTGCTGCGTTGAGCCCCATACCCCGCAGTAAGCGTACTGACACAACGTTTTTCGACTGAGCCAGAGCACGGCGAATACGAATTGGGCCACTGTACACATCAGGGCTGTTTTTCGGACGCCAGGCGACGCCCATGCTTTTATCCCAATGATTGATTGGGGCATCGTTGATGATGGTCGACAAAGTGTAGCCTGCTTCCAGCGCACCCGAGTAGATAAATGGCTTGATGTTCGAACCAACCTGGCGCTTAGCCTGAACGGCCCGATTATACTGGCTTTGACGGAAACTGTAGCCGCCAACCAGGGCTTTAATGCGACCACTTTGTGGATCTAATGACACCAGCGCACTGGCAGGCTGAGGGAATTGGCTGAGTAACCAGTTCTGGTCTTTATTACGCACCCAGATCTGCATACCAGGCGCGAGAATATCACTTGCTTGTTTCGGCGGTAACCCCTGGCGGCGCTCTGTGATGTATGCACGCGCCCATTTTAACCCGGACCAGGGCAAAGTGACAGAGGTGCCGTCTTTGAGCAATATCGTGGCACTTTGCTCTTCAAGTGCTGTCACTACACCTGCTTGAAGCGGGTCTATTTCTTTGACATTGCGCAGCTTCTTTAGGATCTGAGTGGTTGACCAGGGGGTTTCCTCTGGTTGCCAGTATTGCGCTTGCGGACCACGGAAGCCGTGTCGCATATCATAAGCGTGGAGGTTGTCGATCAGGGCTTGTTGTGCAGCGGCCTGAACGTCTGACTCGACTGTGGTATAAACCTTAAAACCGGAGTTGTAGGCCTGGTCTTCACCATAGGTTTTCACCATGTAAGCGCGGACCATTTCCGATATGTAAGGCGCATAGAGTTCGATTTCAGCGCCATGTCGTTTTGCTGTGATCGGTGCCTGAGTGGCCTCGTTGTATTGGGCCTGAGAGATGTAGCCTTCAGTCAGCATCCTGCCCAACACGACGTTGCGGCGTAACTTGGCACGCTGCGGGTTACGGATTGGATTAAGTGCTGAAGGTGCTTTGGGCAGGCCGGCCAGCATCGCCATTTGCGCCAGGCTCAGCTCGTGTAGTTCCTTGCCATAATACACTTGGGCAGCTGCCCCAATCCCAAAGGCTCGATGACCCAGTTCTATTTTATTGAGGTAAAGCTCAAGAATTTCATCTTTATTGAGTAATCGTTCGATATGTAAGGCGATAAAGATTTCTTTCACTTTACGAATATAGGCCTTTTCCCGGGTCAGGAAGAAGTTTCGTGCCAGCTGCATGGTGATCGTACTGGCGCCTTGTTTTTTCTCCCCGGTGCTGACCAGGACGATAAATGACCGCACAATACCGATCGGGTCGATGCCAAAATGATCATAAAAGCGGTTGTCTTCGGTGGCCAGAAAAGCCTGGAGTAAAGGCTCTGGAATGTCATTAATTTTAACCGGGATACGGCGTTTCTCGCCAAACTGATTGATCAGTTTGCCGTCGCGGGTAAAGACCTGCATTGGGGTTTGCAGCTGTACATCTTTTAAAACCTTTACACTGGGTATGTCAGATTTGACATAGTAATAAAGGCCGAACAAGGTAAGCAGGCCCAGTGTCGTGCAAAGCAGTATAAGTTGTAGTAATCTTTTTAATAAATTCACGAATTTATCCCTAGCGAGACTCCCAATTACAATCGGACGCTGTTAGTATATCCTGATTAAAAAACGATTAATAATTTTTGCGTAAATTACTTTGTGCCTAATGAAGGTGCATGGGAGTGTGGCCGAAAGTTGGCAAGTAGTATAACGCTTTTCGCCAAACTGTACCTAAATGACTAAACTCTTAATTAACACTGTACAGAATTCTGGATACTTGGGCTAACGGCATGTTGCGTCAATTTTTAAAAAAACAAGCTCCAATGATGGTCGGAGTAGACATAGGCTCACATTGCGTAAAGGCTGTTTTGTTAGCCGAATCAAGCGCAGGGTACCGGGTTGAGGCTGTTGCCATTGAACCGTTACCCAAAGGCGCGATGAAAGAGCGTGCCATTCAGGATATTGAAGCGGTCGGTAAAGTCATCAGTAAAATACGCAAACGCCTGCCAAAAACCAGTCACTTTGCAGCTGTTGCTGTCTCTGGCCAAACGGTCATTACCAAAATGATTTTTATGGATGTGTCCTTAAGCGATGCTGAATTAGAATCACAAATCGCGATTGAGGCCGACAGCCTGATCCCTTATCCACTCGATGAAGTCAGCCTGGATTTCGAAAAGCTAACGGTGAATGAGGCGGATCCCTCCAAGGTCAATGTGCTATTGTCTGCGGCCAGGACGGAAAGTGTACAGGCGCGTGTAAGTGCACTGGAAGAAGCTGGCTTAAAAGCGAAAGTTGTGGATGTTGAAAGTTACGCCCTCGCCCGTTCTGCTGAGGTTTTGTATGGTCAGCTTCCCTCTGATGCTTACGATAAAGTCGTCGGGATCATTGATATTGGTGCTGTGGTGACTTTGGTGAGTGTCGTACAGTCCGGTAAAACGCTATATACCCGGGACCAGGTTTTTGGTGGAGAGCAGTACACTAATAGCATTGTTGCGTATTACAACAAGAGTTTTGATCAGGCCGAGTTGGCAAAAACCACCGGTGATTTGCCGCCGAACTATACCTTTGAAGTACTCGCGCCATTCCAGACTTCGCTGTTACAGCAGGTGCGTCGTGCGCTACAAATGTTTATGACGACCAGTGGCCAGGAGCAAGTCGACTACATTGTTTTGACCGGGGGGACTGCACAAGTGGAAGGGCTCGACCGTTTGCTTGTGGATGAGCTGGGTGTGCATGCTATTGTGGCGGATCCGTTTGCGAATATGGAAATAGCGCCTAAAGTGGATCGAGGTGTACTGAATAATCACAGAGCGCAGTTTGCCATCGCAACCGGGTTGGCACTGAGGAGCTTTTCGTCATGCCACATATAAATTTACTGCCCTGGCGAGAGCAGCAACGGCAGGCTTCTCAACAAAAATTCCTGGCCATATTGGGGATCATCGTCGCTGCCAGCTTAGCGCTGATGTACGGCATTGGTGCATTTTATGACACCCTTAAAGAAGGGCAGGAAATTAAGAACCTTTACCTGTCCAGTGAGATTAAAAAGCTGGATAAGCGGATCGGGGAAATCCGCGGGTTGAACCAACAAAAAGAAAACCTGCAGCGTCGGATCCGGCTGATTGAAGAGTTGCAGAGCAACCGTAATTTGGGCACGCAGATCATTGATGAGGTGACACGCGTTGTGCCAGCGGGCGTCTATCTGACGAGTTTGGAGCGACAACAGAATATGATCAAAGTGATTGGCCGCAGTGAATCGAACAATCGCCTGTCGCAAATGTTACGAGCAGTCGAGTCGTCTTATTTATTGCGGGATCCGTTACTCCAGGGCATTGTCGCTGGTGAACGCGAAGAGCGTTTACTGAGTAACTTCACGATGAATTTTTACGTTAAAACGTTCGCTCAAATGGAGAAAGAACGCGCCGAGTTAGCTCAGACAACGCAGGCGGAGAATTAGGCCATGAAACTTGATTTGAAGTCGCTGCAGGAGATCGACTGGAACGAAATTGAGCTGGATAACATTGGCGAGTGGCCGATGCCAGTGAAAGCCATTTGTTGCGCTGTGGTGGTGGTGATCATGCTGGTCGTAGGATACAGCATGCTGGTCTCTGCGTCGGTGGCTAGCTTTGAGCGAGCGGTCAAAAAAGAAGAAGAGTTGCGCACCAGCTACCGCGTCAAATACGGTCGGGCAAATAACCTGGAGTTATATCGACAGCAAATGCAGGATATGGAAGCGCAGTTTTCTCAATTGTTAAGAAAACTGCCAACCTCGAATGAAACTCCGGGGTTGCTCGATGACTTAACGTATGTTGGCACATCCAGTGGTCTGACGTTTCTAAAAATAGGCTGGCTGCCTGAGATTAAAAAAGAATTTTATACGGAACTGCCAATTAATCTTGAAGTTGTGGGGACGTATCACGAGTTTGGTGAGTTTGTCAGTAAAGTGGCACAGTTGCCGCGTATTGTGAGTTTGCATGATTTTCGTATTGAGGGCGCAGGCAATAATCAGCTGGTGTTTAGCGTGGTAGCAAAAACCTACCGCTACGAACAGGAGACTGAAGAATGAGGCGTCTGCTGGTTTTGTTTGCGATGATTGCACTGACAGGGTGTAACGATAACACTGCAGAACAAAAAGAGTTTATTGACCGGGTGCAGGCGAATGCGACTCCGAGCATAGACCCTATGCCCGAAATGGCGCAGTTTGAGCATTTTCCCTATAGTGCGGCTCAACTACGCAGTCCTTTTGTTGCCCCACAACCGGAAGTCATTGAGAGTCGCCTGGTACAGGTTAAAAACTGTCTTCACCCAGATCCGAATCGTCCCCGAGATCCGCTAGAAAAATACGCGCTGGACAACTTGATGATGAAAGGCACGATCACACGCGGTGAGACGGTATGGGCGTTGATCAGAGCTGGCGAGCAAGGTTTGTTCAGAATAAAGAAAAATGAATACATGGGTTTGTATCACGGTAAAGTGGTGAGCGTACAAGCAGACCATCTGGAGTTGATGGAACTGATCCCAGACGGAACGGGGTGTTGGAAAGAGCGCCTGAGCAAAGTCGAAATGGTGGAAGCCGAGGACGTTGGTGCCAGTGAAGAATAAAAAAGGTGAAAATATGATTGCGCGCGACGGGATCAAACACGTTGTGAAAACTCTGATGGGTGGCATTTTAATGGGCACAGCGTTGCTCGCCCAGGCAATGCCTATGCTGTACGATGTGCGTTATAACCCGGTGCCAAGCGGAGAAACTGAGCTACAGCTTGTGTTTGACGAAAAGCTGGCGATTGAACCTAAAGTGCAGGTGCTGAATGAGCCGGCACGTATAGAGTTGTTTTTCCCGGATGCTGAATATGAAGAAAGCCTGGAACTGCTCAAAGTGAACCAAGCCGGGATTGAGCGGATCAAGAACAGGATGGAACAGGGCGGATTTGTGCTGAGTGTTGAAATGTCTGCACTTAAACTCTATCGCACTGAGGTTAAAAATAATCTGGTTTACATCAAAGTTTCAGATCAGCCAATTCCAGTTTCCAGCGAGGATGCGCAACCTGATACGCTGCACAGCGAGATGAATCGGATCCAAAATATTGATTTCCGTCGCACAGATAAAGGTGCCGCTCAGATCCTGGCCTTTCTGGATTCCAGTCAAGCGGCGCTCGATGTGCAGGAGCGAGGCGGGCAGATTTACGCTGACTTTCATCATATTGCCATCCCGGATGAGTTATTATATGAGCTGGATGTGGTTGATTTTGGCACCATTGTGAGTACGGTTGAAACCTTCCGTGAAGAGGGAAAAAGTCGTTTGGTGATCAAACCTAATGACGCTTTTAAGTTCAATTATCAGCAATTAGACAACATCTTTACCCTGACAGTAGAAAAAGACGATCAGGAATTTTCGTATGCGGATACGAAAAATTATCAGGGACAACCGATCACGTTGAACTTTCAGGATATCCCGATCCGTTCTGTGTTGCAGATAATCGCCGACACTAACAACTTTAATCTGGTCACCAGTGATTCGGTTACGGGCAACATTACCTTACGCTTGGATGGTGTCCCCTGGGATCAGGCGCTGGATGTGGTGTTACGGGTGAAAGGGCTTGATAAACGCATGGAAGGGGCTATTTTGATGGTGGCGCCGTCTGAAGAGCTGGCCGCCAGAGAAGCAAAAGAGTTGCAGGCAAAACGTCAGGTTGAAGAGCTGGAGCCTTTATATAGTGAATACATTCAGCTTAATTACGCTAAAGCAGAAGAATTTGCTGATTTACTTAAAACGGATGAAAACTCCATCATCAGCCTGCGTGGCAGTGTCTCTGTGGATAAGCGGACCAATACTCTGCTGATTAAGGATACTTCGCGTAGCATTGAAAACGTGAGACGTATGGTTGAGACGCTGGATGTGCCGGTTAAGCAGGTGCGTATTGAATCGCGTATGGTTACGGTGTCAGATAACATTCAGGAAGACTTGGGGATCCGCTGGGGGTTCAGTGATCAACAAGGCACAGATGCGATTTCGGGCTCTCTGGAGGCCACCAATAAGCTCTCCGGAGGCACTATCCCTGATCTAGCCGAGCGCCTGAATGTGAATTTGCCGGTACAAGGTTCAACTGCAGGCAGTATCGGCATGCACATTGCTAAACTGTCAGACGGGACTTTGATAGATTTGGAGCTGTCAGCGCTGGAGCAGGAGAACAAGGGTGAGATCATCGCAACACCCAGCGTTACGACTGCAAACCAGAAAACGGCGCGGATCGAGCAGGGTACTGAGATCCCTTATGTGGAATCGGCTTCCAGTGGTGCATCGACCGTTCAGTTTAAAAAAGCGGTGCTGAGTTTAGAGGTGACACCGCAAATAACGCCGGATAATAAAATTATTTTGGATCTGGTCATAACCCAGGACACACGGGGTGATACAGTACAAACAGCCAATGGCCCGGCTGTGGCGATAAATACACAAAGGATCCAGACTCAGGTCTTGGTCGAAAATGGTCAGACGGTTGTGTTAGGGGGCATTTATCAGCAGGAAATGACCAATGCGGTGAGCAAGGTACCTGTACTGGGAGATGTACCCTACTTAGGTGTCCTATTTAGGAACACACGAGAAATCAATGAAAAGAGAGAGTTATTGATTTTTGTGACGCCTAAGATCATGCATGATTCACTGTAGTCAGACTAAAATAACAATAATGGGCGTGAAAGTTGCCTTTTGACTTGAAATCACGCATTGATTGCTGAGATAATCCCCTCCTTAATTTTGGGGCCAGGTCGTTAGGCGGGGTTTTATTTCAAATTTTAGAGTTCGTTTGTACTAAAAAGATATGGCTGAGAAACGTAATATATTTCTGGTAGGCCCAATGGGGGCTGGTAAGAGCACGATTGGTCGTCACATTGCGGACCAATTACATCTGGAGTTCTTCGATTCAGATCAAGAAATCGAGCGCCGCACTGGTGCTGATATCTCCTGGGTGTTCGATATTGAAGGAGAAGAAGGGTTTCGTCGTCGCGAAGAGACCGTGATTTCTGATCTTACCGAAAAGCAAGGCATCGTATTGGCTACTGGCGGCGGCTCGGTCATCAGTAAAGAGGTACGTAACAAACTATCTGCTCGTGGTATTGTGGTTTATCTTGAAACCCCAATTGAGAAGCAAGTAGCACGTACCCAGCGCGATAAGCGTCGTCCTTTGCTACAAACAGAAGAAGATTCACGCGACGTATTAGTGCGTCTGGCAGATGAACGTGAACCACTGTATAAAGAAGTGGCGGATCACGTTGTACGCACAGATG
Source organism: Pseudoalteromonas rubra (assembly GCF_001482385.1). Classification (NCBI taxonomy): domain Bacteria; kingdom Pseudomonadati; phylum Pseudomonadota; class Gammaproteobacteria; order Alteromonadales; family Pseudoalteromonadaceae; genus Pseudoalteromonas; species Pseudoalteromonas rubra. The sequence goes on from NZ_CP013611.1 coordinate 3,022,053, forward strand.
AACAAAGCGCCAAAGTGGTTGCTAATCAAATCATTGAGAAGTTAGATTTCTAAACATGTAGGCTAGATAGGAGGTGACGGCACATGCTTGAATTAACAGTAGATTTAAACGAGCGTAGCTATCCTATCTATATTGGCCAAGATCTTCTAACCGATCAGGGGCGATTATTGCAGCATGTTGGCAATGGGCGCCCCGTCATCATCAGCAACGAGACTGTTGCACCTTTGTATCTGGATACATTACTCACGCAGTTAGAGGGCAAAGCGCCGCTTCATTTTTGTATTCCTGATGGGGAGCAATATAAATCCCTGGAGTGGTTTGAGCGTATTAACGCATTTTTGCTTGAGCACAACTGTGGTCGGGATACCTGTCTGATCGCTTTAGGTGGCGGCGTAGTTGGTGATCTGACCGGTTTTGTCGCAGCCTGCTATCAGCGCGGTGTGCCATTTATTCAGATTCCGACAACCTTACTCTCTCAAGTAGATTCGTCAGTTGGTGGCAAAACAGCCGTCAACCACCCTTTAGGTAAAAATATGATAGGTGCTTTCTATCAGCCTAAAGCGGTGTTTATTGATACCAATACACTGAAGAGTTTACCACCGCGCGAGTTCGCAGCGGGTATGGCTGAAGTGATTAAGTACGGCCTGATTTACGACATAGATTTTCTGACGCTACTTGAGCACAATGGTAAGGCCTTGCATGAATTGGACACAGACTTGTTAATGCAAGTGATCCATCGTTGCTGTGTCATCAAAGCCGACATTGTCGCACAAGATGAGAAAGAAGCAGGATTGCGTGCGTTGCTGAATCTGGGGCATACGTTTGGCCATGCAATTGAAGCGCAGATGGGTTATGGCGTATGGCTTCACGGTGAAGCGGTCGCTGCGGGCATGATGTTAGCGGCCCGTCTGGCACAACTTAGAAGCGCGTTAACAGAGCATGAAGTCGCGCGTATCGCAGCTTTGCTAGAAATGTATCAATTGCCAGTTGCACCGCCCAAATCGATGACAACGGCACAGTTTATCTCTCACATGCGTAAAGATAAGAAAAATAAACAAGGTAAGATCCGCTTTATCGTACCTACCAGTCTGGGCAAGTGCCAGCTGGTCGATGACGTATCTGATGACACCTTAGGCCAGCTAATAGGGCACTGATGCAGTCGCAAATCTTACCGAGTCGTGCCGCTCTGGTCGACCGGATTGCAATGCAGTTTGAGTATGGACAAAACCTGATCTGCCTGGTTGGTAACTCAGGGCTAGGCAAAAGTTACCTGGCTGAGTCTTTCATCACAGACAAGTACCCTGACTTTAGCAAAGCTTTTGTTAAGTTGGGAGCACATACCAAAGACACCGAGCTGGTTCAGCAGCTGTTAGAAAATAGCTTTCGCGCACCGCTGGTCGACCATAAGTTGTCCTTAAGTGAGAATTTCTTTGTTCTGTATAATGAGCAACCCTGTGGTCCGTGCCTCTGGGTCATTGATGGTGCACGTCACCTGAGTGATGAGCTGATCCAGGAGCTTCAGCTACTGGCTAAAAAGGCCCCGGACACTTTATATATTCTGGTAACAGGACAAGCCCCTAAGATATTGCCCGAAGCGCTGGATATTCATCTGGAGTCTCTGTCATTAACGGAAAGTCGCCGCCTGATGGCGATGTTTTTTCCAGAGTTACCGCCTTCAGAAGACCCTATATTCAGCACCTTCTTGAGTGAAGCGGGCGGTAATCCCAGCATTTTGCTCGAATGGCAGCAAAACCAGCATCAATTGACGCTGAAATCCAAACAAGCAATGAGTAGCCGGCAGTGGAAAGGGTTTTTGGGTGCCTTTGTTGTGATTACGGCCTTGTTTCTGGTCGCATTGCTTTATCAAAAAGATTTGGCCGATTTATTGCGTTTGCAACAGGATGCTGGCGCAACCTCGGTTGAGGTATTGCCTGAACCGACTGTGCTGACGACGCAAGAGGCGCTCTCGGATGAAATCGCGCAGACTGCTTCCCAGGCATTAACAGAACTACCCGAAAGCAGCGAGACTAAGGCTCCTTTGCAGCATGATGTACAATCCATACTCGGCGCATTAACCCTGAGCCACACTGGCGGGGACGAGTATCAAGTCGACACAAGCGAAGAAGTCGCTGAACACACTGCCGAGCCTGACAGAGATGCACAAGTTGAACCTAATGCGTCGGCAGCGGTCGCGCAAGTACTGACGCAACCAGATATCTTGAGCAATGATGCTGAGCGTACGGACATCAATGAACAGGTTGAAACACCACAGCCGGTCATTATTACTGAACCTCAGGTACAGCCGGATCCAGTTTCAGGCTTATCTGACAATGCCTGGTTTTTGGCGCAAGACAGTAATGCCTGGACAATTCAACTGCTGGCTGTGACTGATGAGTCTGTGGCACGGCGATATATCGAGCAACATAAGTTGTCGCAGATCCGAACTGCTCAGGTTATGCGCGCAGGCAAGGCGTGGTGGTTTGTGACCCTGGCGCCATTTGCAACCTTAGATGACGCGAAGCAGGCCCGGACTGAATTACCTGAAGCCGTGTTAGCAGGACAGCCATTTTTTAAACGTATCGTGCAAATTAAGCAACAAATCCAACAGTCACAAACGCAAAAATAGTGTAGAATCGCGCTACTTTGGGGTAACTAGTCAGATCATGCAAAAAAAGACCAGAGCTTTCTTAAAATGGGCAGGTGGAAAATATGCCTTGGTGGAAGAAATTACCAAGCGCTTGCAAGCCGCAAATGAAGAGGCCGAAACTCTGGTGGAGCCCTTTGTTGGGGCTGGATCTGTCTTTCTCAATAGTCACTTTAAGCACTATATACTCAATGACATTAACGCAGACCTGATTAACCTGTACAAAGAGCTACAACGCACACCAGACGAATTCATTAGTGATGCCAGAAAGCTGTTTGTTGATCTGAATAATCATCCTGATGCCTACTATGCCTATCGCCAGCAGTTTAATGAAAGCGTTGATGTATATGAGCGGGCTATTCTGTTTTTGTACATGAACCGACATGGCTACAACGGGCTTTGTCGTTATAACCTGAAGGGCATTTTTAACGTGCCCTTTGGTAAATATAAGCGCCCTTATTTTCCGGAAAATGAGCTGTACTTTTTTTCAGAAAAAGCACAGCAGGCAACCTTTACCTGTCTGAGTTATGAGCAGGTCTTTAGGCGCATTCCTAAGAAGGCGGTCGTGTATTGTGATCCGCCCTATGTGCCGCTGAGTAAAACCGCCTCATTCACCGCTTATGCCAAAGGGGGTTTTAACTTCGACGATCAGGCGCAGCTCGCTAATCTGGCAGAAAAGGCCGCCTTTGAACAGCAAACACCCGTCCTGATATCCAACCATGATACGGTGCTGACGCGCAAGATTTACAGCCAGGCTCACCTGGATGTGATCCAGGTAAAAAGAACCATTAGCCCTAAAGGCTCTGGTCGCAACCGGGTTGATGAGCTGATGGCCTTATATCACGAATAATCGCGTTGAATGGCTGGCACGTCATAATACAATGGCATTTACAAACCAGGCTAAGGCGATAACCAGTGCGATAACAAAACACACGGCCAGTAAGGCAAAAGGCCAAAAGTGTTTTTGGCTGAAATCGACACGATATTTAGCCTGGCTTTGCACACCAAACATCGCAGCAAGTACACTTTGAATAAGTATAAAGAATCGTTCTGTCACGGCATCCTGGCTCCTAAGTGCAACGAGATACCTAACAGTATAGTGTATGAATACCAACTCGCTTCAATGACTCACCTGATGAAAGGCGTAATTAAGCGTGTTGGTATCAATTAGAATTGCGAAAATTGACTCGACGTTTGCTCTTCACCCGAGCCAAGTAATAGCTCCAGAAGATCAAGGTAGTGGAACTGCGCATTACTACTGCCGCCAGTTAACCAGGCATACCAACTAGTGTGTGACTCCAACTTACATAAATTTGATGGCGCGTGCTGACTCACCTGAGTGGTGGAGCACTGACACATCTCATTTTTTTCGATCAAGTCATCATCACCGCTGAATGAAACCACGCCAGCAGATAAGACTAAAGCAGCTGTAAGCAAAAGCGTCCGTGTTTTAAGCCGACTTAACATAACCATATCCCCAGTGAACAGTTATCTTTAAATAGTACACTATGTATGTTTATTAAACAATCGCTTTGTCCTGCAAAAATGGCAGCTGCTCGCAAATTGCCTGTGCCCAACAATCAGGTGTTTTTAGCGTTCAGATGAGTTACAGTAGCCGCTGACATTTTGTTTCAGGGGGGTAGTATGTCGCAGAACAATAATAATTCTGAGTTCTTAATTGCACCATCTATTTTGTCTGCCGATTTTGCAAGGTTAGGTGAAGACGTTGCTAGGGTTTTAGATGCTGGCGCAGATGTCGTGCACTTCGATGTAATGGATAATCATTATGTCCCGAATCTGACGTTTGGCCCGATGATCTGTGAGGCACTGCGCAATTATGGCATTACTGCCCCAATTGATGTGCATCTGATGATCAAACCCGTGGATAGTCTGATCCCGGAGTTTGCAAAAGCAGGTGCAGATATCATCACTTTCCACCCTGAAGCCAGTGAACATATAGATCGTAGTCTCGGCTTGATTAAGGAACATGGGTGTGAGGCTGGATTGGTACTTAATCCGGCAACACCATTACATTATTTGGATTATGTGATGGACAAAGTGGATCAAATCTTACTGATGTCAGTTAATCCTGGTTTTGGCGGTCAGAGCTTTATCCCGCAGACGCTGGATAAGTTGCGACAGGTACGTGAGCGCATAGATGCCAGTGGTCGTAAAATCCGCCTGGAGGTGGACGGTGGCATTAAAGTCGACAATATTGCTGAGGTAGCCGCCGCGGGGGCCGATATGTTTGTTGCTGGCTCGGCGATTTTCAATCAACCAGACTACCGGACGGTCATTGATGCGATGCGTTCTGAGCTCGCTAAGGTGGGCTAATGCACTACCAGGGTATTTTATTTGATCTCGATGGCACGCTGGTCGACAGTGCGCATGACTTGTATATGGCGCTCAATTTGACGTTAACTGAAGTGGCTTTCCCTGTGGTGAGCCGTGCGCAGGTGCTAACCTGGGTTGGCAACGGCATCGATGTGCTGGTGCAGCGCGGTTTAAGTGGTGATCATGACGTTAACGCTGAGCTACCGCCACGTGTGGTCGCTGAGGCACAGACCCGTTTTGCTGGACATTATCGGGCTCTGGTTGGGCAATACTCTTTGCTCTATGCCAATGTTGAAACGGTACTGGCTGCATTCAGTCATGTGCCCAAGGCCGTCGTAACCAATAAGAGCCGTGAGTTTACAGAACAGCTCCTCGATAACCTCAATCTCAGCCAACATTTCGATGTTGTGGTGTGTGGTGATGACGGTCAGAAAAAGCCTGCAGCGGAGCCGCTTTTGTCTGCCTGTCAGCAACTTAACATCGAGCCACACACGGCCATCATGGTCGGCGATTCGAAAAGCGATATTTTGGCCGCTCATGCTGCTGAAATACCTGTGATTGCACTCAAATATGGGTACAATCAAGGACTGGATCTGGCCCAGTTTAATCCACAGTACCTCTGTGAGGGCTTCTTGGATATAATCCCCATTTTAAATCAACCTTAAATCAAACTAGGAGTAAGGGAACACAATGACTAAACCAGTAGTGTTAAGTGGCATTCAGCCAACCGGTGGTATGACAATAGGCAATTATGTGGGTGCCATTAACCAGTGGCTTAAGCTACAGGAAGATCATGATTGTTTCTTTATGCTGGTTGATTTGCACGCCATTACCATACGTCAGGAGCCAAGTGTCCTGCGTGATCGCGTCTTAGATGGGGTTGCTTTGTATGCTGCCTGTGGCATTGACCCTGAAAAGTCGGCGTTGTTCGTGCAATCACAGGTGCCAGAGCATGCGCAGTTAAGCTGGGTACTGAACTGCTATGCACAAATGGGCGAACTCAACCGCATGACCCAGTTTAAAGACAAGTCAGCGAAAAACACCAACAATGTTAACGTGGGTTTGTTTGCTTATCCGGTTTTGCAAGCGGCAGATATTCTGCTTTATCAGGCTGATCAGGTTCCGGTGGGTGAAGATCAGAAGCAGCACCTTGAATTGACACGTGATATCGCGACACGTTTTAATAACCTGTATGGTGATGTGTTCAAAGTACCTGAGCCGTATATTCCAGAGCTGGGTGCCCGGGTGATGAGCTTGCAGGATCCATTGAAGAAAATGTCTAAGTCGGACGATAATCCAAATGCCTATATTATGCTGCTGGATGAGCCGAAAAAGATTGAGAAAAAACTGAAAAAAGCGGTGACGGATTCAGACGAACAAGCACGTATTTACTTTGACCGGGAAGAAAAGCCAGGCGTATCTAACCTGCTGACGCTATTGTCAGTGGCGACCAAGCGTGATGTGGCCGATCTGGTACCTGAGTATGAAGATAAAATGTATGGTCATCTGAAAAAAGACACGGCCGATGCCGTGGTGGCTATGCTGGAGCCTATACAGGCGCGTTTTAAAGAGATCCGTGAAGATCAGGCGTTGCTGGATCAGATCATGCGCTCTGGTGCAGAAAAAGCCGGTGCTCGTGCAGAGAAAACGCTAAAAGCGGCATACGATGCGCTGGGCTTTATCCCGCGCCCGTAATCAGCCAGATCACAATCTCAAAAAAGCCAGCTTATACGCTGGCTTTTTGCTGTTTGAAGATCACATACTGCGGCCGCACCAGACAATTCTGCCCGCAATACCATGCTGTTGGGCATTTTCGGCATGGATTTGCCAGGCTGGGTAGTCCGGGTTATCACTCACTACGCTAATATGATCTCGTTGTTGTTGTAGGCGCTTAGCCATCAGACCATCTTCGGTTTGCAGTACATAAACACCACGTTTGGTCGCGTCACGCTGGCTTAAATCAACCAGCACCATGTCACCATGCTGCAAGGTTGGCAGCATACTGTCGCCCCGAATGGTGACAAACGCCAGCTGTTCACTGTGCACGCCCAGTTGCGTACTGAGCCAGCGCTTATTCAGGGCAAACTGCTCTGTGATATCTTCACTGCCATTTATGCTACCAAAACCTGCGCTGGCTTCGACATCTAGCTTAGGCACCATCAGCATGTCCCCAGAGCCGGTCACTGCGGATTGCTCAACGGGCTGTTCGCCGGTCAGCAACCAGTTCAAATCGATATTGAATAAACTATACAACTGCTCCAGATAAGCCACCGATGGACGGCTCAGGCCACGGCAAATACGATAAATATGTGAAGGAGACTTACCCGTGAGTAATGCAAACTGGCGTTTGTTGCCGGCGCTAAACTGGTCGATCAAGGTAGTAAATCGGCGTGAAAATGCTGTGCTCATGACACCCCATACAGGTTACAACGAAGAAAGAGGCTCAGAGTACTTGCCTCTTACGTGACTGTACAGCACAGGCGGCTCAATTGCGCAAAGTCTGTCCAGTGTTTACTGTGCGAGTAACAAATTGCGACATTTTTAACCAGTGACATAACAGTTTACCGGCACAGTGTACCTATAATAAGCTAGGTGCTGTTGGATTTTTCAACGCCATAAGATAATGGAGAAGGAACGATGAATTATATTTTGAAGGGTCACTGGATACTGGTGATGACACTGAGCGCGTTGACCGGGTGCTCAGGTGGCAGTGATGATAATCCGCCGGCGAATGAAGCGCCGCAGTTACTGACTGTTTCAACACTCAGTGCAGGGGGCGGGGTGCTGGAACCTGCAGAGTTAAAGGTTAGCAAAGGCAAAACCGCTGAGTTTGTCGCGCAACCCCAGGCGGGTTATGAGCTGACCGAGCTAAGTGGTTGCGCGGGCAAGCGCACCGGCGTGGCTTACAAGGTAGAGCGGGTCGAACAAAACTGTCAGGTCACTGCACGTTTTTCGCCTATTCGTTACCGCCTGGATGCAACCGTCAGTCAAGGTGGAAATGTGGATACCAGCACTCAGCAGGTGGCTTATGGTAGTGCGGCTGAGTTTGTCTTCACACCCAACAGTGACCATATTCTGGAGCGCGTCGGAGGTTGTAATGGGGCGCTAACAGAAGGTCGTTATCGTATTTCTGAGGTGATGGGGTCCTGCACTGTGAGTGCGTTATTTTTACCTTACCTGCCGGATCCTGAAGCACTCACACGGATCCGGTTACCGGTCGTCGTACATGTGCTGAATAATGGCTATTTTGAAATCAGTGATGCGCAGATCTTATCTCAGTTGCGGGCCACTAATTTGCATTTCCGTGGCAAAAATAACGCCGAAATTGAAACTATCCCCGCTACCTACTCCGCTTTTGTTGCAGACACCGGGATCCAATTTTTTCTGGCTGACAAAGATCCGGATGGCCAGCCTCATTCGGGGATCGTGCGGGTCGATGGCACAACGAGTGTCTTTGCGCTGGAGGGTTATCCCTTTGCCCGCAGCGATGCCGGGGGATCGGATGCCTGGCCGACGGATCGTTATATTAATATCTGGGTGGGTATGTCACGTACCCGGTTCAATGAGCCAGTATTGGGTGGCAGAGCACATGTCCCGGGCATTGCGCCTGAGTCTTATATTGGGGTGTCGGTAGAGCAGGGGCTGTTTGGCACCATTGCACCTCGAGAGCCGAATTATGATCAGGGTAAAACACTGACGCATGAGCTGGGCCACTTTCTGGGCTTAATTGGCCATACAAATCCACCATGGAATGACCAAAATACCCATCGTCACCTGACCTGTGATGGGTTGGCGCAGACTGATTGCGTGAATGCAGATCTGACGATGAACTTTATGAATACCAATGTCTACGACAACAAGCAGAAGATGTTTTCGCTGAGTCAGCGTCGGTTGATGCGTGCCTGGCTGGAAACGGGGCCATTACAGGCCTTGTATCTGAATAACCAGCCTTAACGCTTTAGATATTGTCCAGGGGTGGTGCCGAAGAACTTTTTAAATGCGCTGTTGAATGCTGAGCTGGACTCAAACCCGAGTTGCAAAGCGATGGCTTGTTGGGTTTCGCCCGCGGTGAGCATTTCAACCGCACGCAGCGCTCTGAGCTTTTGCTTCCATTGACTAAAACTCATGGCAAAGCTTCTATGAAACAGGCGATTAAGGGTTCTGGCTGATGCGCCCACCTGCTCACCCCACTGTTCCAGAGTAAGTGCGCAGCCCGGGTTCGAATACAGTTCACTGACAATTGGCAGCAGCCGATGGTCATCGGCTTTGGGTATGAAAAATGCACTGGTAGGTGCCAGCTCTAATCTATCAATGAACACCTGGATAAAGCGCTCGGTCTTGTCGTCGAGAAGATAATCCTCAGGCCAGGTACAGATAGTCAGGATCATTTCTTTCAGCAGTGCATCGACTACCAGGGTCTTCGCTTGATCCCCCAAAATGGCAGCGTATTTTTCATCAATATAGACACTACGAAAGTGTCCGCCATAACGGCAGAAAGTCTCATGCTCCACGTTAGGTGGGATCCACAAAGCCTGTTGCGGTGGGATAACGAAAGTGCCTTGTGGTGTGAAAATGGTCATCACTGAATCGCTGATGTAGGTGATCTGACCCCAGTGATGGCTATGGGGCCGTACATGCTCATTGGCAGGCATCGTGGTGGGCCTTGGGAAGATGGGTCTGCCCAGTACCTTGCGCTTGAACCGGCTGGAAACACTGCGCCAGGATGCATCTGTCCGATTTGATAAACTTTGTGTCATGATTTTCCATATTAGCCAGCGTGAACAGCTCATATACTAACCGGGCCGATAACGGCAATCAATGTGCTTAAGGACTGTGAATGAAAAACCCGACCCGACTTTTTGTGCCTTCGCCGATGAGCTTTATGGTGCTGGCGACCATTGTCATGGCAATGACGTTTTCTGCCTGGAATGCGCTGCTTAATAACTTTGCGATCGAGCAGGCTGCGTTTACTGGCGCGCATATTGGTATGTTGCAATCACTGCGTGAAGTGCCAGGTTTCCTGGCCTTTACAGCCGTGTTTGTGCTGCTGGTGCTGAAGGAGCAAACCTTCGCTTTGATTAGTTTATGCTTGCTATCAATCGGCGTGGCATTGACAGGGTTTTTCCCCAGTATTTATGGCCTGTACGCTACGACGGTCTTGATGTCCATTGGATTCCACTACTTTGAAACATTGAATCAATCGCTGAGCTTGCAGTGGTTCAGTAAGGAAGAGGCGCCCGAGCAATTGGGCCGTTTACTGTCGATAAAATCGATGGCCTCTTTGGTGACCTTCGGACTCATCTGGGTGGCATTTACCTGGCTGTCGAGCGATTATGTATGGGTGTACTTGTTATTTGGCGGTGCCGGACTGGCATTGACCTTGTTTATGGCACTGACGCACCCGCACTTCGTTCAGCAGGCAACACAGCATAAAAAACTCATTCTAAGAAAACAGTACAGCCTGTACTACATTCTGACCTTTTTCTCTGGTGCCCGTCGGCAAATCTTTATGGTGTTTGCCGGTTTCCTGATGGTAGAAAAGTTTGGTTTTGATGTTGCAGAGATTACGGCGCTGTATATGCTCAATCACGTTGTGAATATTTTTGTCGCCCCAAAAATCGGCCAGATGATCAGCCGGATTGGTGAACAAAAGGCTCTGACGTTGGAGTATTCAGGCTTGGTTTTGGTCTTTATAGGTTATGCGCTGGTCGAGTCTGCACAGATAGCTGCGGTACTGTATGTGGTGGATCACATTTTCTTCGCAATGGCGATTGCGCTCAAAACCTACTTTCAGAAAATCGCTCAGCCTGAGGATATTGCGGCCACGGCCGGGGTGAGTTTTACTATTAATCACATTGCAGCGGTGGTGATCCCGGCGAGTTTTGGTGTGGTGTGGCTATATGATCAATCGCTGGTATTCTATTTTGGTGCGGCCCTGGCTGGATGCTCTTTGATTCTCAGTCAGTTCATTACGCCACATCTGAAAAAAGTGGCAGCCTGATAAAAAAAGCCGCCCTGCTCAGGGCGGCTTTGTCAGGGCAAAATAACGCAGGTTTTAAAGGGCTTTAAAGCGAATTGCTGTGCCACCGCTGGTGGCCAGTTTCAGTGTTAAAGTGTCGTTTGCCGTGACACGCTGCTTTTGGATGCTCAGATCATAGGGAGTGTGTTTCCATTCTGCATCTGCTCCATCTTGATAAATGTGTGCTTCAAACTGCAGGCCAGGTTCCAGGAAGTCGAGTTTCACCGTCAGGGTTCTGGCCTGTTCATCGGTGATGGCACCCAAATACCAGTCATTACCTGAATACTTACCGCGTTTGCGCTCTTTACGGGCAAAGACCACATAGTCGCCCACTTCACCTGCCAATGCGATACTGTGTTCCCAGTCCGCCGGGACATCTTTAATAAATTGGAAGGCTTGTGGTTTTGCCAAATAGTTTTCCGGCAGGTCCGCTGCCATTTGCACTGGGCTATACAGCACAACATACAGGGCCAGCTGTTTGGCCAACGTGGTTTGTGGCCGATTGGTTTTATCGCCGAGGCCGTTAAAGCCCATATCGAAAATACCCGGTGTAAAGTCCATCGGGCCAGACAACATGCGGGTAAAGGCTAGCATGGTGGTATGCTCTGGTGGGTTTGGCGGTGTGCCCCAGGCATTGAACTCCTGGCCGCGTGCGCCTTCTCGGGTGAGCCAGTTAGGGTAAGTGCGGCGTAACCCCGTATCCTTAATTGGTTCATGAGTATTGATGCTGATCTTATGCTCGGCCGCCAGTTTCACATTGTCCAGATATTCATTGACCATAAATTGGCCGTCGTGCCATTCAAATCGGGCGTGACCGCGCTCATCAATGCGCTTGATATTGCCACCATCGGCAACATAGCCAGTTTTAACCTGACGGACACCGGCTTTTTCGTACAGGGCAAAGGCATCTGCCATCTGGTCGCGATAATTGCTGACATTACCTGAGGTTTCGTGGTGACCGATCAGGCGGGCACCCACTTGTTCGCCATGTTTAGCAATGGCATCCAAGTCGAAATCCGGGTAGGCTTCTGTAAAGCTGAATACATCACCATTGAAGAACCAGTCGCCATCCCAGCCGGTATTCCAGCCTTCTACCAGCACACCATCGAAGCCATGCTCGGCTGCGAAACTCAGGTATTCTTTAGTGCGTTCTGTAGTCGCGCCATGCTTTTCACCACTGCCCCAGGTGTTTTTTCCGATGTGCATGCCCCACCAAATACCGAGGTATTTACCTGGCTCTACCCAGGACACATCACCTAATTTATTGGGCTCATTCAGATTTAGAATGAGGCGAGAGTTCAGTAAATCAGTTGCCTGAGCGCCAACCTGAATGGTGCGCCAGGGAGTTTTGAACTGGCCATTAGTCTTTACTGCAATGCCGTCAGACCAGGGGGTCAGATCGCTGATAAAGGTACCTGGGCGACGCTGGTTTAGAGTCATAGCGGCATAATCAACCAGTGCGGCTTCGTGAATGCTGATGTGCACACCGTCTTTGTTTTTCAATGTGAATGGAGTGTGGACATGGGCCGCATCATGGAGTGCAGTGGTGTTGTAGGTATATTCATAGCGGTTCCAGCCGCGGGCTGGGATCCACCAAGCCTGTGCTTTGTCACTGTCAGCGATGGCAAATTCAGTCAGCTCTCTGGTGATATAGCGAGCAGAATCCTGGGCTACTTCGTAGCGAAAGCCGACACCGTCATTAAATGCGCGTATTCTCAGGGTATATTGTGCCTGCTTAGACTGACTGTTTGCCAGGGTAACAAGCAGTTCATTGTGATGGTTGTGTACTTCTCGTGCTTCACCCCAGGGCTGTTGCCAGCGTTCATCCACGCTGTTGCGCTGCGTTTTGCTGATGATCAATCCATCGCGTAGCGAGGGGGCACGGGCAAAATCGAACCCTAGTCTTGAGGGGGCAATCACGGCCCGGTTATTAAACGTGATCTGGTAACTGGGCTGAGTATTATCATCGCTGACTTGAAAGGAGAGCTTACCGTCTGGTGAGCTGACGCTGTATGTCGCAGCCTGTGTTGCAGTGGCAAATAAACTGGCTAAGAGTGTGGCAGCAACACCTGTTGCACAGAAGACTAATCGCATAAACTATCTCGGTTGCAAATGTGAGTGAATGTTTAGCTTACTGTTATCTTTGTTCGGGTATGAACTGTCTGCATACGTATTCACTTTGAAAATGCGATGAATGGAAACTAACGGTCGTCCGGTCTACATCTGTGGCCTATACTAAATCGAGACCGCAAGGAGCTTTTAGTCAATGACTCAATTCAAGCATATTCTTAGTATCACTGTGGTTGCTGTTACTCTGATCTCTGCCTGTGCAACTGCCGCTGAGCAGCTCACTGTTCAGGTGCGGGACAAAGAGGGAGAGTTACTGCCCGGCGCGGCCGTATGGCTCACCGGAGAGGGGCTTGCTGCTGATCAGGGGGTCCTCACACGCAGTTATAAAATGGGCCAGAAAAACCGCGCATTTACGCCGCATTTACTGATTGTGCCAAAACAGGCCGAAGTGTCATTCCCTAACTATGACTCTATTTTGCATCATGTGTATTCGTTTTCTCCCGCCAAGCGCTTTGAGTTCAAACTGTATCGGGATCAACCTCAGGCCCTGACGTTTTCTGCAACCGGGGCTGTGGAGTTGGGTTGCAACATCCATGACTGGATGTTGGGTTATATTCTGGTTGTGGATTCTACGCATTTTGCAGTGACGGATACTCAGGGTATTGCACGCATTTCAATACCCGCGGCGCAGCACAAGGACGTGACGTTAAAAGTCTGGCACGAGGGGTTTATGGATTTAGACAGTCCGGAAAGTCATGCATTATCGGCCGTCAAGTTGGGTGAACAACTGAATATTCAGTTGCAGCAGTCACTTGGTATGCTCCAGGAAGATTTCAGTGATGAGTTTGATGACTATGAGTAAACAACTTCACAAGCTGGGACTGATTGGGCTGACTGTTGTGGCCATCAGCACGGCACAGGCACAGGACTTTCAGTACAAAGGTGCAATTCAGGCAAGTTGGCAAAATAACAGTGAATATGCAGCCTGGTATAACCGGGGCGTGGCAGTAAATCGCTTTGGTGCCGACTCTGAGCGACTTAACTTGAGTCGTGCCGTGCTGGATATACGCACTGAAGTGGGCAGCAAGTGGTCGTTGTTAGCCAGTGCCCAATATGTTCCCGATCCGGATAGCAAATTCGGGTTTACTGAATTATTTGCGCAGTATCATACCCTGAACAAAGGCCCACGCCAGTGGCAAGCGCGGGTGGGTGGGTTTTACCCGCGTATGTCTCTGGAGAATCCCGACATTGGCTGGTCGTCTCCGTATAACTATAGCTATAGCGCGATAAATACCTGGCTGGGCGAGGAGATCCGGGCTTTTGGTATTGAGGTGAGCTATAAGCACAGTGACAGCCGGCTGCCACGTAGGCAACGCACGGGCCATAACTGGGAGTTGCTGGGGGCAGTGTACAAAGGAAATGATCCGGCCGGTACTTTGCTGGCCTGGCGGGGCTGGGCAATACACGACAGGCAAAGCGTGTTTAATGAAACCACCCCTTTTGCACCGATCAGCGCACTACAGGCACCGCCTCTGGCTAAGCAGTCCTGGCTAACTGAGCCTTTTACCGAGGTCGATGGCCGTTTTGGGTATTACCTCGGCGCACACTGGGATTATCAGAAGCGCCACACGTTGAGACTGTATTGGTATGATAATAACGGTGATCCAAGTGTATTGAACTATCAGACCGGGCAATATGCCTGGGATACTAAGTTTTACAGTGCGGCTTATCGTTTTAAGATCACCCGGGCCACGCATCTGGTCATGCAGGCGATGGCTGGCAATACGGCGATGGGTATCAGGCGTGGCGTTGATAACGACTTTAGCAGCCAGTTTATACTGTTAACCCATAAATGGCAGGATTATCGAGTGAGTGGTCGGGTGGAGCAATTCGACGTGAAAGATCGTGACTTTTGGGATTTCGATCCAAATACCAGTGAAGGGGGCGCGATAACCGTAACAGGTCGCTGGCAGATCTCCGAGCGCTGGCATGTTGGTATGGAGTTTCAGTATCTGGAGTCTAAGGTCGCAAACCGTGCCGATTTTAATTTACCGACGCGTCAGGTAGAGCAGCTGTGGCGTGTGAGCGGAGCGCTGCGCTTTTAAGGCGCAGCACTCAAGCTTAGTCGGGTTAGTCACATAAACGGTTTAATCCGTTGAGTGCAGCGACTCGGTATGCTTCGGCCATAGTGGGGTAGTTAAAGGTGGTATTGACGAAGTACTCAACATTATTGCCTTTGCCCTTTTGTTCCATGATGGCCTGACCAATGTGAATGATCTCGGATGCCCGCTCGCCAAAACAGTGTATTCCGAGGATCTCTTTGCTTTCAGCGTGAAATAGCAGTTTTAGTGAACCAACTTCAGTACCCGTGATCTGCGAGCGTGCCAGGTGTTTGAATTGTGCCCGGCCCACTTCGTATGGGATTTTAGCTGCCGTCAGCTGTTGCTCGGTTTTGCCCACTGAACTCATTTCCGGAATGGTGTAAATGCCAGTTGGGATGTCGGTGATCAGGCGATCATCGCACTTACCGTGTACAATCGCATGCGCCGCAATACGGCCCTGATCAAAGGCGGCACTGGCTAAACTAGGATACCCAATTACGTCACCTACGGCGTATACATTGTCTATTTCTGTCTGGTAATGTTCATTGACTTTAAGCTGGCCGCGGCTGTCTGCTTTGAGGCCAATGGCATCCAGATTGAGTGAATCGGTATTACCAGTTCTACCGTTGGCCCATAAAATACAGTCTGCTTTAACCTTTTTACCTGATTGAAGGTGCAGCACAACGCCCGTGTCCTGGGTTTCAACCTTGGCAAACTCTTCATTGTGTCGGATCACGATACCACTGTTCCAGAAGTGGTAGCTCAGTGCATCGGAGATTTCATCATCCATAAACGATAGCAGTCGATCACGGGTATTGATGAGGTCGACTTTGGCACCTAAGCCCTTAAATATAGACGCATACTCACAGCCAATGACCCCGGCACCGTAAACCAGTACGCGCTGTGGGTTGTGCGTTAAACCTAAAATCGTATCACTGTCATAGACGCGTGGATGAGCGAAATCGACGCCAGGTGGACGATACGGGCGAGAACCCGTCGCAATGACGATGGTCTGCGCAGTAAGCAGTTCCTGTGACCCGTCATGATGTTGGACCCGGATTGTGTGTGCATCGACAAAAGTCGCATCGCCCTGATAGAGGTGGATACGGTTGCGATCGTAGAAGCTTGAGCGCAGGCTTGACTGTTTGCTGATCACATTACTGGCATGATGCAGAATATCCTGAAACGTCAGGCGTTGTGGACGTTCGCTAAACCGAAACAGTGGATTCGATTTGTACTCAATCAAACGACTGACAGAGTGACGCAGTGCTTTAGAAGGAATAGTTCCCCAATGCACGCAGCCACCCCCGACATCTTTTTGTCGCTCAATAACGGCGACTTTACGATTGCTTTTAGAGAGGTTCATGGCGGCCCCTTCACCGCCGGGGCCTGTACCAATGATAATCGCATCATATTGGTATGATGCGCTTTGACTGGGGGTTTTTGTGGCGGTTTTTTTACTCACGGCCTCACCTTACATAATGACTTGTGAGGCCGTTATTGGGTTAGCTGGTGGCGCCCTTTAACAACCTCGAGTTTAATGCCAGCCATGCCTGTTTTTGCGCTTCCCAGGCCTGTTCCAGTTCTTGATACTGTTTTAACAGGGCTGATTGCTCGCATTGTTCGCGCATGGCATGCTTTTTCGTTTCCAGTACCTGCTTTTGCACGGCACAGAAGTGCTGAAGCTTTTTCAGCAGTAAATCATACTCTTGTTGTAACAATGTAAGCTTATCCTGCGCCAAAGGCAATTTCGCCAGGGTAACTTTAGTCTTATTCAATAAGGTTTCTGCTTTGGCTTTTTCGATCCGCTCAATCGGTGTTCGTTTCAGCTTGCTGGCCAGGCCTAGGTATGAAAGACCCCGGATCATCCACTTGGTTGGATCATAATGATACCAGCGAATACCGTTGCGATAATCGCTGGCAAAGATGTGGTGGAAATTGTGATAGCCTTCACCGTAGGTGAGCAACGCCAGAAAACCATTGTCTCGTGCGGTGTTTTTCTCGGTGTAAGGGCGTTTTCCCCAGATGTGTGCTAGGGAGTTGATAAAGAAAGTAAAGTGTTGGCTGAGCACGAGCCGTAATACGCCGGCTAATAGTAGCATACCCAGGATGTCGCCCAGCATCAGACCCAGCAACAAGGGGATGCCGATATTGGTAAGTAGCACTAGCTTCAGGTAGTGCTTGTGTTGCCACATCACGATTTTGTTGCGTTGTAAATCGCGGGCATTGCTGTAGTCACCGTAATTATCTCCCTGGTAGTCTCTGAGCATCCAGCCGATATGGCTGTACCAGAAACCACGCGTTGCGGCATAGGGATCTTTGATTGGATCGTCGACCTGACCATGGTGAATGCGGTGGTCACTGCTCCAGTGCAACGCACTATTTTGCAGCGCAAACGCGCCACCCAGGGCAAAGAAAACCTGAATAACAGGATGAACATCATAGGCTTTATGAGCCCACAGGCGATGATAGCCAGCAGTGATCGACATACCGGCGTAAAACATACATCCAACAAACGCAATCCAGTGCGTTGTGCTGTATCCATATTCGAACCCATACCAGGGGACTAGCGTTATAGCAGCAAGAAAGGACAGACTAAAGAACAAGACATTAGTCCACAACAAAGGCGGTTTTTTCATTATTTAAATCTCAGCGTACACTTGTACGCTAAAATAGTATTTCAAACTTGCGCCGTCAAGTATTAGACTCCCACTATTGTCGATCTGAGCCAATAAATTATAGGAATTGCGTCCATGTCAGGTGTTCGTGCCCAGCAAAAACAAAAAACGCGCCAGGCGTTGATAGAGGCAGCGTTTAATCAGCTCAGTGCTGAGCATAGCTTTACCAACCTCAGTTTACGTGAAGTTGCCCGTGAGGCGGGGATCGCGCCTACCTCCTTTTATCGCCACTTTAAAGACATGAATGAGCTGGGGCTGACAATGGTGGATGAAGCCGGCCTGACCTTGCGTCAGCTGATGCGTCAGGCTCGACGCAGAATTGCTAAGGGGGGCGGAAGCGTGATCCACACTTCAGTACTCACCTTTATGGAATTCATAGAAACCTCCAGCAACCAGTTTCGATTGTTATTACGTGAACGCTCTGGCACGTCTCCGGCGTTCAGGGCTGCTGTCGCCAGAGAGATCAAACATTTCATCTTGGAGTTGTCTCATTATTTGGAGACCGAAACGCCTTGTGATGCCAATCATGCATACATGCAGGCGGAGGCGATGGTGACCTTGGTGTTTAGTTCCGGCGCGGAGGCATTAGATCAGGATGCACAGCAGCGAGCAGAGTTGACCGAGCGGTTGATCTGGCAACTCAGATATATCGTTAAAGGGGCGTCGGGTTATCAAAAAGAGAGTCAGATACAGGCTGCCACCAAAGCATCGGGTCAGTAGCCTGATCAGGCTTAATGGCATGATATAATCAGATTTAAACCGCTTTAATACGACATCACAAGGATAGCGCAGTATGCTACTTATGATAGACAATTATGATTCTTTTACGTTCAATTTGGTGCAATATTTTCAACGTCTTGATCAGGAAGTTGTGGTGCATCGTAATGATGCGCTATCGATCTCTGACATTCGTGCACTTAACCCGGATCATATTGTGATTTCTCCTGGCCCCTGTTCGCCTAATGAAGCGGGTGTGTCCCTGTCGGTTGTTGATGCATTTCAGGGGCTAATTCCCATTCTGGGCATCTGCCTGGGTCACCAGACAATTGCTCAGGCACTGGGAGCACGCGTCGTACGTGCCAGGCAAGTCATGCATGGTAAAACCTCAACGCTGGTGCATAATCAGCGGGGCTCATTCAAAGGGTTACCTGCACGCTTTGAGGTCTGTCGGTACCACTCTTTGGTTGTACAACAAGCGAGTCTACCAGACTCCCTAGAGGTGACAGCCTGGACGCAAAATAGTTCGGGTGAACTAGATGAAATCATGGGCTTATGCCATACTGAGCGGGCGTTGGAAGGTGTCCAATTTCATCCTGAGGCCATTCTGACCGAGCATGGTCTGCGGCTACTTGATAACTTTATAAGTCGCTTCTAACCTTAGAAAAGTAACCCCCGACAATACCGGAAAAGAACATAATTGATGACTGATGACATTAGGCAACTTAGGATCGCACAAGCGCTGGCTGAGCGTGCTCATGATGTACTAATTAGCCATAACTTTGCGCAGCAGCAGATTGGCTACATTCATACCTTTGATATGAATTTTGGCGAACGGATACCTCAACGTACTATGCTTGAGGTAGAGCTTGCTGCGGCCGCCAAACGTCAGGAGCGCAGTACCAGTCATCATAAATACATTGCCAAAGCCAGTACACATCTGCATCAGGTCATCGAAGCTGCCATTAATACCCAGCTGGAAGATTTGGAGACTATCTATCATGAAGTGGTGGGTATTCAGGAGGCCGTGCCAACGGTGTTAGACATTCTGGCTGTGAAGTCGGCATCAGTCGGGCGCTTGGAGCCATTGGTTAACGACTTGTCCTGGATGGGCCGAGATTTGGTGTCTTTGGTGAATCTCCCTCAGTATCGTAAAAAGAGCGAGAAAGGCACAGCGGTGAAGGTGGATACGCCAGCATTGGCATTACGATATCTGGGACTGGAAAACCTGCAAATGGTGATCCCCACATTTGCCGTGCGTCATTGGATGCCTCACTCAACCGAACCTTTTCCATTATTAAAGCGCAAGTTGCGTGATATGAGCATGGCAACCTCCATTGCGGCTAAAACCCTGGCTCCGCTGTATGGCGTAAAAGAGCAGCATGCATTTACGCTGGGGATGTTGTTGGATGTTGGCAAAATAGCCCTGACGCGATTATATTTGCGCACTTTTGAGCGGGTCTGGCAAGGTAAGGTAAAGATTGCCCGTGACAAAAAACAAAAAGACTTGCATACCGCTCTGGTTGGTCTGGAGCCTGATCCGCTGTTCCTGCGTAACTTACTGCTGGAGCACTCTGCTACCGTGTCTCAGTATCTGATTGAACGGATGGAGTTTCGTTATTTGCCGTTTAATGCCGCGATTGAAGAGTTTGCGCAAAGCTATCTGCCAAAGGCGAATAATCATGCTGCCGATCAATTACCACTCACTCAGGTGGTGCGTAAAGCGTATTGCTATGCACAGTATCAGGTCCTAAAAGACACCCATTTATTAGAAGCGGATGAAGCCAAAGATTGGCTTGCCTTCAATCAACTCACTCGCGAAGAGCAAGATCTGCTGTCAAAAACAGCACTGCAAAGCCTACAATTGACTATCCTGTAAAAAAAGCCACACTTTTTTCTCGCTTATTCATTCATCCCGGGTAAGTGAGGGATCTCAGTAAACACCTTGAAGTTATAGGGGCGTTAATTTTAAGCGCCTTAATAGTTATTCACTGAGAATGAAATTATATACTAATCCCTTGAATATAAAGGGCTAGCACGGTGTTTAATATGAGACAAATGCGCTTTTTTTTGAAATAATGAGCGTATGAATTTTGCACCAATTGGGAAAAATTCAGGTCTTTTACATCGCTGTCGCTGAGATTTCATGTATCACTGCCTGCCCCGGTTGAGTGCTGTACTCACCAAAATGAGGAATCAAAATGACTATCAATCGTGAACTTTTCGATCAGGTAATGGTGCCTAACTATTCACCTTCTGCAGTAATCCCGGTTAAGGGTGAAGGTGCGCGCGTATGGGACCAAAATGACAAAGAATACATCGATTTCGCGGGCGGTATCGCAGTAAATTGTCTGGGTCATTGCCACCCGGCACTGGTTGCAGCGCTGAAAGAGCAGGGCGAGAAAATCTGGCACCTGTCTAACGTAATGACCAATGAGCCGGCACTTCGTCTGGCGAAGAAACTGACTGATGCGACCTTCGCAGACAAAGTTTATTTTGCAAACTCAGGTGCAGAAGCAAACGAAGCGGCATTAAAACTGGCGCGTCGTTGGGCTTTGGACAAGTTCGGTGAGCAAAAATCACAAATCATCGCGTTCAACAAAGGCTTCCATGGTCGCACTTTCTTCACTGTGACTGTCGGTGGC
The DNA here is from genome assembly GCF_001482385.1 of Pseudoalteromonas rubra. Classification (NCBI taxonomy): domain Bacteria; kingdom Pseudomonadati; phylum Pseudomonadota; class Gammaproteobacteria; order Alteromonadales; family Pseudoalteromonadaceae; genus Pseudoalteromonas; species Pseudoalteromonas rubra. Next base: position 3,043,262 of record NZ_CP013611.1, read on the forward strand.
CAGGCTGCGTACTCTGATGGCTTCGGTCCTAAGCCGGGCGATGTTGTACACGGTGACTACAATGACCTGGCTGCACTGGAAGCGCTGATCTCAGACAACACCTGTGCCGTTATGATGGAACCACTACAAGGTGAAGGTGGTATCATTTCTCCAGAAGCAGACTTTGTGAAGGGTGTACGTGCGCTGTGTGACAAGCACAACGCATTGCTGATCTTTGATGAAGTACAAACGGGTGTTGGCCGTACTGGTGACTTATATGCTTATCAGGGACTAGGTGTAACACCTGACATCCTGACTACGGCAAAAGCGCTGGGGGGGGGATTCCCTATTGGCGCAATGATCACAACTGCTGAGATTGCAGAGCACCTTAAAATTGGTACTCACGGTTCGACCTATGGTGGTAACCCGCTGGCATGTGCGGTTGCAGAAGCTGCGCTGGACACGGTAAATACACCTGAAGTGCTCAATGGCGTGAAAGAAAAAGAAACCTTGTTCCGTGAGCTATTAAACGACATCAACGAGAAGCACCAGGTATTCAGTGAGATCCGTGGTAAAGGTTTGCTACTGGGTGGCGTACTGAACGACAAGTATCAGGGTAAAGCAAAAGAGTTCCTGGTTGAAGGTATTAATCAAGGCGTCATGTCTTTGGTTGCCGGTGCCAACGTGGTGCGTTTCACGCCGTCTTTAGTTATTCCTGATGCGGATATCCGTGAAGGTATGGCACGCTTTGAAGCGGCTGTAGCACGTGTGGTTGCAAACAACGCCTAATTTCAGTCGGTGACATGTGGGTCGCACCTGTGTGTGCGACTCAGCTATCTATATTTTTTGAGGAGTAAGCGGGCTCATGATGATCCTTCGCCCAATCCAGAAAAGCGATTATTCAGCGCTTTTGAACATTGCCCAGGAGTCGGGGCATGGCTTTACTTCATTGCCGGTCAATGAAGAATTGCTGCAAAACAAGATCGAACGTTCAGTTGCTTCATTTGCTAAAGAAACAGATGTACCTTTTGATGAAGGCTACTTATTTGTACTTGAAGACAGTGAAACAGGCGAAGTCGTTGGCACCAGTGCCATCGAAGCCGCAGTGGGTCTTGATGATGCCTTCTATCACTACCACTTAAGTAAAGTGATCCACTCATCGCGGACTTTGAATGTTTACAAAGCAGTGGATATTCTTACCCTGTGTAATGACTACACCGGTGCCACTGAGTTGTGCACGTTATTCCTACGCGATAAATACCGTCGCGGATTAAATGGCAAATTATTGTCAAAGTCACGTTTCATGTTTATCAACCAGCATCGCGATCGCTTTGCTGAAACTGTGATTGCTGAGATGCGTGGTGTCTCTGATGAAAATGGCGACAGTCCTTTCTGGCAGTGGCTGGAAGAGCACTTTTTCTCGATGGATTTTCCAACCGCAGATTACCTGACCGGTATTGGTCAAAAAGTATTCATTGCTGAGTTGATGCCAAAGTACCCGATCTACGTCAATCTGCTTAGCAAAGAAGCGCAGTCAGTGGTCGGTGAAGTACATGACAATACCCGCCCGGCGATTGAGTTACTTAAGAGCGAAGGCTTTACGTTCAATGGCTACGTTGATATTTTCGATGCTGGTCCAACCGTAGAGGCCAAAGTCGACAATATCCGTACCGTGCGTGAAGTGCGCAAGTATACAGTCCGCATTGATGATCAGGTTAAGATCGACGCAGAAGGTTCCCCCGTGATGATAGCTAATGATAAACTAGCGGGATATCGTGCGACGGCACTGACGTTAACGTTACCAGAAAAAGCAACGGAAGTTGCCATCCCTGGTGCGGTAGCTAAGGCCCTTCAGATCGCTGACGGTGACACCGTTAGTATTGCAACTCTTTAATTGGGAAAGAATTATGACAACACACGCAGCACAGTTTATCAATGGTGAGTGGCGCTTAGGTGAAGGCGCAGCGTTTGCGTCGGTAAACCCGGCAAACAACGAAGAGATCTGGCGTGCAAACGCGGCATCGGCAGCGCAAGTTGACAGTGCCGTTAAAGCAGCACGTGAAGCCTTCTATACCTGGAGCGAGCTGGCGTTTGAAGAGCGCCTGGCCGTAGTTAAGCGCTTTGCCGAGCTATTGAAAGAAAACAGTGAAGCCCTCGCTGTCGCCATTGCTCAGGAAACGGGTAAGCCACTGTGGGAAACGCGTACTGAAGCGGGTGCCATGGTCGGTAAAATTGCCATTTCTGAAAAAGCTTACCACGAGCGCACGGGTGTGGTTGAAAACCCAATGCCAGTGGGCCGCGCTGTTATTCGTCACAAAGCCCATGGTGTAGTTGCCGTTTTTGGTCCTTATAACTTCCCCGGTCACCTGCCTAATGGCCATATCGTGCCGGCATTGCTTGCAGGTAACACAGTGATCTTCAAGCCATCAGAACTGACGCCTTATGTTGCAGAGCTGACGTTGAAGCTATGGGAGCAGGCGGGTCTGCCAAACGGTGTGGTTAATCTGGTACAGGGTGAAGTTGAAACGGGTAAAGCATTGGCATCGCACAAAGGCATCGATGGCTTGTTCTTCACGGGGTCTTCTCGTACCGGTCACCTGTTACACGAGCAGTATGCTGGTCAGCCGGGCAAAATTTTGGCGCTGGAAATGGGCGGTAACAACCCACTGATCGTTAAAGATGTCGCAGATACCAAAGCGGCCGTACATGACATCATCCAGTCGGCATTTATCTCAAGTGGTCAGCGTTGTACTTGTGCACGTAAACTGTTCCTGCCTGAGGGTGAGCAGGGTGATGTGATCCTGGCGCAACTGCTTAAAGCGACTAAAGCGATTAAGATTGGTAACTATGATGCTGAAGATCAGCCGTTCATGGGATCTATGATCTCTAATAACGCAGCTGCTGGTATGGTCGCAGCACAGCAACAGCTGGTTGAGCTTGGTGGTGAGATTCTGCTTGAGCTGACACATACAGAAGGCACAGGTTTTGTTACCCCAGGCATCATTGAATGTAGCAAAGTGACTGACTTCCCCGATGATGAGCACTTTGGTCCGTTGCTGAAAGTTTTCCGTTACAACGACTTTGATGCGGCGATTGAAAAGGCCAACGACACCAGCTTTGGTCTGTCTGCCGGTTTACTGGGTGACAATCAGGCGGATTACGAGCACTTCCTGCGTCGCAGCCGTGCTGGTATTGTTAACTGGAACCGCCCTATCACAGGAGCTTCGAGTGCAGCTCCGTTTGGTGGTATCGGTGCATCTGGTAACCACAGAGCAAGTGCCTACTATGCAGCAGACTACTGTGCATACCCTGTGGCTTCGGTAGAATTGGACAAAGTAACTTTGCCAGGTACCTTGAGTCCGGGCCTGACAATCGAGTAAAATCCTAAATGGTGAGATTCCCCTTTATTACTAAGGTGGATTACCGTTAGATTCTCACTCTTTAGTATTGGAAAAAGCAGCCTTGCGTAAAACTTGGCTGCTTTTTTGTTGGTCAGTAAATATCAAAAGTAGCAATCAAAACTAGTTTCTGCTTAAATCAATAGGAGATGTCATTGATACATTCAGGTGGGCAATATATGGTTTTAGATAAACAAGGATACGATGAGTTAGTCATGTACCTAACGCAACACTTAGCCTTGTTTGAGAAGCCGGGTGTGGTGAAAGCCAATGCACCTAAGGTGTTGGAGTTAATAGAAGATGTGATTGCTGAGCACGTGATCCGCCTCTGTGAGCAACAGACCGGATTGACGACCGAACAACGTAGCCTGATTGTCAGAGAAGTTGACGGCATTGTGTATGATTTGCAGGAAGTACTCTCCAGCGTCACTGAGCAACGTGTAACCGAAGAGCAACGAGAATTTATTGAAGAATTTGCCGGGTTAGTGAAAAACCTGTTCGATAATGCAATTAACTGACGCTGTTTTGGTTGTCAGGAATTAACGATAACACCGCCTTATGGCGGTGTTATTAGTTTTAGGAACTAGAGGAATAATAAACATGCAAGCAAGTGTGAAGTGGGTTGACGGCGATACCTTTATTGGGCGATCTCATTCTGGTCATAATGTGGTTTTTGATACCGGTGCTGACAGTGCTGCACCCAGCCCGATGGAAATGGTGTTGATGTCAGCTGGTTGCTGCTCATCGGTGGATGTGGTGAGTATCCTGAAAAAAGCCAAACAGGATGTCAGTGATGTCACTGTGGAACTGACGGCAGAGCGCGCTGAGAGCGCACCTAGAGTATTTACAAAGATCAATCTACACTTTGTAGTGACTGGCAATAATGTGTCTGAAAAGCACCTGGCACGGGCCGTACAATTGTCTGCCGAGAAGTACTGTTCTGTGGCCTTAATGCTTGAAAAAGCAGTAGAAATTACCCATAGCCATGAGGTGGTTGAAAACAGCGCAAAATAGTGCTTTTTCGAGACGCTATTTTCGTATAAAATCCGCGAACTTTTATTTCTGCAGCGCAGATTTTCACGTTTTAAGGTGGGTCTATCGTGAACAAGCCCTTTGATAAAATTAAACTCCATGGCTTTAACAACTTAACTAAGAGTTTAAGCTTTAGTATCTATGATATTTGCTATGCAAAGACCGAGCAGCAGCGAAAAGAATATCTGGAATACATCGATGAACAGTACAGTGCTGACCGTCTGACCGACATTCTGCGCGATGTTGTCGATATCATTGGTGCCAATGTACTGAATATTGCGCGTCAGGATTATGATCCTCAGGGGGCGAGTGTCACCATTCTGGTATCAGAAGAGCCAGTAGAACAACAGACATTTGACAGCAATGAAGCGCCTGGTCCGTTACCGGATTCGGTTGTTGCGCACCTGGATAAAAGCCATATCTGTGTACACACCTATCCTGAAGCACACCCGCACGATGGTATTTGTACATTCCGTGCTGATATCGAAGTATCGACTTGTGGCATTATTTCTCCGCTGAAGGCGCTCAACTTCCTGATCCATAAGCTGGAATCAGATGTCGTGACCATAGATTATCGTGTACGTGGTTTTACACGTGACGTGAACGGCGTAAAACACTACATAGATCATGCGATCCACTCTATCCAGAATTATATGACGGAAGACACCAAAGAGGCATATCACATGGTGGATGTGAATGTGTACCAGGAAAACCTGTTCCACACCAAGATGATGCTAAAAGAAACCGATCTCAATACCTATTTATTCGGCATCACAACCGATGATCTGGATGCAGGTGAGGAAGAGCAGATCCGAGAGCGTCTGAATCGTGAGATCCAGGAAGTGTTCTACGGTCGCAACCTGCCGGAATAATGACTTGATATTATTCGTTTGGAATATAAAAAAGGCGCTCATCGAGCGCCTTTTTTATTAGGTTTACAGATCGTATGTGAATGTCAGGCCAAATACCCGAGGCTCACCGTACTGAACATAGTTTCGCGCCGTGTAGCCATCACGTGGATCATTACCAAAGTAAAACCCTCTGACTGGCACGTCACGATCGGCCAGATTACGTCCCCAGGCAGTCAATGACCACTGTTCACCATAATAACTCACACTGGCATTGATCAGGTTTTGGCTCGGAGCCTGCTCATTGTGGCTGTCCGAGAAGAAATAATCATCTTTTCCTTCCAGGCCCAGTGTTACCACTAGGTTTTCCAGAATGCTGTAGTCTGCTGCGAATGCATATTGATATTTGGGTGCCTGTGCTTGTTCACGGCCATCGACGTTATCACCTGATGTGGTGATAAAGTCTTCAATTTTAGTATCGAGATAACCCAGGCTGTAGTTTAGCGTCAGCCGATCTGTGATCAGACGCTGACCTTCGATTTCCAGACCGTAGTTCTCACCTTTACCTGCATTACTGATGAAGCCCGCAAATTGCACACCATCAATTTGCCATTGCTTAAGCTGCATGTCTTCGCGCTCCATATAGAAGGCTGTGACGGCAAGTGTGTGCTTTTTATCTTCAGATTGGCCTTTCACACCGAATTCAGCATTCCACAGGTATTCGGGTTCAAAGGAGAACGCAGAAGCGGGGATATTGAAGCCTTCATCTTTCGCTTTTGCCAGTGCTTCACCATTGGCACCACCAACTTTATAGCCGCGGCTCAGGCTGGTGTAGATCATGGTACGTGGCACCACCTGATACTCCAGAGCCAGCTTACCGCCCATCATAGTCTCATCCTGATCTATGGTGAAGCCGTTAGTATCTGTGTATTCACTGTCATAGCGCTCAACTCGTAGCCCGGTGATCAAGCGGGTCTGTTCATTCAGATGCGTAACTTTCTGGCCAAATAGCGCCTGGCTGGATACATCATAGCTGGAGTGAAAATCAGTGTTTAACCAAGTGTATTGGCGAGTCAGGTCAACGTCACGACGCTGCGCGTAGGCACCCACAACCCAGTCGCCTTGTTTATCTTTGAGTTTCACTTCAAGACTGCCGCGTTCATGATCGCGCAGGTACTTGTCGAAGCTGACATAGTGATCTGGGTGTAACCCGGCGGCGCACAGCTGAGGTTGGGTTGCATCATGGCAAGTCCAATCCTCATCGTAGCTATACTCAGTATCCGCTTGTAACCCCGTACCCTGGACTTCTACATCAAAGGCGCTCAGTCCAGTGTACAGTGCACTGAGTGCAAAGGCATCACTGTTTTGTGTGTCTTTACCTGGCTGGTTGGCTACGCTATTACGTGTATTATCCAAAGTGAATCCATCGTAGCCGTTATCAATATCAATGTGGTGCACAGCCAGACTCACAGTCAGTGTGTCTGTAAGCTGGCTGTTTAGTTTAAAACGTGCCAGTCGTTCCTGTTGATCCTGAGTCGGCTTATTCAGATACAGGTTATCGACATACCCGTCAGAGCCACGCTGATACAGACTGACACGGGCGGCCGTATTGTCTGTTAATCCGGTACCCGCAGCTAGGCCCGCTTCGTAGCTGTTATAATTCCCTGCGCCGACGCGCAGTTTAAGCGCAGTATCTTGAGTGGGTGCATGAGATTGAAGATCGATGATCCCGCCCATTGCATCGGCACCAAAGCGTGTGCCCTGCGGGCCGCGATATAGGGTGACCTGATCAATGTCGAATAGCAGAGCACTGCCACCCAGGCCAGAGTAATTAATACCATCGACCAGCATGCCAACACTGGGGGTGATTGGGTCGACAAACTGAGAGCGCAGGCCCACTCCGCGGATTTGTACAAAGCGGCCACGTGATGCCCCAGCGGTAAAGTTAACATTGGCTGTGCTGTTCAGTAGCTCATCGAGGTAACTGGCACCGCGGTGGGTCATTTCTACTTCACCCATCACGCTTGCACTGGCACTCAACGTTTGCAGAGATTCTGTTTGGAAGTCGCCGGTGACTTCAATGGTTTCAAGGGGCGCGGCAGTGCGTGATTCGTCAGCCACGGCTTGGTATGACAGGGCAGCCAACAGGCTGGTGCTAAGCAGAGAAAGTTTAAGCTTCATGTCTTATCTTGTTCCATTTTTGATTGCGCACAGTGTAGCAAAAGCCCGACCAGTTAACAGTTAATATGTGTTATAAATTCGGCAACTTAGTGAAGAGGAAAAGCCATGACATTTAAGCTTGATTTCAAAGTCAGGGATTACGAATGTGACTTACAGGGCATTGTGAATAACAGTGTTTATTTTAATTATCTGGAACACGCGAGGCATGAATTTTTGATAGCCAATGGTATCGATTTCGCCGCGCTGGCTGAGCAAAAAATCAATCTGGTGGTGATCCGCTCTGAAATGAATTATAAAGATTCGTTGAAGCCAGGTGATGCTTTTTACGTAGAAGTCGAAACATTGCGCGTCAGTAAACTGAAGTTCGCATTTGTTCAGCGCATTATCCGTACCCAAGACGATAAACTCATGCTGGATGCCGTTGTTACTGGCACATCGGTGAATGAACGTGGTCGTCCGTTCCTACCTCAGGAAATTGATCAGCTTTTCGGCTGATTTTTTTACTAAAAAGGCAGAAAATTACAGATTTTTACTGCCTTTTCCATACCGCCTGACGTTATAATATTAATCATATTTTAAGCGGTTGGTTTACCATGAAAATTTCCATTCTTTTATGCCTAATGTGCGTAATATTGATGGCATGTTCCAGTACAGGGAAGGTAACCAGGGAACAGCTTAAGCACTCTCACTGGCAGTTAACTCAGGTTGATGGACGTAGTGTTGATGATGCTACAGCTATCGAAATCGAATTTCTCGATGCTTTACAGGTGGTTGGATTTGCGGGTTGTAATCGGTTTTTTGCTGAGGGCAACATGGAATCTGATGTGCTCAAATTGGCTCAGTTAGGCATGACTCGCAAGTCATGTGGCGATGCGCTGGATACGCAAGAAATGCAGTTTCTGGAGATGTTAGAGCAGGGCGTGACCGTTACCATCCTGAATAGCAAACTACATATGCAAGGCCAGAAGACCTGGCAATTTAAAGCGCTGGACGCAGAGCCTTTGACTAACTAGGCGCGATTCAGTACACTTTTTTACAGTTCGTTACTTGTCGGAGTGCCCATCTGGGCTGAGATCGCAGTATTGCGGGATCCGTGGACCTGATCAGGTTAATGCCTGCGTAGGGAACAAGCTACCTAAGTTGGTATATCGCAAGATATCTAGGTTGCCAGCCATGTTGTGCCTGTGCCAACATGCTCCACTGAATGAAACCAGCACACAGTATTCACTGCTGTGAGTTTGGTTTGGACCCTTCTCGCTCCCTTTGTGGAGTTCTGACAAGACACCTTAACTTAATAATGAGGCATGTCATGTCAAACAACAGTAGCAAGTTATCACGTCGTGAGTCGCGCGAGGCCGCGTCGGACTTTATTTACAATCTTACCGGACAACCCTTTCCCAATTCTGAAAAAGTCTATGTTGATGGCGAGCAGGCGGGTGTACGCGTCGGAATGCGTGAGATTACCCTGAGCGATTCTTTTATTGGTGGCACTGAAGAAGATCCGATCTATGAGCAAAATGAGCCGGTTCGTGTCTACGATACGTCGGGTCCTTATACCGATCCTGAGTTCAAGCTGGACGTGCGCACGGGGTTACCGAAATTCCGCGAACAGTGGATTTTGGACCGGGATGATACAGAGGTGCTGGAGTCGGTCACCTCGCAATTTTCTCAGCAGCGTATGGCAGACGAAGGGTTAGATCATATTCGTTTTGAAAACTTGCCTAAAATACGCCGTGCTAAACCCGGGCAAAACGTTACGCAAATGCACTATGCGCGTCGTGGCATTGTGACCCCGGAAATGGAATATGTTGCGATCCGTGAAAATATGGGGCGTGCCAAGATCCGTGAAGAGTTACTGGCACAGCAGCACAAAGGTCAGTCTTTTGGTGCGGAGATCCCGGATTTCATTACCCCGGAGTTTGTGCGCTCTGAGATCGCTCGTGGTCGCGCCATCTTGCCAAACAACATCAATCACCCTGAAACAGAGCCAATGATTGTGGGTCGTAACTTCCTGGTGAAGGTAAATGCCAACATAGGCAACTCGTCGGTGACTTCTTCTATTGAGGAAGAAGTGGAAAAGCTGGTGTGGTCAACACGCTGGGGTGCAGATACGGTGATGGATCTGTCTACTGGACGTTATATTCATGAAACCCGTGAGTGGGTAGTGCGTAACTCTCCTGTGCCGATCGGTACGGTACCGATTTACCAGGCGCTTGAAAAAGTGAATGGCGTGGCTGAAGATCTGACCTGGGAGATTTTCCGCGATACTCTGATTGAGCAGGCAGAGCAGGGTGTGGATTACTTCACAATCCACGCGGGTGTACTGCTACGCTATGTGCCCATGACGGCTAAGCGTGTCACAGGTATCGTGTCACGTGGTGGGTCTATCATGGCGAAATGGTGTCTGGCGCACCATAAAGAAAACTTCCTGTACACACACTTCGAAGACATTTGTGAAATCATGAAACAGTACGATGTCTGTTTCTCTCTGGGTGATGGTTTGCGTCCGGGGTCAATTGCAGACGCCAATGACGAAGCGCAACTGTCTGAGTTACGCACTTTAGGTGAGCTGACAACGATCGCCTGGAAACACGACGTACAAGTATTCATTGAAGGTCCGGGCCATGTCCCTATGCACCTGATCAAAGAAAACATGGATGAGCAATTAAAGCACTGTCATGAAGCGCCTTTTTACACCCTTGGCCCACTGACCACAGATATAGCACCGGGTTATGATCATTTCACATCGGGTATTGGTGCGGCACAAATTGCCTGGTACGGTACGGCGATGCTGTGTTACGTGACGCCGAAGGAACATCTGGGTCTGCCAAATAAAGAAGACGTGAAAGAGGGTCTGATCACATACAAGATTGCGGCGCATGCGGCCGATCTGGCCAAAGGTCACCCTGGCGCACAAATTCGTGACAATGCTTTGTCTAAAGCACGCTTTGAGTTCCGCTGGCACGATCAGTTCAATCTGAGTCTGGACCCGGAGCGTGCGCTGTCTTATCACGATGAAACACTGCCGCAGGAATCGGGTAAAGTCGCACATTTCTGTTCTATGTGTGGCCCTAAATTCTGTTCAATGAAGATCACCCAGGATGTACGTGATTATGCTAAGCAGCTGGAAGCTGAAGGCATAGATCCAAACAATGCAGGTGAAGCCATCGCGATAAAAATGATCGACGTAGAAGCCGAAATGAAAAATAAATCACGTGAGTTCAAAGAGACGGGCTCAGAGCTTTACCATAAAGCACTGTGATTGAAGACGGCGGGCCCAATTGGGTCCGCATGGAGGCAAGATGTCCCAGACAAATAAACCGCGTGTTGCCATCGTCGGTTTTGGCCTGATCGGTCGGGTTACTGCCCTGATGTTGGCCGAACACTATCACCTGAGTATCTTTGAACGTGACCCGGTCTCGGCGCCTTCCAGCGTCGGTACTTTAGCTGCTGCTATGCTCGCACCTATGGCTGAATCTGTAATTTGTGAACAAGATCTGGCGGAGCTGGGTTTAGAAGCGATGACCTTATGGCCTGAGTTGCTGGCCAAGCTTGATACGCCGGTGTTTTTTCAGCAGCAAGGGACCGTGATCGTTGCACATCAGCAAGACCGGGGTGATTTACTGAGTTTTCAGCGTCGCCTTAAGCCTCTGGCTGGTCATCAGGCACAAAGTCTGGATGGCCGTGGCATTGGTGCGTTAGAGCCTGAGTTAGCCGGTCGATTTCATCAGGGGTTGTATTTACCCTGTGAAGGTCAACTCGATAATCTGGCATTCTTTGCGGCGAGTCTCAGTACATTACAGAAAATGGGTGTGTACTTTCATGAGGGGGCTGATGCACAGATAGAACAGGGTTGTGTGAATGGTGACGCCTTTGACTGGATCATCGATTGCCGCGGGTTAGACGCAAAAGCACAGAGCCCGGGGTTGCGTGGTGTGCGGGGTGAAGTTGCACGCATTCATGCGCCTGAGGTGAACTTACAACGCCCAGTGCGTCTTATGCATCCGCGTTACCCACTCTATATTGCACCTAAGCCAAACCATGAGTTTGTGATAGGAGCCACCGAAATTGAGTCTCAGGATCGGGGCGATATCACCGTACGTTCGACGCTGGAGTTGCTATCGGCGGCTTATACGGTGCACAGTGGATTTGCCGAGGGACGTGTGATGTCTCTGCGTGCAGGGTTACGCCCGGCATATAAAGACAATCGACCACAAATCAGTGTAACAGGCAATGTGATCCGAATTAATGGCCTGTATCGACACGGTTTTTTGCTGGCACCTGCGGTGGTGCAACAAGCGTTACAACAAGGGGTATTATGAATATTAGTTACAACGGTCAGGCACTCACGTTGTCGCAGCCACACTCTCTGTTAGAGGTAATTGAAGCACAGGGGGCGAAAGCACCTTACGCGGTTGCACTCAATGGCCAGTTTGTACCGCGCAGCGGATTGGCGGAACAGCGACTGCAAGAAGGTGACAGCATTGAGTTGTTATCGCCTATTCAGGGGGGGTGATGATGCAGACGGATATGCCTTTCACGGTTTATGGAGAGCAGTTTGACAGTCGATTGTTGATAGGCTCAGCACTTTATCCCTCGCCGGAAGTGATGCAGCAAAGTTTGCTGGCTTCTCAGGCACAAATCGTGACAGTTTCTTTACGGCGACAAAATTCTGTGTCTGCCGGGGATGATTTCTGGCAATTGATCAAGGATACTGGCTTGCGGGTATTACCCAATACCGCCGGGTGTCACAGTGTTAAAGAAGTGGTGACACTGGCGCAAATGTGTCGCGAAGTGTTTGCCACTGACTGGATAAAGTTGGAACTCATCGGGGATGAATACAATTTACAGCCAGATCCGATTGCGTTGCTCGAAGCAACCGAGATTTTAATAAAACAAGGGTTTAAAGTGCTGCCCTACTGCACCGATGACTTAGTGGTGTGTCAGCGCCTGGCGGATCTGGGCTGCGAAGTCCTGATGCCCTGGGGTGCCCCCATAGGTACTGGTAAAGGCTTACTCAATCCCTATAATTTGCAAACCATTCGAGAGCGTTTGCCTAATCATACCCTGATTGTCGATGCAGGGCTGGGCTTACCATCTCATGCCGTTCAAGCGTTGGAGCTGGGTTATGACGCGGTGTTGTTAAATTCGGCCATTGCGGGTGCCGGGTGTCCGGTGACTATGGCCAGCGCTTTTCATCACGCGGTGGTTGCCGGGCGTGCTGCCTATGTGGCGCAGGCGATGCCTGAGAAAGAGGTGGCGGCGCCTTCTACCCCAACTATGGGTATGCCTTTTTGGCATCAGAATTAAACACACGTTTACGTGTCGTGAAGATTGTGTGGCGCATCGCACTTTATCATGCGCCCATGTTCAACAGAATAAGTAGGAGTAATTGTGGCTGAACTGGTATGGACCATTGCAGGGTCGGACTCGGGTGGGGGAGCAGGCATACAGGCTGATGTGAAAGCTATGCACAGTTTTGGTGTGCAAACCTGCACGGCCGTAACCGCACTGACGGCGCAAAATAGCCTCGCGGTAGAGGAAATTAACGCGGTGTCCAGTGAAGTGCTGGAATCTCAGTTACTGGCGCTTGAAGCTGATTTAAAAGCGACTGTGATTAAGATTGGCATGCTGGCTAATAGTACGCAGATCCAGTTGGTTGCAGAGCACCTGGCACAGTACAAAAGCCGCTGGGAAAGGCCGCCTGTGGTGGTCTTTGATCCTGTTGCGATTGCATCCAGTGGCGATGCGCTGACCGAAGAAGATACCCTGGACGCGCTGAAAAAGTATCTCTTGCCGCTGGTTGACGTGATCACGCCCAATACGCAGGAAACACAGGTACTGACCGGGGTTTATCTAATTGGCCCAGACGCAGTCAGAGACGCTGCCCTTAAACTGAGGGATCTGGGGGTGAAATCGGTGATTATTAAAGGTGGTCACTGGGATTACCCTAACGGTTACTGTATCGATTATTGCTGGAGCGAAGGCGAAGAGTATTGGCTTGGCAATGAGGCGATACAAACACCACACAGTCATGGCACTGGTTGTAGCTTTGCATCTTCTGTCGCCGCGTGTCTGGCGAAAGGCTACCCTATCAAAGATGCCTTTATTCTGGCCAAAGCCTATATCAATCAGGGGTTGAAAGTGGCACAGCGATTTGGTGAGGGCAGGGGGCCACTGGCCCATGCTGGATTCCCTGAGCAGATCAGCGATTTTCCACAGGTCATAGAAGCGGGCAGTTGGCTGGGCGATGAGCTGGAGTTTGCGGTTAGCGAAGAGTTTAACTTTGCTGCGGGTTTTGCGCCGGTGGGAGAAGAGTTGGGGCTCTATGCCGTTGTTGATTCTGTAGACTGGGTGGAAAAGTGTCTGGCTGAGGGCGTGAGAACGGTGCAACTCAGAATTAAGCAGGCTGACAAGGCTACGCTGGAAGAAGACATCCAGTGTGCTATCACCCTGGGGGAAAAGTATCAGGGCCGGGTCTTTATAAACGACTACTGGGAACTGGCTATTCGTCATGGGGCTTATGGTGTCCATCTTGGTCAGGAAGATTTGGATTCGGCTAATCTGGTTGCCATTCAGCAGGCGGGGCTGCGTCTTGGGGTATCAACACATGGCTTTTACGAAATGCTGCGTGCCCATAACTACCGGCCCAGTTATCTGGCGTTTGGGGCGATATACCCGACTACGACCAAAGACATGACAGGTCAGATCCAGGGGCTGGAGAAACTCAGGCATTTTGTGCCCCTGATGCGTGAGACTTACCCCACGGTAGCTATTGGGGGGATCGACCTGACTCGTGCTCATCAGGTCGCTGCAACGGGTGTCGGGAGTGTTGCTGTGGTGCGTGCCATTACCGAGGCCAGTGACCACAGGCAAGCGATTGTTGACCTTAAGCGGGCCACTGGCGAATCATGAGTACAGAACTCAGTGACAAAGAGCGGTTGAGGTACAGCCGCCATTTACTGCTCAATGCAGTATCTGAAGCTGGCCAGATGCGGCTCAAAGCGGCCCGGGTGGCCGTAATTGGGTGTGGTGGCCTGGGAAGCCCTGCGCTGTTTTACTTAGCGGCAAGCGGTGTTGGCCAGTTGACCTTTTGTGATGATGATGCAGTTGAGTTGTCGAATTTACAAAGGCAGATTTTGTATAAGATCAATCATATTGGCCAGTCAAAAGCAAAAGCAGCAGGGAAAGTCTTAGCGAGTTTGAATAACCAAATATCACTTATTCCACTGTCATTAAAACTCGACACGAGCAACATAGACACGGTGCTGCAAGACAGTGACTGGATCCTTGATTGCAGCGATAACTTCGCCACGCGCTACTTGCTGAATCAGTATTGTCTGCGTGAACGCAAAGTACTTATCTCTGGCGCAGCGCTGGGCACTCAGGGACAGTTTATATCTTTTGACTTCAGAACATCGTCTCCTTGCTATCATTGCGTCTTCCCTGAGTCGCCAGCGTCTACTGAATTAAATTGTCAAAATGCCGGGGTCGTCAGTCCTTTACTTGGCATGATTGGCTCTATGCAGGCGATGAAAGCGGTCAGTTTGATTGTCTCTGGTGTACCAGACAAGGCGAGTGAGATGATAGTGGTTGATGCGTTAAGCTTGCAGCAGAGACAATTTACATTGGAAAGAGATCCTGCCTGTACAGTGTGCTGCTAATCCTGTCATGTTAATGTGTTTTCGTATTGTTGATTTATTCATCAATAAGGAAACATTATGAAAATCACACTCTCTAAAAAAAACCTCAAACAATTAAGCTCGCAAAGACGTGAGATAAATCTGCAGGAAACCCCTAAAGTGGCTGGTGGAGTTTCAGTACTTGCGCCTTGCCATACAGGTCCTGCAGGTTCGTGCGTCTGGTCTGTGTGTACACTGATTGGGTGCCCGTAACGCTCATCGAAGCACCCATATCATATTAAAAAGCCCGCATGCGCGGGCTGTTTTAGTGTCTTATCTGGGTGGGTTTATTCACGAATGGTCGCGAATGGCGTGCCCATGCGGGTAACGGTTTCTGGTAACTGGTTTGCCAGGAAGTCGGCTTTATCTTCTCCCCAGGCCAGGATCACAGTTGAGCCCAGCTTAAAGCGGCCCATTTCGTCGCCTTTTTTCAGCTTAATGGCGTTGTCACCTTCGGCCGGGTAATCCCAGCTGAAGACGTCTTTGCCTGCGGGTGGGGTCACAGTACCAGCCCAGATGGTTTCAATGCTGGCTACTATGGTTGCGCCCACCAATACCATGGCAAGGGGACCGATTTCAGTGTCGAAAATAGCCACAACGCGCTCGTTACGTGCAAACAGGTTCGGGACGTTTTGTGCCGTCAAAGGGTTAACTGAGAACAGGTCGCCAGGCACGTAGATCATCTTTTTCAGTGTACCATCAAGGGGCATATGAATACGGTGATAGTCTTTGGGTGCCAGGTAAATCGTGGCAAATTTACCACCCAGATACGGCGCTACGTCTGACTCTTTGCCACCCAACAGGGTTTGCAGGCTGTAGTCATGGCCTTTGGCCTGAATGATCTGACCATCTACGACATCGCCCAGCTGGCTGATGGCGCCGTCAACCGGGTGTGCCACGATGCTGGCTTCCTCAGCAAGCGGACGGATCCCCGGCTTCAGCGGGCGGGTAAAGAATTCATTAAAGGTCTTGTAGTGAGCTGGATCTTCATGCAGCGCTTCACTCATGTCTATCTTGTATTGTTTGATAAACAGTTTAATTAAGGTGGTTGTCAGTGCACCCGCTTCGGCTGCTGCCAGTTTTCCCACCAAACGTGATACGGCATGTTTGGGTAAAGCATATTGCAGGGCAATTTTTAGTTTATCCAAGTTCACTTTTATTATTCCTGAAAAAATTTTGAAGATAGTATCAAACTCTTGGCGCGCGCGCACCTGCGCGGCCATCTGCCATTGACTCCAGAATGCGGTGATAGCTGTCGAAGCGCAGTTCGCTTATTTTGCCTTCGTCAACCGCTTCCAGGATCAGACAACCAGGATCGTTGAGGTGTTTGCAGTCTCGAAAACGGCAGCCACCGATAAACTCACGGAACTCTTTAAAGCACCAGGTCACGCGCTCTACTTCGAGATGCCACAGACCAAACTCACGGATCCCCGGGCTGTCTATCAGGTTACCGCCACTGGGTAAGTGATGCAGTTTTGAGACGGTTGTGGTGTGCTGGCCCAGGCCACTGTTTTCGGACACTTCCTGGGTCAGGATGGCTGCATCAGGCAGTACCGTATTGACCAGTGTTGACTTCCCGACCCCAGACTGACCAACGAAGATATTATTCTTTTCTGTCAGCAGGGCTTTGAGCTCATCGATCCCTTCGCCAGTCTTGTTACTGACCAGTAAGACGCGGTAACCTAAGTCGCGATAGATATCCAAGACTTCATCGACATAGTCGAGGCCTTCGTCATCGAGCAGGTCAACCTTGTTGAGTAACAGAATTGGTTCAATCCCCATGTCTTCACAGGCGACCAGGTAACGGTCAATGATCTGTGGGGTAAATTCAGGCACCACGGCGGACACCATTAAAATCTGATCTATGTTGGCTGCCACCACCTTAACACCATCATAAAAATCCGGACGGGTCAGCTGAGAGCGTCGAGGCTCGACGGCTTCTATGACGCCGGCCAAATCGCCTTCGCTCACTTTGGCGCGACGGAAAATCACTTCGTCACCACACACTAAACTGGTGACGGTACGGCGGATATTGCAGCGTAGCACGTCGCCATTTTCGCACTCGACATCGGCATGTTGCCCAAAGCGACTGATCACTACGGCGGGTTCTGTGGGGCCCAGGTTGTCTGTTTGCCAGCTTACCTGAGTGTCGGATTGTTGTTTCGCTTTATGCAAGCGTTTTTGATGATTGGCACTGATCCGTCTGGATTGGCCCTTACTGAGTTTTTTGCGTTTTGCCATATCTAATAAACTCGCGACACGATTTATTGCTATCGAGTGGTATACAGGCCAATCATGGACTATAACTCAATAAATTGCCCCGCTTTGTAAAAAAAAGCTTTTGGTCGAGTGATGAAGCTAATATGATATATCTAATTGCATTGGATCTAAAGGAAAGTACCGTTAGGTAGTGTATGTCTTTTCATGAATCAAACCTGATCTGGCTCGACTTAGAAATGACGGGTCTGGAACCTAAAACAGATAGGATCCTCGAAATTGCCACTGTGATCACAGACTGTGATCTTAACGTACTGGCTGAGGGACCTGTAATTGCTATCCATCAAAGTGATGAATTACTTGATAATATGGATGAATGGTGTACAAACCAGCATGGCCGCTCAGGTCTGACTGCGCGTTGTAAGGCCAGTTCTCATTCTGAATCTGATGCAATCAAACAAACCTTGGACTTCCTGAAGCAATGGGTGCCGCCGGGCAAATCGCCTATGTGTGGTAATTCGATTGGTCAGGACCGTCGTTTCCTCAATAAATACATGCCAGAGCTGGAAGAATACTTCCACTACCGCAACCTGGACGTTAGCACGATTAAAGAGCTGGCACGTCGCTGGAAGCCTGAGCTGTTAAACGGGATCCACAAAAAGAGTTCTCACCTGGCTCTGGACGACATTAAAGACTCCATTATGGAGTTGAAGGTCTATCAGCAAAAATTCTTCAATCTTTAAAAAATTTAGAAAAAGTACTTGCAATGCTTTTTCTATCTTGTAGAATCCTGCCCCGCTCAAGACGGCAAAGCTTATTTGTCTCTGGGGTATTATGAAGCGGCACTAGCTCAGCTGGTAGAGCGCGACCTTGCCAAGGTCGAGGTCACGAGTTCGAACCTCGTGTGCCGCTCCAATCTACAATCAGTTTACTCAACTGACTAAAAAAGAGCACTTATTGTGATGCGGCACTAGCTCAGCTGCTAAAACGTTAGACGCGACCTCAAGGTTGCGCCCAGCGGGAAACTAAGAGCTACATTGGAATGCGGCACTGGCTCTGCTGCTAAAACGTTAGACGCGACCCGTCGCGCACCAGCGCTTTAATATTCCATAACTTATGAAGCGGCACTAGCTCAGCTGGTAGAGCGCGACCTTGCCAAGGTCGAGGTCACGAGTTCGAACCTCGTGTGCCGCTCCAATCTATAATCAGTTTACTCAACTGACTAAAAAAGAGTACTTATAGTGATGCGGCACTAGCTCAGCTGGTAGAGCGCGACCTTGCCAAGGTCGAGGTCACGAGTTCGAACCTCGTGTGCCGCTCCAATTTACGATCAGTTTACTCAACTGACTGAATAACGAGTTTGTATGGTATTATATTTCCATACCCTGTGATGCGGCACTAGCTCAGCTGGTAGAGCGCGACCTTGCCAAGGTCGAGGTCACGAGTTCGAACCTCGTGTGCCGCTCCAACTTCCTCCTGTCTCTTTATACTCAATACTCATATTTTTTCACTCCGACTCACGCAACTTTAAATATTATTCCACCAATTTTCAGCGATAAACTGATTGCTTATTTTTAGCGCGACACGTAAAATACGCGCTCTTTCGGCCTAACTAACTTTAGTTCCTTGCCTTACCCCGACTGGCCGAAACGGGACAAGGCTATATTAACCGTAAGGAATATCCATGCGTCATTACGAAATCGTATTCATGGTTCACCCAGACCAAAGTGAGCAAGTACCTGGTATGATCGAGCGTTATACTGGTGCCATCACAGAAGCTGGCGGTAAAATCCACCGCCTAGAAGACTGGGGCCGTCGTCAACTGGCTTACCCAATCGAAAAGCTTCACAAAGCACACTATGTTCTGTTGAACGTTGAAGCACCTACTGAAGTAATCAGCGAGCTTGAAACTTCTTTCCGCTACAACGATGCAGTGCTTCGTAACCTGGTTATGCGTACTAAGAACGCTGTAACTGAAGCGTCTCCTCTTGCTAAAGAAGAGAAAAAAGAAGCAGCAACTGCTTAATCGTTATTGATTCGGAATTGACCTGGTAGTTTGGTGAGCACTCAGTCTGAACTGTATACAAACCAGCTGGTATTATCTGGCACGGTCTGTAAGCCACCTAAGTACAGTCAAAGCCCCGCCGGCATCGCGCATTGTATTTTTGTTTTAGAACATAAATCGATGCAGATAGAAGCTGACCTAAATCGTAACAGTTATGTACGTATTCAGGTGGTTGCCAGCGGACAGCAGTTCCGGACTCAACTAGAGCATTTATACGTTGGGCAGACCTTACAGGTACGCGGTTTTTTAAACCGACACGAAAGTCGCAGTGGCTTGAGTCAACTTGTATTACATGCACAACATATTGAAAGAATTAATTGAGGAAATTTACTCATGGCACGTTATTTCAGACGTCGTAAGTTCTGCCGTTTCAAAGCGGAAGGCGTACAACAAATCGATTACAAAGATCTGGCTACTCTTAAAAACTATGTAACTGAAAGTGGCAAAATCGTACCTAGCCGTATCACAGGTACTAGCGCTAAATACCAGCGTCAGCTAGCAACTGCTATCAAGCGTGCTCGCTACCTAGCCCTTCTTCCGTACACTGACTTACATAAGTAAGCAGCTGATTAACAGTTTTTAAAAGGTGTAGAGACATGCAAGTTATTCTACTAGACAAGATCGCAAACCTAGGTGGCCTAGGTGACCAGGTTTCAGTTAAATCTGGTTTCGCACGTAACTTCCTTTTCCCTAAGGGCAAGGCAGTTCCTGCAACTAAAGCTAACATCGAAACTTTCGAAGCACGTCGTGCTGAGCTTGAAGCGAAAATCGCTGAAGAGCTAACTGCTGCACAAGCGCGCGCTGAAAAACTAGAAGCACTTGCTGAAGTGACTCTGGTTTCTAAAGCGGGTGACGAAGGTAAGCTATTCGGTTCTATCGGTACTCGCGATATCGCCGACGCTATCACCGCAGTAGGTCTTGAAGTTGCTAAGTCAGAAGTTCGTCTGCCTACCGGTACTATCCGTGAGACAGGTGAGTTCGACGTAACTATCCAGCTTCACACTGACGTGACAACAGCTATCAAAGTAATCGTGATCGCTGAAGCTTAATTTTATTAAGCACCAACCGCGCGCATCTGTGCGCGGTTGTATTCCCAATCTCTGAAAGACAATAACAACTCCAATTTTCAGTGTGTGGATCTGATGATTATCGGGATCATCATGGAAGATTTACAACACAAGTCGGAAAATTAATCCAAATCAAAACAACAGCGCTCGTAAACGGCTTATAGTCATCTCGGGAACAATTGTAGCTGCAATTTAATGGTCTGACCTCAAGAGGTTTTTAGGGGAAAGAGCCCGGCTGTTATAGACTGTAAGCGCGTTCCTGTTTTAGCTAATTCTGTTTTGTGATATTTTAGTTAACTGTTTTTATTACAGGCACTTTTTTTTATTGGTTAAATGTCATACATTCTAATTAATGAGTTTATGACAGCGTTATCATTTAGGTGGGAAACCCAATATGCTTAAGACCTCCAGAATGCGTGGATTTACTTTGATAGAGCTGCTGATCGCCATTGCGATCGTTGCCATCCTGGCCAGTGTGGCATTGCCAAACTACGGCGAGTATGTGCGTGAAAGCAGACGACTGGATGCACAACATTTGTTGTTGCAAACCAGTGCCACGTTGGAGCGTATTTATTCCCGCAATGGTGGTTACCCCAATACTGCAACATTCCAGGGTTTGCCTGCTGCTGAGTACTACACGTTCAGTTATGAGGCGCGTAATAAGCCACAAGGTGCGAGCGGTGATTTTCGCAATATGGGCTATATTTTAAGGGCGACACCAGTGGCCGATAAGGGTCAGAGCAGAGACGTGTGTGGCGTGCTGACGTTAGACCATTTGGGCAATCAGGGAGGCAACCTGAATGACTGTTGGTAAATATACCCAGCGTGGCGTAACGCTCGTTGAATTGTTGGTGGTATTGGCGATTATTGCCATTCTGGCTATGGTTGCAGCACCGTCTTTAATCGGCCAGATTAAACAAGACCGGGTTAATACCACGGCAAACAAGTTAAGTAGTTTTTATCGTTTTGCGCGCAGTGAAGCGGTAAAACGGGAAGTGCCAGTAAAGCTAGAGTTGGAAAACAGCGACTGGGTCATGAAGGTGGTTGAGCAAGGTCAGGAAGTGACTTTAAAGCGTTTTACGATTGATCATAACCAAGTGGCGGTGAACCTGGTCGACAGGACATTACGTTCAAGTGGTGAGTTGAGTGCATTTAGTAACATTCTGATTTCAGATAACGATGCGGCAACGGATGATGTGCGTTTGTGCATTCTACACAGTGGGCAAAGTTGGTTGGGTAAGGCGACAGATAATTGCGCGTAGTAAAAGGTTTTTCATTGCTGGAAGTCATGGTGTCTATGGTCATCGCAGCCATTGCCTTGCTGGGGCTTGCTGCGGCGCAGATAAAAGCCATGCAGTTTGCACAGAATAGCTTTAAGTACACTATTGCCCTGATCCATGGCCAGAATGCAATAGAGCGGATCTGGCCGGATATTTGTCACTACCAAAGTGTCAACACCAGCCTGAACCCAGGTACGAATCCGACAGCGGCGGGATTGTACCCGAATGATCCGCGTTTCACGCTGACGCTACCCGAGACATTTAGCCTTGATATGAGTGTGTCAGTCAGCTGGCATGACGAACGTATGACAGATACGGGGGTGGATCAAATTTCCTTGCATGCCAGCTTTGTTAATGTTTGCTTATGAGTCGTTTGATGAACTACCGCGGATTTACCCTGCTGGAGCTTTTGATAGCACTATCGATAGGGCTGTTTATGCTCGGTGGTATTGCAGTGGCCTATTCGACCATTCGCAGCACCATTGCTGTTAATCAGGAATTGGCACAAGCACAGGAAGTGATCCGCTACACCAGTCAGCTTATGACCCGGAGCATCAAGCAAACGGCTTCTACGCCCCAGGTCAGACTCAATGGTCGCGCGTTAGAGGTTACGCAGGTCGCCAACACGCCAGCATGTGATGGCAGTGTACCTGCAGTCACTTATACAGAAACATTTTCCTTGCTTGACGGTTATTTGTTGTGTGATATCAGCTCGGATAACTTGCCTGCTCAACGTTTATTGCGCGGTGTAAATGCTTTGAGTTTTTCCGTCAACGGCTTGATCACGTCGATCACGGTAACGCCCGTGGGCATTCCAGTGCAGTATGCAGCGGGGATCCAAATAGACGTTGCTGCGAGCCAGCAAGTGCTGGCGACGGCCAATTGGTGACACTATGAAGATGCAGAGTACAAGACAGTGTGGATTTACCCTGATTAAAGTTATGCTACTGAGTTCAGTGGCCAGCGTCGTTGTGTTTGCTGCTTTTAAAGATACCCTGGTACAAGAACGCTTGAGTGGTAACTATCAAAAAGACCTCAATGCCCGTCTCCTGGCCGAAAAAGGGGTCATAGAGCGGGGTCAGGCACTTAAAGCCGCCATCACCAATAACGCCAATCTGACACTTGATCAGGCTGTGCAGCAGATAGGCGCGGGGCTGGGGACTGGCGAACTCGACGGGACAAGCTATGACGCACAGTTGTCAGTCAATGGAGATGAAGTGTCGATTGCCAGCCTGGGTAAGCGTTATGATGATCAGGCGCATGCGCGAATGGTCTCTTACTTTAAATACACGCCAGCTGAACGCAGCTCAGTGTTTCAAAATGCGGTAACTGGATGTAAAGGCGTTAATCTGGCTGGTAGTGGCCTGGTTGATAGCTATGACTCCACTTTGGGCAGTTATGAAGACACGCGCACCAGCAATGGTGATGTTAATACAGTGATTGGTGATGCCGATGTGGTGCTGAATGGGCATTCACCCATTATGGGCGATGTAAAAGCATCGGGCATCTTGTATCTCAAAGGGTCTTCGCCTGTCGTTGGCACTGTGCAATCGAATACTGGGATCGACATTTCTGCGGGCAGTGGGGTGCGGGTTGACGGAGATGTGCTCACTCAGGGGTTTGTTAAACACAATGGCGGCCAGATCACAGGTGTGCTGCGCGCAAACGGTGACGTAAGCATGAAGTGGGGTGCTGAGATCCTCAATCAAAATCAGGCTGAGCTAGATATCATGTATGGGGGAACGGGCAGTTTTCAAAGTAGTCATGTACAGAATGGGCTCCATTACTCAGCGGATCGCTTCAATGTGAACCCTGAGGTTGAAGCGGTGCGTGTCTATGATCCAAGTTCGCCAGATTATGACCCTAATGACCCTGACAAAGAATGTGACCCGCTGGCTTTACCGCTCAATATGCCTTCCGTGATAGACAGCAATAACACTTACACGGATTTTACGGTTGGTGCACAGACCGACTATGTGTTCACGCCAAGTGAAGGCCGTTATATACGGGGTGGCAGCGGTACCTGGTCTTCGAGCCCTGCCGACATCTATTTGTTCCAGCATCTGACGCAAAGTCATGGCCAGAGTAATACCAGCAGCGAATATGTCTTCGGTATGAAAAACATGAAGCTCACCAGTGATGGCACTATTACCATAGAAGGCGGTGATGTGATCTGGCTGGTTGATGGGGATCTCAAAATGACGGGCGACACCAGCATCACCATCAAAGCAGACAGCAGCCTGGCCATTTTTGTCACCGGAAAAGTGGATTTTGGTGCCAGCGGGGTAGTGCTCACAGAGCAGGAAGGGTTGACTGACAGTGGTTTTCCAAGCCTGAGCATCTTCTCATCCTATTCAGGCCAGAATGGCATCACAATGCGGGGGGCCAGTTCAATGTACGCTGTCATATATGCGCCGGTGACCAGCATTGCTATGCGCGGCAGTGGCCAGTTTTATGGCACCATTCGTGGCGCAACCATAGATGCGACGGGCGGCAGTGGTGTGCATTTTGATGAAGCGCTGAAAAACTTCAATCTTGGTAACGGTGGCGTGATCACGCCGGCAAAACTGGAGTTTATGGGATGGCGTTTTGAGTCTGGTGACGAGTACCAGACACCCGATGAAGACGAAGAGTAACCCTCCTGACAGTTGTAAAAAAAAAATTTTCTCGCCTGTTTAAACCTTTTGTTGTCCCACGCTCGTCTTATCTTCCAAACATCGCACCATTGGGTTACTTTCTTTATAGCACCTGATATGTCACGATGATGACTCGTAAGCGAAGGAATACTCTATGATAATCAATGCCAAAGAGGCATTTAACCCAGATACGATTGAACTGTTAGTGCAGCGTGCTCAGCAGGGCGAGCAAGCGGCGTTTGAACAGCTCTATCAACAGTGTTATCGCAGGGTGTATGGACTGTGTTTACGTTTGCTCGCTGATCAGGCACATGCGGAAGATGCGACGCAGGAGGTGTTTGTACAGCTTTGGCACAAAATTGCTCAGTTTCAGGGCCAGTCAAAGTTCACTACCTGGCTACACAGTGTCACATCGAATGTCGCGATCAGTTATTTACGTAAACAAAAAAACTGGCTGCAAAAAGTGGTTAGCCTCGAAGACAGTGGGATGGAACACGCCGAGATAATGCAATGCCAATCGCTCAACGGGCTCGACAAATTGATCTTACGTTTGCCGGAGCGAGCGCGTCTGGTGTTTGTGTTGCACGCGGTAGAAGGGTACCGCCATGAAGAAGTCGCTAATATGTTGAATATGGCGGTAGGCTCAAGTAAATCGCAGTTTCACCGGGCCAGGAAATTGTTACAGGAGTGGTATGACAATGAGTAAACCAACATTTGAGCAGTTTCTGAAACAACAACTGCCGCGGCAGCAAGATCAGGAGCAGCTGCCTGAACCACGAAGAGATTTGTGGCAGGGTATTGAAAAAGCCATCAATGTATCCAGCACAGTGGCTCCATCACGCAGCCCCTGGATAAAATTGGCGGGGGTCGCTGCCTGTGTATCGGCTGGTTTACTGAGCTGGCAGGTCATTATGACGCAGCCCAGGCAAGATACCATGACCCATATGAGCGCTTTTTTTGAGCAGAAGAAACAGACATTATTGGTTCAGTATGAGGCACAGCCCGCCTTGACGAAAGACTGGCAAGGGCCACTGCAGGAACTGGAGGAAGCAGAGCAGGCGATTAAGCTGGCACTGATGAAAGATCCGGACAACCCAGCTCTGCTCAAGATGCTGGCACAGGTTTACCAGCAACAGTTAGATTTAATCACTAAGGTACATCAGCCCCAGTGGCAACAGATTTAGGAGAGAAGCATGAAAGCAATCATTTTTGGACTGGCTACGCTGCCGCTGTTTGCCCTGGCGGGTGACAAGATTGACGAACAGATAGAAATACCGCTGGATGGCAAAGTCGTTATTGAAAGCCAGCGTGGTAAAGTGACAATTAAATCATGGGATAAGCCAAGCTTTCAGGTCAGTGGTGAACTGGATGAACTGGCCGAAGGTTACACGCTGGAAACTCAGGGCAGTGTGACCGAGTTTATTGTTAAAATGCCACGCCGTAGCAAGAGCTGGAACAATCAGCGAGATGGCTCTCGGTTGACCATTTATATGCCAAAGCAAAGTGAGCTTAACTTTGAAGGGGTGAGTGTTGACGTGGATGTCAGTCATTTTGAGGCTGACGTGGCCGTCACTACAGTCAACGGGGACATTGAGGCCAATGAGCTCAGCGGCAAGGTTGAACTGGAAACCGTGAATGGCGATATAGAAGGCAAAAAATTATCTGGCAATATTCGCTATGAAACGGTCAATGGTGATATCGAAGATATGGCATCAAATGGCAAGTTGCGTTTCAATGCGGTTAATGGCGGCATTGAGAGTGTGACTCAGGCCACTGATATTCGTGTTGAAAACGTCAATGGAGAAGTCGATTTTGATATTGCCAGCCTGAAAGACTTACGTATGAGTACCGTGAATGGTGAAATTAGCGTGCGTCTGAGAGCGCTCGAAAAAAGCGCGAATATTCGTTTTGAGTCGGTCAGTGGCGATGTTGACTTTTACTTCCCTACAGAGCTATCTGCACGCTTTGACATTGATGCCCATGCAGGTGGCCGGATCATCAATGAGCTTTCAACAGACAAAGAGAAGAAAGCCAAATATGGCCCATCCCGGGAATTGGAGTTTGTGGTCAAAGATGGTGACGTGGATGTGGAAATCGATACTGTCAGTGGACGTATTGCATTGAAGAAACTGTAATGCAGTGATGGGGGCGTGCAATGCGCCTCCTTTGGCCCACATTAGAGCGATAATCAAGATTCATTTCCACCCCAATTGCGTATACAATAACAGGTCTTTCCCTTAGTGTTTGTAGTGATATGGCGAAACCTGATCAACAAGTCGATACCCTAAAAGTCCCTCCCCACTCCATCGAGGCTGAGCAGTCTGTACTTGGTGGACTTATGCTTGATAATCAGGCGTTTGATAGGGTTGCAGAGCTGGTC
This sequence comes from Pseudoalteromonas rubra, assembly GCF_001482385.1. Classification (NCBI taxonomy): domain Bacteria; kingdom Pseudomonadati; phylum Pseudomonadota; class Gammaproteobacteria; order Alteromonadales; family Pseudoalteromonadaceae; genus Pseudoalteromonas; species Pseudoalteromonas rubra. The sequence goes on from NZ_CP013611.1 coordinate 3,070,027, forward strand.
GTTGCGCAGGACTTTTATACCCGCACCCATAAGTTGATATTTGAGGCAATGACCAAGCTGGTTGAAGCCAGTCAGCCGATTGACCTTATCACTATTTCGGAAAACCTTGAGAAGAATAACCAGTTAGAAACTGTGGGTGGCTTTGCGTATCTGGCTGAGATTGCGAAAAATACACCCAGTGCCGCGAACATAGATGCTTATGCCAGCATTGTCCGTGAACGTGCGGTGGTCCGTGAGATGATCACGGTTGCTAATGAAATTGCCGAGGCGGGTTTCAACCCGGAAGGACGCGACAGCCACGAATTACTGGACCTGGCGGAAAGTAAAGTATTCAAAATCGCTGAGCAACGCACTAAGAGTACCGAAGGTCCGCAGAGTATTCACAGCATTCTGGAAAAAACCGTGGATAAGATCGAAGAGCTTTACCAGTCGCCGCAGGATGGTGTAACCGGGGTGAGCACGGGCTACTCTGATCTTGACCAGATGACCGCCGGTCTGCAACCGTCAGACCTGATCATAGTCGCGGCACGTCCGTCGATGGGTAAAACCACTTTTGCGATGAACCTGGCTGAGCATGCGGCGATGACACAAGACAAGCCTGTGCTTATTTACTCGCTGGAGATGCCCTCAGAACAAATCATGATGAGGATGCTGGCCTCACTGGGACGCATTAACCAGACTAAGGTCAGGACGGGCCAGCTGGATGATGATGATTGGGCACGCCTTTCCTCCACCATGGGCTTGCTAATGGAAAAAGGGCAGATGTATATCGATGACGCCTCAGGTCTGACTCCGACCGATGTGCGCTCACGAGCGAGGCGGATTGCGCGGGATCATGGCGGGATCAGCATGATCATGGTTGACTACTTGCAGTTGATGCGAGTCCCCAGTTTATCGGATAACCGGACCTTAGAAATCGCCGAGATATCTCGTTCACTTAAGGCATTGGCAAAAGAGCTTCAGTGCCCGGTGATAGCCCTATCGCAGCTTAACCGTACGCTGGAGCAGCGCGCGGATAAGCGCCCTGTTAACTCAGACTTGCGTGAATCGGGGTCTATCGAGCAGGATGCCGACTTAATCATGTTTATCTACCGCGATGAAGTGTATAACGACGACAGTCCGGAAAAAGGCGTTGCAGAAATTATTATCGGTAAACAGCGTAATGGTCCGATTGGTAAGGTTAGGTTAACCTTCCAGGGGCAATTCTCTCGGTTCGACAATTATGCCGGTCCTGCAGTGGATGACGAATACTAAGATATTCGTCCTTTGTGACTAAATCGGCAGCCCGAATTAGGAGTATGTATGCGCCTGGCAACCGCCGAAATTAACCTCACGGCTTTAAGCTATAATTTAAAACAGATTAAGGTACTGGCACCTGGTACACGGGTTATGGCTGTGCTTAAGGCCAATGCCTATGGGCATGGTCTGGTTAAAATTGCACAGCACCTCAATGATGCAGATGCCTTTGCGGTCGCACGTATTGATGAAGCGTTGGCTTTACGTGCCGGTGGCCTGACTAAACCCATCGTGTTACTTGAAGGCTTCTTCAACCGTGCCGATTTGCCTATTCTTATCGCCAATAACTTTGAAGCCATTATTCATGATGAAAACCAGTTGCGGGCCATTGAAGCCAGTCAACTGGACGCGCGTTTGTCGGTTTGGCTAAAAATAGACACAGGTATGCACCGTCTGGGCATTGAGCCCGAGCAGTTCGAGTCATTTTATCAGCGTCTCAAAGCCTGCGACAACGTTGACCCCAAGATTAAGCTGATGACACATTTCTCCTGTGCGGATGATGTTCACAGCACACAAACACAGGTTCAGATTGCCGCGTTTGAGCGCCTGGTACAGAGTAAACCGGAAGCTAAGTGTTTGGCTAACTCAGCCGGTGTTATAGGCTGGCCACAGTCACATGGTGACTGGATCCGGCCCGGTTTGATGATGTATGGCGTTTCACCTATGATTAACCAGGTTGGTACTGAGCACGGGCTGAAGCCTGTGATGCGCCTGAAAACTCGGGTAATTGCTGTCAAATCACTGGCTGCCGGAGAGAAGGTTGGGTACGGCGGTCGCTGGCACAGTAAGCAACAAACTCAGTTGGCAATTGTGGCTATGGGTTACGGAGATGGCTATCCGCGCAATGCGAAGGATGGGACACCCGTGGTCATACGAGGTGAGCGCTATGGCATTGTTGGCGCCGTCTCTATGGATATGATCACGGTGGATATAGGTTGTAACCCGGATGACATTAGTGTTGGTGATGAGGTTGAAATGTGGGGCCCTGCGCTGCCTGTTGAAGAAGTGGCAGCTTGCGCAGGTACTATCCCCTATGAATTGCTATGTAATATCACACCGCGCGTGAGTTATGATTACCTTGCTGAGGCAGATTGAACGGACTGTCTATTCCAATAATTGACCGTGTAAGGTGGCGACGATAGCGCGACTACCTGCATGGTCTCTGTGTTCCCCGAGATAGATCCCCTGCCAGGTGCCTAACTGCAGGCGTCCCTGACTGACCGGGATCGTGACCTCACAGCCCAGCGTACTCGACTTAATATGAGCCGGCATGTCATCGTCTCCCTCGTAATCATGGCGATAGTAACTTTGTCGCTCGGGCACAAAGTGGTTGAAGTGACTTTCCATATCCATGCGTACGGTGGGGTCGGCATTTTCGTTGATGGTGAGGCTGGCAGACGTATGCTGGATAAACAAATGTAGCAAGCCTACTTTGTAGTAACCCAGCTGTGTTAGTTGGGTCAGGACCTCGTCATCAATCAAATGAAAGCCGCGTTGGCGCGGCCTGAGTGTGATGTGTGTTTGATGCCAGCTCATAGCTTATCGAAGCTCACCTCTATGTTGGCATTGCCGTCATCTGATGTGAACGGCATTATGATCTTTGGACCTTCACATTTGTGGGTGATGGTGTGGCCTGGCCCGGACACAACGATTGGGGTCGCCATATCAAACTCATAGCCTTTCTCGCCCAGTAAATTTTTTGCGCCACCTGTGACCATGTTGGTGATTTCACCAACCATATCAGTGACCTCTTCATTGATCTTTTCCGGGCGCTCACCCAGCATTCTTTCCATAATGGTCAGAGCCAGACCTTCATCAAAGCTGATAGAAAAGGAGCCTTTGGTCTGTGGGCCCACCATGCCTATCAACCCGGACACGTCGCCGCGTGCCACCTCATCTTTTTTAATTTTAGGCTTGCCAGGCGTTAGTTCTGTTTGTGCCATGGTGGCCAGTACATTCATCAGAGATGATAAAAAAGGGTTGATGAATTCTACATTCATATGCTTCTTCCCTAGGTTCCTACATTGTAACGGACGCTGGATTAAGTGTAGTGGGCTTTTTGCTATGCTGCACTACTCATTACACTTTCCACAACGGCCGTGTGCTTCAATCGTTTGTGCTTTTACAAGAAAGCCGTGCTCTGCAGCCAGGTTATTCAGCTCGTGTGAAATGGCATTGGAATGCAGCTCTTGTACGTGACCACAAGAGTCACAGATCAATAACTGCACAGGGTGAATACAGTCAAAGTGATGGCACAGCATAAATGCATTCGTGCTTTCAATTTTATGAATAAACCCTAATTCTGAGAGAAAATCCAAAGCACGGTATACCGTTGCTGGTTTTGCGCCAGACTCGGTGAGTTTGAGCTCTTCTAACAGATCATAGGCGCCTACACCGCCTTGTTTAGCAGCGAGTAAGCGGAAAACTTTTTCTCGGATAGGGGTAAAACGAGCCCCTCGATTATCACAAACTTGCTTAGCTTTACTTACCAGTTGTTCTATATTCATGTTCTAAATCCTTACACTGCCATGCAATACTAACATATTCTTTTTAATAGTCTTGTATCGACAGGGATTTATTCATTATATTCTCAGGACGGGTAAAGTTGTGTTTAAGCCAATCCTGAAATGCCGCTTCAGGCATTGGCTGGCCGATCAGATAGCCCTGTCCAATGTTACAGTTAAACTCTACCAAGCGGTTTAGCTGCTCCTGATCTTCTATGCCTTCTGCAACCACTTTGAGCCCCAGGCCATGCGCCATGGTAATGATATTTTTAACCAGATACGCTGATTCGTTGCCCGCATGCATATCGGCGATGAAGCTCTGGTCGATTTTTAATACATCAAATGGGTATTGGCGTAGATAATTCAACGAAGAATAACCGGTACCAAAGTCATCCATAGAGATCAAAACTCCCATTTCTTGAAGCGTGCTAAGGGTTGCCTTAATTGTGCTATCACCGCTTAACAGCAAGCCCTCGGTGATCTCCAGTTCAAGGGTGCCGGGTTGTAAGGCACAGTGTGCTATCAGTTGTTCCACATGGCAGAGCAGTGCCGGATCATTAAACTGGCGGGGTGATAAGTTGACCGCCAGGCGCAATGACGTATTAAATTGAGTATGTATCTGCTGTAACGTTCTGGCTGCTGAGTTTAAAACAAATTTACCCAAATCAATGATAAAGCCTGTTTGCTCAGCTAATGGAATAAATTCAGCGGGTGAGATTGGCCCCAAGGTATCACTGTGCCAGCGCAATAATGCCTCAGCGCCGACGACTTTGCGCGCCTGCAGGTCAAGCTGGGGCTGGTAATAGACCTCAAACTCCCCACGCTCCAGCGCGCCTTGCATGCTTTCTTCAAGCATCAGCCGTCGCTGCAGCGTATTGCTCATGCTTTCGGTAAACATGCAATAGGTATTGCGACCTTGTTGCTTAGCGTTATACATGGCTGAGTCAGCTTTACGCAGCAGATCGTTAGGGGTGTCGGCATCTTGAGGGAAAATCGCGATCCCCAGACTCAGCGAAATATTAAAAGCGCGACCGTCAATGTCAAATGGGGCATGAAAGAGTTTAACCAGCTTGGTTGCAATAGGGGGGATATCAGCACTGGTTTTTAAATCGCCTAGTAAAATGATGAACTCATCGCCACCTAAGCGGGCCACAGTGTCTTTTTCTCGCAGTGCCGATTTGAGTCGCTGCGCTGAGTGGATCAGGACTTTATCACCGACTTCATGCCCCATCGAGTCATTGACCTTTTTGAAGTCATCCAGGTCAATAAAGCCAACGCCAACCAGTGATTTGTCCCGTTTGGCATCGTGGATCAGTTGCTGGAGACGATCGAGAACCAAAAAACGATTGGGTAAGTCTGTCAGTGTGTCGTAAAAGGCGTGGTGAAGAATGATTTCTTCCTGACGCTTTTTATCTGTGATATTTCTCACTGCGACGACGAGGTAATCTGAACCTGGCAGTGCACTCAGTCGGGCTTCAAAATGGCGATTGCCATCGTCAAATGGTAGTGCATATTCAATTTGAGTAAGCTGGCCTGGCTTGCCAATGGCATGTATGGCACGGTGAAATGAACGCGCTGTCTGGCTTGGAAGCACATCCTGCATGGTTCGTCCCATGAACTCGCTATCTGCGACAAACAGGTCATTTTTTTGACCGCAGTGATACTCCAAAATCGTCCCTTCTCTGTCAACCACGAAGAACAAGTCCGGAAGCGCAGCAAAGATACCCTCTAGTATTTCATGTTTACGTTTAGCCTGTGCTTCGGCCTGCTGCGTTTGTTTCCAGCCATTACGCAGGTTACGTGCCATGTCGTTTAGATTGTCGGCTAGGCGTTTAAATTCACCTGTTCCTTTTGTTTCCAGCTTATCACTAAAATCAAAGCGACTGACATGCTCACTGAGCAACATAAGTTGCGTAACCGGACGGTGAATAAAGAGCCGTGTAAAATACAACACCATGACTGTGAGCAATAGCGCAATAGCCAGAATGGCTGCGATTTTAATGTGGCTATAATGAAGCAGCCGTTTTGCGTGCGGCTCGATAGAATACTCAGCATAGATAATTGCAGGTAACGTATTTGGGTGTTGTATCCTGATGTCTCTTTGGTATCTAACGTAAGCTCTAAATAGATACTGTTCTTTTGTATAGTGAATGCTGAAATCAGATGGGGTCTGCTGGACGACTTCGCCTTGTCTAATATCAGTGTTGCTGTACGACGCTGGCTGAATTGAACCACTACTATATAAGACGTCGTTCTGAGTATTGAGCAGTGCCAGATATTTGTACCCCTGATCGTGAGAAAACGCGCTTAGGGTACGTTGTATTTCTGTGTATTCATCTTCCGCAAAATGGTGTTGCAATGTTAAGTTCAGGATTGATAAATCTTTTCTGATGGTGGCCTCGCTAAGTGACAGCAGGCTCTCTTTCTGTGTGTGATGATGCAGCTGTACTAATCCAGCTGCCAATAAAGCTGCGAATACAAAGGCTCCGAGCGTTAACCAGAACTTGAGATCTATGGAGTACAGTTTTGTCACCTGAACGTCTCACTTAGTGTGTTTGTCGTGACGACTATATTACATGCTGAAGTACCTGGCTCAATCCAAGGCGGCACAGTTATCGCCACTGTCCTGACCCTAAGTGTAGTTGAAATGGGCAACTTGCTACCAGGATCCTCATTTTTCTACTGCTATTTAGATCTGAGTCTGGTAGATGAAAGAATTGCAATAGCTCTAAAGCTGACCTATTTGGCCGATGTGCTGTTTATTGGTTAAAGTGAAGTGGTTGGCAAAAAATAACTAAAGGAGTGAATATGATCAGCCAAGATACAGAGACATTGAGTAAAAGTGCTCAGCGGGTTCAGGATGCGATAAAATCTGCGGGATGTGAATTCAGGGTACTGGAATTGCCCGGCAGTACGCGCACGGCGGAAGAGTCGGCACACACCATAGGGTGTGAACTGGGACAAATTGTAAAATCACTGATTTTTAAAGGTAAAGAAAGCGGAAAACCGGTGTTGCTATTGGTCAGTGGCAGCAACCGGGTAAAAGAAAAGGTAGTGGCAAAATATCTGGGAGAAAAGCTGGTAAAAGCCGACGCTGAATTTACCCGTGAGGTAACCGGCTTTGCCATTGGCGGTATTCCCCCCATTGGACACCTGAGCAACCCAATTACTTATATTGACGAGGACTTGCTGCAATACGAGACGTTATGGGCTGCGGCTGGCACACCAAACGCGGTGTTTTCGTTGCCAGCGGCTAAACTGGAGTCATTGACTAAGGGCACGGTGATTGCTGTAAAGGCCTGATAGTGAAGGGGCGTTACCCGGTAAAGAGTTGCAGTGTGATCTGCACTTCGTCTGACTCAAACTCGGCGACGCCCTCATAGCCTTCGATATTGTAATTGAAGCTAAAAAAGCGGCGTAACCACAGGTCATCCTGGTTCTCTTTTAGTACATCAATAGAAATATCCATCAGGCTTTCCGCTACATTCATACCAACAGCAAACAAGGGGTTGGCCGCCGCAGCTGCTACAGTACGGGTGAGCTCGCCAAATGCCGTGGTTTTTCTGACTTTTGCCATGAGCTTAGCCGTACTGCGGATGTCACTGTCATCTTCCAATACGGCAATATGCGCATCCAGAAAACGCGGGATCTGACCAGCCCGGTTACGATAAATCGTATAACCAGCAGGGCCAAAGCTGATGGTGCCACCTTCACTGACTGGCATCACATTGAGTTCCATATTAAATGCATGATCCGCGACCCCGTCGCTTACTGCACTGAACACTTTGATCTCAAACTTGCGCTCACTGAGTAACTTGTCCACCAAGCCCAGCGATTTAACGTGAATTGACATGATACGCAGTTCGACATCGGTAAACATTTGATTAGGCATGATGAAAGTCCTTTGATATGCAATGGTATTAGCATACTTGGAACCAGATTGGGGCGCTATGGTTTTTGATTATAAAGTAAATTATTTGAGCATCAAACAAGATGGAAGTTTATTACGAAGTACAATTGCGGAGGAAAAATGGTGGCCCCACCTGGACTTGAACCAGGGACCTACCGATTATGAGTCGGGTGCTCTAACCAACTGAGCTATAGGGCCATTTTCAAATTGTAGTGCTCAATAAATTCATCCATGAAGCGAGGTCCTGTCGGCGTCCTGCCTCCACCTCAACAAGCTGCGAAGCGATGCTTCGGTCTTGTTTCGCCCAACTGAGCTATAGGGGCATTTTTTTGCACTTTTTAGCAGAGACCTAAAAAGCGCTGGCAGTATAAAAATTTTTAACAGGCTTGTCACTAGCAAAAGAGGAAAAAATCGCACATATCTGATTCAATTGCTTAATAAAAAGCCAAACTAGTGCACTAAGCTTGTTTCTTGATTCGGTTCGTCCGCTTACATCTGTGAGTTAGATCCAGACATCGTTTTGTGCGGTGAGTGAGCTGTCGGCATCTCCGGTGTTGACGACTCCTTTGGGTTCGATAATCAGCACCTGACATTCATGCTCGGCGTAGGGTTTGTGCTCTGAGCTCTTGGGTACAACCAGCATGTCACCTTCTTTCAGATGCTCTGTGCGGTCCCGAAAGGCAATCTGCATCTCGCCGGATAGCACGATGAACACTTCGTCGGTGTCGGGGTGATCGTGCCAGACAAATTCCCCCTGCAGTTTTACCAGTTTGAACTGATAGTCGTTCATTTCAGCAATGACTTTAGGAGTCCAGTGCTCTGAAAACAGCGCCAGCTTGTCAGCAAAATTGATCGTAGTGTGTGACATGGTATTTCCTTATGGTGACGGGCGTAAGAGAGAAGCCTTACCCGACTGGATAAGGCTCAGGATATTAGTTGAGTCGTGAAACCACAAAATAGGGATTCAAATAAGACTCTTTTTGATTGTATAGCAGTGGGCTGCCATCCAGCTGGGTAACGGTTGCACCCGCGATCTTCGCGACTGCGTGTCCTGCACCGGTATCCCACTCACTGGTTGGGCCTAAACGCGGGTAGACATCAGCAGCACTTTCAGCGACCAGACACAGTTTTAATGAACTGCCTTTTGGCACCATGTTCACATCGTCAAACTGTGTGAGATACTCAGCTAAATCAGGCGATGGGTGAGAGCGTGAGCCAACCACCTGGATGGTGCCCTGGTTGTCTTTACGGGTGACTTTCAGCTCAATGCGTGCTTCGTCACACTCTTTAAAAGCGCCGATGCTGTTAGCGGCGAAGTAACTCACGTTCAGTGCCGGTGCATGGACGACGCCCATGACAGGTTCACCATTTTCAATTAACGCTATGTTGACCGTGAACTCACCGTTTTTCTTAATAAACTCCTTGGTGCCGTCGATGGGATCGACCAGCCAGTAGCGTTGCCAGGTCTGGCGTTCCTGCCAGCTGATCTCTGCGCTTTCCTCGCTGAGGATCGGTAAATCCGGGGTAAGGGCTTTCAGGCCCGCTGTGATCACGTCATTAGCGGCTAAATCGGCGTCGGTTACCGGGCTTTTGTCGTCTTTGTACTCAACGTTAAAGTCTTTGGCATAGATGGTGAGGATCTTGTCTCCGGCGCGTCGGGCCAGATTCACTATCTCCTCAAGTAAGTCGGTGTCGTTCATGGTTTTTCCTTGGTACTACAGATGGATTATCTCGCGCTGTTGTAGATACGCTACCAGCTGTTGCACCGATTGGTCCAGACTATTTTCACCGGTATTAATGCGGATCTCCGGGTTTTTTGGTGGCTCATAGTCAGAGTCGATGCCGGTAAAGTGTTTGATCTCGCCGGCACGGGCTTTTTTATATAACCCTTTTGGATCGCGTTGTTCACACACCTCCAGCGGTGTATCCAGATACACCTCAACAAATTCGGCGTCTTCAACCAGGTCGCGAACCATGTCGCGCTCAGCCTGGAAGGGTGAGATAAAGGCGGTGAGTACGATCAGGCCGGCATCGACCATGAGTTTGCTCAGTTCACCCACGCGACGAATGTTCTCGACTCTATCTTCGTCGCTGAATCCCAGGTCTTTACACAGACCGTGACGCACATTGTCACCATCGAGTAAATAAGTGTGGGCACCAAGTTGCTGTAGGGCACTCTCCAGTGCGTTGGCGACGGTGCTTTTGCCCGAGCCAGAATAACCAGTAAACCACAAAATAACCGGACGGTGGCCTTTCTGTTCGCTGCGATGTGTTTTATTCACGGCATAGTTATGCCAGACAATATTCGTATCCATAATTCCTATCCACTAAAACGGGAAAACTAACGGGATCAGCGTCAGCACAGTGATCGAGTAAATGATTGAGAGCGGCAGGCCGACGGTCACATAATCTTTGATCCGGTAATTGCCTGCACTGTATACCATCAGATTAGTCTGATAGCCAAAAGGGGAAATAAAACTGGCTGATGCGCCAAAGGCGACAGCCATCACAAAAGGTAGCGGGTTCACACCAAAACCAATCGCCAGAGCGTATGCAACAGGGAATGACAGCGCAGCTGCCGCATTGTTGGTGATCAATTCAGTGAACACCACCGTCATCACAAAAATGGCGATAAAGGCACCATACGGGCCAAAGTCGCCTAGTACATAAAACAGCGCATCGGAAATCTGCCCGGCTAACCCTGTGTCTATCATCAGTTTAGCCAAGCCAATGGCACTGCCTACAATGGCGAGCAGCTCAATGGGAAAACGACGTTTCATTTCGCTGACTTTGATGGAGCCAAACAGCACCAGTCCGAGTAATAAAACCATCAGGCCTTTGACTAAAGGCACAACATCGAAGATACCCAGGCCGAGCACGGCAACAAAGGCAGCCATCACTTTATTTGATTGTGGCTGCGTTAAATGGGTTTGCAGGTCCAGGCCTGAGATATAAACAAATTCGCGTTTTAGATCTGGTAGCTGATAAAAATCTCCGCCAGGGGCGAGGATTAAAGAATCCCCTGCCTGCAGTTTAACCTGACCCAGGCCACCAGGCAGGCGGTCGTGACCACGGCGAATGGCTATCACCGCGGCATGAAACTGTTCGCGAAAGCGGATCTCTTTGAGTGTTTTGCCTAAAAATTTAGACGACTGACTGATCACCACTTCGACCAGGTGCTCAGCGTCTTTTTCGTGTTTGTCGTGCACCACCTGTAAGCCGTCGAAGCGGCGCAATAAAGGTACCGATTTGATGTCGCCGACAAACAGCAGCACATCACCCTGTTGTATTTCCTGTTGTGGTGTGACCGCACAAATACGGCGCTCGCCGCGGATGATCTCAGCGAGGAATAAATCACGCAGATCACGCAGGCCATTTTCTTCAACTGTCCGGCCAATCAGTTTAGAGCCCGCGGTGACTTTCCCTTCCAGGTAAAAAGGCACAACTTCTTCTTCTTTGCGGCCGTGATCGGGCAAAAACTTCAGTAATAAAATGATGGTAACTAGGCCCACACCCAGCGCACCAATACCGACCAGCGTAAAGTCAAAAAAACCCAATGGTGCCATACCGGCCTCAATGGCGAAACCATTGACGATTAAATTGGTTGAGGTGCCGATCAGGGTCAGTGTCCCCCCCAGGATAGCGGTATAGGACAGTGGCAATAATAGCTTAGATGGAGAGTGGGTTTTACTGTCTTTGATGGTACTGATCAAAGACGCCACCACGGCAGTGTTGTTGGTAAAAGACGACAAAAAAGCCGTGGATAACCCCAGTTTCATTACCGAGCGTGCCAGAGAGCCGTTGGCCAGTGAACGCGCCAGGTATTGCACCAGAGTCGTTTTTTCGATGGCGATAGACACCAGGATCAGTAAAACCAGTGTGATCAGCGACGGGTTTGCATAGTTGACCAGCATGGTTTCCAGATCGATAAGTCCTGCCAGGTAAGCGCTGCTGATGGCGCCAACAAATAACCAGGCCGGGTTGAGCCGCGTGCCAAAAAGGCACGCGACCAGCACGAGCATGATGCCTGTTAAGATGATCTGCTCTAGCAGCATAGATAACTCCCGTTAACAGGCATACAGCCGTTACTTCAGCTTGCTTAAGTCAAGCGCTTGCCAGTGTGGGAAGTGCTTGCGAACCAGGGCATTCAACTCCAGCTCAAACTCGCTGAACTGCTGCTTCTCACTGACTTGCTCATCCAAAATGGCATTGATCATACCAGCGCCTACGGTCAGGTTGCTCAGACGGTCAATCAGGATAAAGGCTCCGGTTTCGTGGTTATCACGATATACATCGGCAGCAATGGTTTCCGTCAGCTCCAGCGTGACAATGGCAATTTCATTTAGTTGCAGACTGTCGGCTTGGCCATGCTCCAGGGTGTTGACGTCAATCGTGTGGTCAATCTGCTTCACGATGGCAGCCGTACTCTTCGCGCCCAGCTTGAAGTTGTACGTTTTACCCAACACCAGGGGTGCTTCGTGCATCCATACCAGCTTGGCCTGGATCAGGTTGGTTGCCTTAGTCGATGAGCCTGCCGGGACAATCACATCACCCCGACTAACATCCACTTCGTCGTTCAAAGTGATGGTCAGTGCCTGGCCGGTTTCTGCTTGCTCGAGGTTGCCGTCGAACGTCACCAGTTCTTTGATGGTGCTGGTTTTACCTGAAGGTAAAATCTTAACCGCCTGACCAACACTTAGCGCGCCAGAGGTCAACGTGCCCTGAAAACCACGGAAGTCCAGGTTAGGGCGTACTACATACTGCACCGGGAAGCGGGCTTCAAATGCACTGTTTGGTTCCGCGGCCGGAGAGTCTTCCAGCAGCGCCATTAGTGGTTGATCGGTGTAGTAAGGCGTGTGCTCAGAGCGAGTAACAACGTTGTCACCTTTCAGAGCCGAAATAGGCACAAACTTGATGTCATTGACGTCCAGTTGCTCAGCAAACTGCAGGTAATCGGCTTTGATTTTCTCGAACACGGCTTCATCAAAGTCAACGATATCCATTTTGTTGATGGCCACAACAAATTGCTTGATACCCAGTGAGTCACAGATGAAGCTGTGGCGTTTAGTCTGGATCTGTACACCATAGCGGGCATCCACCAGAATAATTGCCAGATCACTGGTTGAAGCACCCGTTACCATGTTACGAGTATACTGTTCGTGTCCCGGTGTATCGGCAATGATGAATTTACGCTTCGCAGTTGAGAAATAGCGATACGCCACATCAATGGTGATCCCTTGCTCTCGCTCTGCCTGCAAACCATCAACCAGCAACGCAAGATCCAGTTCTTCACCAGCGTTACCGACTTTTTCATTGTCTTTGTGCAGCGCTGCCAGCTGATCTTCATAGATTTGGTGGCTGTCGTGCAGCAAACGACCGATCAGGGTGGACTTACCATCGTCTACACTGCCGCAGGTCATCATGCGCAACAGGCTTTTGTCCTGTTGGCGTGATAAATAGGTTTCGATCCCCAGTTCTTTTACTTCATTTGCGGTAGACATTAGAAATACCCCTCACGTTTTTTCTTCTCCATTGACCCGGATGAATCATGGTCGATGACCCGGCCTTCACGCTCTGATGAGGTCGATAACAACATTTCTTCGATGATCCCGGTCAGGGTGTTTGCTTCTGACTCAACTGCACCGGTCAGCGGGTAGCAGCCTAGTGTCCGGAAACGTACCGACTTCAACTCCGGTACTTCACCTTCCTCCAGCGGCATACGCTCGTCGTCAACCATGATTAACGTACCATCACGCTCAACCACAGGTCGTTTCTCTGCCAGATACAACGGCACGATCTCGATGTTTTCCTGATAGATATATTGCCAGATATCCAGCTCAGTCCAGTTTGACAGCGGGAATACTCGGATACTTTCGCCCGGGTTTACCTGACCGTTGTAGGTATTCCACAGCTCAGGGCGCTGATTTTTCGGGTCCCAGCGATGGTGTTTGTCGCGGAAAGAATAGACTCGCTCTTTCGCGCGCGATTTCTCTTCATCACGGCGCGCACCACCAAATGCAGCATCGAAGCCGTACTTGTTTAGTGCCTGTTTAAGGCCCTGGGTTTTCATGATGTCAGTGTGCTTGGCTGAGCCGTGCGTGAATGGACCAACGCCCATCTCTAACCCTTCCGGGTTTTTATGCACAATCAGGTCAAAGTTATATTCTTTGGCCAGACGATCTCGAAACTCTATCATCTCGCGGAATTTCCAGTCCGTGTCTACATGCAGCAGAGGGAAAGGGATCTTTGCCGGGAAAAACGCTTTACGTGCTAAGTGAAGGAGTACCGATGAGTCTTTACCTATGGAGTAAAGCATCACTGGGTTTTCAAACTCAGCAGCGACTTCGCGAATAATCTTTATACTTTCAGCCTCAAGTTGCTGAAGGTGAGTTAAAGCCATTGTCGTCGTCCTACTTAATACTAAAAATAAAGTGGTTCATGCGTCAGGCGATCTTAGCGAGCGGCTGAGCGTAACTTGCAATTTGTTCTGTTTTACCAAACCAGGCCAGTTCCTGATGCAATGCAGCGACCTCGCCAATGATCAGCAATGCCGGTGACTGGATATTATTGGCTTCGATTTGTGCTGCCAGCTGGCCAAGCTCAGTGGTCACAACACGCTGCGACTTGCGGGTGCCATTTTCGACGATGGCTACCGGCGTGTGTTCACTGCGGCCATGGGCCAGTAGTTGGGCCTGAATATGCGGAGATTTAATCACCCCCATATAAATGGCCAGGGTCTGATTCGGTTTGGCCAGCGACTGCCAGTCCAACTCCTGGCCCTCTTTTTTACAGTGTCCTGTGACAAACTGAATCGCCTGAGCGTGGTCTCGGTGTGTCAGCGGAATACCTGCATAGGCACTGCACCCTGCAGCAGCTGTGATGCCCGGGACTATCTGATAGCGGATGTTAGCCGCAGCCAGTACCTGAACTTCTTCGCCACCTCGGCCGTAAATAAACGGGTCACCGCCTTTGATACGGCATACCTTTTTACCTTGCTGGGCCAGCTCAACCAGCATCTGGTTGGTGTCTTCTTGTTTAACACTGTGGTGCCCCGCACGCTTACCGACACAGATGAGGTCGGCATCGCGTCTGACCAACTCCATAATTTCATCGGACACTAGGTAGTCATACACCACAACATCAGCTTGTTGCATCAATTGTAGTGCTTTGAGCGTCAGTAGTTCAGGATCGCCTGGGCCTGCGCCTACGACATAGACTTCGCCTTGTGGCTCTGCGGTGTCGTCCAGCATGTCATGCAGCTGCTGTTGCGCACCTTGTGTGTCTCCGCTTTGTACTTTACTGACGACATGTGAGTCGAATACCCGCTCCCAGAATTGACGGCGATCCGCAAAATGCTTAAAACGGCCTTTGACCTTGTCTCTAAATCCGCCAACCAGTTCGGCCAGTGGACCGATATGTTGTGGGATCAGGGTTTCGAGCTTTTCTCTTAAACGGCGCGCCAATACAGGCGCTGTACCGGCACTTGAAATCGCAATCGTAATTGGATTGCGGTCAACGATAGACGGGAAAATAAAGCTACACTTTGGCTGGTCATCAACCACATTGACGAAAATATTGCGCGCATCCGCAGCATCTCGCACTTGTGCGTTGACATCATCGTTGTCGGTGGCAGCGATAACCAGTGCCATGCTGTCAACGGCTTCGGCGTTAAAGTAAGCTGTCTTCAGATACAGTTCGCCTTCTTCAGACAACTGTATGAGTTCGTTGCAGAATTCAGGGGCCAGTACAGTTACATCGGCGCGCGCTTTCAGCAGCGCGCGGATCTTTCTCAGTGCAACTTCACCGCCGCCGACGACCAGCACGGGTTTGTTGTCCAACTTGGTAAAGATAGGTAAGTACTGCACGCTGTTGCCCCTTAAACATCGTAAAACTTGATATAAGCCAACTCTGGCTTTTTCTAGAGTGGCAGAATATCCCGCGTACTGGCAGGGAAAAAATAACTTAAACCCAGTTTTTATAACTAAAAGTTATATAAAACGAAGTAAAAAAGCTTACCTCATATATATCAAGGGGTTTAGCGTGATAGCACACACTTGTTCACAGTTATAGCTATTGGTTATGAGTTATAATTTCCATAATTTAGAGTTTGGCGGGCATGTTGACATCTCAGTGAAGCGCTATGTTTGCTGATTTTTGGCCAGATGGGAGGGGCTGCTTGGTAACATCAGACCGATGTACCTCAGTAAAGGTGCGGACAAATGTCCTGTGGTCCGGTAGGGCAAGCAGCTAACGTTGAGGTCCGACTCATATGATGCAGCTTGTCCAGAAGGCAGGCTGTAGTTAAAAGGAAACCAATATGAAAATGCAAGCCGTCGCACGCGAGGTGCTTGGATTAATGGATCTGACGTCGTTAAACGAGCAAGATAACGAGGCCAGCATCATTGCGTTGTTAGACAGCATTCGCCCCGAATTAGGGCTACCCGCAGCCGTATGTGTGTATCCCCAGTTTGTCGCGCTGTGCAAACAGGAATTAAGTCGTCGAGGCTGGACTGAGGTAAAGGTGGCGACTGTGACCAACTTTCCCTGTGGCAAGCATTCATTGCAACAGGTGCTGACACAAACAAAAGAGGCGTTGCAGGCCGGAGCCGATGAAATTGATCTGGTGATGCCTTATCAGCAGTTACAGGCGGGTGATCCGGATACGCCCTGGCAATATGTACGCTCAAGCAAACAGTTGTGCGGCAGTCAGGCTAAGTTGAAAGTGATCATTGAGTCCGGCGCCCTTGAAAATACGCAACAAATCGCGCAGGCCAGCGATGTCGCGATTCTGGCCGGTGCCGACTTCATCAAAACCAGTACCGGTAAGGTGCCAGTAAACGCCACACTGGAGGCAACCAGGGTCATGCTGGAGCAGATCCATGTGTCGGGTAAAGCGGTTGGCTTTAAAGCCGCCGGTGGGGTTAAAAGTGTTGAGCAAGCAAGTGATTACTTACAACTTGCAAAAGAGGTAATGGGTGATAACTGGCTTACCGCCGAGCATTTTCGGTTTGGCGCGTCGAGCTTGTTGCAAGATGTCCATCGGCAGCTGGACAGTGAAGACTAGCGGAGTGCAAAGTGGAGTATGATCAGGCAGTCATACGTGACAGTGAGCGGGAGAAGCTGCAGCTTGAGCATGGGGCTGCAAAACTGTTCATGCGCAGTTATGAGCGGCTTACTCATGTTCCGATGCGCCACATCTGGCATAACCAACCTGCCAAACCTGATGTCAGCTGTTACCTGGCACAGTCGCGCCTAGATATTGAAGTGGCACATCTTTATGCCAGTGAGACAGAGGCCATGGCCGTGCTTGGCCGTCCTTTATCACTCACCATGCAGCGCGAACTGGCGTTAATGGCACAGACTCCGAGTGCACAGCGGTTGGCTACCGGCCTCGCTCGCCTACTCAAACAAAAAGCGGGTAAACACTATCATTCTCAGTGTGTTTGGTTGTTGATCCGCAATGCCAGCCCAATGTGGCACCGGGTTGATTTTGAAAATGCGCTACCTGATTTATCCGTGCCTGAAACGCATCCTTTTGAGCAGATCTGGCTACTGTGTGACTTCTTTTACGGTGATCCACTGCGTTTGTACTAGTCAGGAAAGCTACCACTGAATGCAATTCAACGGGTGTGTGCCTGTCTGAAATTGGCACAAATACCGCTTTGCGCATCTTTTACTCTTGTTTTCAGTTTGTTCGTCAGTATAATGGGCATCCACTTTGCAGGGGCGTAGTTCCAATTGGTAGAACAGCGGTCTCCAAAACCGATGGTTGCGGGTTCGAGTCCTGCCGCCCCTGCCACTCTTATAATCAGTCCAAATCTAAAATAATGGGTCTTATCATCACCGCTTATTTGTAAATTTGGATTGAAATGGATTAACCCTGTTTTTATGCAGGGTTGTTGTGTCTGTATTTAAGGTAAAAATAAATTATGAGCACTAATGTTGAAAACCCGTCTAGCTCGATGGACACGGTAAAGTGGTTGTTGGCAGTCGTTTTATTGGCTGGCGCAGTTGTTGGTAACTATATGTATGCGGATATCTCAGTATTGACTCGCGCAATTGGCGTTGTAGTTGCAGTAGGAGCGGCATTGGGTATTGCAGCAACAACAGAAAAAGGGCGAACCTTTATCGCTTTTGCCAAAGAGTCTAGAATTGAGGTTCGCAAGGTAGTTTGGCCAACGCGTCAGGAAACAACACACACGACCTTTATCGTAATGGCTGCAACAGTAGTAATGGCACTGATCCTGTGGGGATTGGATGGCATTCTGTTTCGCGCGGTTGGCTTTTTAACCGGCTTGACCTTGTAACAGGTTAGCGTTTTAACTGGATTGGAGATCTGATCCCATGTCGGATGAGAACAAAGAAAAGAAATTACGTTGGTACGTAATTCAGGCGTTTTCAGGTTTTGAAAAGCGCGTCGCTCAAACTATTCTTGAGCACATTAAAATCGAAGGTCTGGAAGAGTACTTCGGTGAAGTACTAGTCCCAACTGAAGAAGTTGTGGAAATGCGTGCCGGACAAAAACGTAAGTCTGAACGTAAATTCTTCCCGGGCTATGTGTTAGTTGAAATGGTGATGGATGATGCATCCTGGCACCTGGTGAACAGCACACCACGCGTGATGGGCTTTGTTGGTGGTACGTCAGATCGTCCAGCACCAATCAGCAAAAAAGAAGCCGATCGTATTCTCAATCGCTTGCAGGAGAATGCAGAAGCTCCGAAGCCAGCCACTCTGTTTGAGCCGGGCGAAGTGGTTCGTGTTATCGATGGTCCATTTGCGGACTTTAACGGTGTTGTGGAAGAGGTTGATTACGAGAAGAGCCGCCTGAAAGTGTCAGTGCTGATCTTCGGCCGTTCTACGCCGGTTGACCTGGAATTTGGACAGGTTGAACAAGATAAGTAATTTTGTTGTTTAAAACAGCAAAAGTTATTGCCAAAGGCCGCTGGTTAATCTATAATCAGCGGCCTTTTTGTATGTCATTACTATGACGCACAAAAAGACAGTTTTTTAATTGGGAAGCCGTCTGAGTACGCGTCCTCGCGCGCACAAGGCTAAGACCCACATAACGAGGTATTATCATGGCTAAAAAAGTTGAAGCTTTAATCAAGCTACAAGTTGCTGCTGGTATGGCTAATCCTAGTCCTCCAGTAGGTCCTGCACTAGGTCAACACGGTGTAAACATCATGGAATTCTGTAAAGCGTTCAACGCACGTACAGAGTCTATCGAGAAAGGCGCACCGGTTCCTGTAATCATTTCTGTTTACAACGACCGTTCTTTCACTTTCGACATGAAAACTCCACCTGCTTCTTACCTTCTTAAGAAAGCAGCTGGTATCAAGTCTGGTTCTGGCCGTCCTAACACTGAGAAAGTGGGTACTGTTACTCGCGCTCAGCTTGAAGAGATCGTTGAGACTAAACGTCCGGATCTTACTGCTGCTGATATGGATGCAGCTGTACGCACGATCGCAGGTTCTGCACGTGCAATGGGCTTGAACGTAGAGGGGTAATTGAGAATGGCTAAATTAACTAAGCGTATGCGTACTATCCGCGAAAAAGTGGATGTTACTAAAGAATACGAAATCAACGAAGCTGTTGCTCTTCTTAAAGAACTTGCTACTGCTAAGTTCGTTGAAAGTGTAGACGTTGCTGTAAACCTGGGTATCGATGCTCGTAAATCTGACCAAAACGTACGTGGTGCAACTGTACTACCTCACGGTACTGGTCGTGAAGTACGCGTAGCTGTATTCACTCAAGGTGCAAACGCTGACGCAGCAAAAGAAGCTGGCGCTGATCTGGTAGGCATGGAAGACCTTGCTGAGCAGGTTAAGAAAGGCGAAATGAACTTCGACGTAGTTGTTGCTTCTCCGGATGCAATGCGCGTTGTTGGTCAACTAGGTCAAATCCTAGGTCCACGTGGCCTTATGCCTAACCCTAAGACTGGTACTGTTACACCTAACGTTGCAGAAGCAGTTAAAAACGCGAAAGCGGGTCAGGTTCGCTACCGTAACGACAAAAACGGCATCATCCACACCACTATCGGTAAAGTTGATTTCGACGCGAACCAGCTTCAGGAAAACCTGGAAGCACTTATCGTTGCGCTTAAGAAGGCTAAGCCTTCACAAGCAAAAGGTACTTACGTGAAGAAAGTAAGCATCTCAACGACTATGGGCGCGGGTGTTGCTGTAGACCAAGCTACTCTAAACACGCAAGTGGCTTAATTTAGAGATAAGCGTTTACATGGCGTAAAAATTAGACTATAATTTTGCGCCATTTCGTTGAGAGCTAAGCTCTAAACGAAGCAAAGAATTCGGGTTGAAGCGCATAATTTCGGCACTTTGCAGACTTTATAGTCTACAATGATCCGATAAATTGCGTTTCCGTCCAAGACCGTAGGTGTAACCTAGTTACTTAATTCCCTACGTAGACGGTGTGAATCCCAGCTAGATTTTCCTAATCTTCTGGTTCTCGCCGTAAAAAGCAGCTCAAAGTCGTAAGACGATGAGTAAAGTAGAACTGGGACATGTTCCCATCATAACCAGGAGTAACACCCATGGCTTTAAATCTTCAAGACAAAAAAGCAATTGTTGCTGAAGTCAACGAAGCTGCCAAAGGTGCTCTGTCTGCAGTTGTTGCAGATTCTCGTGGTGTAACAGTAGATGCGATCACTGCACTTCGTAAAGAAGCTCGTGAAGCAGGCGTATGGATGAAAGTTGTCCGTAACACCCTAGCTAAGCGCGCTGTAGAAGGTACTGACTATGAGTGCCTTAACGAATCGCTAGTGGGCCCAAGCCTAATCGCTTTCTCTTCAGAGCATCCAGGTGCTGCAGCTCGTATCTTCGCTGATTTCGCGAAGAAGAACGAGTTGTTCGAACTGAAAGCGGCTGCATTTGAAGGCAATGTTGTAGACGTAGACATGCTAGCTAAGCTGCCTACTTACGACGAAGCTGTTGCACGCCTAATGAGCGCTATGAAAGAAGCGTCAGCTGGTAAATTGTGTAAAACAATTGAAGCTGTACGTGTTCAGAAAGCTGAAGCAGCTGCTTAATAGCACGCTTCTTACTTTCACAAATAAATTTTTAGAACCCCATGGTTCGTGATTAATTAGGAAACTTAAAATGTCTGTAACTAAAGACCAAATCCTTGACGCGATTGCTGAAATGTCAGTAATGGAAGTTGTTGAACTAGTTGAAGCAATGGAAGAAAAATTCGGTGTAACTGCAGCTGCTGCTGTTGTTGCTGCTGGTCCTGCTGAAGCTGCTGAAGAGAAGACTGAGTTCGACGTAATCCTAGCTGGCGCTGGCGGTAACAAAGTTGCTGCTATCAAAGCTGTACGTGGTGCAACTGGTCTTGGCCTTAAAGAAGCAAAAGCTCTTGTTGAGTCTGCTCCTGCGCCAATCAAAGAAGCTGTTTCTAAAGAAGAAGCTGAAGCACTTAAGAAAGATCTTGAAGAAGCTGGTGCTGAAGTTGAGATCAAGTAATCTGGCATTTGCTAGGTTCGCTGCCTGAGCAATCAGGCAAGGGCTGGTGATTATTTAATCACCGGCCCTTTTGCGCTATAGAGCGACGCTTTCCTGTTGCGCAATAAATTCCTATGTTTTTCTTATTTTTCAATCTGTTAGAAGTATTTTGAAAGTGAGTGACTCATAGGACGACAATTAGATGTTGTTATCATGGCTTAGATGCCAATGAAGTCTGTTCTCCATGAACAGGTTGGGTCAAAGATCAGCAAGCTGAGGAACCCCATGGCTTACTCTTATTCTGAAAAGAAACGTATCCGTAAGGATTTTGGTAAACGTCCACAAGTTTTGGACATACCTTTCCTTTTGCAAACGCAGTTGGAATCGTTCAAAAAGTTCATTACACCGGACGCGGATGGTGATACCGGACTGGAAGCGGCATTCCGTTCTGTGTTCCCGATCAAAAGCTACTCGGGCAATTCTGAGCTTCAATACGTTAGCTACCGTATTGGAGAGCCAGTATTCGATGTAAAAGAATGTCAAATTCGCGGTGTGACTTTTTCTGCTCCACTTCGCGTAAAACTTCGTCTTGTGCTAATGGACAAAGAAGCACCAGGCACAGTTAAAGACATTAAAGAGCAAGAAGTTTACATGGGCGAAATCCCGCTCATGACTGACACAGGTACTTTTGTTATCAATGGTACTGAACGTGTTATCGTTTCTCAGCTACACCGTTCACCTGGTGTATTCTTTGATAACGACCGTGGTAAATCACACTCGTCGGGTAAAGTACTATATAACGCACGCGTGATCCCATACCGTGGTTCGTGGTTAGACTTTGAATTCGATGTAAAAGATAACCTGTTTGTACGTATCGACCGTCGTCGTAAACTGCCTGCGTCAATCATTCTACGTGCCCTTGAATTCTCAACAGAAGAAATTCTAGGCATGTTCTTCGAAACGACTGCGTTCGAAGTGACTAACGGCAAAGTGATGATGGAATTGGTACCATCTCGACTACGTGGTGAAACCGCTGCTTTTGATATCAAAGATGCAGACGGTGAAGTCCTGGTTGAGCAGGGTCGCCGTATCACAGCCCGTCATATAAAAACAATCGAGAAAAAGGGCATTGACCAGTTAGAAGTACCGCATGAGTACATCATTGGTCGTGTGGTTGCGAGAAACTACATCGATGAGTCAACTGGCGAGATCATTGCTGAAGCGAATGCTGAGCTGTCTCTGGAGTTGATGGCCGAGCTGGTTAAAGCAGGTCACACAAAAATCGACACCCTGTACATCAATGATGTAGACAGCGGTGCTTACATGTCAGAAACTGTTCGTATCGACAGCACGGCAAACCGTCTTGAAGCACTGGTAGAAATCTACCGCATGATGCGCCCGGGTGAGCCACCAACAAAAGAAGCAGCAGAAGCCTTATTCGATAATCTGTTCTTCTCTGACGAGCGTTATGACTTGTCAACGGTTGGTCGTATGAAGTTCAACAGCCGTGTTGGTTATGATACTGACACAGGTCCTGGCACGCTGAGCAAAGAAGACATTGTTAGCGTAATGAAGGTGTTGATCGACATCCGTAACGGTAAAGGTGATGTGGACGATATCGACCACTTAGGTAACCGTCGTATCCGTTCTGTAGGTGAAATGGCAGAAAACCAGTTCCGCGTTGGTTTAGTACGTGTTGAGCGTGCTGTACGTGAGCGTCTGAGCTTGGGTGATCTGGATAATGTAATGCCTCAGGATCTGATCAACGCTAAGCCAATTTCTGCTGCCGTTAAAGAATTCTTTGGTTCTTCACAGCTGTCTCAGTTTATGGATCAGAACAACCCGCTGTCAGAAGTAACGCACAAGCGTCGTATTTCTGCACTTGGTCCGGGTGGTCTGACTCGTGAGCGTGCTGGCTTCGAGGTTCGAGACGTACACGTAACGCACTACGGTCGTGTTTGTCCAATCGAAACGCCTGAAGGTCCAAACATCGGTCTGATCAACTCATTGTCTACGTACGCACGTACCAACGATTATGGTTTCCTTGAAACACCATATCGTAAAGTGGTTGATGGCGTCGTAACGGATGACGTTGATTACCTGTCTGCAATTGAAGAAGGTCAGTTCGTAATCGCACAGGCGAACACTAACCTGACTGAAGAAAACCAGTTTGCAGAAGAACTGATCCCATGTCGTTATAAAGGTGAATCAACCTTTATGCCAAGCGACAGCATCCAGTATATGGATGTATCTCCACAGCAGGTTATCTCTGTGGCAGCGGCACTTATCCCATTCCTTGAACACGATGATGCGAACCGTGCATTGATGGGATCGAACATGCAACGTCAGGCTGTACCAACACTGCGCGCAGACAAGCCGCTGGTAGGTACAGGTATTGAACGTACGCTGGCAAAAGACTCTGGTGTAACCATTGTTGCTAAGCGTGGCGGTGTGGTGAAGTATGCAGATGCAAGCCGTATCGTTGTTAACGTGAACGAAGAAGAGCGCGTACCTGGTGAAGCGGGTATCGACATCTACAACCTGACGAAATACACCCGTTCTAACCAGAACACCTGTATCAACCAAAAACCAACTTGTATGGTTGGTGAGCCGGTTGTCCGTGGTGACGTTCTGGCGGATGGTCCTTCGACTGACCTGGGCGACCTGGCTCTTGGTCAAAACCTGCGCGTGGCATTCATGCCGTGGAATGGTTACAACTTCGAGGATTCAATCCTACTTTCAGAGCGTGTAGTTCAGGAAGATCGCCTAACTACGATCCACATTCAGGAACTGCAGTGTATCGCTCGTGATACTAAGCTTGGTCCAGAAGAGATCACAGCGGATATCCCGAATGTTGGTGAGTCTGCGCTAGGTAAGCTGGACGAATCAGGTGTTGTATACATCGGTGCTGAAGTAAAAGGCGGCGATATCCTGGTTGGTAAAGTAACACCGAAAGGTGAAACGCAGTTGACGCCTGAAGAAAAGCTACTACGTGCTATCTTCGGTGAAAAAGCGTCTGACGTGAAAGACAGCTCGCTACGTGTACCTAACTCTGTATCTGGTACGGTTATCGACGTTCAGGTCTTTACCCGTGATGGCGTAGAGAAAGACAAGCGTGCATTGGAAGTTGAAGACATGCAGCTTCGCGAAGCGAAGAAAGACTTCAACGAAGAATTCCGTATCCTTGAAGGTGGTATTCTGACTCGTGCGCGTGACCTGCTGGTACGTGCTGGTCTGAGCGAAGACAAGATCGCAGACCTGAACGCTGAAAAGCTACTAACGCAAAGCCTGGCTGACGAAGAGCAGCAAGCTGAACTAGAGCAACTGGCTGCGCAGTACGACGAGCTGAAAGCAGAATACGATAAGAAGTTTGAAAACAAACGTCGCAAGATCACCCAAGGTGATGATCTGGCGCCGGGCGTACTGAAGATCGTTAAGGTTTACCTGGCTGTTAAGCGTCGCATCCAACCGGGTGATAAGATGGCGGGTCGTCACGGTAACAAGGGTGTTATCTCTACTATCGTGCCTGTTGAAGACATGCCTTACGATGAAAAAGGTCGTACGGTAGACATCGTTCTGAACCCGCTGGGTGTACCATCGCGGATGAACATCGGTCAGATCCTTGAAACTCACATGGGTCTTGCTGCACGCGGTATTGGTGAGCGCATTGAAGACATGATGAAAGAGCAACGTGAACTCCACGAAATGCGCGATTTCATCAAGCAAGCCTACGAAATCGGTGATTGCCGTCAGAAAGTTGATATTGCTAACTTCTCTGATGATGAGATCCGTCGTCTGGCACACAACCTTAAAGGTGGTCTGCCAATCGCAACGCCAGCATTTGACGGTGCACGCGAAGCTGAAATCAAAGACATGCTAGAGCTGGGTGGTTATCCAAGAAGTGGTCAGGTAACGCTATATGATGGTCGTACTGGTGATGCATTTGAGCGTCAGGTAACAGTTGGCTACATGTATATGCTGAAACTGAACCACCTTGTTGATGACAAAATGCACGCACGTTCTACCGGTTCTTACAGCCTGGTTACTCAGCAGCCGCTGGGTGGTAAGGCACAGTTCGGTGGTCAGCGTTTCGGTGAGATGGAGGTATGGGCACTTGAAGCATACGGTGCTGCCTACACGCTACAAGAAATGTTGACAGTGAAGTCGGATGACGTAAACGGCCGTACTAAGATGTATAAGAACATCGTGGACGGCAACCATAAGATGGAACCGGGCATGCCGGAATCATTCAACGTATTGTTGAAAGAGATCCGCTCGCTGGGTATCAACATCGAATTGGAAGAAAGTTGATCCGCCGGGCCGCGTAAGCGGCCCAGACCGGACTGAAAAGAATGAAGGGGTGAGCCCAGGCTTGCCCTCAAGATTAACTCCGACAGGAGAGCTAAGGTGAAAGACTTACTTAAGTTTCTGAAGCAACAAAATAAGACCGAAGAATTCGATGCAATTCGTATTGGTCTTGCTTCGCCGGACATGGTGCGTTCATGGTCTTACGGTGAGGTAAAGAAACCTGAGACAATTAACTACCGTACTTTCAAGCCTGAGCGTGACGGCTTATTCTGTGCCCGTATCTTCGGCCCAGTAAAAGATTATGAGTGTTTGTGTGGTAAGTACAAGCGCTTAAAGCACCGTGGTGTGATCTGTGAGAAGTGTGGCGTTGAAGTTACACTGACTAAAGTACGCCGTGACCGCATGGGTCACATTGAGCTGGCTAGCCCAGTTGCACACATTTGGTTCCTTAAATCATTGCCGTCTCGTATCGGCCTGATGCTGGACATGACGCTTCGTGATATCGAGCGTGTACTTTACTTCGAATCATTCGTAGTAACTGAACCTGGTATGACAACGCTTGAGCGTGGTCAGCTATTAGGTGAAGAAGAGTACCTGGATGCACTGGAAGAGCATGGTGATGAATTCGAAGCGAAGATGGGTGCCGAAGCGGTACTTGATCTGCTACGTGATTTGGACCTGGGTCAGCTAATCGCCGAAATGCGTGAAGAGCTGCCGACTATCAACTCTGAAACAAAGCGTAAGAAAATTACTAAGCGTCTTAAGTTGATGGAAGCATTCCACCAGTCAGGTAACAACCCTGAGTGGATGGTAATGAGCGTACTACCAGTTCTGCCACCTGATCTACGTCCACTTGTACCACTGGATGGTGGTCGTTTTGCGACATCTGATCTGAACGATTTATACCGTCGTGTTATCAACCGTAACAACCGTCTTAAGCGTCTACTTGACCTGGCGGCACCAGACATCATCGTACGTAACGAAAAGCGTATGTTGCAAGAAGCGGTGGATGCACTACTAGATAACGGTCGTCGTGGTCGTGCGATCACTGGTTCTAACAAGCGTCCTCTGAAGTCGCTTGCAGACATGATCAAAGGTAAGCAAGGTCGTTTCCGTCAAAACCTGCTAGGTAAGCGTGTAGACTACTCTGGCCGTTCTGTAATCACAGTTGGTCCTACACTGAAACTACATCAGTGTGGTCTGCCTAAGAAAATGGCACTTGAGCTATTCAAGCCATTCATCTACGGCAAACTAGAGCGCCGTGGCATGGCGACTACCATCAAAGCTGCAAAGAAGATGGTAGAGCGTGAAGTACCAGAGGTTTGGGACGTACTTGACGAAGTGATCCGTGAGCACCCGGTTCTACTGAACCGTGCACCGACACTTCACAGACTAGGTATCCAGGCGTTTGAACCGGTACTAATCGAAGGTAAAGCAATCCACCTGCACCCGCTAGTGTGTGCGGCGTATAACGCTGACTTCGATGGTGACCAAATGGCGGTACACGTACCGTTGACACTGGAAGCACAGCTTGAAGCACGTGCGCTAATGATGTCGACCAACAACATCCTGTCTCCTGCGAACGGTGAGCCAATCATCGTACCTTCACAGGACGTTGTATTGGGTCTGTACTACATGACGCGTGACCGCATCAATGCAAAAGGTGAAGGCATTGTCTTCAAAGATGCGAAAGAAGCTGAAAAAGCATACCGTACTGGCGCGGCAGAACTACATGCACGCGTAAAAGTACGTATCGCAGAAGTCCACATTGATGGCGAAACAGGTGAACGCAAAGACGTGACTGAGGTGGTTGAAACCACGGTTGGTCGTGCCATCCTGTCTTTGATCATGCCGACTGGCCTACCGTTTGAACTAATCAACCGTGCGCTAGGTAAAAAGCAGATCTCTGGCCTGTTGAACGAGTGTTATCGTCGTCTGGGTCTGAAAGATACTGTTATCTTCGCGGACCAGGTGATGTACACCGGTTTCCACTACGCGATGAAGTCAGGTGTTTCTATCGGTATCAACGATATGGAAATCCCACCAACTAAAACAGGCATCATCGAAGCAGCAGAAGCTGAAGTTACTGAAATTAACCAGCAATTCCAGTCTGGTCTTGTAACTGCGGGTGAGAAATACAACAAAGTTATCGATATCTGGTCACGTGTTAATGAAAACTTATCACGCGAGATGATGGCGAACTTGTCGAAAGACACGGTTGTGAATGCGCAGGGTGAAGAAGAAGAGCAAGATTCTTTCAACTCAGTGTTCATGATGGCCGACTCGGGCGCACGTGGTAGTGCAGCTCAGATCCGTCAGCTAGCCGGTATGCGTGGCCTGATGGCACGTCCGGATGGTTCAATCATCGAAACACCTATTACAGCAAACTTCCGTGAAGGTCTGAACGTACTACAGTACTTCATCTCGACGCACGGTGCGCGTAAAGGTCTAGCGGATACCGCACTTAAGACAGCGAACTCGGGTTACCTGACTCGTCGTCTGGTAGACGTTGCACAAGACTTGGTCATCAACGAAACAGATTGTGGTACCCTTGAAGGGACTGTAATGAAGCCGCTGATTGAAGGTGGTGACGTTGTAGAGCCATTGCGTGAGCGTGTATTAGGTCGTGTTGTAGCAGAAGACGTGGTTATCCCTGGCACTGACGAAGTGCTGGTTGAACGTAACGTGATGCTTGATGAGAAGCTGTGTGACCTGTTAGAAGAGCACTCAGTGGACGAAGTAAAAGTACGTTCAGTTATCACCTGTGAAAACGACTTTGGTGTGTGTGCTAATTGTTACGGTCGTGACCTGGCACGTGGCCACATCATTAACGCGGGTGAGTCTGTTGGTGTTATCGCGGCACAGTCAATCGGTGAGCCGGGTACTCAGCTTACGATGCGTACCTTCCACATCGGTGGTGCGGCATCTCGAGCGTCTGCAGAAAACAGCGTTCAGGTTAAGAACAATGGTAGCATGAAGCTGCACAATGCGAAGTTCGTAATCAATACCGACGGCAAGATCGTGATCACCTCACGTTCAACCGAAATTACGGTTATTGACGAACAAGGCCGTGAGAAAGAGCGCTATAAAGTGCCTTACGGTGCCGTATTGTCAGTGAGTGACGGTGCAGAAGTGAAAGGTAACGACATAGTCGCGACCTGGGACCCGCATAGTCACCCAATCATCATCGAGCACGAGTCTAAAGTATCGTTCAGCGACATCGACGATTCTAACACTGAAGCACAAACAGACGAGCTAACTGGTCTGACGCGTGTGGTTGTTAAAGACCTTGCTAAGGTGAATGCAAAAGAGCCTAAGCTGATCATCGAAAATGAAGAGCGTGGCCTGCAGGAAATTCGTCTGCCTTCGTTCACCACCATCGAAATCACAGATGGTGCAACGGCACAGCCGGGTGACGTTCTGGCACGTATTCCTCAGGAAGGTTCGAAGACTCGTGATATCACGGGTGGTCTACCTCGAGTTGCTGACTTGTTTGAAGCGCGTAAGCCGAAAGATCCAGCAATCCTGGCAGAAATCACAGGTACCGTTAGCTTTGGTAAAGAAACCAAAGGTAAGAAGCGCCTGGTGATTACACCGGAAGAGGGTGATGCATACGAAGAAATGATCCCGAAATGGCGTCAGCTGAACGTGTTCGAGGGTGAGCAGGTATCTAAAGGTGAAGTTATCGCCGATGGTCCTGAATCTCCGCACGACATCTTACGTCTGCGTGGTGTGACTGACGTATCTAACTACATCGTAAACGAAGTACAAGAAGTATATCGTCTACAGGGTGTAAAGATTAACGACAAGCACATCGAAACCATCATTCGTCAGATGCTACGTAAATGTATCATCCTTGATGGTGGTGACAGTGAGTTCCTGGCTGGCGAACAAGCCGAAGTGGCGCGCGTTAATATTGCAAACCGTGAGCTAGAGAAACAAGGTAAGATCCCAGCGAAGTTCGAAATTCAGCTGATGGGTATTACTAAAGCCTCACTGGCAACAGAGTCTTTCATCTCTGCAGCCTCGTTCCAGGAGACGACACGTGTCCTGACTGAAGCCGCAGTAAATGGTAAGAGTGATGAGCTTCGTGGTCTGAAAGAAAACGTTATCGTGGGTCGTCTGATCCCAGCGGGTACCGGTTTCTCTTACCACTTAGATCGCATCAACCGTCGTAAGCAAAATGAAGCTGCAGTTGAAGAGCAAACTGTAAGTGCTGAAGAAGCATCTCAGGCACTGACAGACGCACTAAATGCAGACTTGCTTGGTGGCCAAGACTAAAATTGACGAAAAACACGTCAATTGCAATAAAAAGGCAGCTTTAACGCTGCCTTTTTAGTTGTTTTGGTTGACAGGTTAAACTTTGCTCATTAAAATTCCGCCACCCATTTATTCGTTCGAATAACAGAACGCTTAAATTGGCGAAATTTGATTTTTTCAGTAGTAATTTTTATTAATTCAGGAGCTATTTAATGGCAACTATTAACCAGCTAGTACGTAAGCCACGTCGCAGCAAGGTTACTAAGAGCAACTCAGCTGCTCTTAAAGCTTGTCCTCAAAAGCGTGGTGTATGTACTCGTGTATATACAACTACACCTAAGAAGCCAAACTCTGCACTACGTAAAGTAGCGCGTGTTCGTCTAACGAACGGCTTCGAAGTAACATCTTACATTGGTGGTGAAGGCCACAACTTGCAAGAGCACAGTGTTATCCTAATCCGTGGTGGTCGTGTTAAAGACTTACCAGGTGTGCGTTTCCACACAGTACGTGGCGCGCTGGACTGTGCTGGCGTAAATGACCGTAAACAAGGTCGTTCTAAGTACGGTGCAAAACGTCCTAAGGGCTAATGGTTCTCCGTTAGTAAGGCCAAGCACTTAAGTTTTAATTTATATATTTTGTTTTGGGAATTCGTCGTAGTAAGACGAACCTGAAGATACCGGAGAAAGAAAATGCCTAGAAGACGCGTAATAGGTCAACGTAAAATTCTTCCAGATCCGAAGTTCGGATCAGAGCTTCTTGCTAAATTCGTTAACGTAGTAATGCTTGACGGTAAGAAGTCTACTGCTGAAAAAATCGTATATGGTGCGCTAGACGTGGCTGCTGAAAAATCAGGCAAGTCGCACCTAGAAATCTTCGAGTCTGCACTTGAGAACGTACGTCCACAGGTTGAGGTTAAATCTCGCCGTGTTGGTGGTTCTACGTACCAGGTACCAGTTGAAGTACGTCCAGTTCGTCGCAACGCACTAGGTATGCGTTGGTTGGTTGAAGCTGCACGTAAGCGCGGCGAGAAGTCAATGGGCCTTCGTCTGGCTCAAGAAATGATCGACGCTGCTGACAACAAAGGCACTGCGGTTAAGAAACGTGAAGACGTTCACCGTATGGCTGAAGCGAACAAAGCATTCGCTCACT
Organism: Pseudoalteromonas rubra; assembly: GCF_001482385.1. Classification (NCBI taxonomy): domain Bacteria; kingdom Pseudomonadati; phylum Pseudomonadota; class Gammaproteobacteria; order Alteromonadales; family Pseudoalteromonadaceae; genus Pseudoalteromonas; species Pseudoalteromonas rubra. The sequence continues at coordinate 3,100,911 of NZ_CP013611.1, forward strand.
ACCGTTGGTAATCTGCCCAAGACCTTTAAGAGGATAATATGGCACGTACAACTCCTATTGAGCGTTACCGTAATATCGGTATTTGTGCTCACGTAGATGCGGGGAAAACCACCACCACGGAACGTGTACTTTATTACACGGGCCTGTCTCACAAAATTGGTGAGGTGCATGATGGTGCCGCAACTATGGACTGGATGGAGCAGGAGCAGGAGCGTGGTATTACCATCACTTCAGCTGCGACCACGTGTTTCTGGAAAGGGATGGATGCTCAGTTTGATGAGCATCGTATAAACATCATCGATACTCCCGGACACGTAGACTTCACCATCGAAGTAGAACGTTCATTACGTGTACTAGATGGCGCTGTAGTCGTATTATGTGCTTCATCAGGTGTACAACCACAAACGGAAACCGTTTGGCGTCAGGCGAACAAGTACGAAGTACCTCGCATGATTTTCGTCAACAAAATGGACCGTACCGGTGCAGATTTTCTGGCCGTTGTGGATCAGGTGAAAAAGCGTCTTGGCGCTGCACCTGTGCCAATTCAGTTACCAATCGGTGCTGAAGATGAATTTAAAGGTGTTATCGATCTCATCAAGATGAAAGCCATCAACTGGAATGCTGAAGACCAGGGGATGACTTTCAACTATGAAGAGATCCCGGCAGAGCTTCAGGAGCTGGCAGAAGAGTGGCGCGCAGAGCTACTCGAATCTGCCGCAGAAGCTTCTGAAGAGCTAATGGACAAATATCTTGAAGAAGGTGAACTGAGCGAGGCCGAAATTAAGGCCGCGATCCGTCAGCGTACATTGAACAATGAAATTGTGCCAATGAGCTGTGGTAGTGCATTCAAGAATAAAGGTGTTCAGGCTGTGCTTGATGCCGTGATTGAATACATGCCGTCTCCAACAGAGGTTAAAGAGATCCAGGGTATCCTGGATGACGAAAGCGAAGCAACGCGTCCTGCGGACGATGATGCGCCGTTTTCAGCTCTGGCGTTCAAAATCGCCACTGACCCGTTTGTTGGTACGCTTACCTTCTTCCGAGTTTATTCCGGCACAGTAGGTCAGGGTGACTCGGTTTATAACCCAGTTAAAGGCAAGAAAGAGCGCTTTGGACGTATCGTTCAGATGCACTCTAACTCGCGCGAAGAGATTAAAGAAGTTCGTGCCGGGGACATTGCCGCTGCAATTGGTATGAAGGACGTCACCACAGGTGACACGCTTTGTGCTCATGATGCTGTTATCACGTTAGAGCGTATGGAATTTCCAGAGCCAGTGATTTCAGTTGCAGTAGAGCCTAAGACCGTTGCTGACCAAGAAAAAATGGGTATCGCGCTAGGTAAGCTGGCTGCGGAAGACCCGTCTTTCAGAGTTGAAACCGACGAAGAATCAGGCCAAACCATTATTTCAGGTATGGGTGAACTCCACCTGGATATCATCGTAGATCGCATGAAGCGTGAATTCAGCGTTGAATGTAACGTAGGTAAGCCTCAAGTTGCTTATCGTGAAACGATCCGCGGTTCGGTTGAAGCCGAAGGTAAATTCGTACGTCAATCAGGCGGACGCGGCCAATATGGTCACGTTTGGTTGAAGCTCGAACCTATGGAAGTTGCTGATGAAGACGCACCAATTTACGAGTTCGTTAATGAAATCGTAGGTGGTGTGGTACCTAAGGAATATATTCCTGCGGTTGACAAAGGCATCCAGGAACAGATGAAGCAAGGTGTCCTTGCTGGTTATCCTATGCTGGGTGTGAAAGCTACCTTGTTTGATGGCTCATTCCATGATGTTGACTCAAACGAGATGGCGTTTAAGATTGCCGGCGCAATGGGCTTTAAGAAAGGCGCGCTTGATGCGCAGCCAGTTATTCTTGAACCTGTTATGAAGGTAGAAGTCACCACCCCTGAAGCAAACATGGGTGATGTCGTTGGCGACCTGAACCGTCGTCGAGGCATAATCGAAGGTATGGACGACTCATTTGGTGGTCTGAAGCAAGTTAATGCTCAGGTCCCGTTGTCTGAAATGTTTGGTTATGCAACTGATCTTCGTTCTGCAACACAAGGTCGAGCTTCGTACTCAATGGAATTTTCCAAGTACGCAGAAGCGGCGAAAAACGTTGCTGACGCAATTATTGCAGCTCGCGCTGTTAAGTAATTTTAGTTCGGTCCGGTCTTAGGGCTGGACTTTAATTTCTTTATAGGAATTTTTAAAATGGCAAAAGAAAAGTTTGAACGTTCGAAACCGCACGTTAACGTTGGTACTATCGGCCACGTTGACCACGGTAAAACTACCCTAACTGCAGCAATCACTAACGTACTTGCAAAAGTATACGGTGGTGAAGCGAAAGACTTCGCATCAATCGATAACGCTCCAGAAGAGCGTGAGCGTGGTATCACAATCTCAACTTCACACGTTGAGTATGACACTCCAACTCGCCACTACGCGCACGTTGACTGTCCTGGACACGCTGACTACGTTAAAAACATGATCACTGGTGCTGCTCAGATGGACGGCGCGATCCTGGTAGTTGCTGCAACTGACGGTCCTATGCCTCAAACACGTGAGCACATCCTACTTTCTCGTCAGGTTGGTGTACCTTACATCATCGTATTCATGAACAAATGTGACATGGTTGACGACGAAGAGCTACTAGAGCTAGTAGAGATGGAAGTTCGTGAACTTCTTTCTGAGTACGACTTCCCAGGTGATGACCTGCCTCTAATCCAGGGTTCAGCTCTTAAAGCGCTAGAAGGCGAGAAAGAGTGGGAAGACAAGATCGTTGAGCTTGCAGAAGCACTAGATTCTTACATCCCAGAGCCAGAGCGTGACATCGATAAGCCGTTCATCATGCCTATCGAAGACGTATTCTCAATCCAGGGTCGTGGTACTGTTGTAACTGGCCGTGTTGAAGCTGGTATCATCAACGTGAACGACGAAGTTGAAATCGTAGGTATCAAAGAAACTACGAAGACAACTTGTACTGGTGTTGAAATGTTCCGTAAGCTGCTTGACGAAGGTCGTGCAGGTGAGAACATCGGTGCACTTCTACGTGGTACTAAGCGTGATGAAGTTGAGCGTGGTCAGGTTCTTTGTAAGCCTGGTTCAATCAACCCACACACTAAGTTCACTTCAGAAGTATACGTACTGTCTAAAGATGAAGGTGGCCGTCATACTCCATTCTTCAAAGGCTACCGTCCACAGTTCTACTTCCGTACAACTGACGTAACTGGTAACGTTGAGCTTCCAGAAGGCGTAGAAATGGTAATGCCTGGTGACAACATCAAGATGACTGTTGAGCTAATCGTTCCAATCGCGATGGACGAAGGTCTACGTTTCGCGATCCGTGAAGGTGGCCGTACAGTTGGTGCTGGTGTTGTAGCTACAATCGTAGAATAATCTACAGATTGCAGTAACACTGTGAAAAAGGTCGCTTAGGCGGCCTTTTTTAATGCCTGAGTGAAAGTCATCATGTGAAGGTGGCGCCTTCTACAGGGTAGTGTAGGTGCTAGTTGCAACTATCGTTGAGTAATATCGACTTTAGTTAATGCAATAAGCATTGTAAAAAAGGTCACTTCGGTGGCCTTTTTTAATGCCTGAAATATAGCGATGGAAAATGCGGTGTGGAAGTACATCCTTGTAGCGACGCCCATCGCGCATCCTTGCGCTCACCTCCTCTTGCTGCGAAGCGGTGCTTCGTTCACTCGTCGCCCTTGCGCAAAGGAAATGCCAGTGCAAGCACTGTGTCATTAGCCCTTTGCACGATAGGTGGCGCTCTCTACAGGGTAATGTAGGTGCTAGTTGTAACTATCGTTGAGTAATATCGACTTTAGTTAATGCAATAAGCATTATAAAAAAGGTCACTTCGGTGGCCTTTTTATATTGCCTGAAATATGGCGATGGAAAATGCGGTGTGGAAGTACATCCATGTAGCGACGCCCATTGCACATCTCGATAATTGCTCCCGCCTCCCCACATCCATGTGGGTCCTTGCGCTCACCTCCTCCTCATGCTGCAAAGCGGTGGTGACTCCAGGCTTCCTGCCTTATGTTCGTCGAGTCAGCATAGCTGTTCAAAAATATTCCAGGTATTTT